>CAYJJH010000001.1:0-5398 GCA_964370495.1 uncultured Prevotella sp.
TGGAAGCCAAAGAATTCTGGGGACTTCTTGTAGTAATCCCACTACTCGTGGCTATTATACCATCTTATCTTTATGAAATTTTATTTGAAGTAATTGAAGGCCTTAGTCCCACATTAAGTTTTACTATTATTTCTAAATGGATTTTTTTGTTTTTTTTCTTAATACCAATTTTTTTATATTTATTTTTAAGAAGAAAAAAATTAGACTCTATTAGATTTGTTTTATTATATCTTGTTTTTGCACAAATCATTGTGTTTTTCATGGATTATAAAATTCCTACCTTTTCAAGTGGATTAGATGAATGGCCACTTGAAATATGTCACTTCGCTCTTTACTTGATATTATTCTGTTCTGTTTTCAAAAATCAATCTATTTTTAATTTTATAATTACAGTAAATCTAGTCGCTGGCCTTATTACATTAGTTGACACCCTTTTAAAACCTGATCCTTTTACAAACAGTCTGTATTTTAGAACTTTCACTAGTCATTTTGTAATTGTTTTTATTCCAATTCTTATGCTTCTTTTAAAAATTTATAAACCACCAAAACCAAAACAGCTTAATATTCCTTTTTTATTTTTTACTTTTTATTTTGTATTTATATATTTGGTAAATATAAATTTTAATTCAAACCTTTTTTATATTAATAGCGATTATATAGCAGGTCGACTGGGCATGGAATGGACCCGTGATTATTTTATTCCAATGTCATTTTTTGGCACATCTTTTAATTTTTATCCCTTTTACCTGGCTATATTTTATATAATATATATTTTACTTTGTTATGCCGCCTGCTTCATATGCGAACTGCTGTTTATTAAAGTAGATAAGTTTGAAGATATGATGGCAAAAAAAAGAAAAATAAAGGAGCATTCTATTTTATATTCTAAAGCCACCGGGAAGCCGGATGTCGTCTTAATAGAAAACTTAAGCAAACAATATAATATATTATCTGACTATGCCATAAGAGATATAAATATTGAATTAAAAAGTGGCGAAATTTTTGGGTTATTAGGAGCCAATGGAGCGGGCAAAAGCACACTTATCAAAAGTATAGTTGGACTTCAATCCTATGAAGGTAAAGTAAATGTTTGTGGATACGACATGGCAACACAAGAAGATCGTGCAAAATCCAAAGTCGGGTATGTTCCTGATAACTATGCCTTACATGAAGATCTTACCGGGCGAGAATTTATAAATTACATAGCAGACTTATATAATGTAAATGATGAAAATAGAAATATTGTAATAAATAAATATGTGGCTTTGCTTAAACTAACTCCTCATCTTGATAATGCAATAAATACATATTCAAGCGGAATGAAACAAAAAATAAATATTATAAGAGCCCTTATACATACTCCAAAATTTTGGATACTTGATGAACCCTTAAAAGATTTAGACCCTGATAGTATTTTTGAAATAAAAGAATGTATGCGAGAACATGCCCGTCAAGGCAACATAGTTTTCTTTTCTAGCCATACAATTGACACAGTAGAAAAAATTTGTGACAAAATCGCCATAATAAGTAATGGAATTATTATCGAAACTGATAGCATAAAAAATATAAAAAAGACTTCTTCTGTTGAAAAGTTTTACTTGAAAGCTATTAAGAACAAAGGAGTTAGTATAAGATGAAAAATAAAAGCCAAGCAAATATTGTAAAAATATTAAATCTAACGAAGCGCTATAATAACAGTGACAATTATGCTGTAAAAAAAGTAACACTAGAATTAAAAGGCGGAGAGATTTTTGGGATTCTTGGCCCAAATGGAGCAGGTAAAAGTACAATTATAAAAAGTCTGGTTGGATTACAACCAATAACTCAGGGAGAAATAAATATATGCGGATACGATCTTAATAAGCAAGATATTCAAGCAAAGAAAGAAATAGGCTATGTCCCTGATCATTATATTTTATACGAAAAGCTAACGGGCAGAGAGTTTATCAATTATATGGCACAGCTTTATGACATAGAAGATAAAGAGAAAGAGAAGGCTATAAATAAATATCTTAAATTATTAAACTTAACAGATGTTTTTGACAAACAAATCAAAACATACTCCCACGGCATGAAACAAAAAATTACCATTATTAGTGCACTTATTCATAATCCTAAACTTTGGATATTAGATGAACCTTTAACAGGATTAGACCCCGACAGTATTTTCCAGGTTAAGGAATGTATGAAAGAGCATGTAAAAAAAGGGAATATAGTTTTCTTTTCTAGCCACATAATTGATGTCGTTGAAAAGATGTGTGACAGAATTGCCATATTAAACAATGGAAAAATACTTTCTTGTAAGTCTGTAAGTGAAATACAAAAAATCACTTCTATTGAAAAATATTATCAAGATTTAATAAAAGGAGGGCAAGCAGAATGAATAAAATAAAAACATTGATGTTGATGCAGCTTAAAGACAAGTTTAATTTATCTTTGGGAAAAACCAAGAAAATGACCTTTTTGTCCATCTGCCTTCAAATAATTAAATTCGTTGTCATAACCCTAGCCTTATATACTCTGCTTAATATAATTGTGTCACTTAACATACTCAGTCTTAATGGGAACTTGCCAATTAAATTTTTCTCTATTATTTTTAGTTTTCTTTTTGTACTAAGTATAGGGATATCATCAATTAACCTAATGAAACATTTATTCTTAAGTAAAGATAATATTTTTCTACTTACTTTGCCAGTAAACAAAATAAAGGTCTTTACAAGCAAGTTAATAGTTTTTTGTATTTATGAATTCATCCGGAACATCTTATTTTTCATTCCCTTACTTATTTGTTACGGAGCAATAAACCGAATTACTTTTTTATATTATATTTGGTTACTCCCCGCAACCTTATTACTTACCCTTTTTATTTGCTCAATAAGTGCAGTACTTTGTGTTGGCTTATACTATTTAATAAAACTTATAAAAAAATATCGACTTGCAGAAATCATTATTACATGTCTATTTTTCACATTATTTATAATTTTCACAATTTTAATCATTAATGCTGTACCAAGTAACTTTGATATTTTCACAAATTGGAGCACTATATATTTTCAAGTACAAGATTTAATAAACAATATTGTCATAGCACTACCCTTTATTTATTATTTAACCGTGGCCTTTACAGGTTCTAATTTAGGTCTAACAAACTATTTTTTCAATACCGAACAAATTCTATCTTTATTTATAATTATTTTAATATCAGGTCTTTTATTCACGGCAGCAATTTTCATTATAAAACCTTTATTTTTTAAGCTTGCTGGAAGTTCTAATGAGAAAAGCAAAAAAGCGACACCGAAAGCAGGCAAAAATATTAAGCTATCACCGTTTATGACAGAATTAAAAAAAGAACTTATCCTTAGCACGAGATCTTCTAATCGACTTATTAATCTGGTTATGCTAGCCATAGCATTGCCTCTTGCAATATTATTAATGGTTAAAATTACAACTTCTATGAATACAAACATGAATGGACAAAGCATGGCTTTTGCTTTTTCAATTTTAATTGTGCTACTCTTCTCTCTATCAACTAATGCTTTTTTATCCAAAGTTTTAAGTCAAGATGGGGATGCAGCTTATCTTTTAAAAAGCAGTCCCACCCGAGCTATTCTACCAATTACAGCAAGAGGGTTAATTAATTTTGGAATAATGACGCTTTCTATTTTAATATCTACAATTATTATTGGAACACTAAGTAATTTTTCAGTGTTAGATACATTTTTTACCTTTTTAATTATCGAAGCTATTTATTTATCTCATTTACTTAATAGTATAATTTATGACGTGACCAATCCAAAAAATGAACAGTATTCCAGTATTGATCCACAAATTTATAATTCCAATGAGATACGCAGCACATTTACAGCGTTCATAATTTCAGGGCTTGTTGCCTTTCTTGCATACTTTTTTATGAACGAGAATCAAAGCAATTGGTTTTGGAAAGTTGCTATCTTCGTTGGTATATATTTATTTATTTCATTATATATGTACATAAGCAAAATTAAAGTTTATTTTAAGGAGGGCAGCAAATGAAAAAATCTACACTAATTATTATTTTTACTGTTTTTGTTGCTTCTATTTTGTTTATAAACTTTTTTGGTCTAAATGCAAATATATATAATGAAAATGTGCCTGTAACAAATATTCAAATTAAAACACCAATTGATGGTTATATTACAGGAAGCGAGAATCAACAAATAGCTAAAATTTTAACAGAATTCACAACAATTGGATCCTTAAATAACGGAAACCCAGAAGGTACATTTATTTTTCTTGAAGCAACTGCATTCCCAAATAACTCTTCTAATTCAAATCTTGATTATTTCTATGATGAAATCTCAAATCCAAATATAGAAATTTATAAAATAAACAATGGCGTATTTGTTTTTTTCAAAGAAGAAACAGAAGTTCTATTTACAATTAAAAGTCAGGATGGCAGAAATATCCAAAAGCAAGTTTTGCTTCAAGCATATTAAAAGGAGATCTTAATGAAAAAACTACTTAAATTTTTAACTACAATAATAATATTTTCATCTTTATTTTTTTTCATAGGGTGCAATACTACACCAACATCAAAACAGGAAGAAGAAAATACGCTCACGCCGGAAACAACAAATGAAATATTTACAATAAGCTCGGGGTTCTCTAGTCTACTAAATCAAAAGTCGGATCAAATAAAAAATTCAACCGCACCACTTCTTGGCGAATATGATCTGACATTTGAAGAGAAAGATAATATCTTAAAAGCTGGTGATGATAACTATTTTGATTTACAACTAACAGCTATTGGCTATTCTTCTCAAGAAACGATAAAAGAATCTAGACCTATTTACAATAACAATATTAATGCCTCTATTACAAAGATAGAGCAAATTAATAGTGATGGTTCTTTTACAGAAGTAAATGAAATTGATATTTTAGATCAAAACCTTGATCTTGATAAAAATCATATAAACTTTCAAAGTCAAGCTATCGGCAATGTTTATAAAATTACAGTTACTCCAGACGCTTCTAAAATTCATATTGGTAGAATAATTAATCCAGTTGAAATTATTGTTGAGGTAGTTGATGGATATAATGTCTATAATGGGAAAGATCTTTCCGTAGTTCAAGATCACAATAACAATGAAGATTGGTATAATTGGCGCGACAATACACCTTACTATGATATAAGACAACCTAATTCGATTATTTTACAAAAAGACATTAAATTAACGGCAGATGATGTACCTGCTAGCTTTTTCTATACAGAAGAAGAAGCCGATAAAACAGGATTAGGATTAGATACAAAAATTAATCCCCTAACAGGATCACTAAAAGATAGACAGAGTATTTATAGTTACTCTTTTACTAAACCTACTGAAGTTTTTACTATTTATGGAAACTACTTCCAAATAGA
>CAYJJH010000001.1:5498-65897 GCA_964370495.1 uncultured Prevotella sp.
ATAGATATTATAAATAGTGAAATCACTTCTGTATTAAACGGAAATGAACCTTGGTTTACCGCTAACCCGTCACTTGGCTCTTTGGTTCAACTTATGCTTGTATATCAAGAATCAAATCTTATAACTAAAAGTCAACATACTATTGCCACCACAATAGAACTTGAAAACGGTAATTCTATTCCTGCAATAAATATTCCGGTTTTGTTTATGCCATACGAACAAGATAAAGATATTATGACAATTAATGGAATTTTAGACATTTATGAATCTCGCACTGATTATGAATCAGATAGATCCAATAGTGACGACGAAAACTACGAGAAAATTGCTATAGGGCTTGATTTCAATAAAGATAATAATTTAAGTTATTTAGCCCGCAGCAAGAAATTTAATACTGGGATAGATAATTATATTTTCGAATCAACAAAAACAGGTGAATATAACGAGATTACAATACCACTTGATAGCTCTGGTACCCCTTATGGTGAAATAAGTGCCAGCAATAAATTAGACTGCACAGACACAGAGTATCTTAATCTTTATATGCCAAATGGTATGGGAGCAGTAATTAAAGTTGTGAATAAGTAATATAAAGTTACTTACAATTTATTTGTTAATAACTTATTGTCGAAAAGTTTTTAAATGCAGGTATTTAGACTTGCATATATATTTAGTATGTCAAAGAAAACACTTACTTTTATGACCGCAATATTTTTTGCTATTTTGCTTGTTCTTGCAATATTTTCTGCGGCAAATATAATTACGCCTTTACAAGACACTATCAGTCAAGATAAACAGTTACTGGCTATTACCATCAATGATGATTTAAAGATACACCTCATTCAAAATATTAGCGAAAATGAAACCAGCAGAAATTCTTTTATACTTGTACACTTAACCGCCATATTCTTTTCAATTTACATGATTTATGTTCGCATCTACAATCTTCTAAAAAAACAAGTATCAAAACTGGCGCTCCCAATTATTGCCTTAACAAATATACTTTTATTATCCATTGCCTGGATTATTGGGTCAGTATATTTAACACCAACTTTCTTTACTATCGCAGCCCCTTTATTGTTTTTTGGGATTTTACCCTTTATTTCTGGCTTAAATCATTTGTGATAATTTTACATTAATATTATAATTTATATAGATTTACTTTCCATAGTAAAAATTTTTTGGGGGCGGGCCCAAATTAAAAGGAAGTAAAAAATATGAATTTTATAAAAGAGAATTGGTCAAGATTTTCTATGGCTCTCCTTTATTTGCTAGGTGGCGCTTTGGGTATAATTATGTTTATAAGCTACGGCTTTGCAGACATATTCGAAGCAAAAAACTTCGCTGATGCATTTTTGATTTTGGTTCCTGTTTTATCATTCCTTGTATATTTCTTTGGAATGGTTGCATTGCTAATAACAAAATGTGTTGCAAGCAAAAAAGTAAGTAGCATTTTGTATATGGCAATTGGCGGATTCATCGCTTTATTAAATTTAGTTACATTTGTGGTTTTCTCAAGTGAATTAAATCTTGCAGGCGCTGTTGATTTCAATACATTGTTTGTATATGTTGTACCTATGATAGTATTTGGATTCTATCCATTATTAAAAGGGATTACAAGATTCATCGAAGCAGAAGTTGTTGCTGTTAAAGCAAAAGCACCTGCTAAGAAAGAAGTTGCTGCTAAATAAAATAACTTAAATTATTTTTCTAAAAAACCGTGGATTATCTGCGGTTTTTTTAGTATTATTATTTAATGTATATCAAGAGCATATCTTTAACAAATTTCAGAAATCATATTGATACCAAAACGAATTTGGATAAAGGTATAAATATTTTACTTGGACAAAATGCACAGGGTAAAACAAACCTGCTTGAAGCTATTTACTTATCCTGCGTGGGCCAGGGTTGGAGAGCAGGAAGAGATAGCGAAATGATAACCTTTGATAAGGATTTTTCATTGGTGAATGTAAAAGCGCAAAAAGAATTTGGAGAAATTGACATCGCAATAAAATTAGGCAAAGGGACAAAAAAGTCTATTTCATTAAATCAATTGCCTATATCAAAAGTATCCGAGCTTATGGGTCAAATCAACTGCATATTTTTTTCGCCCGATGAATTAAGAATAATAAAAGAAGCGCCCGCAGATCGCAGACGCTTTCTTAACATTGATATTTCACAAATTGATAAAAGTTATTTTTATGCACTACTCCGCTATAACAAAATTTTATCACAACGTAACGCCTATTTAAAAAACAATACTGACCTAAGGGAGCTTTCTATTTGGGATGAACAGTTAATTAAGGTTGGTAATATTATAATTCAAAAAAGAGCAAAATTTTTACAAGAACTGTCTCCATACATAAAAGACACACACGGACGGCTTACAGACAATAAAGAAAATATTTCCATAAGCTATGAAACCCCTGCAGACTTTGAATCTGAACTGTTAAATTCCAGGGAACGCGATCTAAGGCTTAGAACGACTACTGTTGGGCCACACAGGGATGATATAGAGATTTTAATAAATGGTAAAGATGTTAGACTATACGGAAGCCAGGGGCAACAACGCACCGTTTCCCTGTCTATAAAATTAGCCGAACTTGAGTTATTTAAAAAGATTACTGGCGAGACTCCGATACTTCTACTTGACGATGTATTTAGCGAGCTAGATAGCAGTCGCCAATCGAGACTGCTAACTTCGTTAGAAAATATCCAGACCATAATTACCACAACAGAAAAACCGTCTTTTGGTAAAATTATTAATATTAAAAATGGTAAAATTATTTAAGCCGTCAACGCGCCGGATACAGCATTAATAACAAAGTCAAAAGCGCTTTCTGCCAATGGAAATAAATGAAGTTGAAATATGTTAAACAAGTGAGCGGCAAAGTTACTTCCGCTTTGTGTAGTTAGTTGCAACATATCCACCCAACCAAAAGTATCTATCAGCATAAAAACAATTACAAGAGATACAGTAGCTAGAAACAATCCAAAGAACATTCCAAAAAACCTATCAACCGTATTAACCATTGGCAAGTTTTCTTTTACTGTTATAAGCCACTTATCAAGTATTAGTAATATCAACCTTGATAAAATAAATAGAACCGCTGCACTAATCAACCAAAGCATTGTTGCTCCAGGAATTAACACCGAAGATACCCAACTGTCCATAACAAGAGCAAGCCCATAGTTTGTATCCAAAAACTCTGCGAAATTTCCAGCAAAAAGGTAAACAACACCTAATGCTATAAATGTAGACAAGTATTGTAGCACGCTGCGAATAAAGCCACGCTTAACACCAACTACGGTACAAATAATAATAAACAATGCAACAACGATGTCTGCTATCATTTATTTCCTCCTTTGTTTTTCCAATTTAAAATTAGCATACATATTATATATTGTCAATTACATTAAATTGTTTATCACAGTACATCAAACTTTTTTGTCCGAAATATAAAAAATGTTTAACGTTAAACATTTTTAAATAAGAAAACATACTCTGGGCATATTAAAACAGCTTAAATTGTTTAACGTTAAACATTTTGCAAAAAAATAATTTAATTGCATTTTAATATCAAAAGATATATTATATTTACATGACAGAAAAACTTGGAAAAGGATTAGGTGCTTTATTCGGAGATTTTTCGTTTGACGACGAAGAACCAACAAAATCTGCACCCGCGCCAACAAAGGCAAAAGAGGAAAATAAAAATGATGTCCAGAAGATTGCTTTATCTTTAATCGACAACAACATTGATCAACCTCGAAAAATTTTCGACCCAAAAGCGTTAGAAGAACTTGCGGAAAGTATTCGTAATCATGGAGTAATTCAACCAATACTTGTAACCCCCGTAGGTAATCGTTACATGATCGTAGCAGGAGAACGCCGTTGGAGAGCTTCTAAACTAGCAGGGGTTACAGAAATACCCGCAGTTGTAAGAATGTTTAACGTTAAACAAATTGCAGAAATAGCAATTATAGAAAACCTACAGCGCGACGATTTGAACGACATGGAGCTTGCATATGGTATTAAAAGACTTATGGAAGAGCATGCGCTTACACAAGAAAAAGTTGCGGAGAGATTATCCAAGCCAAGAAGTACAGTTGCAAATATGTTAAGGCTTTTAGTTTTGCCAAGCGCAATTAAAAGAATGATAGAACTAAAACAATTGACCTCGGGTCACGCCATCAGATTACTATCTTTATCAAGCGAAAACGAGCAACTAGATTTCGCCAAGAAAGCCGTAGAAGAAAACTTGTCTGTTAGAGCGTTAGGTGATTTAATAGACGGGAAAGGAAAAGCATTTGATTTCAGTCAGCTATCAAAGTCCAGCAAGAGCAAAGAAATCAAAGCACCAGAGATAGTAGAACAAGAAAAAGAGATGTCCAGAAAAATTGGAACCAAAGTAAAAATCGAAGGGTCCACGCAGTCCGGAAAGGTAATTATCGCTTATCATTCAGCACAAGAGCTTAATAGAGTGGTAGAATACATCAAAAACCACAAGATATAGTGGTATAAATAATTAAATATACAACATATTGTATAAAAAGGAGAAATTATGGGAAGAATCGTAGCAATTACTAATCAAAAAGGCGGAGTTGGCAAAACTACCACCTGTATAAACCTTTCAGCTTACCTTGCAACACTTGGTAAAAAGGTTTTAATCGTGGATATGGATCCACAAGGAAACGCAACCAGCGGTATAGGTATAGTCAAGGAACCAAAGATGGCTACAATCTATAATGCAATGTGTGACCAGGTTGAAGCAAGCGAGGTTGTTCAACTTACATCTGTAAAAGGATTAGAAATAATCCCAGCAACCGTGGATCTTGCGGGTGCGGAAATAGAATTAGTAAGAATGAACGGCAGAGAGAGAATATTACGCAACGTGCTTGAGAAAGTAAAAGACAGCTACGACTTTATCTGTATAGATTGTCCGCCAAGTTTAGGGTTGCTTACGGTAAATGCATTAACAGCAGCAGACGGAATTATCATTCCAATTCAATGTGAATTCTTTGCTCTTGAAGGCGTAAGCCAACTTATAAAAACTGTACGACTTATAAAAAAACAAGGGCTTAACCCAAACATAGATATCGAAGGCGTACTTACAACAATGATGAGCAGAAGCGGATTGACCGAGCAAGTAAATGCAGAACTTCTTAAATTCTTTGGGAAAAAAGTTTACTCTACCAAAATTCCAAGAAACGTAAGATTGGCAGAAGCACCAAGTCACGGCAAACCAATATGTATTTATGACCACAAATGCCCAGGCGCAAAAGCATACAAAGAACTTGCTATGGAATTTATGAAGAGGCAACCAAGATGAACACCCAGATAAAATCTTTATATAGAATTTATCGACCAAAAAACTTTAACGAAGTTGTTGGACAAGAATTCGTAACCAAGACATTATGTAATCAAATAACCAGTGACAAAATTGGACACGCATATTTATTTTGTGGAACCAGAGGCACAGGAAAAACCAGTGTTGCAAAAATTTTTGCTAATGCTGTAAATTGTGAAAAATTTGATAACGGTAAAGTTTGTGGAAAATGTGAATGGTGTAAAAACCAAAATAAAAATCTTGATCTTTATGAAATTGACGCAGCCAGCAACAACGGGGTAGACGCAGTAAGAGAACTTATAGATACAGCCAAATATCCACCTGTCGTAGGGAAATATAAAGTTTATATAATTGACGAGGTGCATATGTTTTCTGGTTCAGCATTTAATGCTTTACTTAAAACCTTGGAAGAACCACCTTCGCACGTGCTTTTTATTTTAGCAACTACCGAACCACATAAATTACTTCCCACTGTGCAAAGCAGATGTATGAAATTTAATTTCAGAAATGTATCTGATAAGGACATCGCCTCTTTGTTAAAAAAAGTATTTCAAAAAGAAAGCATTACAGCAAACGACGAAGCAATTGCACAAATTGCCAAAGAAGGAAAGGGCAGCGTGCGAGACGCTTTATCATTTGCTGATACAATTGCGGCATATTCTAAAAATAAAGAAATTACACTTAATGATATAAATAACGTAATCGGCGGTGTGGATTTTAAATTATTTGAAAAACTTGTAGACGACATAGAAAAAACTGATGCGGGATCAATACGAAAAAATATAGACGCGATATTTAATATTTCAAGCGCGACAGACAGAATAATATCCAACACATTATCTGCAGTTAAAAATAAATACATAAAGGCTCCGAATAGCAAACTGGCTAGTATGCTTAAAATATTTGCTAAACTTGAAATGAATATAAAATACTCTGCTAATCCAAAAGAATATTTTGAAACTGCTTGTATGGTTGCATCCACAGAGGGTTTATAATTGGGAAAAGTCTGGGCAAAAATATTAGAGCAACTGCGGTCAGGTAACAACTTTTCATTATTCGGACTTATCAGTTCAATTGATAATATAACATTTGAAGAAAACAAAATTGTCATACACACAACAAGCGATTTGGAATTTACCACTCTTCAAAAAAATAAAAAGCATCTGGAAGAATTAGCAGGTGGTGTAATTATAGAAATAGAAAAAAGTATAGCGCAGGCATCTGGACATACACACGAGTACATCGAAAAATTGGAAAATTTATTTGGCGACAAACTTAAAGTTTTGTAATATACTTTTTATATGGCAAAATTTGGAATGAATGCTGGCGGTGGGCAAATGGCCCAACTTATGAAGCAAGCAGAAGAAATGAAAAAGAAAATAGACCAAACCAAGGCAGAGTTAGCAGAAACCGCTATTGACGCAACGGTAGGTGGCGGAATGGTTACCGCATCTATGTCGGGAAATTACGAACTTCTTGATCTTAAAATCAAGCCCGAAGCAATAGATCCAGATGACATTGAAACCACAGAGGATTTGGTTATTGCAGTAATAAATGAATGTTTAAGACAGGTAACGGAATTAAGAGATGAAAAACTGCCAATGTAAATCTTATAGAATAGCACCCAGCCCAACGGGGTATGTCCACATTGGAACAATTGGGATGGCTATTGTAAATTCTTATTTAGCAAAACAAAATAATGCCGACTTTAATTTACGAATAGAAGATACGGATAATAAAAGATTGGTCGAAGATGCAAAAGATAAAATGCTGGAAACATTTGAATATTTTGGGTTAAAGTTCGATAATACCTTTATTCAAACAGAGCGACTAGATATTTACAAGCAATATGTTAATAAGTTACTTGATGAGGGCAAAGCATATTATTGTTTTTGCACAGAAGAAGAATTAACAAAAACAAGGGAAACACAATTAGCAAATAAAGAAAAAACTGGGTATTATGGCAAATATGCTAAATGTAAAAATCTAACCAAAGAAGAAACCCAGAAAAAAATTGCAAGTGGTGTGAAATATGTAGTGCGTGCAAATTTTTCATATAAAGACTGGGGCGACAGAATAACCTTTGTTGATGGAGCTAAAGGAGAGATATCTTTACCGCCTGAAATAAATGATCCAATAATTCTTAAAGCTAATGGAATACCGCCATATAATTTTGCGCATGCGGTAGACGATACACTTATGGGAACAGAGCATATTGTACGTGGGGAAGAGTGGCTTATATCTACAGCTGAGCATATGCAACTGTGTGATTTGCTTGGCTTTGAAAGATTTAATTATATTCATATGCCAACGATAAATATCGAAGATCAAGGCAAGAAAAGAAAACTTTCAAAACGCAAAGACAAAATGGCTCTTGTAATGAATCTTATAAATGACGAAACCATGGGGTATCCAAAAGAAGCAATTATAGAATATCTGCTTACCATTTATAATACAGATTTTGAATTATGGAGAATAGCCAACCCCGATGCTGATGTAAAAGATTTTATATTCAGAATAGAAAAAATAGGCAGCAATAATCCACTTTTAGATATTCCAAAATTAAATGACATATCAAAAAATATATTAGCCAAAATGACACACAAAGAAATCGTATCAAGTTTCAATAACTGGGTATGGGAAAAGATTCCAAATATGAACAAAGAAACAAAAAACAGAATAGAACAAATGTTGAATGTTGAAAGAGGTGGAGAACGACCAAGAAAGGATTTAACTAAATTTGGTGATATAGCAAATCTTTACAGTTACCTATTCGATAACTTTACAGTTGATAAATCTGATCTTAATAAAGATATCTTAGCAAGATATGCCGAGATCTATAACGAAAAAGATACAAAAGAAGAATGGTGGGACAAAATAAAATCAATGACCCAAGACAAAAAAGAATTGCGAACTATTGCACATAATATAAGATTTGCAACAACAGGAAAAGAAAATACACCTGATCTTTGGTCTATTCTTAGAATCTTGGGTGAAGATAAAGTTAAAGAGAGGCTGATGCGATAGCCAACAGTTTTACGCTTTTGGCTTTGAACTTTTTAAGAATCTTAATACATTCATTAGCGGTAGCACCCGTAGTAAAAACATCATCTATAAGTAAAATATCTTTGCCTTTGATTGCTTCTGCATTATGCACGTCAAAGGCATTTTTAATGTTTTCCAGCCTTTGCTCTAATGTCATCTTTTTCTGTGGTGCCGTTTTCTTTATTCTTATCAAAATATTACTTATTACTGGCAACCCCAAATATTCGCCGACCTCGTTTGCTAATAACTCGCTTTGATTATACCCACGCTCTTTGTACCTTTCTTTGCATAGCGGTACGGGTATAATTATATGATTCTTTTTATTTTTGATGTGTTTTATATAAACAGCCGCCATATATGGAGCGATCGCCCTTGCACAAAATGCATTATCACTATATTTAAGTTTTAATATTAAAGAACGGATAGGCTCTTCATAAAGAAATGGGGCAAAGTGTATTTCTGTCATATCTACGTTAAATGGCAGTTTATCTATGCATTCATCACAAATATAAGCGTTAGCAGAGTTTTGGATCTCTGCGCCACAAGTAACGCATGTATAATTTGGAAACCACAGGTCTAACAGTTTGTTTACTTTCGCCATAAATAATTATACAATAAACTTGTGGAAATACTAAAACACAATATGATAAAACAAGCCGTTAATATTATTAAAGACGGTGGTGTGCTGGTTTATCCCACAGATACGGTTTGGGGATTGGGTTGTGATGCACTTAATAAAAAAGCTGTATCAAATCTAATCAAGGCTAAAAAGAAACCCGAAGACGCAAAACTTATCTGGCTATTCCCTTCCATTAAAATGGTAAAGATTCATTTTCCAAAATTAACCAAAGAAGAAGAGAGTCTACTTAATAAAAAAAGAACTACAGTAATTATAAATAACCAAGCAATTAGAGTGGTAAAAAATGGCTGGCTTAATAAATTTTTATCAGCATGCCAAACACCATTAACTTCTACCAGCGCCAACATTCATGGAAAACCTGTTATAAAAAAATGGACGCAGGCACTTAAAGAATTTAATAACATAAATGCTGTAATAAAGGGCAGACATATAATAAACCCTAAACCCAGCACAATTGTAAAAGTCGAAAACCAACAAATTAAAATATTACGCAAAGGGGGAGGCATATCTATAAAGTAATGGACGATATATTATATAATTATCTTGTACATATTTGCGGAGAAGAAAATATTCTACTTAATGAGCCTCTCTCTAAATGGACGACCTTTCGCGTTGGGGGGCCTGCAAAATATTTCGTTACTGTAAAAGATAAAGAGATACTGGGAAAATTACTTTCCGCACTTAAATTTTTGGAACAAAAATATTTTATCTTGGGTATGGGAGCAAATGTTCTTGCCAGTGACAAAGGCTATGATGGCGTAATTATTAAACTGGGGTTCAAAGAAATTACACATACAGATAATTTTATTTACGCAGACGCAGGTGCAAAATTAGGTGTTGTTGTAAATTATGCAAAAGACAATGGTATGTCGGGGTTAGAGTGGGCAACCGGAATACCCGCAACAATTGGTGGCGCCGTATATATGAATTGCGGTGCATATGGCAAACAAATGCAGGACGTAGTCGTAATGGTGGATATTATTCAAGATGGGGAACTTAGCACAATTTCAGTAAACGATATTAATTATGGATATAGACACTCTGTTTTCCAAGAGCAAGATATAACAATCTTAGGCGCTTATTTAAGACTTGAAAAAGGCGATACCCAAACCATTCAAAATGCTATGCGTGAAATTATTGTTAAAAGAAGCACGCATCCAAAACAACCAAGCGCAGGCAGTGTTTTCAAACGCCCAAAAGATGGATTTTATGTATCCAGAACTATTGATGAGTTAGGCTTAAAAAACTATACCGTGGGCGGAGCCAGAATAAGTGAAAAGCACGCGGGTTTTATTGTTAATGATGGCGGTGCAACCTGTGATGATATTTTAAATGTAATTTACAAGGTTCAAGACGAAATTGAAAAAGCTACGGGTGTTATGCTTGAAACCGAATTAATATTTTTAGGAGAGATATAAATGGATAAATTACAAAAGTATAATGATCTGTTAGTTGAGAAAAATAAAGTTGTTAATATAACGGCACACAAAACAAAAGAAGACAGTTGGCACAAAAACATAGAAGATAGTCTTTTATTTTCAAAAGAGTTTGCAGAGCTTGGCAAAGTCAAGGTTCTTGATATTGGGTCGGGCGCCGGATTACCCGGAATGCCACTGGCTATTCAACATGAAAATTTAGATATTACAATGATTGACAGTGTGAATAAAAAAGTACAATTCATTAATGAAGCAATATCCGAACTTGGCATAAAAAATGCCAGAGCAATTCATACCCGAATAGAAGATCTTAAAATTTTTGACTTTGACATAGTAATATCAAAAGCGGTTGCCTCTTTGCCCATACTTATTGAATACGCTCTACCATTTTTAAAAATAGGCGGAAGGCTGTTAGCATTCAAGGGGCAAAACTATATGGAAGAAATTGCTTTATCAAAAAAAGCCCTATCATTACTTAATTGCGAAGTAGAGCGAACAGAATCCAAAATACTAGATGAAGAAATTACAAGATATCTTGTAGTTATAAAAAAACTCCGTGCTACCGACAAAAAGTATCCACGCAAAAAAAATTTGCCAAGAACAAGCCCTTTGGTATAAAATTAGTATAATTATTGGGGGATAATCTTTTTGGACGAACTAGTTAAAATCTTAGAACCTGCATTTCCATATTTTACAAATATGGTATGGATTATTGTGGCCCTTTCTCTTATGGGACTTTTGCTTATTCTTTGGGTCTCTGGAACAATAAAAAAAATCAGTCATCAAAAAGCAATTGGAATTCCACTTATTGAAGAAATAATTCATGTTTGTAAAAAAGCCAGCTATATCCCAGAAGACAAAAGAGATTTTGAAGTAATAACATTATACAAAGAGTTTGCAAATAAAATAAGAAGCTCTATGTCTTTGTTCCCATTATATATAAAAAACAATGGTATCCGCGTAATGTCAAAAAGCGAATACGATTATGCAACAAGACAAAAACCTGTAAGCACTTTCTCATTTCTTATATTTCTATTAGCAATATTATATGGCGGCGTCTGCGTGCTAGCCAACCTTAACAACTTAACTGTAGGGCTGCTTGGAATTTTAACTATTCCAGCTGTGCAAATTTTATTATCTATGTTTGTAGGCGTTTTAATAAAAGCTAAAAATTCTTATAGACTTAAAATGTTTGCTTTACTAAAAAACAATACATCTGATTTCTTATTACTTGCAAAACCTTATATTCTAGTAGATGCTTATCCACATAAGTTTGGCAAGAAGCAAGGACCACTTTACAGACAAAACGGAGATTTAACAGAAGAGCAAGTTAATGACATCACAGAATTTTTAACTGCGCAACAAACACTTCTTTCTATGTTAAATAACCCAACAGAAACACCTGCACAAAATGAAACTGTCGTAGATAATGAAATTACACAGATGCAGCCTGCTGCTCCTGTGCAAGAATACCAAGAGCCAGTTATTCAACAAGAACCAGCTAACGAAGAAGTTTCAACAGGTCCAACAGCATTTGAAAGATTAAACGAACTAGCTGCTAAATCACCAAAACCCGCAGCTAAGCCAAGACCATTAAGAAAAAGACCTGTGGAAGTTGAACCCGTAGCCGAAACAGAGGTACCAGCACAAGAAGCAGAACAACCAGTAACAGAACAATCAAATCAAGTAGCTCAAGAAGAAGTTCAATCAATACCAGAGCCAGTTATCACAGAAGCAGAACCAGTTAGAGAAACTGAAGAAGTTTCTATTGCAGATAATACCCAAGCAGAGGAAGCTCAATCAAATGAAATTAATGAAGAAGTAATTGCTCAACCTGTTCAAGCCGTAGTAGAAGAAGAGCAAGTGCCAGTTACAGAAATCAAAGAAAACACCCAAGAACCTCATGATGAATTTTCATTAGATGCAATTGATCTTGCTCTTGATCAAGAACTTGAAAGTCGAAAGAAAAAACTTTCTTAATTAGATTGCGACAAAATCAATATATATTGCATAGCCTTTATTTGGATCGTGACTCATCGCATGGGTTAGTGCGCCGACCAGATGTCCATCTTGAATTATTGGACTGCCACTCATACCGTGAATTATTCCACCTGTTCGATTAAGCAATCTTTTATCAGTAATTCTTATTATCATTGATTTATCTGCTTTGTTTTCTTGGAATCTTGTTTTTAATATCTGGCAATCAAACTCCTCTATGGTTACACCATCAAGACTTGTCCGAAGTATAGCCTTGCCGGGTTTAACATTATATCGCGATGCGATTGGCATAGTCGTTGTCATACTTTGAAGAATTTCACTGTTGGCTGTAAGACAGCCCGTAACACCGAATTTTGTACCTTTGGTAATATCGCCCTGGACCTGGGTATTATTTTGTATCGAGCTTTTAATAACGCCTGTTTTGCCTTTTTTCGTTTTCTCTATCCCAAAAGTATTTACCGACTTAATTTCACCACCTCTTAAATTAACAGAAGCGCCCGTATTAAAATCTCCCATTTGATGCCCCAGTGCAGAGAAGTTATTATTTTCCGGATTTACCAGGGTAATTATGCCAACGCCTTCCGTTGTATCTCTGATGCTTATGCTGGCAGGCTTGGGGATTTTTTTTGTTATTTCTTTATCTTTTCTTAAAAAAGTAATTTCGGCTTGTTCCTTATTTTTTGTTAGATTAAAAAAATCATTTATATCACTTACTTTATTATTGTCAATTTTTGTAACCACATCGCCACGCTTGATATTCTTATTATTATAATCTTGGGTCACCAAAACCCCATCTATGTCACCACATATCCCAATTGGCGTACCTCCAACCAAGACTGTTTCAAATGGTAAAATATTAACAGCTACTTTTTTTATGGGAATAAATCCAAACAGTTTTAATGTTATATATTTTTTATCATCTAAATTATTACTAACGGGCGAATCTATATCTTTGTTTGATATTTCCAAATATTCGCTTTCGGTCAATGATATTTCTTCCGGGTGTATTATAACCTTTACAATGGGTGCCAAGACAAAGTTTAATGCAAGTAAAATTACAATAAACAAAAAAGAGAACCTAATTATACTTAGCTTCATACTGCATTTATCATTTGCAATTTTCATATAAATTATTAAATATGGGGATGCAAGCCTTGCTTTGGGCAAAAGATAGTCTGCAAGTAAATTTCAAGATTCATAAAAAATTAATTTTATGGTTAAGTCTTTTTTTTGTAATTGGAATAATAATAGCTATTGTAACCGTATCAACACAGACTATTGACATTGACCAAATTAATATTTATTTCATAGACAACAACATTATTAATTCTGCCAGCATAAAAAAGAACTTTTTTTCTTTTATATGGCACAGAGTAAATTCTGTTCTATTACCGCTTACCATTATTTTTTTATTTGCATCGTTATCTATTCGTCTGGGACATGCCGCAAGCATAGCTTTTATTACAATGCATGGTTACTGGATAACGGTTTCTATTTGGTGGATATTTGTTTACTTTGAAATATCTGCTTGGCTACTTGGAATCTTTTATATTATATGGCTGTTAATTTTATCAATAATTTTTATTTTCAGTATTGTATGGTTGTTAAAAATAACTCAGCCAATATGCAGGATGGGTATAAAAAACGGGTGTGATTTTAATGAATTACTTAAAGGCGGACTTATAATTGTATTTTACTCTTTGATACTTGGGTTGCTAGAATATTTCACCTATTGGATTATTTTAGGTCGTATAGTGTATAAAAGCGTATAAACTACAAAAAATATTATTATGAAAAATAAGTTTTTAATTATGGCATTAACAACAGCAAGTCTGTTTTCTTTTATGGGCAACGCGCAACCCCCAGAAGAGCCAAATGAAATTACAAAAGAAAAGACTGTGCCTGTAATGGCGGAACCTATGCAAAATAATGTTTCTTATGAAGATGCACCCAAGGTCACAGCAAAAGCAGGTTTTCTTCTTGAAGCCAATAGTGGTGAAGTTTTATTTGAACATAATGCAGATGACAGGTTGCCAATTGCATCTATGACAAAAATTGCTACACTGGGTGTTATATATGACGAAATATCCAAAGGCAATATAACAATGGATGACAAAGTTCTTGTAAGTCAAAATGCAGCATCAATGGGAGGCAGTCAAGCTTTCCTGGATGCTAACAGCGAATACACAGTAAAAGACTTGGTTCAATCTATTGTGGTTGCATCTGCGAATGATTCTTGCGTAGCTATGGCAGAAAAGCTTTTCGGAACCACGGAAAAGTCTGTAGAGAAAATGAATGAGCTGGCTAAAAAAGTCGGGGCCACAAATACTAACTTTGTAAACCCAACCGGATTACCCGCGGTTGGCGCATATTCATCAGCCAGAGATATTGCAAAGATTTATGCCTATATAATGCAATCACCACATTATAATGATTTTAACAGCGTGTGGATGTATGATCTAACACACCCAAGTGGCAGAGTAACAGGACTGACAAATACTAATAAATTGGTTAAATTCTTTGATGGTTGTATGGGTGGAAAAACGGGCTTCACAACCGAAGCAGGGCATTGCATAACAGTTACCGCTAAGAAAAACGATATCAACCCAATTGCAGTAATAATTGGTGCAGACAACAGCAAGACAAGATTTGCTGAAAGTTCTAATCTTATGAACTTTGCATTGAATGGTTTTGAAAACAAACTTATAGTAGACAAAACCTTGCCAATCAAAACATTAAAGGTTCGTGGAGCCGTGGATAATATAGCGGATTTATACCCAGCTGAAAATTTTTATAAACTTACAAAAAAAGGTAGCGACAGCAAAATCGTGGTTACAAGTGAAATTCCCGATAACGCAAAAGCACCAATTAAAGCATGTGATAGCATGGGCAAAATCTATATTATGCAAGAAGGTAAAGTTATAAAAGAAATAGATGTAAAATCCACAAAAGACATAAACTCTGCTTCATATATTGAAACCATCAAAAAAATCATAAAAAATGCACAAATTTAATTTATATTAAAACTTATTTACAAAGATAATGTAAGCAATATGCCTGCGGTCTCTTTACAAGATAATACATATATTATATATTATTACTGTCAAGCGACCGTGGCGAAATTGGCATACGCTCAGCACTAAGGATGCTGTATCGCAAGATGTGGAGGTTCAAGTCCTCTCGGTCGCACCAAAATAATTATTTTCAATTAAAGAAGCAACAGGAGGTCTATGAAAAAAGGTGTTATTATTGCAGGCTTTGCTGGCATTGGGAAAACTTTTTGCGGAGCTCGTTATAGAAATTGCATAGACCTTGAAAGTTCTCCTTATAAATATATTTATGATAGGGGTTCTAGAATTCAAATTGAAAAAATGAAAGGTGCACCTAACAGAATACTTAACCCTGATTATCCCCAAAATTATATTAATGCAATTAAAGAAGCTGTTAGTAAATACGATGTGGTTTTTGTTCAACTTCAACCACTAGACATAAATCTTGAATATGACAAAAATCATTTAGACTATATTTGTATATTTCCTAACCTTAATACAAAAACAAAATTAAGGAACATCTATCTTGATCGGGGAAATAATGATGCATTTGCAGATAAATGTATCGAGGCACTTAATAAGTTTTATGACATATGTAACGAAAGAGATTATAACGTAATTGAATTAGAAGAAGGAGAATTTATTGAAGACTATCTAAAAAATAGCAATCTTAATATTCCACTTCTGCCATTAGATACAGAAAACTATAATTTTGAACCTAAACAATATTAATAATATTAGTTTTCCCAGATCTTTTTTCTGTGTTTTAATTGATAGATCATATTATGCGTGGTATAGGTTTTGTCTTTTCTGTAACGCAGCTTTTCTAGATAATAGAAGCCTGTCATAACCGCAATCCCAATTACAATTAAGGATATAGAATAAACAACGTTTATTTCAAACCAGCCATATGTAAGTGTAAAGGCATCATTGTATAAGAATTCAAATGGAATACCTTTGGAATCAAATATATAAAAGTAATTTATTCCTTGCCCTAATATGTTTCTGAAATATGGGTTAAGAATAAATACTGGTATTAATGTTACAGCCAAAGCGCCCAAAGATATCAAGAAACTTTTTTTATCAAATTTTACAATTTTGAATACAACCATATATAACGCACAAAGCACAATCAACAAATGACCCCAGAAATATGCTTGCGCTCTTATTTCCCAGAAACTTCCGTAATTTGCCAAACTGTCAGCGACAACTAATGATGCAAACGCACCAATTAA
This sequence comes from uncultured Prevotella sp., assembly GCA_964370495.1. GTDB lineage: Bacteria > Bacillota > Clostridia > Christensenellales > UBA1242 > RGIG8050. The sequence goes on from CAYJJH010000001.1 coordinate 22,254, forward strand.
ATTAAGATTCCAAAGTACACAACCGGCAATTTTACTTCTGAATACAAGTGCAATAAATCCCATAATGTTACCAAAATGGCAGACCTGTAATGGTATTATTTCTCCACTAAAACTGGTCATATTATTTGCTATATCAATATTTCTTATAAGAAGAACCAATAATGATATACTTCCCAAAATAGCTCCTACAATGTATTTTGTTTTTTCTGATCTATTTCTTAATACAAAAAATAGAATTGTAATTATTATCGCTGGTGACAAGATGTACAAATAATGTAACATACTCCACATTTCAAACTTCATAATAATCCCCCTAATTACTGACAATGTAACAATTTTTTAATAACCCTGTCAAAACCTTTACTGCTTCATTATATTTTAGCTGTTTGCTTAAAGAATATTTTTATGCTACTTTTTCTATAAGTTATATAGGAGAAAAAATATGAATGCAATTTTCACAAGAAGAAGCGTAAGAAGATTTTTAGATAAAGAAGTGGAAAGTGAGAAAATCACAAAACTGCTTCAAGCAGGGATGCAGGCACCATCTGCAAAAAACCAACAACCTTGGGAATTTGTAGTAGTGCAAAACAAAGAGAAACTAACAGAGCTTTCAAAGTTCAGTAGGTATTCCAGCTGCTTGGAAGGAGCCGCAGTAGGGATTGTGGTTCTTGCAAATAAAGACAGAATGACAATGCCAGAATATTGGCAACAAGATCTTGGCGCAGTTACACAAAATATTCAATTGCAAGCTGTTGAACTTGGCCTTGGGTCGGTGTGGTTTGGAACCGCACCAAGCGAAGAGAAAATGCAAACTGTAAGAAATATATGTGAATTGGGTGAAAATCTTTTGCCATACAGCGTGCTAGCCGTGGGCTATCCACTGGACGAAAATGCAAATCGTTTTATTGATAGATTTGATGAAAGCCGTATAAAGTATATCTAAATAAAATTATTTATGTTATAATTCATTTATTAAAACAACAAGGAGTAAAAATATAAAATGGATCCCGCTCAGATAGGATTATTAATAACACTTATTATATTAGTCATAATGAGTTCATACTTTAGTAGCACGGAAACAGCATTTTCCGTGGTAAACAGTGTAAGATTAAAGACACTTGCAAAAAAAGGAAATAAAAGCGCAGCCAAAGTTTTGAAGATGCTTGAAAACTATGATGGTTTACTTAGTACAATTTTAATTGGTAACAATATTGTAAACATTGCATCGGCAACCATTGCCACTGTATTTTTTACAAACTTATTGGTATCCGGCGAACAATATGGAGCTATTGTTAGTACAGTTGTAATGACCATTGTCGTTCTTATATTCGGGGAAGTAGTACCAAAAACAATTGCAAAACAACACAGCGAGTCCTTTGCATTGGCAACATGGCCAATATTAAAATTTTTTACAATCATATTATTTCCACTAGATATATTTCTTTTGCCTTTCAAAAAATTGGTAAACAAATTATTTAAAAACAAAAAAACAGTAACCGTAACAGAAGACGAGCTAAAAGCCTATGTTCAAACTGCAACAGAGGAAGGTGGAATAGAAGAACACGAAGGCAAGTTAATACATTCAGCCATAGAATTTGAGGATCGTTGTATCCGAGACATTATGTGTCCAAGGGTAAGCGTTGTGGGCGTAAATATAAATGATCCAGTTGAAACAATAACAAATAAATTTTTTGAGACAGGGTTTTCCAGACTGCCGATTTATTGTAATAATATTGATGACATTATCGGTGTAATTCATCAAAAAGACTTTTATAAACTTATGGATAAAAATAAGTCCGATAACATAGACTTGTCCAGCATTGTTAAAGATGTAAGTTGCTTATCACCAAGTATTACAATAAGTTCGTGCCTACGCGAAATGCAAAAAAATAAATCACATCTTGCAATTGTTGTTGATGAATTTGGCGGGACTAATGGCATTGTTACATTAGAAGATATCATCGAAGAATTAGTGGGCGAGATTCTTGATGAGCACGACAAAGATGAAGTTCTTTTTAAACAAACAGGGGACAAGACCTATGCAGTAAGAGGTTCATGTAGTATTCAATATTTATTCAAGAAATTTAAATTTGATATGTCAGAAGATATTAACAGCACAACGGTAAGCGGCTTTCTTTCCGAGCAAACGGGCAAAATACCAAAAGTTGGAGAAATAATAAAATATAAAAATCTAGAATTTAAAATTGAAAACGCAACAAACAAATTTGTAACAGACATAACAATCAAGGTTTTATAACTTTGTGTTGCTATATTCAACATTGATATAGTATATAATTAAAGGGGTAATCAAATGAAATACGAAGAAGAATTTAAGTCATTGCTAGAAACATGGGGAGAAGAATCTCAACATACTTTGGCAATAGAAGAGATGAGCGAATTAACAAAAGAACTTTGTAAATTGCAAAGATATAAAAATAGCGAAGACAAAGAAAAAGTTTCAAAAATAAAAGAGAATATTATTGAAGAAATTGCAGACGTATTAATCGTTGTAAAGCAATTGGCCAGAATTTATGGCGAAGAGAAAGTCGATGAGATACGAGAGCAGAAAATAAAAAGAGCAATGGACGGAGTTGCAAAAATAAAAAACAAAAACCTAGGATAATTATCTTAGGTTTTTTATTATAAAAAAAGCATTTGATTAACCCCGTTAGACATGTTATATTGCTAACTAGGTTAAGTAATTAAAAGGGGTTATCTTATGGCAGATCAAGTACAAATCAACAAAGTTATAAGTTTATTAGAAAGCAATAAACCTATTCGTGTTTTTGACAAAATCATGAGTCTTGATTTTGGTACTTTTGGTGTATTAAAGTTTTTATACGAAAAAGAGCACGGAGCCATAAGCAAAGAAGTTTGCAAACATCTTAATGTAAGTTCTGCGCGAATGGCTATTATTGTTAAAAAACTTCTAAGCAAAGGACTTATACAAAAACAAAATGTAGAAAATGATGCCAGAGCAACCCGAATACTTCTTACACAGCGTGGCATAAATATTTGTAAAAGGTGTCAAGAGAAGAAAGCAGAAAAAGCAGAGCAGTTACTTGAACTATTTGATTTCGAACATCTATCACAAATGTTTAGTGATATGAAGAAAGTTGGTGAGATAATGCACAAAGATTTATTTGATTTGGAGGGAATAAAAGTTGATTAAAATATTTAAAAATTTAGGGATAAAGGAGTTTGTTTTATTGGTCATTGTTATTGCATTGACCGTAGCTCAAACTTTTCTTGATTTAACCTTGCCAGATTATATGAGCGAAATAACTTTGCTTGTGCAAACCCCTGGCAGTTCAATGACAGAAATATTAATAGCTGGTGGAATGATGCTGCTGTGCGCGGTAGGCAGTTTAATTACTGCAATTATTGTGGCTATACTTGCTGCAAAAATTGCATCTAATTTGTCTTATATATTAAGAAAAAAAATGTTTGGAAAAGTAATGGATTTTTCAATGAATGAAATTAACTCTTTCTCAACATCAAGTCTTATTACACGAACAACAAATGACATTACCCAGGTTCAAGTACTTATAATAATGGGCGCGCAAATGCTTATAAAAGCGCCACTTACCGCAGCATGGGCTATCATAAAAATAGCAGACAAAAACATGACATGGACACTTACCACAATTATAGCAGTAGGCGTGCTGCTTGCAATTGTATCTATATGCCTGGGTCTTGCTATTCCAAAATTCAGAAGTATGCAAAAGCTTACAGACGGAATCAATAATGTAACCAAAGAGCATCTTGATGGGTTAGCCGTGGTTAGAGCTTATAACGCAGAAGAATATCAAGAGAAAAAATTCGAAGAAGCAAACAATAACCTTACAAAGGTAAACTTATTTTCATCAAAAACTATGGCATTTCTTATGCCAAGTATGCAAGCCATAAGCAGCGGCTTGGTATTGGCAATCTATCTTATTGGAGCTGTATTAATTAACGAAGCTGTTGGATTCCAGCAAATGATTTTATTCTCTGACATGACGGCTTTTTCGGCACTGGCTATGCAGGTAATAATGGCGTTCATAATGCTTATTATGGTCTTTATGATATTGCCACGTGCTAATGTAGCAGCCAAAAGAATTAACGAAGTTCTAGATACTCCTTTTTCCATAGTAAGCGGAAGTGAAACATCTCCCGAAGAAAATAAGGACGGAGAAATAGAATTCAAAGATGTAAGTTTTAAATATCCTGGTGGTAATGAATGTATACTAAGTGATATTTCATTCAAAGCCAAGAAGGGCGAAACCATAGCTTTTATCGGGTCAACAGGCTCCGGAAAAAGCACAGTCATAAATCTTATTCCAAGATTTTATGATGCAACAACAGGCGAAGTTTTGGTTGGCGGTAAAAATGTAAAAAATTACACAAAAGAAGCATTAACAGATATGATTGGATATGTGTCACAAAAATCTATTTTATTTAAAGGCACAATTAAGAGTAATGTTACATTGGGCGAAGATGATGTTTACAACGAAAAAGGATTAGTAAGTGCAATAGGTACAGCGCAAGCAAAAGAGTTTGTGGAGAACCTTAAAGAACAAAATGAATCTTTTGTAGCACAAGGTGGTAATAATTTTTCGGGCGGACAAAAGCAACGCGTATCAATCGCAAGAGCTTTTTATCAAAATCCCGAGATTCTTATATTTGATGACTCGTTCAGTGCGCTAGATTATAAAACAGATAGGAACTTAAGAACGGCATTAAAGAAAAACTATAAAGATAGCACAAAAATAATTGTTGGACAAAGAATAGGAACAATAAAAGACAGCGATAAAATCATAGTCCTTGAAGATGGAAAAATTGCGGGTATGGGGAAACATAAAGAGCTGCTTAAAAAATGCACTGTATATAAAGAAATAGCAGAGTCTCAATTATCTAAGGAGGAACTTGAAAATGAATAAAGAAAGATCACATAACAAAAACAGTTCCGGGGCAATGGGACGCGGACCAGGTTCTACAAACGTAGGCGAGAAAGCAAAAAACTTCAGAGGCACCATAAAAAAATATTTTAGTTTTGCAAAAAAATACAGAGTGCTTTTTGCTATAGCATTATTGTTTGCAGCTATTGGATCCGTGCTCACACTTATTGGGCCAGATCAAATATCAAAAATAACTGACACTGTTTTATCTGGGATAAGGGATAACAAAGGTGTTATCGATTTAGACACAATTTTTAATGTCGGTATTTTTCTTGGCTCTGTGTATATTTTAAGTTATATATTTTCAATTTTACAGGGTGTATTTATTGCACACATTGTACAAAACACAGGCAGAAGTTTGCGTCAAAATATTTCAAGAAAAATCAATAAACTGCCTATGGGATATTTTGCAAAAGTAAGCAAAGGAGATATTTTATCCAGAGTTACTAATGACTCGGATACTATTGAACAAACCTTCTCACAATCTATGAGAGTGCTTATACAAGGCATAGTTTTGCTTCTAGGCTCTGCTTTGCTTATGTTCATCACAAATGTCTGGCTGGCAATTACAGCCATCCTAAGTACTATTATTGGCTTTGTTTTTATGATTATCATCATGAAAAAATCTCAGGGATACTTCATATCTCAACAAAAAGACTTAGGGAATATTAACGGAAATATCGAAGAAATGTATGCCGGACATACAGTGCTTAAAGCATATAATGCTGAAAATAATGCGAAAGAAGAATTTGATAAACTCAATAAAAATTTAAAGACCTCTGTGTTCAAGGCGCAATCTTTATCTGGCCTTATGATGCCGATGATGAGCTTCATTGGTAATTTTGGTTACGTATGTGTTTGTATTGTAGGCGCATTGCTTGCACTGGGCGGAAGTATATCTTTTGGAACCGTTGTTGCATTTATGATTTACGTAAGATTATTTACACAACCTTTTGGTCAAATTGCACAAGGTATGCAGAATCTTCAATCTGGCGTAGCTGCAGCAGAAAGGGTTTTTGAATTTCTTGATGAAAAAGAAATGGAGAGCGAAGAGCATAAAGCCAGTCTTCCAAATAATATAAAAGGAAATGTTGAATTCAAAAAAGTCCATTTTGGATATGACAAAAATAAAATCATTATAAATAACTTTACCGCCAAAGCGAAAGCGGGGCAGAAGGTTGCCATCGTTGGCCCAACTGGTGCGGGCAAAACAACTCTTATAAATTTATTAATGCGATTCTATGATGTTAACAGTGGAGATATTCTTATTGATGGTGTATCTATTAACAAGGTAAAACGTGATGATGTTCATAATAAATTCAGTATGGTTCTTCAAGATACTTGGATTTTTAATGGTACACTTCGAGAGAACTTAGTTTACGCTAGTCAAGGTATTGATGACGAAAAAATAGATATTGCCTGCAAAGCTGTGGGACTTGACCATTTTGTTAAAACACTACCAAACGGATACGATACTATTCTAGATGACAAACTACAATTATCTCAGGGTCAAAAACAACAAATCACAATTGCACGTGCAATGATAGATAACAAACCAATGATAATTTTGGACGAGGCTACATCAAGCATAGATACACGAACCGAAATACTTATTCAAAATGCTATGGATAAACTTATGCACGGACGAACCAGTTTCGTCATAGCACACAGACTATCTACTATAAAAAACGCAGATTTGATTTTAGTTATGAAAAATGGTGATGTAATCGAAAAAGGAACACATAAAGAACTGTTAAAAGAAAATGGCTTCTATGCAGAACTTTATAACTCTCAATTTGATTCAAAATAATTTAACACTATGCTTTATTTATATAATTGCAAAAAAAGGGGATAAGTTATGACAATTAAGAAAATTAAAGGTTTTGTAATAAACCAAACAAAATGCATTAAGTGTGGATTGTGTATGAGAAAATGCTCCTTTAACGCAATTGAATTTAATAATGAAATGTATAACATAAGAAAAGACAGATGCGATGAATGTGGCGACTGTTATATCAATTGTCCTAAAAAAGCCATACAAAAATAATTTAATTATACTGATAAATACTGCTTACATTGACCAAAAGCTATATTTATGTTAATATAGTTAATATGAAAAAACAGGACGACTATATAAAAATAACAATATCTTATAATGGCGATAATGATCAGGTTAAAAAATTTTATTATATAAAATTAAATAAACTCTATACAGAAGTTATTGATTCCGAAAATGAATTAGGAGAAAATCAACCAATAGAAAAATTAACTCAGCATTGTGAGGGTTACTGTATAAGAGACGAAGAGGTTCATAAAATAAGTGGCCATATTGATAGAAATATGGATTATTCTTTATATCATTTTGAATTAGTAGAACACGGAAAGAGTGCGGAGATCGTTTATGCAAGGGTTGATAATGGAGAAATTCTTGATGCTAAACATGGCCTTCTCAAAAACAAATACATCTATGATACTAGAGATGCAGAAATTGTTTTAGAAAAAGTTGCAGAAAAAGACACAGCTTATATGCAAACATTTTTCCGTGAGAATGAACAAGAATACAAACACAGCGAACACAATGGACGCTATGATACCGTTTTAAATATTCAAGAAAAAAAGTTTAGCCAACTAAAAGAATTTTTCACTAGAAAAACTATACCTGCTTTGAAATTAAATGAAGGAGAAATAGAAATATGATTCAGGAAAATGATTATATAAAAATTACAGTTTCATACAAAGAGAGTGGAGAATTAAATTCTAAGAATTTTTATCTTAAGACCGAGAAGGCTTATTTGGAACAAATTAAAGCATATGAAGATGGCGAGCACATAAACGTTTTAGCATTAAAACAACCTATGAAAGGGTTTTCTGTAAATAATGGGCAGACTTACAAAGCAATGGGTCATATTAATATGGGGATGAATAAGGCTCCTTACAAAATGGAATTAATTGAATATACCTCTCAGCCACAAATCATACATTCAAGATTCAATAAAAACAAAATTATAGAAGCTACTCAAGGTTATATAAGCAGCAATCATCTTGTTTATGAAGTCACAAAAGCTAATATAGAAATGCAAGGTATTCCAGAATCAGAGATCAATTATGTAAATTCTTTTTTTGAAGAATGTGAACAAAGATATAGCAACAATATACTATCAGATCAACAAACAGAAGTTATGAATAACCAAGAAGAGTCTTATAATAAATTACGCACTAACCATAATGAACTAAATCTCTCTAATGAATCTGAAAAGGAATTGTAATAAAAATACTTTATTGAAATATTGAAATATACTATACTTTATAAAGGATATTTTATGAAGCAAACTTTTCGTATATTTTTAATTGTTTTAATGCTCCCATTAGTTTTTATTTTAAGCGGGTGTGGAACCTTTAATGACTTTGATTCTGATGATCTGCCAATTATTCCAACAGGGCCAGAAATAACCGTAGAGCCAGGAATTGGAACAGATACAAGCGCATTTACGCATATATTAAATACAGGAACAATAGCCGCTGTAGATACAGAAAATAAAACCATTACATTATCAGATGGTGAAGTACTAAGTTACGACCACAGAACAATAACTAACGAATGGTATATGACATTTAATGCAGAGTTCAACCAAGAGAAGCAAATTTTCAAAATCACAGAAATTAAAGCTATTGATTTAATAACAATTGGTAATGATAATGTTCTTGGATTAACAGATGTATCAAACAAAGAATACTCTTATAAAGTTTCCGAAGTAACCGGCAATTTGATAAGAATAGCAGACACTTATTTTTATTTTGATGATGCACTTTCTTTTACAGATAATACTGACCCTAATATCCAAGCCTTACTTTTAAGTAACTTGATTAATCCAGAATATAACCTTTTAACCATTGGATCAGAAATAAAATATTATGCAGATGCAAGTAACAGACTTGTGTCTGTATCAAGAGGTGTATAATGAATAAGGGTTGGAAAAAAGCTTTTTTTGTAATTATAGTCGTACTTGGAATTATTGGTATACTTGCCACAATTGCACTTATACAGGTTCCTACATCAAATGTACGCGCCAAAGGTCAAGATGAAATCCGTATAGTTAGTTATAATCTTAAAAATGGTGAATCTGATCTTGATACAACTTTTAGTTCAAGAAAACAAGTCATAGTCAAACAACTACTTGCTTACGATGCAGACAGCATAGGTGTTCAAGAAGCGGATTGGCCATGGATGGATAGCGGCAGTGGATTACCAGCTTTATTAACAGGATATGATTATGTTGGCATCGGCAGAGATCCTGGTGGCAGTGGCGAATACGCAAGTATCTTTTATGATTCAGATAAGTACAATGTTATAGACAGTGGTACATTTTGGCTTTCCGAAACACCCGATCAAGTTTCCATTGGTTGGGACGCATCTACATATAGAATTTGCACTTGGGTAATATTAGAAAATAAGGTTACTGGATACCAGTATGCTCATTACAATACACACCTTGATCACGAAGGAGAAGAGGCGCGTAAAAAATCTATAGAATTGATTTTAGCAGAACTTGATAAACAAACTTTGCCTTTTGTGTTGACCGGAGATTTTAATTTCACAGAAGGATCAAGCAATTATAAAACAATAACAGCAAATTACGATGACAGCAAAAAGATTGCAAACCACAGTATGTCACATGGAACAATAAATTATTTCTTAAAATTTAACACATGGTTAATTAATATTGTAATAGATTTTGCATTCCTTGACGAAAGCGACTGGGGTAGTGTGGTAGAGTATCAAGTTGATAATACTTACAGACTGGACAAAAACCCCGTGTCTGATCACTTTCCTGTGATTGTGACTCTTAAACCAAAAAATCCTTAATAAGCTGTCCAGCCAGCATCAGCAACCAAAACAGCGCCGTTAATAAGCGATGATTCTTCACTGGATAAAAATGATATAATATTTGCAACTTCGTTTGATGTTCCATTTTTTATTGAGGTTCCAATACCTGCCATTATTTTATCAAGACCAAATTTACTTATTTGTGTATTACTTGAATTAATATTTGTAGCAACACTACCTGGAGCTACGGCATTACATCTTATCCCCATAGAGCCATACATTGCCGCTGTATTCTTCGTAAGGCCGATTAATGCGTGTTTGCTTGTAACATATGTAAGCCCTCCACGACAGCCAGTAACGCCTCCTATGCTGGAAATATTTATAATGTTACCTTTTTGATTTTTAAGAAAAGTCGGCATACAGGCTCTGGCCATTTTCATAGCTCCGGTAAGATTTACTGCTATTACTTTATCCCATAATTCGTCATCTACTTCGGCAAGTGGTTTAAAATTATCTAATATACCTGCGTTATTTACACATACATCAATTGTGCCAAAATTTTCAAGTGTTTCTTTTATAACATTATTTATATCTGTTAATAACGCTACATTTAATTTAAGGGGCAGTGCAACACCTTTCTTTTCTTGTATCTCTTTTGCTACACTTTTTACTCCATCTTCGTTTATATCACAGACCACGACTTTTGCACCTTGAGAAGCAAGTAAAAAAGCGGTTTCTTTTCCGATACCGCTTGCTGCTCCCGTTATTATTATTACTTTATCTTTTAATTTATTTTCCATATATTATATAAATACCATATTTATATGTTTTTATACAAAGAAAAAATTATAACTCTATTTCGTATGGACAACGACCATCTGTTCTTTGCAGACATTTTTTAACTAATACATCTGCTAGGTTTCGATCCTGAGACGCTTGAGCCTCTGGGCTGTCTGTTGGTAACATATGTTGTTTAAATTTCTCATAATTTTTTAAACATTGTTGACTACAAAAATATTGTGGGTTTACTCTTTTTAATTTCATATATCCCTCCTAAAATAAAAAAATAATATCCGTAAATATTATTTTCTTATATTACTATATATATGTTTGTAATTCAAGGTTTATGCCGTTTTTATTATTTTTTATTTTTTTGAGAAAGAGCTTCGTCTGCAATTTTTCTCATAAATTCAACGGTTTCAACAGGGTATTTACCTGTTGCACTTTCTGCAGATAACATTATAGCATTTGTTCCATCATAAACAGCATTAGCAACGTCTGTTGTTTCTGCTCTTGTTGGACGTGGGCTGCTGATCATTGATTCCATCATCTCTGTAGCTGTAACAACAAATTTATTTGCTTCATTACATTTTTTAATTATTTCTTTTTGTACTGTTGGTATTTTTTCAATTGGGAATTCCACACCTAAATCTCCACGAGCAACCATAATACCATCTGAAACTTTAATAATTTCATCCAGGTTATTAAAACCTTGAACGCTTTCAATTTTTGATATTATCTTTATATCTTTACCAACTATTTCACGCATTTTAATTACATCATCTGCTTTATTAACAAATGAAGCTGCAACTATGTCTATATTTTTAGATACACCAAATTCTAGATCAGCTTTATCTTCTTTTGATATAAAGTTAAGATTTGTGTCAACGCCAGGAACAAATAAACTTTTTTTATTTGATAATTTTCCACCGTTAATAACTTTTGTAACTATTTCATTTTCTTTTATATCTTCAACAACACAAGATACAAGACCGTTATTAATTAAAATACTATTTCCTTTTGAAACATGTTTTGCTAAATCTTTATGTGAAATTGAAACACCGTTTTGATCACCTTCTCTTTCATCTGTGTAAAGAGAGAACATATCACCAGAATTTAAAAATACTTCGCCATTTTTAAATGTTCTTAAACGAATATCTGGTCCTTTTGTATCAAGTAAGATTTGAACATCTTTATTTAATTCTTTTCTTAATCTGTGAATAAGATCAAATTTTTTACCGTGTTCATCAAAATCACCGTGACTAAAATTACATCTTGTAATAGTCATTCCGGCATTCATTAACTTTGTTAATGTTTCTTCGTTCTCCGAAGCAGGTCCGATTGTACAGACAATGTCTATGTTTTTATTTATTTTCATCATAGTTTTAACTATGTATTAAATTGAAAATTTTGTCAATTGTTTTATCTAAATCTCTGTTTTCTACCACATAATCATAGTGTTTTGATTGCTTTATATACTCGTCATAATCTTCTAATCTGGCTTTAATATCTTCTGGTTTATCTTTTCTGTTTATTAATCTTTGTTCAATTGTTTCTTTATCTATTGTAATAAAAAAAGTTATTACATTATCAAATTTACTTCTTAATGCTTTTACACCAACAAGATCACAATCTTTTAATGGTATTTTATTTTTATCTAAAATAGCGTTTATATATTTTTCACTCATACCTCTTTTTTCGTTATGTCTTACGGTATGTTCAAAAATATCTCCACTTGCTAACATTTTGTCAAATTCTTCATTTGAAACAAAATGATAAGGATTACCTTGGCTTTCATATTCACGCATTGCTCTGGTTGCTACTGAAACCATTTTTTCAAATTCATTTGGATATTTTTTTATAAGTCCTGTTATGATACTATCTTTACCAACTCCACTTGGACCTTCTATAACTATAATTTTTTTGTTTTGATTATTATTCATAAAATATTCTTCTTTTTATTATGTATTGTTAATATGTAAATAACTACTAACTAAAACCTAGTATAAATAATTACTATTGACTAGTCAAATTTTATAATATAAGATATAAACTTGATTTAAATTCAATAATTTTTTAAATCTATCATAAATAAATTATGGTAAAAAGGAAGGTATGTAATGATAATCATAAAAAACCAAAAACAATTAGAAAGATTTTTTAATGAAAAGCATCAAAGCTATATATTTTTTCAAGATGTAAAAATTGATATGGATGTAATAGAAAGTGATAAAGGCGTAAAAGGTTATAATATACATGCTAATAATCTTAACGTAAACGAGCTTATAGTAAATAATATAGACGCTAAACAGATAGAAGTGATAAACAGCATAAAAGCAAATGATATTAACGCATATGATATAGAAGCATATAATATAAAAGCAAAAAACGTTAAAGCAAGTAATATAAGCGCTTTTAATTTAAGAGTAAATAATATAGAATCCGAAGTTATGAAAGTTAATGATGTAAATGCTCACGATATAAAAGCAAGTGAAATTACAGCAAATGATATTTTAGCAAATAACATTACATCAAAAAATATAGACGCTAATGATATAGATGCTGAAAATATAATTACAGACTCGATCAAAGGCAATAACGTAAGTACAAAAAATATAAAAGCAGATGAGTTTGATATTGTAAGTTTATCTGTGTCTGAAGCTATTACATTTAAAAAGCAAAGAATAAATATCAACACAAAAGGATTAAAAGAAATTTTAGACACGAAAGAAGAAACAAAATGATTACTATAAAAAATAGGGAAGAGTTAAAAAATTATTATGATAAAGAAACAAAATCCTATGTGTTTAATGAAGATGTAATTATTGAAATAGATAAACTATGTTTACCGTCAGATATTGTTGCAAAGAAAATAACCATTATAAATGCCTCGACAGAAAATATAGAAGCAGAGGAGTTAAGTGGTAAAAATATATATTGTTGGGATATTAAAGCAAAAAAAATAAATATAGATAAAATTAATGCATTAGATATTGATACAAATGTTTTAAAATCTAAAGAAGTTAATGCCCATAATATACAAGCGACAAAAATAGAAGCAGATTGTTTAAAAGCAAGAGATGTTATTTGTGAAGAAATAAACTCAATTAATGTCGCAGTAAATGATATAAAATCAAAAGATATAAATTTAATTAAAATAGAAAGTCAAAATATAGAAACAGAAAGCATAGTAGCAGATAAATTAAAATGTGATACATTGTCTGCTAACACTGTAAAAGCAAATGATATAGAAATTATGTATATGACGGAAGAGCAAGCGTTGCATTATAAAAAATATAAAATAAATATAAACACAAATGGATTCAAAGACGAGCAGGAGCAGGAATTAGAAATAAAAATTGTATGATCATTGACTTTTTGTTGTTTTTAATTTAATATAAATTGAAAATACAAAAGAAGGTAAATATGATAACTATAGAAAGTAAAAAAGACCTTGAGCAGTATTATCACAAAAAAAGCGATAAATATATTTTTAATGAAGATGTATTTATTGACATAGACGACATAACTATTTTAAAAGATATTATTGGCGAAAATCTTTGGGCGAAAAATATTACAGCCAAAAACATTAACATAGAAAATATAGATGCAAAAAATTTAAATTGCTTAGATATTAAAGCAACAGACATAAGGCTAGATAAAGTGAAAGCTAATGATATAATGGCAGAAAATCTAAATGCTGATTCAGTAGAGGCAAATGAGATAGTTGTGGAAAAAGATATAGTGGCTAATACGCTAGAAGCCAACAGTATAACAGGAACCGAATTTTTTATACATGACATAAAAGCTAATTCTATTGAAGGTATGGAAATTATAGCTAACAGTATTAATGTTCTAAAAATAGATATAGACGATGTCGTATCAGACAGCGTAACAGCCGAAGAAATAAACGTGGTAAATATAAAGGCTAATGACATAAAAGCCGAAATACTTATTGCTATGGGTGATATAGTTGCAAAGAATATAAAAGCAAATGAGTTTATTGGCAATAAAATAATGGCGGGCAAAGTTATTACTTCTTTAAATAAAACAACAAAAAACATAATGACAATTGGTGACATATATTCAAACGAAGTTATTTCTGAAAGCTGTCAGCTTAAGGCTATAAAAAATATTCGTATGTTAAATATAAATACAAAAGACATAGATATAGATGAATTAATAATATCTAATAAAATAGTTTATAAAAAACATATACTTAACATAGACAAAAAAGGATTGAAAGAACAACAAAAAATATTGATCGAAAAAATGCTAGAGTATTGACATTGGTATTATACAAGCGTAAAATGTAAGGATAAAAAAAGGAAGGTATAATATGATAGAGATAAACAGTAGAGAAGATTTAAAAAAGTATTTTAACGAAAGCAAAGGAGAATATCTTTTTGAAAAAGATGTAACCATTAACATGAAATACTTGAGCGTAGAAGCAGATATTGTTGGTGAAAATATCACAGCAGGAGACCTAGCGGTTTATAATATAGAGGCTAAAGAATTAAATACAAAAAACTTAACAGCAAATAATTTAATAGCTCAATATATTAATTCAGAAAATCTAACAGCCGCAGATGTTTATACAAACGATATAAAGGCTAAAAATATTAAAGCAACCAGTATAGTTGCTAATGACATTTTAGCAAACGACATAACCTGTGAAGATGTAAGGGTAAATAAAATAATAGGAAATGATATTGCAATAGGCAATATAAAAGCAAGAACAGTGGTAGCAAGAGATATTGAAGCAGATGAAATATCAACCGAAGATTTAACAGCAAGAGCTGTTAAAGTAGAATATATTAAAGCAGATAAGGTTCATGTAAGTGAAATTAAATCTATAATTACAGAAGTAGATGATTTAGAAGCAAAAAAAATTCAAACACAAAAGATCACAAGCAATAGAGTTTTAACAAAAGAAATTGCGGCAAATGAAAAGAAAATAGCTAATTTTATCTTTGTAGAAGTAAATAAAGATTGTACAACAACTTCACATTATTCAAACGTTAATGACGAAGAAGAATTTTCTAAGGTAATGCGTCTTGATGATTTAGATGATAATGAAAAATTCTCTATGGTTAAAAACTTTTCAGGCCTTAAATCAACAGAAGCAGACAAGGAAATATAAGGGGTATAATTATGATAACAATAAATAATATAAAAGATCTTGAACAATATTATAACAAAGATCAAAACGCATACATTTTTGAAGACGATGTAACAGTAACAAAACAAGGCCTAACTTTTGATTCAGATATAAAAGCTAAGACATTCAAAATAGGAGAGGGGCATAAAGATTCTTGGCTAAGAGCTAATGATATGGAATTCGAAAATCTTGAAGCAGAAGGCGTATATGTATATGCAAAAAACTTCAAAGCAAAAGAAGTAAACGCATACTGGGTAAATGCAAATGTATTCCGTGCAGAAGAAGCAACAGTTACTTTTTTAGAAGCAAGGGACGTAAAAGCAGGGGCAGTAAAATCTAACTATATTGAATGTAAGGACATAGAAGTAGAAGAAAAACTTGAAGCGGATATAATTAAAGCAAAGCTTGCAATTGTTCCAAATGATAATAAAGTTAAAGAGTTAGGTGCAGAATATGTTATAACTCAAAAAAAGCAACAATTAGATGCAACATTTACCGGCTTGAAAGAAGATAAAGAAACAGGCATAGAGAGATAGGAGAAATAAAATGATATTTATAAATAGTGAAAAGTACCTTGGGAAATTCTATAATGAAAAACAAGGAGCATATATTTTTGATGACAATGTAATTGTTACAATAGAAAATTTAACCTTTGACGCAGATGTAAAAGGTAAAGATTTTAAAATTGGCAAGGGGTTCAAAGATTCAGTTCTTGAAGGTGATTCTATGGAATTTGAAAACTTAGTGGCAAGTAATGTATATGCTAGATCATTGAAGGTAAAAAAGATAGAAGCATTTGAAGTAATAGCAGAGAACTTTGAAGCAGAAGAAGCAGAGGTTGATTTAATACACGCAGAAAATTCAGATATTAAAAACATAAAAGAGGTTGCTTATTTTGCTCAAAATGAAACTTCAGAAGCTAAAGAAGAAAAGCTTAAAACACTAGATGCAAGTTTCACAGGATTGAAAGAAGATAAAGCAACAGGCATAGAGTTATAAGGAGAAATAAAATGATTACTATAAACAATATAAAAGAACTAGAGCAGTATTATAATAAAGAACAGAACGCATATGTATTCGAAGATGATGTAACTGCAGGGATAGATATAATAGTTGATTCCGATATAAAAGGTAAAAATCTTGAATTTGCCGAAGGATATGGTCTTCTTGATGCGAATGAGATTCAATTTAAAAATCTTAGTGCCAGAGAAGTCTTTGCAAAATACTTAAAAGTAGATACAGTAAATGCATTCCAAGTAGATGTAGACGTTTTAGATGCTGCCGAAGCAAAAGTTATATTGTTAGAGGCAAGGGCAAAAATCTTGAAACAGGTAACAGAGGGAGAACCAGAAGTAGAAAAGAAGCAAGAGTTAAGTGCAAACTTCACAGGCTTGAAAGAAGAGAAAGGGAATAGCATAGAAATATAAAAGGTAATATATGATCTACATAAATCACATTGATGAATTGAGAAAGTATTATAATGAAAAGGAAGATGCCTATGTTTTTAATGAAGACATAGAAATGCATATTGATTTTATAAGTATATCAGAGAATATAAAAGGCAAGGATATAAAAGCCAAAGACATTATGGTATATAATATTTTTGCGGAAAATATATATGCAGAGAATATACAGTCATATGATATTTACGCAGACAATATTAAAGCGCATGATATAAATGCGCATGATATAAATTCAGCAAATATAGAAGCCGTAAATATAATTGCAAAAGATGTTGTAGCAAATGACATAAACGCAGATACGATAAATGCAAATACACTGGAATCAAGGGATATACAAGCTAACGATATTTATGTTAATAAAATAAAAGCAAACGAAGTTATAGCCAAGAACTTCAAGGCATCATCTATGTATATAAATGAATTTTATACAAAACAAGAAAAACAAATAGAAAAGCAAGAAATATTAAATAAAAAGAAATCACTTGATGGTTTTGTTAATATAATCCGCTAAATCTTTTACAGCTATTCGTTCTTGTTGCATTGTGTCTCTGTTACGCACAGTTACGCAATTATCATTAAGAGTGTCATAATCTACGGTAATACAAAGTGGCGTTCCTATCTCGTCTTGGCGTCTGTAACGCTTACCAATAGAGCCTGCATCATCGTAGGTTACAGAAAAAGTATTTTGAAGCTCTCTATATATAGCGTCTGCTGTGTCTGTTAATCCTTTCTTTTGTAATGGCAATACACAGGCTTTGTATGGTGCAATGCTGGGTTTAAGTTTTAATACAATGCGTGTGTCGGTGTCATCAATTTTTTCTTCTGTATATGCATCGCAAAGCAGTGCAAGCAGCAACCTTTCTACACCTTGTGAACTTTCAATTATAGTAGGTATAAATTTTTTGTTTGTAAATGGATCTAAATATTCCATAGATTTACCCGATAGGTTTTGATGATTTGTAAGATCATATACCCCACGGTGGTGTGTCCCGTTAAGTTCCCCCCAACCAAAAGGATATTGATATTCCATATCACAAGCAGCAGAGCAATAGAAAACCAGCTTCTCGTGATCGTGGAAGCGTAAGTTTTCTTTTTTTAATCCTAATACATTGGTACAGAAATTATATTGTTTATTTTTATATTTTTCATATTCAGCAAGTGCATTTTTGTCCTCACAAAAAAGTTGATGTTCCATTTGTTCGAACTCTATTGTTCTGAATATAAAATTACCCGGTGTTATTTCATTTCTAAATGCTTTACCAATTTGACCAATACCAAAAGGTAATTTAAGTCGCATAGAGCGTTGAACATTTTGAAAGTTTATATACTGACTTTGTGCTGTTTCAGGACGCAAATATATTTGGCTTAGTTTGTCTTGCGTTACGCCACGATGTGTTTCGAACATAAGATTAAATTGACGAATATCTGTCCAGTCCTTTTTGCCACATGTTGGACATTTTATGTTGTTCTTATTTATATAATCAACCAAGTCTGTATTTGACCAACCATCAGCATTGATTTCTGGATTATGGCTTTCGATAAGTTTATCTGCTCTGGCTCTGGCTTTACAGGATTTACAATCCATTAAAGGATCAGAAAAACCCGTTGCGTGTCCGCTGGCTACCCAAACATTTCGGTTTGTTAAAATACCACCGTCCAAACCTACGCTGTTTTCGTTTTTGCTTACAAATTCTTTCCACCATTCACGCTTAATGTTGTTCTTTAATTCAACACCAAGTGGACCATAGTCCCATGTATTTGCAAGTCCATCGTATATTTCAGAACCTGGGAAAACAAATCCACGGCCTTTACATAATGAAAGTATTTTTTCCATTTATGCTCCTTTACCTGATCTATCCCCATAGCCTGACCATTTTTCCCCGTGTCTGGCTTTTAATTTATCTATGTTGATTTGTGCAACTTCGTTTAGATCAAAATCAAAATAATCTGCGATTGCGGATACATACCACAAAACATCACCAAGTTCTTTTTTAAGATCTTCAACAACTATTTTTTTAGAACCGATAGAGTTCTTTTTTATTATTTCTGTAACTTCGCCAGCTTCACCAGCAAGGCCAAGTCCATAATAAGATAATTCTAAATCTTTATTCTCCCAAGGTTTTTTTGTTCCCTTTGCTAAATTTTTGTAATCATTAAATTCCATATTTTATTTCCTTTTAATAACGGTTATACCGTGCATATATTTATGTAGAGCAGTTGGGACGTTTATGCTGCCGTCCTCATTTTGAAATTGCTCTAAAATGGCGGGAATCAAGCGAGATGTCGCAAGTCCCGAAGCATTTAGTGTGTGTAGGAAAATGTTTTTTCCTTTCTCGTCTTTTGTTCGTATGCCGGCTCTTCTTGATTGATAATCAATAGCATTAGACACAGAAGATACTTCTTTGTATCCATTCATGCTTGGAATATAAACTTCTATATCATATGTTTTTGCCATAGCAGCTGAACAGTCTCCCGCAGCAAGAGCAACGGTTTGGTAATGAAGCCCAAGGCCTTCTGCCAATTTCTGTGCATTGCGAACCAACTCTTCAAATAACTTTGTGCTTTGCTCTGGGGCAGAGTAGATAAACATTTCAATTTTATTAAATTGATATCCGCGAATCATACCGCGTTCATCTGTTCTGTATGATCCTGCTTCCTTACGGTAACATGGTGAATATCCGAAATACTTAATTGGTAATTCAGCAGGGTTTATATGTTCGTTTCTGTGTAAATTAAGAAGTGCGGTTTCTGCTGTAGGTAGCAAAAATTTACTTTTCTTTGGGTCTTTGTCAAAATCTGTAACAAAAACATCATCCATAAATTTTGGAAATTGACCAGCAGCATAACCACTTTCATAATTAAGTAAGTGGGGTGGCATAATGAACTTATATCCGTTTGCTATGTGGAAGTCCACGAAGTAATTAAGTAATGCCCATTCAAGCATAGCGCCCGCGCCCGTGTATACCCATGTTTTAGATCCACTAATCTTAGCTCCGCGTTCATAATCAATAAGTCCCAAACTGGTGGCCAACTCTACATGGTCTTTTAATTTGAATGAGGGATTTTGTTTTTTACCAAAAGTATTGATAACTTTGTTGTTTTCTTTTCCGCCTGCTACAACTTCGGGTTGTGGAATGTTTGGTAGAGCAGAAAGAAAATCAAATATTTGTTTTTCTACAACGGCTAATTCCTTGTCGCAGTTTGCAATCTTATCGCTGATACTCTTCATCTCTTGGATTTGCTTAGAGGTATCCTTACCGTCTTTTTTTAACTTTGTAATTACGTTGTTGTTTTCGTTTTTCTTTTTTCTTCGTTCTTCGTTTTTATGTAATAACTCTTTGCGTTTATTGTCTAATTTTATTACTTGCGAAAAATCTACTTTATCAATTCTTTTAAGCAGCTGTTTTTTGACCCAATCGGTCTTTTCTTTTATTAAGTTAATGTCTAGCATAATTTTTATTATAACGCACTAAGTGGCTTTTGTGCAATCACAGATTTTATCTTTTCCTTTAATTCGCTTTCGTGGAATACGTGTCTCTCTTCTTCCCAGGTATAACTTAGGTCATAGTTGTCGGTAAGTTCAAATGTTTTAAATTTAAGTCCTTGCATATATGCAATCATTTTTATTGTTGGTTTTAATATACGCTTTGCTCTTTCGGGCAGGGCAGCGATATATTTTTCAGAGAAGTCTATTTTATATGGCTTACCATTATTGTCAGTTGTAAATATAACGTTCTTTGTAAACTTTTGTATTTCAAGCATACATATAGATTGGTACATGCTGTCTAGTCCCATTTTTTCGGTTTTGCTAAGTTGTAATGATAAATGAGGTTTGATTTTGCTTAACTCTGTTTTAATTAAAGGATCAAGAGAATTATTACCAACTTCGGTTTTGAAGTAAGCAGATATTTGTGGGAATATAATTTCAACCTTGCTTTCGTCGATGCTGGAGCTGCTTATTACCGTATCTTTTTTTGCAAGTATTTTTTTTCTTATTTTATTTATTTCTCGTTCGGTTATATCTTTGAAAAATAGGTTTGTAAAAACATAAGCGCGTTCAAGAGAATTTCTTACAATCATTTCAGATTTTGGGCAGACAACATCGCCGTTCTCAGTTATTTTGAAACTTGCATCTATTGCTAAACAACTTCTATAATCCATTTATAATCCCCCAATTATTTTTATTTATCCCAAACGCACAGGCAGTACAAGGAATAAATAGTCTTCTTTTTTTGCACCTGTAATAACGCATGGTGCAAGCGCCCCGTTAAATGAAATTGTAATAAAATCATCTGTAATAGTATTTAACGCATCAAATAAATATTTTGCGTTAAATGCGATTTTAATATCTTGACCATCAAGATTTGCTGGTACGCGTTCGTTAATTTTACCCATTTCATTATTTGCGTTAATTTCAACTTGTTTATCTTTTGTTGATAGTGTAAGTACATTGACTTTGCCAACACCATACAATAAACCAGCACGTCCAACCGCAGCACGGAAAGGTGCAGTTTCAACCACGATGTTTGAATTAAAAGCAGTAGGTATAATTTGTTTATAATTTACAAATTCTCCGTCAATTAATCTGGAAGCGAAAACTGTTGATCCAACCTGGATTTGTACAAATTTATTTTCAATGATGATATTGATAATGTCATTATCATCAATGATCATACGCTTCATTTGATCAAGCGCGCTTGCAGGAATAATTATTTTTGCTGTTGTTTCGGCTTTAATGATTGGTTTAACCAATTTTGAAAGACGGAAACCATTAAGACTTACAGTTGTTAAAGTATTGCTGGTAGCATCAATTTGGAATAATGTACCTCTTAAAACTGGGCGTGAATTGTCAGTAGATGTAAATGGTGTGCTTTTTGTAATTACATCACGAAGTTCGCCAGCTTTAATTGAAAAACTAGGTTTAGCAGATAAATTAACAAGATCAGGATATTCTTTAATAGGTAAGCAAGAAAAATTACCATTGTTAGCATCTCCATGCTCGATAACTGCTGTATCATTGCTGCTTGTGAAAGTAATTTGTCCGTCTGTTACTTTGGCAATATATTCGCCAAATAATTTGCCCGGTAAAACAGCTGATCCTTCTTCTTTTACTGTTGCGTGAATAGTGCTTCTTATATATAGCTCTAAATCAGTTGCAAAAAAAGTAACTTGGTCTTTTTCTGCCACTATTTTAATACCTTCTAAAATAGGGTTAAGTGTTCTGCCGTTTGCTGCGTGTGAAACGGTAGAAATCGCATTTTTTAGGTCACTGCCTTCACATATAAATTTCATAAAAAAAATATATCATACTATCGGGGCAGTGTCTATTTGTTTAGTTGCGCCATTATGTCATCTATGGCTGTTTTAAGCTTTTCATCCTTCTTCATTTGGGTTGCAATTTTATCACGAGAGTATATAACGGAAGCATGTGTTCTGCCGCCCAACATTTCGCCAACCTCGGTTAATGGTACATCATTAAGTTTCTCTGTCATGATATAAGCCGCAACCATTCTTGGATAAGCTAATTCATCTGTACGTCTTTTACCTGTTAAATCATCTGGTGCAATGTTAAAGTATGAACCTACGGTTGCAATGATTCTGGAACCGCTGTCAGTAAGTGAATTATAGTTATCTTCATTTGCAAGTGCGGACTTGCAATCTTCTAAGGTCGGGATAGTGCGATCGTTTAATTCTGCATAGAAAATTATTTTGAACAATCTACCTTCCATATCTCGTATATTTTCATTTATATTAAAAGAATGCTCTGCAATTATAGATGCTATATCATCGGGTAAAAATTTACCTTCTAATTTAGATTTCTTTTGCAATATTGCAATTCGTGTTTCAACATCTGGGTTTCGTATATCTTGAAGTAATCCGCCCTTAAATCTTGATTTCATTCTTTCTGCTAAGGTAGCAATTTCGTTTGGGTGGCGGTCACTGGTAATTATTATTTGTCTGTTGTGTTCGAATAGGTCATTAAAGGTATGAAAGAACTCTTCCTGTGTTGCTTGCTTGTTTGTAATTTCTTGCATATCATCAACCAACAATACATCGGCATTTCTGTACTTTTCACGGAAAGCAGAGAAGTCACCTTTTTGACGAATAATCTCTACATAATCTTTTGTGAATTTTTGTATAGAGGTTAATATGATTTTAAGCTCAGGTTGGTTTTCCATAATATGGTTTGCAATAGCATTAAGCAAATGTGTCTTGCCAAGTCCAGATCGTCCATATATAAATAGAGGGTTGATTTTTTTACCTGGTTGTTTTGCTGTGAATTCTGCTGCGGCTGCAACCTCTTGATTAGACCTGCCGACTATGAAATTTTCAAATGTTTGTTGTGGGTTAATTGTATTATGTCTAACGATTTGATCGGGCAATTGTACGGCTTCAGGTTCTTTATCTTTGTTCTCTCGTTTCTCTTTTTCTATTGCGTCTATTATAGTTATTTTTTCAACAATAGGCGCAACCGTTTTAACCGCATAATCAATATGTGGAAAATGTCTTTCATTATTTGCATAATTGGCATCTCGGGTAGAATTTGCAGATAATATAAAAGCCCCGTCTTCGAATGCTTCCGGCATCAATGGTTTAATATACAAATCAAAAGATATGCTACTAACATTGTTTTCAATAATAGGCATAGCCTTCTTCCAAATTTCTTTTACGTCCATAACTAAATTACATTATAAGTTACTTACAATAAATTGTCCACAATCTAAAACAAAATCAAAAGTTAGTGTTGACTACTTCGCCTAACATAATATATAATTATCTTTATGAAAAGAACTTGGCAACCTAGTAAAATTAAAAGAGTCCGTACAGTAGGTTTTCGTAAAAGAATGAAAACAGCAGGGGGGCGTAATGTTTTGCGCCGTCGTAGAGCAAGAGGACGCAAAAAACTTATTAACCTATAATTATGTTACCTATTAAATATAGACTTAAAAAAAGAAAGACTTTTAATTACATTTATAGAAATGGCAAACGATTAAGCGGCGACTTCGTTAATATTTTTTATTGCCCTACGGGTGGTATGAAAATTGGATTTAGTGCAAATAAAAAAGTTGGCAACAGCATAGTTCGTCATAGGGCAGTAAGACTTATGCGTGAAGGGGTTAAACCGTTACTTAATAAATTAAATACAAAAAATAATTATATTTTTATTGCAAAAGAAGGCTTGCAAAAACAACACCTTCTATATATAACATTAGATATTGAAAAGACTTTGAAAAACTCTAACCTTGTGATATAGTATACGCTATGGATGTAGTTTTTCCGTCTACCGATAATTGGATAATAGAATTTGTTTACTGGATGATAGAAAGCATTTTAAGTTGGGGCTGGCTATCCTATGGATTTGCTATCATATTTATGACCTTGTTCATAAAGTTGATAATGTCTCCGCTTGATTTCTTGAACAGATATTTTACAAGAAAAAATCAATTAAGAATGCAGGAGTTCGCGCCCGAAGAAGAAAAGCTTAAAAAGATATACGCAAATGATCCTATGGCTTATATGAAAGCAAGATCTGAACTTCACCGCAGAGATGGTAATGGCGGCAGCGGTGGGATGGCATTGGTAATGCTAACTAGTGTAGTTTTAAGTATGATAGTTTTTTTTAATGTGTTTGGTGCACTTGGTGATATATCTAATGCTAACTTAAATCAACAATATGCAAAGTTGGAAGCAGTATATGATCAATATAGTGCAAGTGGAGAAGAGACATTAAAAGCCGAACTTAATGAAGAATTTGATAATACGACCACTCCATTTTTATGGGTAAAAAACATATGGCGATCCGATAGCATGTGGACAGATTCAGTTATGACATTTGAAGAGTACCAAGACAGTTTTGCAGATGGCGTAATTGCAGATTCTGAAAAAGCCAAATACGAAGAAATATATGGATACATAGATGCAGACAAAAAAGGTATGAATGGTTGGTTGATACTTGTAATAATGGTTGCTTTAGCCAGCTGGGGAAGTATGAAATTGACTACCTATATGACCAGCAAAAATGCACCAAAGAAAACAACAACGGAAGCAGAAAAGGTTGAACCAATTATTACCTATTCATTAAGAGATGCAAAAGAGCAATCAAGTGATGTGCCAAACATAGATCCTGCTCAGGTAGGAAATATGATGCAGGTTATTATGCCTGTAATATTAATCTTCTTTGCTATTGGACAAACCGCTGCATTTGCTGTGTATATGATTTCGTCTTCTGTTATTACAACAGGTCTTAATATGCTTTACTCTTGGGCAACCAATTTAATGCTTAAAAATCAAAAGCCCAAGGTTAAAATAGGTGGGTTTGATTCTAACATAATAAATCCACACGCAAAATACTTTAAGGGAGGAAAATAATATGAAGTCAGTAGAAATTTTGGCGAAGTCAATTGATGAAGCTATAACAAAAGGATGCGAAGAACTTGGCGTAGATATAAGCGAAGTTGATTTTGACATCTTGGAAGAAGCAGGGCTTTTCCGTAAAATGAAGGTTAAGATTTCGCTTAAAAAAAGCGACGAGCCAGCACCAGTTAAAGAAATTGCAGATGAACCTGTAAAAGAGGAAGAGGTAAAAACCTCGGATGTTGAAGAGTTTGAAATGGGTGGAGCAGTAAAAAGCGAAAAACCAAAAAAAGAAAGAGTAGAACGACCAGTTACAGAATTTGATGAAAAGTGTCCAAAGTTTGTTAAGACACTTGAATTTGCTACAAAATTCTTTGCCGAGATGGACAGCAGTTTGAAGATAACAACTTCACACAATGACAGAGAGTTTATAATTTCTGTTGATGGCGAAGAAGTATCCAGATTGATTGGAAAAGAAGGTAAAACATTGGCTGCTATAAATACATTGGTAAGCAGCGTTGCAATAAGCAACAGCAATGGCGAACCAAGAAGAGTAATCGTAGATATTGCTAATTACAGAGAAAAAAGAAAAGAAAGCCTTATCGCTCTTGCGAAAAGAAAAGCTGAGTATGTAAAAGAAAGCGGCAAAGCTGTTAAACTTGAACCTATGCCAGCCAGAGAAAGAGTAGTTGTGCATATGACTTTGCAAGATATCGAAGGCATAATTACACAAAGTGAAGGCAATGAACCACACCGTTATTTAGTAATAAAACCAGGCGCAAGATAAGTATATTTTACCTAAAATCGTTGCCTTTAAGGGGGCTTTTATGCTATAATAGATGATTATGGCTATTGACAAAAATAAAGGCGCTAGCGCCCCTAAAGGCGCAGCAAAAAATGAATATGGAGCAAAAGATATCACAGTTCTTGAGGGTTTGGACCCTGTAAGAAAAAGACCGGGTATGTACATCGGATCAACCGATGTGCGCGGGTTACATCACCTTGTAGTCGAAGTTGTTGATAACAGTGTCGACGAAGCTTTGGCGGGGTATTGTAAAGAAATCAGTGTAGATATTCAAAAAGACGGTTCAGTTTCTATCACAGATAACGGCCGTGGTATTCCAACAGGTATTCACCCAACAGAGAAGGTTTCTGCCGTGCAATTGGTTTTAACAAAACTGCATGCTGGTGGTAAATTTGGAAAAGGTGGATATACAATCTCGGGTGGTTTGCATGGTGTTGGTGTGTCTGTTGTTAATGCTTTATCAGAATGGTTGGACGTAGAGGTTTGGCAAGATGGAAAAGCTTTTAAGCAAACATATAACCGTGGTGTTCCACAAGCAGCGTTAAAGGAAACAGGTAAAACCGATAAGCGCGGAACAAAAATAACATTTTATCCAGATGATGAAATTTTTGACACAATAGATTTTAACTATGAAACAATGAAAGTTAGACTTCGTGAGGTTGCTTTCCTTAATAAAGGATTGGTAATCAAAGCAAGTGATGCAAGACCAGGTAGAGAGCACAAAGACGTTTTCTGCTATAAAGGCGGTATAATTGAGTTCGTTGAAAGTTTGAACAAAGGTAAAACCTTGGTTGTGCCAGAAATTATTTATATAAATAAAAAGAACAAAACAAATGAAGTAGAAGTCGCTTTCCAATGGAATGATGGTTACAGCGAAAACATACATGCTTATGCTAATAACATCAACACAGAAGAAGGTGGTGTGCATTTAATAGGTTTCAGAAATGCATTATCCAAAGCAATCAATGATTATGGTAAAAAAGTAAACCTACTTAGAGATTCTGAAAAACTTTCTATTGAAGACGTGCTTGAAGGTATCGTTGCAATTATATCTGTTAAATTGGAAGAGCCACAATTTGAAGGTCAAACAAAAACTAAGCTTGGTAACGCTTATATGCGTGGTGAAGTAGAAAAGGTTGTCCAAGAAAGATTTGGAGAGTTCCTGGAAGAAAATCCTAAATATGGTAAAGATCTTATTGTTAAATGCCAAACAGCAAAAAATGCCAGAGAGGCAGCAAGAAGAGCAAAAGATCTTATTCATAAAAAAGGATCATTTGAAAACACTACATTGCCAGGTAAGTTAGCAGATTGTACAGAAAGAGATCCAAAACTATGTGAAATATATATTGTTGAGGGTCAATCT
Organism: uncultured Prevotella sp.; assembly: GCA_964370495.1. Lineage (GTDB taxonomy): Bacteria > Bacillota > Clostridia > Christensenellales > UBA1242 > RGIG8050. Next base: position 49,946 of record CAYJJH010000001.1, read on the forward strand.
GCGGGCGGAACAGCAAAGCAAGGAAGAGATAGAAGGTTCCAGGCTATATTGCCTCTTCGTGGTAAAATACTTAACGTAGAAAAAGCAAGACTTACAAGAGTTCTTGAAAACCAAGAAATTAAAAATATGATTACTGCATTTGGTTGCGGTATCCAAGAAGATTTTGATATTACAAGATTAAGATATCATAAAATTGTAACTATGACGGATGCGGACGTGGATGGAAGTCATATCCGTGTGTTGCTACTTACATTCTTCTACCGTTTTATGCGTCCATTGGTAGAGGGTGGATATATCTATGCTGCTCAACCACCACTTTATAAAATAACACAGGGCGGTAAAGAAAGTTATGCATATAACGATGCCGAACTTGAAAGTATGTTAAGCAAAGGTGCCAGAGGGAAAGCAAATGTTCAACGATACAAAGGTTTGGGTGAAATGAACGCGGAGCAACTTTGGGACACAACAATGAATCCAGAAAACAGAACATTGGTACAAATAACATTAGAAGATGCTTTTGCAGCGGATGAAATTTTCTCTACACTTATGGGAGAAAAGCCAGAACTAAGAAGAGAATATATAGAGCGTAATGCTGCGGCATTCGTATCTAATTTGGATATTTAAGGAGCAAAGTAAATGAGAAAGAAAGATTATAGCGAAGAATTATCAGAAATAGTAGATAATACTAAGTATGTAAAAGTAAAGGTCGAAGACGAAGTTCACAAGTCATTTATGTCATATGCGATGATGGTTAACATCAGCCGTGCTATACCAGATGTTCGTGACGGACTTAAACCTGTGCATAGAAGAATATTGCACTCTATGAATGAACTTGGGATTCATCATGATAAGCCATTCAAAAAATGTGCGCGTATCGTTGGTGATACCATGGGTAAATATCACCCACACGGTGATAGCTCTGTTTATGATGCATTGGTTAGACTTGCTCAACCTTTTACAATTAATATGCCTCTTATTGATGGACACGGAAACTTTGGTTCTGTGGATGATGATCCACCAGCAGCAATGCGTTATACAGAAGCAAGACTTTCTGCGGTAGCAAGCGAGATGCTTCGTGAGATAGATAAAAACACCGTGGACTTTGTTCCAAACTTTGATGAAACAGAACAACAACCATCTGTGTTGCCAGCAAGATTTCCAAACCTGCTTGTAAACGGCAGTGACGGTATCGCGGTAGGTATGGCTACAAACATACCACCACATAACCTTGGTGAAGTAATAGACGGTGTTGTTGCCTTAATTGACAACGCAGATATAGAAGTAGAGCAGTTGATGAGAATAATCCCTGCACCAGACTATCCAACGGGTGGTATCATAATGGGCAGAGCAGCATTAAGACATGCATACAAAACAGGGCGCGGGAACATTGTTCTTCGTGCAACCACAGAAATTGAAGAAAGCCAAAACAAAAGCAGCAGAATTATAATTACTGAAATACCTTATCAAGTTAACAAAGCTAAGTTGGTTGAAAGTATTGCAAACCTTGTTAGAGAAAAGAAAATCGAAGGTATAGCAGGCATACAGGAAGAATCCGACAGACACGGTATGAGAATTGTTGTTGTACTTAAAAAAGACGCACAAGCGCAAGTGGTATTAACCAATTTATTCAAACAAACACAATTACAAATTTCTATGGGGATTATATTCCTTGCTCTTGTTGGCAATGAACCTAAGGTACTTAATCTTAAAGAAATGCTTTATTACTATCTTGAACACCAAAAAGAAGTAATAGTTCGCAGAACAAAGTTTGATTTAGAAAAAGCCGAAGACCGCGCTCATATATTAGAAGGTCTTGTTAAAGCACTTGCTAATATTGACGAAGTTGTTAAAATCATTAAATCAAGTAAAGACAAATTTGATGCAGGCGAAAAATTAACAAAGAAATTTGCATTAAGTGATAAGCAAGCAAACGCAATACTTGAAATGAGACTTCAAAGATTAACAAGTCTTGAAGTTGAAAAACTTAAAGCTGAGCTTGAAGAAATAAAGAAACTTATTGCAGAATTAAAATCTATATTAGCATCTCCACGCAAAGTATTAGATGTTATAAGAAAAGAAATACTTGAAATCCGTGAAAAGTATGCTATTGAACGTGTAACAGAACTTACTACGGATTACGGCGAAATAGACATAGCAGATCTTATTGAGAAAGAAGATGTTGCTGTTTCTATGACTCACTTAGGGTATATTAAAAGATTACCACTTGGAGAATACAAATCTCAACGTCGTGGAGGCAAGGGAAGTAACAGCCACGCAACAAAAGAAGAAGACTTTGTGGAAAGAATGTTTGTAACAAATACTCACCATGATTTATTGTTCTTTACAGATGTGGGTAAAGTATATCGTATAAAAGCTTTCGAGGTTCCAGAAGCAGGAAAAGGCACAAAGGGCCGTGCAATAGTAAACCTATTACATCTTGGGAATGAAGAAAGAGTAACCGCGGTTATTCCAATCGAAGATTATGAATCTGGACACATTATGCTTGCTACTTCTCTTGGTATGATTAAGAAAACAAAATGTAGTGAATTCGCAAGAATAGTAAGAACAGGTAAAATTGCAATATCATTACACGATGGGGACAGCTTAATTGGTGCAGCAAGAACATCGGGTGCTGATGAAATTATTATGGCATCTCAAACAGGTAAATGTATAAGATTCAGTGAAGAAGATGTTCGTGCAATGGGAAGAACTGCGGCTGGTGTTAAGAGTATGAATATTGACAAAGAATCCGACAACATCGTAGATATGAGCGTAATTGAACCAGGTTGTGAAATACTTACAATATCTGCAAATGGATATGGTAAACGAAGCGACCCAGATGATTACAGATTACAATCCAGAGCAGGTAAAGGAATTAAAGCGGGTGTGTTTAATGAAAAAACAGGTCCACTTGTAAACCTTAAACAAGTAAGATTAGAACAAGACATTATGCTTATAAATGACAATGGAACAATGATAAGAACAAAAGCAAGCTATATATCTAAGATAGGTAGAGATACGCAAGGTGTTCGTGTTATGAAGGTTGATACAGGTCATAAGATAGTTGGTGTTGCTGTTGCAGAACCACAGGAAGAGGAAGAAGGAGAAGAGTAATCTCTATGAAGGAATATGATTTCAAAAGCATAGAAAAAAAATGGCAAGAAATTTGGAAAAACGAAAAACGCTTTGAAACAAAGAATAATGTCCCAGGCAAAGAGAATGCTTATGTATTGATTGAATTCCCTTACCCAAGCGGAAAGGGACTTCATATCGGGCATATGCGAAGCTATACTGCACTTGATGCTGTGGCAAGAAGACTTCGGTTACAGGGCAAAAATGTTTTATTCCCAATGGGTATTGATGCTTTTGGATTAGAGGCCGAAAGAACGGCTATACGTGAAAAGATTTCACCACAAGCCGTAGTAAAAAGAAACACAGAAGTATTTGTTAATCAAATGAGCAGAGTGGGTCTTTCGATAGATTGGTCAAGATTTATATCTACATGTGATCCTGACTATTATAAATGGACACAATGGCAATTCCTTAAATTTTTTGAAAAAGGCATAGCATACAAGGGTACAGCTAATGTAAATTTTTGTCCATCTTGTGGGATCCTTGCAAACGAAGAAGTAGAGGACGGAAAATGCTGCCAATGTAAATCCGAAACAATTCAAAAAAGCATACCGCAATGGATGATGAATATGACAGCATACGCAGACAGACTGATTGATGATTTAGACAAAACAAATTATTTACCGCATATAAAAACCAGCCAAATAAATTACGTAGGCAGAAGTTACGGCGTAGAAGTAGATTTTCAAATTAAGCAGGGTGGCAATTTCAAAATATTTACAACCTGTATTGAAACGATATATGGGATAACTTTTATGGTTTTATCACCAGAGCATAGTTTAATAAATCAATTAAAAGATAAAATTCAAAACTATGACGAAGTTCAAAAATATATAAAACAAGCAGGCAGAAAATCAGAGTTCGAAAGAACGCAAACCAGCAAGGAAAAAACGGGATGTTTGCTTAAAGGGCTTACCGCAATAAACCCTGTAAATAATAAAGAGGTGCCAATTTATATCGCGGATTTCGTGCTTGCAAATTATGGCACGGGTGCGGTTATGGCTGTGCCTGCGCATGATCAAAGAGATTATGAATTTGCAAAAGAATATAACATTCCAATGATCCAGGTTATCCAAGGCGATGTAAGTAAGCAAGCGGTAGAAAAGGCAGAGTATATATCAAAAAATAGCAAGCTTCTTAACTCTGATCAATTTACAGGATTATCAGTAAGTGATGCTAAAAAGAAGATTACAGAATTTTTAACAGAAAAAGGTATTGCTAGATCTACAAAAAATTTCAAGATGCATGACTGGGTTTTTGCAAGACAAAGATATTGGGGTGAGCCTATTCCAATTATACATTGTGATAAATGTGGAATGGTTCCCGTACCAGAAAAAGACCTGCCCGTGTTGTTACCAAAGGTAGACAATTATGAGCCGACCAAAGATGGACAAAGCCCACTTGCTAAAATAACTGATTGGGTAAATGTTAAATGTCCAAAGTGTGGGGCAGCCGCAAAAAGAGAAACAGACACTATGCCGGGCTGGGCAGGAAGTTGCTGGTACTTTATTAGATATTGTGATCCACACAATAACAAAGAATTTGCATCCAAAGAAGCAATGAAGTCATGGCTACCTATAACCATTTACAACGGTGGAAATGAACATACAACAAGACATTTATTATATTCAAGATTTTGGACAAAATTTTTATATGACCAAGGACTTTTGCATACGGACGAGTTTTGCCAGGAAAGAATTTCGCAAGGTATCATTTTGGGCGAAGGTGGAGTTAAAATGAGTAAAAGTTTAGGTAACACTGTGGACCCAATTGATCTTGCAAATGAATACGGCACAGATGCGCTTCGTCTTTGGGTAATGTTTATTGGTGACTATCAAGCAACAGCAGTATGGAGTGATGACGGCGTTAAGGCCTGTCATAGAATGCTTAAAAAGATTTGGAATATGCAAGAGGGTCTAGTAGAAGGCGATAAATTCAGTGAAGAGCTAAATTATATATTCAATTCATCTATTAAAAAAATCACCCAGGATATGCAAAGTATGAAGTACAATACGGCAGTTTCTCAAATAATGATTCTAGTTAATGAGATAAGCAAGGTAGGGAAGTTAAACAAGTTTGAATATAAAACATTACTTACATTACTTAATCCTTTTGCACCTCATATAACAGAGGAATTGTGGTCAGGTATTAAAGATGCAGTATGGCCAACCGCAGACGAAAACGCGCTTAAACAAAATACAGTAGAAATAGTAGTTCAAATAAATTCTAAAATAGTTGCAAGAATAAACATTGAAACAGAATTAAGCCAAGAAGAAACCACAGCTAAGTGTCAGCAATATATTGAAGGCAAGAACGTTAAGAAAACAATTTATGTTAAAAACAAGTTAATTAATTTTATAGTTTGATTTTTATAATTTTCTGGCTCTGTTAGATAATGTGTAATTTCGGGATTCTCTTTTCGATACCATGTTTTCTGTCTCTTTATGAACTGCATTGTTTGATTAAATAATAATTCTTTGTATTCGGGTAATGTAATTTCTCCGTCAATATATCTTATATTTAATCTGTATTCAAGACCAAGTAAATAAAGAAATTCTTTATCAACACCCATTTCAAGCAGCTTTTTTGTTTCTTCTATCATACCATTATCAATTCTAGCTTCATTTCTTTTTCTTACGGCAGGGATCATAAGTTCTTTATCTGGCATAAGACAAATTTGCAATACATCATATTTAGGGCTATTTGGTTGCTCGTCAAAGCCATAACCAGAAATAATTGATCTGGAATAAAGCCCTGTACCTCCGACAATTAATGGTATTTTATTTCGCCCAATAATATCATCTATTATTGGATAAGCGTCACGTAAAAAATCTGCGACAGAGTAGCGTTTATTTTTAACAGGGTCCACATTATCTATAAGGTAGTGCGGAATACCTTGCATTTCTTCTTTTGTGATTTTTGCTGTGCCAATGTCCAGATATTTATATACCTGTCTGCTATCTGCGGATATAATTTCGCAATTAAACATTTTTGCAATGTCGATAGAAAGAGCAGTTTTACCACTGCCTGTAACCCCGCTTAGTACAATAATTTTATTTTTTAGTTTTGCCATAACCAACCAAAGAATGCATAATAAACAACTTCATCCCAAACTATATCAAATACAGATGTTTCGTTTGCTACAACTTTATCACAACGTCCAACATAGTATTCAATTTTTTGTGGACCAAATGAAGTGCAGTCCCAACTTTTAATAAATTCGTCATGTCCGCCTCTGTTATCTCCCATATAGAACCAATACCCCTCGGGAACTGTTAATACGCCATTTTCTATACAATCGCTGATTGGATAAGCTATCCAGTTGCTTGTGTCTGCCCATAATCCATTAAGGACATTATATAGCTGCTTAAAATTATCCGAGCCAGGGTGACCGTATATAGGATCAAGATAATCTTCGTTAAGTTTTTCACCGTTAAGGTAAATATAATAAGAGTCCCCCTCTTTAACCATTGAAATCTTGTCACCTGGTAAAGCGATTAATCTCTTGATTACGTACATATAATTTCCATTCTCATCTTTGTTTGGATAAGTTTGGGTATCATAGGGACCGTCTCTTGTATCTTTACCATATAGTTTAGTTACTATAATGTCGCCACGCTCTGGATCGGCTACTTTATTTGTTAATACGCTGTCGGTATTTTCACCCGTAGCATTAAGTGTGGACATCATCGAAGTTCCCATAATTGGTGATAAAATGAATATAAAAGCAAAGGCAATAATGGCAACAGATGCAATAATGCTGAAAGTGGAAAATACCACGGTAAAGCGCATTAAAAATCTGCTAAGGGCTGTATCTTCTTTAAGACCCTTATTATTTGTTGAAACAGAATATTCTTGGCTTTGGAATTTTTTTGCCATCGTAATATAAGTATTATCTTTTAATAAAAATTTGTCAATATTTTGAATATATGAAATTTACAATTTATATATCAATTTGTATATGTCTTCTTATTTATGCAGGATATCCTTTTTGAATGTGTGAATCAAACCTGAACTGGCGAAAGAGTAGTGATCGTTGCTTGCGAATATTATATGATCGGTAAGGTCTATGTTTAGTACGTTGAATATGCTCATTAGTTTGCGTGTTAGATTCATATCCGCGGTAGACGGAGATGGATCTTCGTTAAGATGATTATGAGATAAAATAACCGAAGCGGTTTTCACACTTAATACCATTTGAATAATGCCTCTCATATTAAGATGTATTTTGTCTAATTCATTGCTTGTAATAGTATCCATAATTAAAACTCTACCGGCTTTGTCTAGGCATAGAATTACAAGCTGCTCTACGCTGTATGTTTTCATTAGCGGTTTAAGATAATCTATTGCTTTATCAGGTGAAGTTATTTGAGTTTGCTTTGTAGATAAGCCAGTAACATAAGTAGTGAATTGTTTAAGAAAGGATAAGAAGACAGCAGCATATTTTCCGATGCCTATAATGTTTTCAAGATCTTTTGGTGATGCGTCTATGACCTTTGTTAATGTGCCAAATTTATTTATAAGTCTATGAGCCATGGGATTGGTATCACATCTTGGCATGGCAAAGCCCAAAGCAAATTCAAGAACCTCGCATTCATTAAAAGTTTTAAGTTCGTCTTTTACAAATCTGGCACGCAGTTTCTTTCTGCGACCTGCATGTATTTGAGAGTGCACATCATCTTTGTCTGGAACGGCTTTCATTTTCCTTCAACGCTTTTATCCGCGGTTTGTTGATCTTTGTAAGCATCGCTCTCGAGATATTCAAGATTTTTTTCTGTATCATCAAGAATTTGTTGATTTGTAATATTGTCAGCTTTGATTTTCATTTTTTCTGAATTTGTATATGCTATCATTCCGAATTGAACAATAAGCCCAACTACAAGCACAGCAATAGTGCAAGTAACAACGGTAGCAAATAATCGTATTCGTTTTAATAAATCTTCTTTTTGCATTATTGTAAGGATAAGTCATTATTGTATTTTTGTCAAAGGAAACTCATACTATATAACTATGTTATGGTATACTGCTGTTTTCTTGGGGCTGGTGCAAGGGCTGGCTGAATTTTTGCCAATTTCGTCCAGTGGGCATTTGCTGCTATTTGGACATTTGTTTGGAATAAAAGAAGGCGGATTACTTTTTAATATTATACTTCATATCGGAACTTTGCTGGCCGTTGTTATTGTTTATTATAAACAAATATGGGAACTTGTTAAAAAGCCTTTTTGTAAATATAACCTTCTTTTAGCTTTGGCTACTGTGATAACTTGCGGCTTTGTGTTGTTGTTTAAGGATGCAATAGACAGTATGATTGATATAAGTATATTACCGTTTTCGTTCATTGTTACGGGCGTAGTATTGTTGCTGCCAAGCATAATTAAACCTAAGCAAAATAATAAAAGTTGGCTGCATGCTGGCATCCAGGGGCTTATGCAGGGCATAGCAGTGGTGCCGGGCTTTTCCAGAAGTGGATTTACCATTGTATCTGGACAGTTAGCCGGGATGCAAAGAAGAGAGGCCGCGGACTTTTCTTTTCTTATGTCTATACCAATTATAATAGCAAGTTTGCTGTTTGAAATTATTTCGGGCGGTGTCGTTGTTAACATAGGCATAGGCAACTTTATATTAGCCTTTTTAACAGCTTTTGTTTCAGGTATTATTGCAATTAAGTTTATGTTAGTAATTATTAAAAAAGTAAAACTATATTGGTTTTCAATTTATTTGTTTATCTTGGGTGTCTTTTTGCTTTGCGCTGGGTTTTAAATATTTAAGTAAATCTTTTATTGAAACACGTTCTGTTGTTTTGTGTTTGCTTTGCCATTCTGCACAAAACATAGATACGATTTCGTTTGCTTCGAATCCTGATGCTTCCGCAAGCACATACCAATTAAGAAGAGCAGATCCAAGAAACTCGGCCAGGTTTTTTCTTCTTTCTTCGCCAAATGAATGTTCGCTGAATTTAATGCCGTAAACTAACTCTGCGATGTTGCCTGTGCTTTTTGTAAGCCCAAGGCTGCCTAGCATTAACTTTGCATTAGTTGGTAAATCTTCTTCCTCTAAAAACTTTTTTACAATATCTTTGATGCTGTTATCCATTATGTTCTCCTTGATCTTTATTTATTGTTATCCCGAAACAAGGTTCGGCGTAACTTTCTTTTCCTGGCAGGTCGAGTGCTTTCATTTTGCTTTCGAATTTTTTTCTGTTGAATTTTACATCGACACGGTAAATATCAAAATTTGGTTCTTCACCAAAAGAGTGATTTATATCAAAGTAAGTATAGAAGGTTTGCTCGCCTTTAACGCATCCCGAGCTGCCTTGCAGGATATATGAAAATTGCTCTTCATCAATAAGTATTTTTCTTTTATGTAAATGTCCAAAAAAGACAGCATCACATTTAGATGCACGGAAAGTTTTACGTAATGTTTTTTCGCTAAAGTCTAGCTGTTCGTCTACTACCTTTCCATTTTCATCATGATGATAGTGCGTAAATAATATCTTAAAATTGTCTTTATAGGTTAATTTTCTTTCTATTGGCATTGTTTGTACAAATCGTAAGTCGTCTTTGTCCAGTGAGCTGAATACATACTCAAGATGTTGTTTGTTCGCATATGTTTGCGCTGTGGCTGTTTCGTCATACTTGCTTATTCTTTGTTCGTGGTTTCCAAGTACGCAAAGCACATTGTGTTTTTTAAGTAACTTCAAACAAGCTGAACTGTCTGGTCCAAAGACAATTGCATCTCCAAGAAAATATGTTTGCGTAATTTTCTTGTTTTTTTTGATGTGTTTAAGAATGGCTTCTAATGCCTCTAAATTACCGTGAATATCTCCAAAAACTGCTATTGCCATAATATAATAAGATTATAAAGGTTTTGCACGTTTTTTACAAACGAAATAAACAATTAAACCTATTATTATTGTGGCTAATATAGTAATAGCGTAATAAATTGGGCGATTAGCATAAACGTCTGTAAAAACAATCTCCTCGCCAGTGCTCCAAAAATAAACATACTGACCAGATGATTGTTCAATCATATCTGTATTTACAGATGAATGATTTCTGTCTGATGGAATGGCATAGTAATATGTAAGTTCGGTTACCTCGGGTAGTAAAGAAATAGGGTTAAATATGTTGTACGTTCGCGTTCTGAAAAATAATTCATTTTCAATTGTAATTTTTTGATCTGGAATATTGCCCAGTGTTATTTGCAGGCTATGCATATCAAGTTCTGACATTGCACTATCTGCAAGAAACTTTGGATCCGAGATCGTTACATCTCCCACCTGGGGTATGCTGTTAAGTGAAGCAATAAGATTTTGCAATACATCGGGCTTTGCCCCTTCGTCCAGTTTTACATAGACAATAACATCTTTTGGGTTTGATTCGGCCACTGTGCTTGTATCTGTGCCGCTGAAATTCCCGCAAGCCGAAAAGGTAACCGCGGTTAAAATCAAAATAAGTACACTAAAAAATTTAATCATTTACTATATAAATATTACACTGGATTATAAAGATGTCAAAACATTACAACAGACAAAAACCGATAATATAATAAATTGGCAGGGGATGCTGGATTTGAACCAACGAATGCGACAGTCAAAGTGTCGTGCCTTACCGCTTGGCGAATCCCCTTAATAAAACAAAGTATACTGCATTTTAAATTTTTTGTAAAGTCACTGATTGCTTTTTTATAAAATTTTCATAAAGGATTTTAGGGGCTAGTATTGACCCTGCAATGTCAAATATGTTATATTTTAATTGAAATGGAAACAAAATTTATAAAAGAAATTCAAGAACTTAAAAAGGTAAAAAGGTTCGAGGGTTCAGGAATTATAGGCGATAGCACAGCAGATCATTGCTTTGGTATGATTGCAATTTGTCATGAACTTATGAAGGCTTATAAATTAGATTTAAATTATGAAAAGGTTCTTAAACTTATTTGTGCTCATGATATGGGGGAAATCGGATTAACATCTGACTATAATGCTTGCGTAGTTGTTGGTGACAAAAGTCTTAAAGCAGAAAAAGATCTTTATGAACAACAAATAATTGATTATTTAGCATTAAGATTTAACAAGGGTGAGCTAGCCGATTTGGTTGAAGAATATAACTTTAAAATGTCAAAAGAAGCAAGATTTGTAAAAGTAGTAGATAAAATAGAAGCAATATTTTATATAATGCAGCAAGGGGTCGAGCTTAAAAAGAATCCAGATTTTACAATAATGTCACTGGAAGAATATATAAAGGGCTTCCCAGAGATTTTGCCATTTGTTTTAGAAATCAGGGACGTGCTTAAAAAAGAGTATGATAACCTTACAGACAAAGGGCACATTGAAAGGAAAGAGGCGTACGATGCCGTTTTCAATCCTATAAACGAAGAAGAAGTAGACAAAGAATATTGCAGATTTGAAGACAAAAGTCAGATTAGATGGAAGCCAGAATACGATGCTATCTTTACACCATTTGCAAAAGCTATTTCCCAAGGGGTAGAGATAACCCCACTGGTGCCATATTTTTTAAATTTAATGGAATTAAAAAATGTTAAAAGAATGATGAACAGAGATAAAGAAACTGTATCAAGAAGATATGACGGACATGAAGACACAGTTGCAGAACATATTTTTTCTACAATTTTTATGGGGATAGAACTTAAAAACGAACTTAATATTGACATAGACCTTAACCGTTTTGTTGATATAGCTATAAATTCGAACCTAAGCCAAACAAGAGCAAACTCTGCTTTCACAATGAGAGAACTATGCACAAAGTCACACTTAGCTGAAATTAAATATGACAGTGAAATAAGTATTATAAACATGCATGCATTAAACCTAGACAGATCAGATTTAGTTAACACTTATTACGATGCTAAATATAATTACAGTAAAGAAGCTAAATTTTTCAATGCGGTTTCAAGTATGGAAACTTCTATTCAGAATATGGAGATAGATCTTGATAACGAAGCCGACAGGGATATAATAGCTACCGGTTATTATAAGCCATTATCCAGATGCAAAGAGTTGATTCCATTTGCCGAAGATCTAAAAGAAGATTTAAGAGATCATTATCAATTGCAAGGTTTTGAATGGAAAGAGGAGTACGAGAAAAAATTACCAAAAGCAAAAAAATCAATATTTGCGATGGTAGTAAATGGTGTCTCTAAACTTGAACAAATGGCTGAGAGAATGAAATAAATAACAACTTTATTTTTATTAAACAATCTTTTATAATTTTATAAATGACTAAACAAGAACTTAAAAACGAATATGATAAACTGCAAACCCTATATGGAAGCATTAAATATAATTCTGTTTATTTTGGTGGTTGTGAAGACAAACCCGATGTTGCGCTTGTATTTATGAATCCCACAGCAAAAAACATTGCTACCGAAAAGAATTGGAAAGGCATACGTACACAATGGCTTGGAACAAAGACAATATGGAAGTTCCTAGCAGCTGCGGGACTTTTCAGTAAAGAGTTAAATGAAGAAATTCAAAAAAAACGCCCAGAAGATTGGACGCCGGAATTTTGTGTGATTGTATATAAATGGCTTGAAGAACATAAAATCTATATGACAAATTTGGCGAAGTGTACACAAGAAGACGCAAGGCCTTTACCAGACAGAGTTTTTAAGGCGTATAAAGAATTACTTACATATGAACTGGAAATAATTAAACCAAAGAAAATAATTTTGTTTGGGAATCAGGTTTCCAGCATTATGCTGGATTCTAAAATAAGCGTAACACAGTGTAGGAAGCAAAAATTCAGCTTACAAATAGGTGAACAAATTATACCTTGTTATCCCGTTTATTATCCTGTGGGGAATAACATTTTTAACGGCCCGAAGGCCGTTGAAGATATTATTTGGATAATGAATAATCATTAATGTATATTAATGGGAATAGGCGTGTCGCCAAGTGGTAAGGCAAATGGCTCTGACCCATTCATCGTAGGTTCGAATCCTGCCACCCCTGCCAAATTTTTATCTGGTTACGCCTGCGTCAGCAAATACGCCTGTTGGCTGTGATTTTTGTGCATATAGTTTCATTTCTAATTTGAAAATTTCATCTGCGCAGATATCATACTCTCTTTGTTCTCTTGGGTTTGGTCGGCTTCTTAAAGATCTTTCACGGCTTGCTTGCTGTGATTTCAAATATTGTATTCTTTCTTTTAATCGTTGTGCATCTAAATGACTCATAATTAATCCCCTCCTTTAAGATGATAATAATACCATACTTATATGCATATTGTCAAATTTGAATGCAGGTAACGGGGTTTTAGCTGTTTTTGTTATTATATTGATCAATGATTTCTAAGTAAGTGTTGTATGTATCTTCAACAACAGTATCCCAATAATGATATATTCTTTCAAAAGCACCTTGTCTAACTTTGTTATATAATTCTTCATTTGTAAGTGCTTTTATAATTTTGTCCGCATACGCCCTTGGACAGTTATTAGCAATAAATCCACATACTTCGTCTTCTGCATTTGATGAAGCCAATGTATCTTTAAGATATACAGTTGGTGTTGATTGACTGGCTGCTTCAATTTGAACAAGTCCATTTGTGTCGTAAGAAGAAGGAAATAAAAATAACTTAGCCCTAGCGTAAATTTTTGCAAGCAACTCTCTGTCTCCTATTTTCCCCGTATAAATTACATAGTCTTCTAACCCTTTTTTAGCTACGTGTTTTTTCAACTTTGGCATGTCTTTGCCGTCACCAACAAACATCATTTTGAAAGGGATTCCTTTGTCTTTAAGAAACTTTAATGAATCCACAATAAACAAAATATTTTTAAGAAGAGTTATTCTGCCAACAAAAAGTAAAACGGTATCGGTTTCTGATAGATTAAATTGTTCATTTATAAGTTTATTTGATTCTTCGCGGTTTTCAATTGGTAACATATCTGTTGCATTGTACATAACGCCAGGAAGTCTTTTAGCTTTGTATTCTTTATAATACAGTTGGCTTACGCCTGGATTAACTGCAAAACATTCTGTGCATCCGTTAAAAACGCGCATCATTGTTTTCATAATAAAGTAAGTTAGAATACCTAATTTAGCATGACGTTTAATATCTTTTTTGAATTGTGTATGCATCGTAGCTATCACGGGAATATTCTTCATTTTACCGTATTTAAGTGCGGCCTTCCCCATTGGGAAAGGGGAGTGAGTGTGAATAATATCAAAAGTTTCATTTTTAAGAATTTCCTGAAAGGCTTTGTCTTTTTTTGGTTTTGCAAAGTCATAGTCCATAAACCATATTTTATTGGCTTTTACACGAACCACTCTAAAAGGGAAATCATCCACGTATTCTGGATGCCTAACGCTTTCTGGAACGAATACTGTTACATCCGCCCATTTGCTCATCCTTGTTGCATAGTTTGTCATTACTTGTAACACGCCGTCTTGCATAGGTAGAAACGAGTCATTAAAGAAGGCGATTTTTATTCTTTTTGGTTTCTTTTTCATATGTTTTTTGGTGCTCCTTTGATAGCATAATATAGCAAGGAATAAATAGCAAATATATACAACCTATGTTATTATATTTCAGGAGGATATAAATTATGTTTGATGTATTTAAAGAATATTGGTGGATTTTTGTAGCCGCTGGTGCAGTAATTATTTTGGGAGTATTGATTTTAGCTTTAAGAAAGCCAAGAGTATTAAAGGAACAAGCGGGCAAAGTCTTTATGAAAAAGGGCGAGCGTTTCACAAAAGATAAAAATATATTGGTTGATGGTGAAGTAAATATTACATATAATCCAAAAGACAAGGCGCTTGAAAAAGGTGAAGTATACCGTGTGGGTAAGGGCAAGTTTGTTGTACCTGGTAAATATACTGTTTTATCTGCGGATAAAAACACAGATAGCTTTAATATAAGAATTGGTGGTGTAGTGCGTGAATACCTACATGCAACCGAAGTTGTATTGGCAGAAGGCGATGAAATATCTCCACGTTCACATAATATTATTTTAAGGTAACAAGTTAATGCACATAAAATTATCATGTGAATATATTGGTACTAATTTTTTTGGGTTTCAAAAGCAACCAAAGGGGCGCACGGTACAGGGTGAGTTAGAAAATGCAATATCAAAATATTTCGGCAGCGAAGTAAAAATAGTTGGCAGTGGGCGAACGGATTCGGGCGTGCACGCAAGAATGCAGGTCATATCTTTTTTATGTCCATGGGAAGAAGTAAATTTGCATAAAATGATGATGGCTATAAACTGCTTTCTGCCTGAAGATGTGTCTGTAAATTCAGTAGAGATTATGCAAAAATTTAATGCCAGAGCCGAAGCCAAAATTAAAACCTATGTTTATAACTGTTATGTCAGCGCAACAAGAAGCGCAACCAGAGACGCAACCTTTCATCAAATATATAAACCACTGGATATAGTCGAGCTTAGAAAGCAAGCAGCCGAATTTATTGGTACTCATGATTTTACAAGCTTTTGCAGCGAATTAGCCGGTAAAAACCCAAACCGAACAATATATAGCTTTGATGTAGATCAAAATCAAGATGAAATTAAATTCACCGTGCGCGGCGCCAGTTTCCTAAAAAATATGGTGCGTATTATGGTGGGGACTTTGCTGGGTGGTGGAGATGTCAAAGAAATATTGAAAAAAAGAAATCGAAAGTTTGCGGGGAAAACCGCACCTGCTAAAGGTCTAACTTTGTACAGTGTGGAATATTAAAATCAATATTTTGTTTTCTTAGGTAATATGATATATTATACTTTTTTTATCGGGGCGTAGCGTAGTGGTATCGCGCAAGTCTGGGGGGCTTGAGGTCGTGGGTTCAATTCCCGCCGCTCCGACCAA
>CAYJJH010000001.1:65997-79172 GCA_964370495.1 uncultured Prevotella sp.
TCTTGTCTTGTATCAGCGATTTGTAACTCTCTGATAGTTACACCTTGTGGCATTTCATAAATAAATCTAATTGTCTTGGCAATATCTTCTGATGTAATTGAATTAGCTTTCAAAGTATCTCTCCACACGTTATATCCGTCTTTAATTTCTTTGCTTGTTGTATGACTAAGCAAGTTTGTTTGTACTGCACCTGGACAAAGTCGTACAACTCTTACGTTATGTGGTGCTAATTCTATTCTGGCCGTTTCGCTCATTCCTACAACTCCATATTTTGTCGCGCAGTACGCTGCGTGATTGGTAAACGGTTTTACGCCAGCAATAGATGCTATGTTTATAATTGTTCCGCAATTTCGTTCTTTCATATCATTCATAACAATTTGCATTCCATTCATTGTTCCCATTAAGTTGACGTTTAACATCTTTTGCCATTCTTCTGGGCTTTGATCTTCGATGTTTCCAAGCAACATAATGCCTGCGCTGTTAACAATTAAATCTGTTTTCCCATATACAGCTTCTGCATCTCTTACTGCTTTTTCAAAGTTAACCTTGTCTGTTACGTCTACATTTTTGCAAATAGAATTTTCCAGTTTAAGGTCATTCATTTTTTCAATATCTCTTGCAAGAAGAAGCAATGGATAGCCTGCCTTATTCATTTCTAAAGCCAACGCTTTTCCAAAGCCTGAACTTGCGCCTGTAATTACGATTAATTTTTTCATTTTATTTCTCCTTATATATATTTAAATAATATAATAGATTATTAATATAGGGAAATATAATTATACCTTATACAAGATCTTCGTCTGGGATACAGATTGTTTTGCCGGTTGCCAGTGATTTTTTAACGTCAATTATTCTTTGGTTTTCGCTTCCACGAAATTTAAGAGAAAGATTTTTTTTCTTTATAACAAATTCTCCATCAACCAATATATCAATATTTTCAAGTATCTTTGTTATATGGTCGGAATAAACCTTGCCGTCTTTAACCATATCTTTATCAAAAAGATATCCAGAATATGCCCAAACATCTTTGTTTGGAAATTCTTTTTTGAATCGTAAAACCAGATTTTTAACTTCTTCCTGGTTGGCTAATTCAAACGGCTCTCCGCCCAGAAGTGAAAGACCCTTGATATAGTCTTTATTACAATAGCTTATAATTTCATCTTGGGTTTCTTTGGTGTATTTTTTACCAAATGAAAAATCCCAAGCCTCTTGATTAAAGCAGCCTTCGCATTTGTGCGTACATCCGCTTACAAAAAGACTTACTCTGATGCCTAACCCATTTGCGGTGTCATAGTTTTTTATATCTGCATAATTCATAAATTTGCCTACTTTTATAAATGTAAAACGCGTTGCTTGATTTCTTTGGTCTTACCTTCGTTCCAGAAGTTTTCACCAAGGTAGCCACAAGTTCTTCTTGTTACATTCATTTTTCTTTTGTCTTTGTTTCCACATTGTGGGCATTCCCATTCGCATTCATCATTAAGTATGATTTCGCCTTCGTAATTACATGAATGACAATAATCGCTTTTTGTATTGAATTCCGCGTATTGAATATTATTGTAAAAATATTTTACTAATTCTTCCATCGCCGATAGATTTTTTTGCATATTTGGTATCTCAACGTAAGAGATACATCCGCCAGTTGAAATTGGTTGAAATTGTGCTTCGAATTCTATTTTAGAGAAAGCATCAATTTTTTCTCTTACATCAACGTGATAAGAGTTTGTATAATAACCTTTATCTGTTATATCCTTGATGTCGCCAAAGCGTTTCTTATCAATTTTTGCGAAACGATAGCAAAGTGATTCTGCTGGTGTACCATAAAGAGCAAACCCAATATTGGTTTTTTCTTTCCATACTTTTACTTTGTCGTTCATATAGTTCATAACTTTCAAAGCAAATTCTTGACCTTTTTTGTCCGTATGTGAAACACCTTTAACAAGTTTAGAAAGTTCATAAACGCCAATATAACCTAAGGTTATTGAAGAATATCCGCCAAACAATAGATCGTTAATTTTTTGTCCCTTATCAAGTCTTGCAAGCGCTCCGTATTGCCAGTGTATTGGGGAAACATCGCTTATGGTGTCAAGCAGGGCATTGTGTCTAACCATAATTGCACGGTAGCAAAGTTCAAGACGCTCTTCGAAAAGCTTCCAGAATTTATCTTCATCTCCGTCTGCTATAATACCAATTTGAGGAAGGTTAATTGTTACGACACCTTGGTTAAAGCGTCCTTCAAATTTGTAATTGCCTTTCTCGTCTTTCCAAGGAGACAAGAAACTTCTGCAACCCATTGGGCTGAATACATTGCCTTCATAAGTTTCACGCATTTTCTTTGCTGAAATATAATCTGGGTATAATCTTTTAGCAGAGCATTGAACAGCCAAGCGTGTAAGGTAATCATACTTGCCGCCTTGCAAGCTGTTGAATTCGTCAAGAACATAAACAAGTTTTGGGAAAGCTGGTGTAACATATACGCCCTTTTCATTTTTAATACCACGAATTCTTTGCTTGAAAATCTCTTCGATGATCATTGCATTTTCTTCAAGATATTCGTCGTCCTTATCAAGATTAAGGAATAGGGTAACAAAAGGTGATTGTCCGTTTGTAGAGAACAATGTGTTTATTTGGTATTGAATTGTTTGCACACCTGCAGATAATTCTTCTTTAACCCTGAAATCAATATATTTTTTGAATGTTTCGGGATCTATGTTTGGATTAACTTTAAGTATTTGTTTTTCAAATTTTTCTTTACTGCGTCTTAGATATTTACCCAAATGTTTTGTATCCACAGATTGTCCACCATATTGAGAGCAAGCAACAGCAGCAATAATTTGTGTTGTAACAGTACAAGCAACCTGGAAGCTTTTTGGTGTTTCAACAAGTTTAGCATTCATTACCGTACCATTATCAAGCATATCGCCAAGATTTATAAGACAGCAGTTGAAGATGCTTTGAATGAAGTAATCTGCATCGTGGAAGTGTAGTACGCCGTCATCGTGGGCTTTTGATATTTCTTCTGGTAAAAGAAGCCTTCTTGTTAAATCTCTGGATACTTCGCCCGCAATCAAATCTCTTTGTGTGCTTGCAGCAACAGCATTTTTGTTAGAGTTTTCTTCCATTACCTCTTTGTTTTTGTGACGGATAAGGGACATGATAGATTCATCGGTTGTATTTGCTTTTCTAACCAATGCACGGTTATATCTGTAAATTATATATTTCTTTGCTAAATCAAAATGATTGTATTCCATAAGCTTCGCTTCAATCAAATCTTGAATTTTTTCTACGGCAATATTTTTGTCTTTATTACTTTCAATAAATTCAATTATCTTTTGAATCTCTTCTGCGCTTGCACGCTCCTTTTTCACAACTTCGTTATTTGCTTTTTCAATCGCTGCCTTTATTTTGGTTGAATCATAATCACATATTCGACCATCTCTTTTTCTTATTTTCACGTTTCCCCTCCGTATTTTTTAATCTAAATACAATATATCATATATAGTATCGTTGTCAACCATTTATAACAACATATTGTGTATTTTTTGATAATTATTTAGTTAAAACAACAACATATTGTGTATTTTTTAACATTTTTGAAATAAAAAGCAAAATATCAAAAAAAAAGAGACAATTCTTTCAAATTGCCTCTTCTTAATTTCTTTTATAAGTCTATGCTTTCCACAATCCATGTAAATTGCAATATGCATATACGGATAAAACTTGGGTTTCGCCTATGTAAAATTTTGTTGTTGGAAGGTCCTTTGGATCAAGATAGTTTACAGTAATGCCTTTTTTTGTTTGAATAGCCACAAATGTTATATGGTGACTTTCGTCCATTGGATGCTGCGCGCTGCCTACGTTTACTTCCAAAAATCCTTGGTTCAAAGTAGCAACGGGGATGTGTTTCTCACTTGCTGCTTCTGTTGTGTTTGCTTCTATTTCTTTCATAACTTGGCCGCAACACATAACAGGCATTTTTTTATCAACAAGCTTTATTATCATATTTCCACAGCTTTGGCATTGGTAAAATTTAAGCTCTTCCATAAAATTCTCCTTTATTATCTACGACGACGACGTGGTAGCCAGTAAGCTAGGTAAGCTCCGCCTCCAACAAGAACAACTCCAAGTGTAACCCATAACCATAATAGATTACCAGATTCATTATCGTTGTTGTTTTGTTCGGCTTCAGAAGCTGCTCTGCTTATTACACTTACCATTAAATCATTTACAGCTGTTTCTTTAACAGAATCAAAGTTCGCCATAATTGCGCTGTGTGTAAGTGAACCTGTTGGAAACATTGTAGCAAGGTAGTTTGTCCAATCGTATTCAACATCCGCAGTATAATCAGCTTGAAGGTCTGTTGTTGCTTGTGTTACAGGCATTGCTGATCCAACATAATCCATATTGTTGTAAGCGTTTTCAGCATCAAGCATAAAGTCAATAAACGCGTGTGCGGCTTCGCTGTTTTTACCATACTTAGGCATAACGAAGTTGTCTACCCATAGGTTTGTTTTTTCTGGTGTATAGAAGTTGATATTATCAAGTCCTTCACCCATGATAAGACCAGCATCACAGTTCCAATATAAACCGTATGCGAATCTTTGATCTTCTGGATCTGCCATTGCTAATTTACCAGCATCATTTTCGTAATAAGGTGCCATAGTTGTAATTTGAGCATTAAGTGTAGCTTCTGCTTGGTCTATTGAATATGCACCATTCATATTAAGCATATCTTGGATGTCATCTTGTGTTACTGTACCATCTGTGTGAGAATTGTTAGCATGTAGCATTGCTATACCAATTGTATCACGAGCGGATTTTTTCATTGTAATTCTGCCTTTGTATTGAGAGGTATCTCCGTATACTGCATTGTTTGCTCCAAATAAAACACCAAAACCTTCGGCTTTAAGTATTTCTTTGAATTCATCAACAGATATACCTGTTTCTGGTTCCATTGCTGCAATTACATCAGCGTCCCACATAATACCAAGTGTTCCATAAACATAAGGTATTGACCAAAGACTGTTTGAATCGCCTGTTACTTCGGAAAACCCTTCTGCCATTGTCAAGATGCTTGCATCAAGACCCGCATAGTTTGAAATCTCGGTTTTATTGATTTTGTTAAGTAGATTTTCATCTCTCATTTTTTCTACCATATACTCTGATGGGAAAGCGATATCGTAATCGGCTTTGTTCATCTTTATTTTTGTATACAGTTCTTCATTGTCAGAGAATGTATCGTATTGTACGGTAAAATCCTCTTGTCCTGAAGATAATCTATATTCTGTTTCGAATTGTTTGATTAGATCAACGCTTTCATCAAGCCCGACCGACATATAATCCTCCCAGTTATAGATTTTAAGCACAGGCGCTTTTGGTGAAAGAAGTATTCCAACCAAAACCCCGATGCCGGTACCTAAAACTATCACGCTACTTATGATAATTATAAGAACCTTTCTAGATATTTTTGCTGCCATTTTTATTCCTCCTTAAATTAATATTATATATCACAAGTGATAGCAGAATCACAAGGAATATTATTGTAGTAAGAGCATAAAACTCTTCTGGGATTTGTCGCTTAAGCGAACTGTAAACAATGGTGGATATGGTTTGAATTCCATCGTTGTTATATTGGGTAATAACAAAATCATCAAGCGAAAGTGTAAAGCCAAGTAAAAACGCGCTTATCATAGCAGGTATAAGCTGAGGTACAATTACTGTCATAAATGCACGAAATGGGGTTGCACCCAAATCAAGGGCTGCATCAATTAAGTTTGTGTCCAGTTGTCTGATTTTAGGTAATATAGTAAGTAAACAAAAAGGCAAACAAATCAATGTATGTGCAAGTATAAGTTTGAACATACCCGCATTAACAATGTTAAGAGCAGAGAATAGCAATACAAGTGAAAACGCGGTAACAATGTCTGCGTTGATAATTGGCAATTGGTTTACCGTCATTGTAATCTGGCGAGAGCGTCTTTTCATTGACAATATACCTGTTGCTGCCATGGTTGCAAGTATGGTGGCAATTAACGAAGATACAACCGCAATAAGCAAAGTATTGCCAACCGCTTCCATAATTCGTTCGTGTTGAAATAACTGTGTATAAAGATCAAGTCCGTTTTCAAAGGATGAAAACACAAGCAGTAATATTGGTAGATATAAAAGTGCCATAATAATAAGAACAAAAATCATCAGTCGTTTTCCCCCTTTGCTGTGCCTATTTTAGACAGTTTATTTGTAAGTACAACAGATAGCCCGACAATAGCAAGCAGTACAAGGGCTATGATAGCAGCGCCTGATTTATTATCATATTTAGCGAACATAAGATTTAATTGTTCACCAATCATCCATGTGCTTGTGTCACCCAAAAACTCGCTCATATAATATGTAGATACTGCGGGTGTGAAGACCATAAGAAAACCACTTATAATACCAGGCATAGAAAGCGGAAGAACGACCTGTGTAAATGTGGTAACTGGACCTGCGCCAAGATCTGCGCTGACTTCATAATAACTTTTGCTTATGCCGGATAGCACAAGATAAACAGGCATAATCATAAAAGGTAGATAGTCCATAATAAGACCAATTATTAATAAAAATTCTCCATTGGGTATTCCAAGCATGGTTGCGAATTCTTTGACTGCTATTGTACGAAGAAGCCCATTAACCCACATAGGAGCAATAAGAGCAACAAGCACGATACCTTGCATCTGTTTGGATTTCATTCTGGATATAATGTAAGCCAAAGGGTAGCCAATAAGTACGCAAACCAAAGCGGCGATAAATGCAATGCGAAGCGATCTTATAATAGTTGCCCATTGTACAGGATCAGTGAAGTAGTCCGTAACTTCGGTAAATGAAAATCCGCCATTGAAAAATGCATAATAAAGTAACATTATTAATGGGACAACCACAAACAATGTCATAAAAAATAAATAAGGCAGAGAGAACAAAGTACGTGAGTTAAGATTAGTTTGCTTTTTCATCTGGTCCCACCTCGTCCGCCAGATGTGCGGACACCTTAATATTTTCTTTCTTTATGATAATACCCACGCGGTCGTCTATGTCCCATTCGTATACCGTGTCTACGGTTAAGCTGGTGTCATTATCAAGCCAAACTTTGATTTGATAGTATTTACCTTTATAAATGCTTTCTGTTATGGTTCCACCAATTGTGGCTTCTTCTTCGTCATCAATAAGTTCTACTTTGTCAAAATCAATTGTGGCAATAACCTTGTCACCCTTTTCAAATTCTTGCTCTGGAATAAATTCAAAATCTTCATCTCCGATTGAAATTGTATTTTCTCCCGTGATGTGTGTTTTGTATTCATTTGTAAGGAAATCTTTTTCCATTATGTGAATACCTTTTGGCTCGATGGTTAAACCAACGACTTCGCCTTCTTTGTATTCTTTTGTAGATTTAATTGATAATTCGTAATCGTTAGCAAGGGCAGTGATATCATAGAAAGTGCCTTTGAAAACGGATTGTATAACCTTAGCTTTTATTTGTGGTTTGGTTTTTGTAATCTCAATATCTTCTGGACGGATAACAATATCTACGGGTTCATTTTTATCAAAGCCTTTATCAACGCAAGGGAAGTCATTATCAAAGAAGCGAACAAGTCCGTCTTTGAGCATGGTACCCGAGATAATATTACTTTCACCAATAAAGTCCGCAGTATATGCATTTTTTGGTTCGTCATATATTTGCTTTGGTGTTCCTATTTGTTGAACAATTCCATCACGCATAACAACAATTGTATCGCTAAGTGTCATTGCTTCTTCTTGGTCGTGTGTTACATATATAAAGGTAATGCCTAATTCTTTATGCAATCTTCTAAGTTCGATTTGCATCTCTTTACGCATTTTTAGATCAAGTGCAGATAATGGTTCGTCAAGTAACAATACCTTAGGTTCGTTTACGATTGCGCGTGCAATTGCAACACGTTGTTGTTGTCCGCCTGAAAGACTGTCTATGTGACGGTGTCCGTAATCTTCAAGATTAACTAATTTAAGCGCAGCATCAGTTTTGTTTTTTATTTCTGTTAATGAAAGTAATCTGGTTCTTGTTGGGTCTGTTTCATCTGGAATCTCTTTTAATTTAAGACCATAAGAAATATTGCCAAGAACATTAAGGTGTGGGAACAAAGCATATTTTTGAAATACTGTATTTACATTTCTTTTGTATGGTGGGATAGATGTAACATCTACGCCCTCTAAAAAAATCTCGCCTTCTGTTGGTGATACAAAACCTGCTATCATACGAAGCAAAGTAGTCTTGCCGCAACCGCTGGGTCCAAGGATGGTAACGAAATCGCCTTTCTTAATAGATAACGAAACATCGTCAATTACCTTCTCGTTTCCAAAAACTTTGTTTATGTTTTTAAGTTCTACAATTTTTTCTCCTGTTATTTTTGCCACTCATAAAACCCTACCTTTTGTTTTATTATTTTTGATAGTATGCGACCTTTATGGTCTTATTGTCAATAATAAAAATATGAATAAATCAGCATATATAATCGACATATTTGTACGTGGTTTTTTTGTCTTCATCGTATGCTATTTATTAACCCGAATGATGTTAGTATCTTTGGTTATAAGTGGCGTAATAAATTTGATTTATGAAACAACAATAGGCAAAAAAAACTGGGCCAGGTTTAGACAGCAACCAAAGAAACCAAAAAGAAAACTAAGTGATGTATTGAAAGGTCTTTGGGTAAAATGCTTTTCTAGGGACAAAACCAAGGGCTTTGTTTGGGCAGGCATAATCATTTTATTTATGAGCTTATTTGTTCCTCTTAATATATATTATCAAAGCTTTGCTTGTTTGGTATTTATTCTGGCTGCTGTTTCACGCTTTGCCACGCCTGCAAAATCTGTTATAATACAATGTGAATCAAACCAAAACCAAACAACTGGCCAAACAGATAGCCAACCGATTGAAAAAATCTAACGGTGGAGTAGTTCTTATAAATGGTGAAATGGGGGCAGGCAAAACAACGCTTGTTTCTTATATATTACGATTCATAGATAAAAAAATAAGACCATGCAGTCCAACCTATTCAATAATAAATAAATACAGTGAATATATATATCACATTGATTTATATCGTGGATCAGATAACATAGGCTTAGAGGATTTGTTAATAGAAGGTAATTATGTGTTTATAGAATGGCCGGGCGAAATTGATATTAAAGATGCCATAAAAATAAATATAATTATAAAGGAGAACGGCGACCGTGAATTTATTATTAATTGATAGTACAAAAAATGAGCTTATCGTGGCGCTTGCCCAAAATGGTAAAATAGTAAAAACAGAAGTTTGCAAAGAACAAAGACAGCACGACAAAAATATTAACGCGCTTATAAAGAAGTTAGATTGTGAAAACATAAATGCTATTGCGGTTGTAACCGGGCCAGGCTCTTGGACGGGGATACGCGTGGGCCTGGCTGTTGCCAAAGCATATGCATATGTTTGGGGCGTGCCTATAATAGAGCTTCGTGATGATATTAATATAGAGGAAGCAAAAAAGAAATTTAACAGCAAGGACTTTGTAACGCCTTTTACCGTTCAGCCTTTTTATAATGGCGAATTCATAGTAAACAAAAAAAATCCAAAACAGTCATAACACCTGCTTCATATATATAGAGTATGAAAACTATACTTTTTCTGCATGGGTGGGGTGGCAATGAAAACAGTTTTGCGCTTGTGAAAAAATACTTTGAGAATGAATACAGGGTTTTATCGCCCGTTATGCCTTGTCCGCCCGAAGAAGTTTGGACAATGCGTGAATATGCTGACTGTATTAAAAAATACTTGTCTGATAATAATGTGGATAATTGTTATGTAATTGCTCATTCTTTTGGTGCCAGAGTAGTGTCGATATTGGCCAGTGAGAATAAAGAGTTATTTGATAAAATAATAATCACAGGTGGAGCAGGATTGCGTCCCAGGTTTAATCTTAATATATGGCTTAAAATAGTTTTATATAAAATAAGAAAAAAGATATTTGGATATGCAAATGGCGGAAGTAAGGATTATATAAAACTTACGGATAATGGCAAAGCTACATTTAATAACATTATTAAAAATGATTTAAGCGTGGAAATTTCTAAGATACAAAATCCAACGCTTTTAATAACAGGAGAGAAAGACAAGGCTACGCCGGTGTATATGGCTAAGCGATGGACAAAGTTATCGGCAAGTGCCAGATATAAAATTTATAAAAACGCAGGCCATTTTGCATACTTAGAGCAAAGTACAAAGTTTATAAAAGATGTTAGGGAGTTTTTTAATGCTTAATCAAATATATAAGTTACAACTGTGTGAGTACAAGAATGCAGAGTTTGATAAATTAAAAAATAAAAAGATTGCAGGAACCCCCAATATGACACATAGGGTCAAGCGTCTGTATCTTTTGTGTAAAATCTTATGTGTGTTGGGGCTGGGGCTTCCGTTGCTTGTGAAATCTGGCACAGTTGCATTTGCTAATTTAATTATGACGCCAATAGAAAATAATATTAAATCAAAATTCTTACGCAGAGCCAAAAATAAATTACGGTCTATGCCGAACCTTATAAAAATTGGGATTACGGGCAGTTACGGGAAAACCACAGTTAAAAATATTTTATATGAAATATTATCAACAAAATATAAAACCGTGGTAAGTCCAGCAAGTTTTAACACTCCTATGGGATTTGCAAAAACCGTGAATGAACATTTGCAAAAAGATACGCAAGTTTTAATAATGGAAATGGGCGCCAGAAAAATCGGGGACATAGATGAGATGTGCGACTTACTTAAACCAAATCACGGGATAATAACCAGCATCGGGCATTGTCATATACAAAGTTTCAAAAATATTAAAAATATAATTGCAACAAAAAATGAATTGTTTGAAAATATACCTTTTGACGGTAATGCTATAACAGATGGCGACAGTCCGCTTTGTGGCGAGCTTTATCATCCAAATAAAACAAATGTACATTTTGCTGAGGCGCAGTTTGAAACAAAGTTACTGGGTAAGCATAATCAAAAAAATATTTTATTGTGTGCCGAAATGGCAAGAAAGCTGGGGGTTGAAGAAAATAGAATTATTTCTGCCGTAAAAAAAATAAAACCTACTCCACATAGATTAGAACTTATTAATCTTGCAAACGGTGTTAAGATTCTGGACGATAGTTATAACTCTAATCCCGAAAGCGCCAAAACCGCGCTTGATGTTATTGCAGAGATGCCGGGCAGAAAAATCATTCAAACCCCGGGCTTTGTTGAGCAAGGTGTAAATAATTATTCTTCACATATTAAATTTGGAAAGCAAATATCCACCGTCGCAGACATAGTGATAATAGTGGGGCAGTTAAATAAGAAATCATTAAAAGAAGGACTTAAAAATTTCACAGGCCAAGTATTTTATGTGGATAGCAGGGAAGATGCAAAAAAAATATATCCCCGAATACTTAGAAACGGGGATATATTGCTTATAGAAAATGATATTCCAGAAAATTATTAGTCAGCCTTCTTAGCCGCTTCTTTTTCTTTTTTTGGTTCTTCCACAGGCTCGCTTGTGCCTTCCATATTGCTTTGAACTCTGGCCAAGATTTCTGCTCTCATTTTTGGATCGTTTTCAAGCCATGCTTTAACAGCTTCTTTACCTTGTGCAATTCTCTCGCCTTTGTAAGAGAACCAGCTGCCGGCTTTTTGTACGATATCACTTGCAATAGCAAGATCAAGAATACAACCATCATTTGATATACCTTTACCAAATGTGATTTCAAATTCTGCAATTTTGAACGGAGAAGCTAATTTGTTTTTTACAACTTTAACTTTTGTTTTATTTGCTATGAATTCGTCACCTTGTTTTACGCTTCCTATACGACGAACATCAAGACGCACAGACGCATAGAATTTAAGTGCCTTACCACCAGGTGTGGTTTCTGGACTTTGACCCGGCATCATCATACCTACTTTATCTCTTAATTGATTAATAAATACAAGAGCAGTTTCAGTTTTGTTTATAATAGGTGTAAGTTTACGAAGAGCTTGGCTCATAAGTCTTGCTTGAAGACCTATGTGAGAATCCCCGATGTCGCCATCAATTTCCGCGCGTGGTGTAAGTGCAGCAACACTGTCCACAACAATAAGATCAATACATCCAGATTCAACCAATTTATGTGCAATGTCTAAACCTTGTTCGCCGCTGTCTGGTTGAGATATAATAAGTTCTTTTACATTTACGCCAAGTGCTTCTGCATACACTGGATCAAGTGCTTGCTCTGCATCAATAAAAGCACAGGTTAAACCAGCTTTTTGTGCTTCCGCAACGATGTGTAAACAAACAGTAGTTTTACCACTTGATTCTGGTCCGTATATTTCTGTGATTCTACCTCTTGGAACGCCACCAATACCAAGTGCATAATTAAGTGTTAAACACCCTGTTGATATTACCTTTACATTTCTTACGACGGGACCATCGCCCATCTTCATTATTGCTCCTTTGCCGTATGCTTTTTCGATTGTAGCAAGTGCGGCTAGCAATGCTTTACTTTTTTCTGTTTCTGCCATAATATGAATATTGTATATGAGATTTAAGCATTTAGCAAACGCCTTATTGTCCTTAACAATTTTGTTGATGACACTTGTGCCTTTTTTAGTGCTTATTGTGCCTGTTAATATTGCACCTTTGTATCTTATGCCTATGGACAGTTTTGATTTGGCAGCACCATACGATTATGTTGTGCAGGGTCAATATGGCAGTACAGATATTATACAAGATAACCTTGGGATAAAAGATTACAATGAATATTTGAAACAACAAAATGCAGTAACCGAATTGCCCGAAGTAGTTATTGCAGTTATTGACAGTGGTATAAATATGCAACATCCATTATTTAATGGAACAGACAGGGTTATCACACAGTACGCAAAAAACTTTAATGAAGACGCAGGTGACAGCACTGTGTGGAACGAAGACAAAAGCGGACACGGAAGTCACGTAGCGGGTATAATTGTGGATTCGACTTTGCCAAATGTTAAAATATTACCAATCAAGGTTTTTCAAGGAATTCCAGATGAAAAAATTTCCGGGATAGACGAAGCATTAGAATATGTGCTTTACGTTAAAAAAACTTATGGACTTAATATCATAGCAATAAATATGAGTCTAGGTAC
>CAYJJH010000001.1:79272-84445 GCA_964370495.1 uncultured Prevotella sp.
TCTGCTCCTGGTGAAAACATAGTATCTGCAATTGGAACACATAAAGAGGCAGGTATTCAAGGAGATTATGTAGAATTAACGACAGAAGAGATGCAAGGTACAGCGGTAAAAAGCGGAACCAGTATGGCAACCCCGTTTGTGGCGGCTTGCTATGCAATGGTTGTAAGCGACACAGTTAAAACCACAGCAGAAGATTTTGGCGTAAATTGGGATGCGTCCAAAGACACACAGGCTCCATATTATTATGTAAATCCACAACATAAAGCATTACTTCTTTGGTCTGCTGATTTGGGGCAAACGGGGAATGATGAGTTTTTTGGATATGGTGTTGTAGATGTCTCGGCTTTTGCTGCTGATACTATAATAGAACCAGACAAAGAAGATAAGCCAGAGGATGAAATTTTGACTACGGATGATTATCCAACGCAAACTACGGAACCAGCGGAGCCGTTGGATGAAAATTTCTTAATTATTACT
This sequence comes from uncultured Prevotella sp., assembly GCA_964370495.1. Classification (GTDB taxonomy): domain Bacteria; phylum Bacillota; class Clostridia; order Christensenellales; family UBA1242; genus RGIG8050. Next base: position 79,750 of record CAYJJH010000001.1, read on the forward strand.
GCTATAATAATAGGAACCATTATATTGATATATGCGTTCCAACCATCAAACAAAGGAGGAGAATATGGCGATTCACAGAACACCGGTTTCGGACAGGCTGGATAGACTTTATACTAAATCTATAAGGTGTCCTTATTGTAACACTAAAATTCCACAGGTCGTGGATAAGTGTGCTAACTGTGGTATAACCAAGGCCCAGTTAATTTCGGCTGAAATATTAAAGCGGAATAAAAAAGCAAAACAGGTTAAACTAATGTCAAAGGTTAGGCCTGAAGAAATTCCATTTTGGAAAATGGCACTGACGGGTATGTTCGGCTTTTTGGGGTTACATGCGTTTGCGTCAAAAAGGCCCATCCGCGGCGCAATAATTTTATCTTCATTTATATTGTTCTTTGTTTTTACTGCTATATTTCCGTATGCTTATGGAGATGTATCAATACATCCGTTTCGTGCATCTTTCGAGGATCAAGGTTTAATATTTCCATTTGATGTATTTGGCATGGTTGCAGCCGTGCTTTGGATTTGGGATTGGTTTGCCATATTGCTGGGGAATTATAAATATCCCGTAGTATTAAAGGAAGAGCAAAGCAAATGAAAATTGTAGCAGGTCTTTCAGGTGGGGTAGATAGTGCGGTATGTGCTCATCTGTTATTAAAGCAAGGGCACGAGGTAATCGGTGTTTTTATTAATCAATTAAATAAAGAACAAGACAAAGAGGACGCACGCAAGGTTTGTGAAAATCTGGGTATAGAGTTTCAAAGTCTTGATTATCAGCAAAAATTTCAAGATGAAATCATACAAAGATTTAAGGACGAGCAAGAGCAGGGACTAACACCTAGTCCGTGTTGTTGGTGTAATCCAGAATTCAAATTCAAAAGCTTACTTGATTACGCGGACAAGATCAACGCTGATATGGTGGCTACGGGTCATTATGCAAGAATAGAAAATTCTAAGCTGCTTCGTGGTAAAGATAATATGAAAGACCAAAGTTATTTTTTGTGTGGACTTACCGGCAAACAATTGTCACGAATTATTTTTCCATTAGGTGAGAAAACAAAACCAGAAATAAGAGAGATCGCAAAGAGCATAGGTTTAATTGTGCATGATAAACCAGACAGCAATGATATGTGCTTTCATATAGAAAACAAGAACTTAACAATTGGGCAAAGAATTAAAGAGGGCGGACAAAAAGAAAAATTATATTATCTTGGTAATGGCAAAATAGGAAATGTAGATAGCCCAGAACTTTACAAAAAAGATTTAATAATCAGAAACTTTAATTTTATTTCAGCATTTGATAAAGACATCTCTTGTACGGCTAAGGTTAGATACAGGCAACTAGATCAAAAATGTAAAGCAAGTAATCTTGGCGAATCTCGTGTTGGGGTAGTATTCGAAGAGCCTGTACGCGCAGTGACGCCAGGTCAATATTGTGTATTATATGATGGCGACAAGGTTATTGGTGGTGGGGTGATAGAATGACAAAAATGAAGATTTTATTTGTATGTACTGGTAATACCTGTCGAAGTCCAATGGCGGAAATCATATTCCGAAATATATGTAAAAAAAACAAACGAAACGGCGTAACTGTTAAAAGTGCAGGCACCAACGCAGAAGTGGGTGCGGGCATTTCGCCTAATGCTGTTATAACGCTTAAAAATAACGGAGAAAAAGTTCCATTGCGAAAGCATGCTGCAAAGCAATATATGGAAGAAATGAGAACTAAGTTTAATTATGTATTTGTGCTTAATAATATACCTGATCCATATGGAATGGGACAAGACGCTTATGAATGGACGTATAAGGTACTTAAACAAGAGATGCAAATTCTGTATGACAAAATATTTGCTGTATTAAAATAAAAAAAAGTATTACAATTTTATATGATATATATAGGGGCAGATCACGGTGGATTTGAACTTAAAACCACTGTAATAAATTATTTGAAAAGCAAGAATATTGATGTGAAAGATTGCGGCGCATTTAATGAAGACGCAAAAGACAACTTTACCGACTTTGTGCCAGCTGTGGTTAGTGGGGTATTGTCTGGCGATAATAAAGGCATTTTAATTTGTGGTACGGGTCTGGGTGTTTCGATTATGGCAAATCATAACAAAGGAATAAGAGCCGCAATGGTACATAGCGTAGAGTATGCAAAGCTATCAAGGGAGCATAACGATGCAAACATTGTATGCCTGGGTGGCAGATTTATAAATAAAGATAAAGCAATAAAGATAGTAGACGCTTTTTTATCAACACCTGTTAATCCAAATCCAAAATATAAAGAGCGAATGAATATCGCGGATGGGAGTTTATAGGTATGGGTTTTTTTGGTAAAATTTTTGGTGGTCTTAAAAAAACAGCCAGCGCGGTTGTAAGTGGGATATCTTCAATATTTGTAAAAGACTTTGATGATGAATTTTATGAAGATTTAGAAATGCTGCTTATATCGGCTGATGTAGGAACGGAAGCGACACAACAAATCATAGAAGATATAAAAGACACAGTAAGAAAAGAAAAAATAAAAACAGAGGAAGATTTAAAGTTGGCCCTTGCCGAATCTATTAAGGATATATTGGGCGAAGAGCAACTTGCATTCGATACGCAATCAGTAATTATGGTGGTGGGGATCAATGGTGTTGGTAAAACCACATCTATTGGGAAACTGGCAGGTTATTTCAAATCTCAAAAGAAATCCGTGCTTTTGGTTGCGGGCGATACATTCAGAGCCGCGGCTTCCGAGCAACTTAATGAATGGAGTCAGCGAGCAGGTGTTCGTATAGTCAAGCAGGGCGAAGGCGCAGATCCAGCATCATTGGTATTTGACGGATTGACCTCGGCTAAGGCCAAGAGCGAGGATATAACAATTGTAGACACAGCAGGTCGTTTGCATAATAAATCCCACTTAATGGAAGAGTTGAAAAAGATTGATCGCGTGGTAGGTAAAGTTATGCCAGATGTTAATTATAAGAAGCTGTTAGTAATTGATGCCTGCACAGGCGGAAACGCATTAAGTCAGGTAGAGTATTTTAATGATGCCGTTGGTATAGATGGTATTGTTTTAACCAAGCTTGATGGTACAGCCAAAGGCGGTATTGTAATTGCAATTAAGCAAAAATATGATATTCCAATTGTCTTTGCGGGTGTGGGCGAAAAAATAGATGACTTAATACAATTTAACGCAAAGGATTTCGCCTATGGTTTGGTTGGAATTGCTGATTAAAAATATTTTTTATCCATTTAAAGTTAAGTAATAAATCTGTCCAAGTGAATATATTAATGTTCATCTCCGTAAGCTTTTCAGACAATATGTCATTTGCTTGATTTAATTTTCTGAAAAAAGAGCGTTCAGATATTTGAATCTCTTCGGCCAACTCTTTAATTGTTTTTTGCTCGCCATGTTGCTTGTAATAATGCTTAATTACTTTTTGAATAGAAAGGTCTATTTCATTTATTGTTTTATCTATTTGATTTTTAAGATTGCGAAGTGTATGTCGTTTAACATTTATATCTATAATCTTTTCCATTATATGTTTTGTAAACATTGGCGTACTAAAACTGCATAATGCGTGCGTGTGCGCTCGATTCTCTAACATTTTTTCATAGTCAGGAATCTGTTGCCATATCAGCAATAAGGTTTTTGCTATGGCAGTGTTTTTGTCATTTAAATTATTTTGTATGTTATTTATCATTGTATATTAATGTATCACAGTAGATATTGCGATGCTGCGTGGTATAGATTTATTCTATATATAGGGAGAGTATAATGACTGTAAATATAAATCTTAATTTATACAGATATTTTATTACAGTTATGGAAGAACATAGCATATCTAAGGCTGCAATTAAAATGGGGGTAAGCCAGCCTACGGTTTCTTATAATATTAGAGAATTAGAAAAAGACCTGGGTGAAAGTTTATTTGATATAGGTAAAAACGGCATACTCCCCGGCGATCGTGCCGTTTTGCTTTATAATTTAGTAGCCCCGCTGTATGACTTAATAACAAAAAGGATAAGTGATTTCAAAGAAAAGGGAACTAGGTTTTAGGGTTATTATTTCGCGACTTATTTTCTTGGCACTTTTTAATTCGTGCCTGCCGCTTTTGTTCTTCTTTGTATTTTTCATTAGCTAAAATCCTTAACTTAGTTTCAATATTTTTATATTGTCTTGACTTGCCAATTTTTAAGTTTTTTATTTCTTGACTATCTAAAATTTGAGATAATAATAAATCAATTTTTTTTATCGGACGAATGTGTATATAAATTATAAAAACGATTAGGGCAAGCCATATAACAAATAATCCAATTTGTGCAAGTATCAATGGTGTAAGCGCAGCAAACCCAACGCTTACGCTTTCTGCCATAGCAACACCAGTTGATGCTTGAATATAGGGACTGTAAACACTCAGGCTTCTTGAAGCCAGAAAATATAAACCGGTTAAGATGCTAGTTGATATTACAACGCCACTGGTGACAGATCTTTTTCTTAAAAACAAAACAATTGCTCTAAGTAATATTGTACATGCTATAATTCCAAAAAGAATTCCTGGCCAAAATAGTCCAGTAACAGCAGGGTAGTTAAAAAGAAAAATCCAAGATAAAGCAGCAAATAATATAAATAAAATTAACGGAGCAAATGATCTTTTTCTCATTAATACTATTTTGCAATATTTATAATTAAAATATTCGCTTGATT
>CAYJJH010000002.1:0-42504 GCA_964370495.1 uncultured Prevotella sp.
CGACAAAATCGTCCAAATGTTTGAAGACTGCATCAATGAAAGTAAATAAAATTTATATTATCTGTTTTTATAGTAAACTATAATATCTTCATCTGCTGGTTCGGTTTTAACGTCTTCATACATTTCATCAAATGTACTCCATTTAACAGATCCAGCAACACGAAAAGAGGTATCAAAACCTTTTAATACTTCGTCATAACTTTCACTTATATACTTATCATTATCAATTGTCATTTTTGCGAAATCATTAAAAAAATTCAAGACGCCCACATGAAAATGCCCAACACTGTTTGAAAAATGTACTTTTTCTAGATTTGTAAAATCTGCTGAATTAAAAACCCCGTCTTGCAAAGATATATTTTTATATACATTATCTTTATCTCCATCTATTACAACAACACTTTCATTTATAGCAGGCCCAGTATAATCATTGTACTGATACAATCTATCCCAATATGAATATTCATATTCTACATAATCAAAATCCTCACTTGTTAAAACTTTTGCATATTGAGCATATAATTCCACATCCTCTGTTACCTTAAATGGGAAAGTAACAGGTTCTGTGCTGAAATCTTTTGATAAATAATATGCAAATATAATTACATCTTCTTCAATATAAGAATTTAATTTTGCATCTTCTTTTGTAATACTCATGCCACTTTCTATGGTTTCAGAGAACATAACACTTGATGCCTCATCATAAAATTTAACAGTTGCTTCATTTTTTATAAGCATAATCGGCAAGATAATTGCAAGCGCTAGCGCCACTACTACTCCGCCAATAATCAATGAAAGTTTTAATGTTTTTGTCATAATAATTTTTCCCTTTTATATTCTTATTGCAGTTTAGTTCCACATTTTTTACAGAAGTTATCTTTTGAATCATTTAGATGATTACATTTTTTGCATTTAATTAAAAGCTTAGTTCCACAGTTGCCACAAAACTCTTCATCTTTTTCAATTTTATTTTTACAGTTTGGACAATTGTTTCCGACAACTTCATCTGCTAAATTTGCAGCATAACCTGATATTAAAATTTTAAATCCTAAACTTGAAATTGAAGATCCGATTCCTGTAATCAAAGCAAATGGAATAATTAACACAAACGGCACAATTAATCTTGCAGAAAATCCAAAACCAGTACTTGAAAATCCATCAGCTCCAGCCGTTGCAAATAAAACAAAACATGTAAAGAGGCCTATGCCACCAATAATAGCAATAGGCAATCCAATTGATAATAATTTTTTTCTTAATTTTTTAGCCCTTTCACTGTTCGCAATATTACTTACATCTTTATTAAGGCTTACTATTTCATTTCTTAAGTTATTAAACATTATTAATCTCCTATTCTAAATTAACTGTACCATAGAAATACGAATTATGCAAAATAATAAAAATGTTACGGACCTGACCGTAACATAGTTTTTTGGTGCACCCCGTAGGATTTGAACCTACAACCGACTGGTTCGAAGCCAGTTACTCTATCCAGTTGAGCCAGGGGTGCGTATCACAATTATACAAAAAACACCCTGCAATCGCAAGGTGTTTTAATATTATATACTAAATTTAAAACTATGCTTCTTTATTTTTCATCATAGTTCGGGCCATTACTGTAATTATCAATACTAATGCAGATACACCGATAATTGAATACATAATTCTACCAAACGCACTTATTGGATCACCAAACATCATAAGCATAAGGTCCATTCCGAATAAACCCGCAATAAGATAGTTTAATCCACCTATCAATAAAATCACAAAAGCTATTGCATTTATCCACTTCATACTATTTTTCATATTCCCCCCTTGATTTATATTGTGCAGAATATAATAAATTATTCAATTCTATCTCTTAGCTTCCTGTGATAGGTAATTCCAAATCGATGTGCCTCGTCCCGTATTCTTTGTAATAATCTAAGCGCATAGCTTCGCACTGGCAGAACAATGGGTTCATCTTGGTCCGTAGTATAAATAAGTTCAAACTTCTTAGCCAAACTTATAAACTTAATATCGCCGCTTTTTTCAACAGCCGAAAGTTGCCCTTTACCACCGTCAATAATAATAAGATCGGGTTTTCCCCACTCTGTATGTTTTAACCTGCGCCTCAACACTTCGTTTAACGAAAGAAAGTCATTATTTCCTTCTCCGTGTTTTATTCTAAATTTACGATAAAATTTTTTATCTGGTGCTCCATCAATAAAAACGGACATAGATCCAACCATCTTTTCCCCATCAGTATGTGAGATATCAAAACATTCTATTCGTCTTGGCACTTTTTGCATACCCAAAATTTCACCCAACTCCCTGCACGCACCCAGCGTGAATGCATCTGCTTCCTCGGCTGTGGCTTGAACTCTTTGTCTTGTTTTCAATCTTTGAATCATATACAAGGTATTACGATAAGCAATAGCTAATTCGAATTGTTGCATCTCGCTGGCTTTGTTCATTCTGTTTGTCATTATCTCTATTACTTCGGGGTAACGCTTGCCCTTCAAAAATTCTTCGGCTTTGATTGGGTCGTTAGCATAAACGCTTCGAATTATATCCATTAACGGCCCCGCAAATATACCATTAAAATATGGGCCATAATGCCTACCCTTCTTTTTGGTATCTCTTACTATCTCTATTATATTTTCATCAATTCTTATATAAGGAAATTTTTTATCATCTCTTAATTGTATATTGTACTTAGGTTTATGTTTATTTACTAAATTAGCTTCTAAAAATAAAGCATCATTTTCAGAATTAAGAACAAACCATTCAAAATCAGATATCATTGATATCATAGCCGTAGTCTTATCATCATGTGCACCTTTGAAATATGAAGACACACGGTTCTTTAAATTCTTGGCTTTTCCGATGTAAATAATATTGCCGCCAATGTCTTTCATTACATAGACGCCAGGCGATGAAGGTAGGTTTTTTATCTTATCTATAATATTATTCATTGTCAGTTGGGTATAAATAGTATATCCTATAAAGTATGAATAAACAACAAAATAAAAAGAAGAGTAATAATATTGTATGGATAATTTTAGCAGCTATCCTTATTATTTTTCTTGTACAAATTGGTATGGCACCAGCAGCAAAACCAACAATAAGTTTGGATACTTTCTATGAAAAAATTGGAGCAGACGCCAGAGATACAGATGGCAATATCACCTTTGACCCTGCAAACAACCAAATCCAAGGTATATATGGACAAGGGTCAACTTTCTATATTATATATGAAGCAGATTTCACAAAACTTACATTAGAGCAACAACAAGCAATAAATGAAAATCCAGGATTAATTAAAACTTATGCATCTGTAACTTTATATGATTCAACAAACATCGTTCCAAACATAGTCGCTGAATATCTTTTAGTTGATAATACATTAATTTATGTCTCTGCACCACTACCTGTGTCTTGGACAGATTATGTTATTCAATTTATTTATCTAATATTAATTCTTGGTGTTTTATTTATGGTATGGCGTGGCTTATCCGGAAGAAATGGATTATCTGCCATGACACAAAACCGTGCTACCGTAGTATTTAATGGACCAACACGATTTACAGATGTTGCAGGTATCGAAGAAGAAAAAGAACAAGTCGCTGAAATCGTAGATTTTCTTAAATCACCAAAAAAATATATTGATATGGGTGCAAGAATACCAAAGGGTGTATTACTTGTAGGTGCTCCTGGAACGGGTAAAACATTACTTGCAAAAGCTATTGCGGGCGAAGCCGGCGTTCCATTCTTCTCTTTATCCGGAAGTGATTTCTCTGAAATGATTGTTGGTGTAGGGCCAGCAAGAATGCGTGATTTATTTGAACAAGCAAAAGCTAATGCGCCTGCTATTATATTCCTTGATGAAATTGATTCCATAGCAAGAATGCGTGGGGTTGGGACATCAGGGGTTGCAGAAGAAAACGAACAAACACTTAACCAGCTTCTTGTTCAAATGGATGGATTTTCTAAATCCGAAGGTGTTATAGTTTTCGCCGCAACCAACAGACCAGATATACTAGATCCAGCAATTTTACGTCCAGGCAGATTTGACCGTCAAATCGTTGTTCAGATGCCAGATGTAAAAGGAAGAGAGCAAATATTACGTGTACATGCAAAAAACAAACCATTGAGTGATGATGTAGATCTTAACCGTGTTGCAAAAATCACAAGTGGTTTCTCTGGTGCTGATCTTGAAAACCTTCTTAACGAGGGCGCAATTATATCAGCAAAAGACAATAGAAACAAAATCTCAATGCAAGACCTACTGGAAGCATTAAATAAAGTCCTTCTTGGTCCACAAAAGAAATCAAGAATTATTACAGATAAAGACAAAAAGATTACTGCCTATCATGAAGCGGGTCACGCTATTATATCCAAGGTATTAATGCCAGATCAAACCGTACAAGAAATATCAATAATCCCAAGAGGCATGGCGGCTGGTTATACCCTTACAAATGATCAAGATAATGAACATCACCACCAAAGCCTAAGTCTACTTAAAAATAAAATTGTTATGCTACTTGGTGGACGATGCGCAGAGGAATTATTCCTTGGTGATATATGCACCGGTGCATCTAATGATATAAAGGTAGCAACAAACCTTGCTGAAAGTATGGTTACAAAATGGGGAATGAGCGAAAAGCTTGGACCACTGTTCTATGGTAAAGAAGACGAAATGGCACTTAGATTATATAATAGTAAACAAGTAAGTGAATCATTACAATCTGTTATTGACTCTGAAATAAAAACATTGGTTACAGATGCATTAGCAAAATGTAAAAAAGTACTTTCAGAGCATTCAGCTAAAGTAAAAGTTATGGCTAATGTATTATTATCAAATGAAACAATTTACGCTGACGATATCGAACTTATTATGAGAGGCGACAAAGAACAAGACATAATCAACAAGATAACAGAAAGACAACAAACCGAAATAAAAATGGCAAACGACAACCGAGCAAATGCACTTGTGGAAAAGTTAACTCCTATACTTGAGCGCTCTATGGAAATAGCGCTTCTACATAAAGAAGAAAAACTTGTAACACAAGAGCATATTACAAAGTTAGAAGAAAATATTAAGCTTGCTAAAGACTATGCTCAAAAAACGATGGAGATGCCACCTATCCCTACTATCGACTTCAAATCACTTGAAGAATACCCCGCTATGATCAAAACTAAATTAGGCACAGAAGATAAACCAAAAGAAACAGAAAAGGCAACTAAGCCTCAACCTAAGACAAGAAAGAAAACAACCAAGTCCAAGGATAAGGAAGAAAAAAATGAAACCAAAACGCCCGACACTAACAAGTAAACGCTTTGCAAAAAAAGACGAAGGTTTCGTGTGCAGAAATTGTGGCGCGCTTGTGCCTCCACTACTCTCTTCTTCTCGGGATCATTGTACAAAATGTCTTTATTCACTGCATGTTGATATTCTGCCAGGCGACAGGGCAAATTCTTGCCGTGGACTTCTTGTACCTATTGGTATAGATAAAAACAGCAAAAAAGGTATCGTAATTAATTATAGATGCGATACCTGTGGTGAATACCATAATTGTAAATCTGCTCCAGATGATAATCCAGAGCAGATAATTCGTGTATCCAGTAATCCTGTTACTTACTTATATAAACAGCCAAATCAACGGTTTTAACACTGTATCCCCATTCATTATCATACCAAGCAATAAGCTTAACAAAATTAGAATTAAGACTTAAACTTGCCATTGAATCAAATACACATGTATTTGGATTCCCAATTATATCCGAAGAAACAACAGCTTCTTCTGTGAATTCTATAACGCCTTGCATTTCTTTTTGACTGGCTTTTCTTACGGCTTCTCTTATTTCATCCATTGTAGCAGGCTTCATAAGCTTACATGTTAAATCTACAACAGATACATTTATTGTTGGTACACGCATACTGATACCTGTAACCTTACCCGCAAGATCAGGTATTACAAGTCCCACAGCCTTAGCCGCACCTGTAGTAGATGGAATAATATTTCCTGAGGCTGCTCTTCCACCACGCCAATCTTTTAGGCTTGGCCCATCAACAGTTTTTTGTGTTGCTGTTATAGAATGTACAGTCGTCATAAGCCCTTCAAGAATACCAAAGTTTTCATGTATAACCTTACATAATGGAGCAAGACAGTTTGTTGTACATGATGCATTAGAGATTATTTTTTCTTCTTTATTATATGCTTTATGGTTTACACCAACAACATATGTAGGTGTTTCTTTATCCTTTGATGGCGCAGTAATAATTACTTTCTTTGCACCAGCATCTATATGAGCCATACATTTTTCTGTGGTTCTAAATACACCGCTGGCTTCTACCACTACATCGGTGTCATGTGATCCCCATGGAATATTAGCAGGATCTTTTTCTGCATAAAATTTAATTGTTTGACCAGAAATAATTAAAGAGTTTTTTTCCAAATCAACCTTTATTTCGGTCTTTAATTTACCATGCACAGTATCAAATTTAAGCATATATGCCGCATAATCAATAGATACGAATGGGTCATTTACAGCAACAATATTAACATCCTTACGTTGCAAAACCTCTCTTAAAACTAATCTACCTATTCGGCCAAATCCATTTATTCCAATTTTAGTCATATAATATTCCTTTTAATTTTTATTTAATATTGATTTAATCTCGTATATAATATCGCCAGCTTGATAATTTATATTCCCCACCCGTTTAAGTAATAGCGAACGCATATAAAACATCCAAGCTATCATAAATAAAACACCAGTTAATACAAACATTATAGTAGTATATATTGCAAGTCTCCAAGAAATGGTAACTATTGATATAACCAACGACATAGCCGCAAACAACAAAAACAACATAGCATAGACTTTTGAACCTGAATTTTCTCTGCCGTGATCTCTTGGGGCTACATAATTTTCTTGTCTTCTTTTTAATGTAGCTTCTCTTTGCTTTTGTTCTTCAACCGAATATTCACTGCTATACCAAAGTTCTTTAACTTCCCAACCTACCCAATTGTTCATTGTGCGCATATATTTATTTTTTGCAGGATTAGACTTTAATACATCAACCACATCAGATGTATAAAGTTCTGCATTTACAATACCATTAAAGTATCCATCAAGTAAGAACATTTCAGATGCAAATCTTGTCATTCTGTCTGACATTAATGCTTTCTTTTTCTTCCATCCTGTAAATTCTCTAAACCCATAAATTATTGGAGCCTTGCTTTCTTTCTGCTCTTTTACCATACGTTCAAATAATCCAGCAGGATTAAATAAATCGATATCTGCTGTCATTACAATATTACCCGTAGCAACCGAGAAACCAGCGGTAACAGCAGCATGTTTCCCAAATCTTCCGTTAAGTGTTACAACTCTAAGATTTCTATATTTCTTTGCATAATTAATTAAAATCAATCTTGATTCATCTGTACTACCATCATCAACAGCAATAATTTCCCAATCCATATTCATCTTGGTACGGATATTTTCAAGATCATCTATATATTTAATAAGAACATCTTTAAGATATAATTGCTCATTATATATCGGCAAAATTAATGATACGGTCCCCATACCTATATAATACCCCTACAAGCCAAATTAACGCAAATTGTTTTTGCATAATATATTTTAGTATGTATAATAATTTTATGGACAAAAACACCGCAAAAGAGCTTTTTGATTGGGCGGAGAAAAACAAAAGAGCAATAATAGCATTTAATATTTCAAATATGGAAACCATCAAAGGAATTACAAACGCACTTGAAAATTTGCAATGCCCTGCAATTTTACAGGTTTCAGCAGGTGCCAGAAAATATACTGGTACAAAATACTTGCGCGCCTTATTTGATACAGCAAAGGAAATGTCAACTGTGCCACTGGTTTTACATTTAGACCACGGAGATACATTTGAATTATGTAAGGACTGCATAGACAATGGGTTTGATTCTGTTATGATAGATGGCAGTCATTTAGATTTCGAAGACAATATCGCACTTACAAAAAAGGTCGTTGATTATGCACATAAACATAATGTTTTGGTAGAAGGCGAGCTTGGTCAAATATGCGGAATAGAAGATGATATAAATGTAACAGACAGTAAATATACAGACCCAGAAATGGCAAAAGAATTCGTAGAAAGAACAGGCGTAGACAGTTTAGCTATTTCTATTGGAACCTGCCATGGTGCATATAAATACGCAGTTGGCAGTACCCCAGTTTTACGAATGGATATATTAGAAGAAATTCATAAACTTATTCCTAATACCCCACTGGTTTTACATGGTGCATCTTCGGTTACACCGGAATATGTATCACGCATAAATGAATTTGGTGGAAAAATAGAAAACGCTCTTGGCATCCATGAAAGTGCAATTGCAAAAACTATTGATTTTGGCGTAAGAAAAATAAACATAGACAGCGATGTACGGCTGGCCGTTACATCTACTATAAGAAAATATTTCCATGATAATACTTCTGTATTTGATCCACGCAGTTATCTTAAAGAGGCAATGAAAGAAGTAACCAAACTGGCCGAAGAAAAATTAAAATTTTATACAGTTCCAAGAGAATAAACTTTAAAATTATTGTTTGATTAAAAACAAGCATAGTTTTATACTGCATAGTATGGAACAAATGATGGAGAAAAGACGATGTCTTAATGCCGAATTGTTTATACAAGAAAATTATAAAGTAGATTTTGATAAAGGATTTTTTGAATTTTGCAAAGAGAAAGAATCTTTTGATGAAATATCAAGAACTATGTTAGAAAGAAAAGGATGTTACCAATTTAATGATGAAAAAGTTATGGGCTAAAATTATTATTGATTACAAAGTTGTACGCAGTTTGGTAATTGAAATAGATGATGAAAAATTCGACAGCGAACTTATACGTATATGCGAAGGGTTACAAATTCCTACGCCCATAATAACAGCTTGTCAAAAACAAAGTTTTTTCGAATACAACATATTAAAATTAAAGCAGCGTGATTTCGTAGAAACTATACACTTTGATATATTGGAATTTAATGTTATTATAGACTAGATGAAAACTATTGTTGGGATCGCAACCCCACAGGGTGCAGGAGGCATAGGAATAATAAGAATATCCGGCGAAGATGCGCTTGATATTACATCTAAAATGTTTTCAGAAAAATTGATTCCAAGGCATGCAACATTAGGGCAAATAAACGGCAAAGGTTTTAAAGACACGGGCATAGCGATTTATTTCCAAGCACCAAACAGCTATACGGGCGAAGATGTTGTAGAAATTCAATCTCATGGCGGATATCATCTTGTAAATAAAATACTTGAAACCGCTATCTCTTGCGGAGCTACACTTGCAGAACCCGGGGAATTTACAAAGACTGCTCTGCTTAATGGCAAGATGACACTTAGCGAAGCAGAAAATATTATAGACATAATCAATGCAGAATCTGATCTTGAATTAACCAACAGCACAAAGGTAATGTCGGGTGAGCTTCATAATTTGTTATCTAAAATTCAAGAAGAACTTATTTCAATTCGGGCAGAGATCTATGCATATCTTGATTACCCCGAAGATTTAGAATCCCCAGACATTCCCGTTGCCAGAGTGCATACAATAATCAAACAAATTGAAAACTTATTATCCACGGCGTCCAGGGGACAAATAATAAAAAATGGAATAAAGGTAGCCTTTCTTGGGGAACCAAATGCCGGCAAAAGCAGTATCTTTAATGCCCTGCTTGGAGACAATCGAAGCATAGTAACAAACATAGCGGGCACAACAACAGACATAATAACTGAAACGATATTACATAAAGGAATAAAAATAAACTTCATAGACACAGCAGGACTTAGAAAAGGTGATCTATCCGTAATTGAACAACACGGAATAGATAGAACAAAAACCGTAATGAATTCGGCTGATATATTGTTAATTATAATTGATGCAACCACAATGAATACTGTATCTTTCCCAAACCACAAAAAACATATCAAGGTCTATAATAAATCTGATCTTGTTAAGACAAAGCAAAAAGATGGCATATGCGTCTCTGCAAAAACAAAAGCTAATCTAGATAAAATCTTAGATGAAGTTGTCCATTTAGCAATGGACACAACGGTATCAAGTGATGTTTTAATGCTAACAAACAAACGACATATAACAGAGCTTGAAAAAGCTTTGAATGTATTATCACAAATTACACAATCAATGGAACTGGACAAAATGAGTGCAGATATAACAACTGCACTTGAACATATTGGAAAAATAACAGGGGCAGATATAGATGAAAGAACGCTAGACGAAATTTTTTCTAAATTCTGTTTGGGGAAATAATATGAATAAATATGATGTTATTGTTATTGGTGGCGGACACGCTGGATGTGAAGCGGCCGTAATTTCTGCTAAACTAGGTAAGTCTACATTGCTTGCTACATTAAATATTAAAAGCATTGGACTACTTCCCTGCAACCCTTCTATTGGAGGAACTGCCAAAGGTCACCTGGTTTGTGAAATTGACGCACTGGGCGGAATAATGGGACAGGTTACAGACAAAGCCGCAATACAGATTCGTATGTTAAACGAAGGAAAAGGCGCAGCAGTAAGAAGCCTTCGCGCACAGGTGGATAAATCGAAATATCATACCGAGATGATGAAGGTACTTAAATCCACGCCTAACCTTACTATATTAGAGGGCGAATGTACAAAACTATTAAAAGACGGGGACAAGATTACAGGCGTAGTTATAAATGATAATGAGATACAATGTAAATCCGTTGTATTGGCTACTGGTACATATTTAGACAGTAAAATATTTATTGGCGATAGCGTTACATCTTCTGGCCCTGCTGGACTTAAAAATGCTATGCACTTAACAAAGTCATTGGTAGATATGGGGATAGAGGTTCGTAGATTCAAAACAGGAACACCAGCAAGATTGGATATAGAATCAATTGATTTTGATAAAACCGAAGTGCAGCACGGAAATGACAACATAAGACCGTTTTCATTTATGTCTAAGCAATCAATTAAAAACTTATTACCTTGTCATTTAACCTATACCAATCCAACCACACATCAAATCATTAAAGATAATATAAAAACTTCTGCTATGTACAGCGGACTTATTTCTGGCGTTGGCCCAAGATACTGCCCAAGTATTGAAGATAAAATAATGCGCTTTCCCGACAGAACCAGACATCAGGTTTTTCTTGAACCCGAAACACTGGACGGAAAAGAAATATATTTACAGGGTATGTCTACTTCAATGCCAGAAGAAATTCAAAACAAATTTATTCACTCTGTAAATGGACTTGAAAATGCAAAAATAATTCGCCCAGGTTATGCAATCGAATATGACTGTATTAACCCACTTGAATTACTTCCTACGCTTAAACACAAAAAATATAATGGGCTTTATTTTGCGGGTCAAATAAACGGAACCAGTGGATACGAAGAAGCAGCGGCCCAAGGGTTACTTGCCGGGATTAATGCCAGCAGATACATTGATGGCAAAGAGCATTTAACACTATCCCGAACAAATTCATATATCGGCGTATTAACCAGCGATCTTACAACAGACGGCACAATAGAACCTTACCGAATGTTTACGGCAAGAGCCGAATATCGTTTGTCTTTACGTCAAGATAATGCGGATGAAAGATTAACTCCAATCGGAAATTCTTTTGGTACAATAGACAATAAGAGATTTACGGCCTTTACAAAAAAACAAGACCAACTTAATAAGATACGAAACAGATTAACGCAAAATATAATCACCCAGGTTCGAAGGCCAGATAAAACACTTTCGGACTTCATAAAAGACGAACCCTTAGATTTATTAGAACAAATCAGTACGGAAATAAAATACTCTGGCTACATAGCCAGGGAGCAAAGTGCAATCGCAGAGATTAAAAGACAAGAGGCCACTGCTCTGTCCCCAAATCAAGATTACACCAAAATACTTGGACTAAGAAAAGAAGCCCAAATAAAATTGCAAAATGTTAAACCTATAAATGTTGGACAAGCAAGTAGAATTTCCGGGGTTACACCCGCGGATATTACAGTTCTGCTTATATATTTAAGAAAGAAAAAATTATAATTCTTTAAGACGTTGTGTTAAAAGATTTTTAGTAGCACCTGACTTCATTTTAGAAACAAAATCGAAAAGTAATATGGTTTGTTTATGGTTAAGTGTAGCTTTCTTTGTACCTGTTTTACCCATAGAAAGTTCGAATACTTTATCTACGATAGCCTTCATTCTTTCAGCAAAATCACCTGTTTGATTATTTTTTATAACTCTAAGCAATTCTTCCGCTTCATTGATTTTTGAACCAACTATAAGTGAAGCAACAAACACTAAATTAGCGCCTGTACAACTTTCAGGGCTTACACCGTAAACCAACTTAGACAATAATGCACTTGATAAAATGCTGGCTTTTAATTTACTTTCAGAAACTTTTTCAAGCATAGCAAATACATCGCTTCCAGAGAAAGAATTTGTGTCCGCATTCAATTTATATTCCCATACATCAACAGCAGTAGCAAAATCTATGCCAGCAAGTTCACGTAATGCATCCAAATTGTTTGTATTTGCAACATTTATTATAAGTTCATATTTTCTTAATTCTTTATTATTCATAGTAGTTATTATATTATAAAGCTCTTATTTTGACAACAATTTAAGATAAAATTCTTTATCAGAAGCAGATAAAAATAGATATAATCTTGGACCATCATCACGTCCAAATAGCATTTGATAAAATACCTTAAATGCTTTTTGTTGGCGAAGTTGATTTTCTTTTTTGCTTGCATTAGGATCATTTATTATTTGATATAAAAATTCCTGTATTTCTTTCTCTGTATGTTTGTCATTAAGAAAAGCACTTAGTTTTTTCAAAATTTCTTTTTCTTCATCATTTAATGTTTTGTAAACTTCTTCATTAAATTCTGTAAGTGGTTTATAAATTCTTTCAGGCATATAATTTTCAAGCCAAAATTTTACACTTTCAAAACGATTATCAAAATTATTAAGACTGGTAACACCGGCTTGCTTTAACATTTTTTTGGTTAGTTCTTTATTAAACCCTGATAACGGAGCCACAGTAGCAAGCGCACCGAAACTTACCCTGTCGCCTTTGCTTCCCTTCATTAAACATAAATCAAAAACAGTTTTATTATATTCTCCAATACTTTCATCTCCAGCAAGATATTTATCCAAGTATCTGTCAAATTCCATATAATGCCTTACGATAGTATCATCAAAACCAAAATCAAAAGCATCACCCACGGGATATTTTGCATACAGATATCTTAGAATTTCTGGTTCATAAACCTTTAATAATTGATTTGGGGTAATATTGATTCCACTACTGCTGTGCATATCACCCACCCCACGAATACCAACCCAAGCATAACAAGCAGAAACTGGTGGATTACTTTTCCATATTTCACGAGAGATTTTGGAACCCACATCAAAACTTCCGCCTTCGCTGTGGTGATCAATACCCGCTGCTTCAAAACATACATTCTCGGCTTTCCAACGCATTGGCCAATCTACCTTCCAAACCAACTTAATATTATCAGCGACTTTAACATCTACTTTATGTTTCTCTCCGCAAGCACATTGATATTCAAGCTCATCTGTTTTTTCATTAAAGCCCAAAACTTTTACGCTGTCCTTTCCACATTTTTTACAATATATTGAAACAGGATAATAGCTTTCACGCTCTCCTTCACTTCCGTCCTGTGTCTTGAATGACATTATTACATCATATATTTCTTTTCTTTTTTTAATTGCAAAAGCAATTTCCTTACCGTATCGTCCACTTCTATATTCATCTGCTTGGTATATCATTTGGACTGGGATCTCGTTCATGCCAAGTCTTTCTAATGCATTTTCAAATTCTCTTTCGAAATACTTTGCACTGCTTTCATTTTCGCTGTATGGAGATGGAATATCTACATATGGCTTCCCGATATGCACAGAGTAATCCGCAGGAAAATTTTTAGGCACCTTACGGAATCTATCAAACTCATCCCAAGAGAAAATTTCTCTGGCATTTTTCCCCATACTTTTTAATGCTTTAGCAACATAATACTGCGTAACAAACTCTCTGTAATTTCCAATGTGTACACTGCCTGACGGGGATATCCCACTGGCTACCACATATTCTTTTTGATTTGGATATTTTTTTAATATCTCATTCGCTATTTCTATACTCCAATGCATAACTTATATTTTATAATTTTTTATGCAAAAAAGCAAATAATAACTCTATGCCGAAAAAACAACAACCAGTCCCAAAGCGCGGGGTCGCAGAACCACCAACCAGCCAGGTTCTTATTGGACCCAGGGAAGGCTTTATCGAAGACATAAATAGCAATGTAGATTTTCTAAAAAAAAGAATCAAACATAGCGCGCTTAAATTCAAAAGTTTCACAGTAGGTAGATATACACAAACACAAATTCAAATTGCTTACATAGAAGGAATTGCCGAAAAAGAAGTTTTAGCTGAAGTAATAGATAAAGTTAGCAACATTGATATAGATGGAATTATTGACTCCTCCTACATAGCTGATTTTCTTGAACCTAAAAATTCACTATTATATAAAGTAGCCAGCATGGAAGAGAAACCTGACATAGTGTCTGCAAAATTATTAGAAGGTCGAATAGCAATTCTTGTAGACGGAAGCCCAATTGTGCTTTGCATACCTCACCTGTTTTTAGAAAACATACAAAACAGCAATGATTATTATGGTTCGGCATCTGGCGTTTCATTTAAGAGGATGATACGTTTGTTGGGTGGCTTTATTGCTATTTTTTTACCTGGCTTTTATCTGGCACTTGCATTGTATCATTTACCTATTATTCCGTTTGATACCCTTTCATCTATCGCAAACAGTGGCGGAAACAATCTTTTCCCACCCATACTTGAAATGCTTTTCGTACTGCTTTTATTTGACATCATAAGCGAAGCCACGGTTATTATGCCAAAGCAACTGGGCTCTACTATCAGTATTGTTGCGATATTCGTGCTTGGCGATGTCGCAGCCAGCGTAGGATTGGTTTCTGCACCAACTATTCTTGTTGTAGCTATATCTATAATTACGGCTTATATATTGCCTAATCTTATTTCTCAAATAAGCTTGGTTCGTTTTATTCTCTGTATTGTTGGGGGACTTCTGGGGTTATTTGGACTTGTAATTTGTTTAGTTCTTTTATTAATTTATACGGCTGGAATTGATAATTTCGGGTCGCCATATCTTGCGCCTTTTGCACCATACATACCCGCAGATCAAAAGGATGCAATTTCTAAGGTCCCTTTACCCGATATGACAACCAGACCACGCAGCATTCCCAATATAAACCCAACACGATCCAAAAAACCAAAGGAGGCTAAATGAAACATAGTAAAGAAAAAATAAATATTCGGCAGCTTTGTATATTTTATTTTATATATTCATTATCCATAAAGTTATTGTCATTGCCCTCTATACTTGCACAAGGCTCTGGCAATCTGGCTTGGATGTCGGCCTTGATTGGAATTTCTTTTGAAATCATAACTGTATTTATTGCCACTCTACTATTGCGCTTATTAAAAAACAAGAGCTTAAGTATGAAAATAATTTGTATATTACTTATACCACCGCTTGCATATGGTATTTGGATTACATGTCTTGAACTGAAAAAAATTGCATATGACAATTTAACCACACAAATAAATATGACAGTTTTTGTATTGATTTTAGTTTTCATTGCTTTTTTCTTTGCTACCAGAAAAGCCAGATCGTGTTTTAGATCTGCTGAAATATTATGGACACTTGGGATTTTAGGCGTTATCATTGCGGTTATCCCCGCTCTTTATGATTTGAACCCAGACTTTAATTCGCTGCTTAACGGTGATTACTCTACCGTGCTTACTGCTGCTCTACCCACTCTTATTTATTTTGAATCTGCAAGTTTTATATTAATCTTTGGATTGGACAGTTCCAGAAGCAAAAAAGATTTAATCAAAATTAATATTACCAGCATTATTTCCGGCTTTGCCTTTGTGATTTTTATTATATTATTTATCTTACTATTTGGCTCAGTTGCTGGATATAAAACATCTGCGCTGGTTGACTTCACCACAGCAAGCAGTTTTATTACAAATACAGGGTCTTTGGATTGGTTTATTACATCTTCTATCTTAGCAATGCTTGTATTAAGACTTAGTGCTTGCGTAACAGCAATCACCACAGTAATAAAAAATATGGGAGGCAAGCAATGATAAAAAACGCTATTCAATATATTTGGGGCAGAAAGTTCGGATTAATACTTATTATTCTTTTAATTGTACTTTTACCAAATGGTTTCACGCGAGAGCTGCAAGTTTATACAACACAAGTAATAACCCAAATGAACATTGACATAAATAATAATGTTATTGATATTTCAGCAAAGCAACTTAAACCTTCACCAGATGAAAAGACCACACAATACGAAGAGGTAACATTCAACGGAACAGATATAAAGCAAATATTATCCGATGTATCTTTATCACATTGCAACAGTATAGAATTTCAACAAGTGCCCAATATAGAACTTCTTAAAATGCTTTACGATTATAATGGACTAAGGTCTAATACTTTAATAAATAATAAATGGACACTGGATGAACTGATTAAAAATCCTGATTATCGTTATCAATTATTCTAGGCGTAAGCAACATAATCAAGCCTGCAAAAATTAATATTATGCTAGGCAATAATAAATTCGTCATATTTGTAAAAAATGAACGCCATATAAATATACCTAAAATTGCTACAAAAAATAATTTATATGTAATAAACAAACTGTCAGGTTTCCAGCATTCTTTGTTTTCTATTCTTATTATAAGTACTGCAATATAATAACAAATAAAGGATACGCTAAAAATAAATACAATCACAAAAAGAACATTCCACCATGGGTTATTTGCACTGCCAAGTGGATTGGATTGGTCTAAACCAAAGTCCGTTTTAAATCTATCCATATCTGTAAAGAAGAATAAACAGCATGCAAAAAATAATAAAAACGCAGACACCAATTTCATAATGGTAATGCCTTTATTAGATAATAGCCTTTTCTTCCCTGCCATAATATTATGATACGACAATAAGTTTTTCGTGTATAGTAGAATATATATAAGTTTTAACATTATATCCAGAAACCGCATTAGCATACATAGCTAACTGCGCGCTATATCTTCGCTTTAATTCATCCTCTGTGGCTCTTGTGGTTTTATAGTCAATTATTATTGCATCATTACCATTAACGGCAAGCAAGTCAATTATACCTTGTACAATGGTTTTATCTTGCATATAAAGAAATGGAAACTCTTTATATACTGTATAACCTTTAATTAAGTCAGTAATTATTTCTGGCAACTCTCCATATTGCATTTTCTTATGAAACATTGTTCCGTACTCTTTGCCTCCGTCTTTGCCAAATTTTGACGAAGCCACATAATCTTGATATTCTTCAGACTGACTGGATAAGGCAGTTACGCTTTGTTTTACAAGTGTTTCATATTCCCCATTATAATCAAGTTTAATTTCTTCTTGGTTTTGACTTTGCATATTATCTTGCTTAATTTCGCTAGCTTCAACATCTTCCAGATATTCAGCATTTACAGGGTTAATTAAGTCCAGCATACATTTATCCATTCTAATACCTGTTTGTTTTTTCCACTGCCCAACAATATATAAACTATCCTCGGCTCTGGTAAGTGCGACATACAGCAATCTTATTTTTTCTTCTCTCTCGATCTTTTTCATTTTTTTGTCTATGCCGGCTCTTAATATATTATTTCGTTTAACATAATTTTCTGTATCAGCAGATAATACGCAAATACCCATTTTACGATGAATAGATATTTGAGCCCTACCACCTTTTCTTGACCATAGATCGCCCATATTAAATAAAATTACAGCAGGGAATTCAAGCCCCTTTGAATGATGTATAGTCATAAGTTTAACCGCATTACCCGACTTAGAAGATGTATTAATTTCTATTTTAACCATATCGTGCAGTATCAAATATAAATACCTGGCTACACTGTCAAAAGCGTTTATATTTTTTATTGCGGACAAAAAGCAATCAACAACAGGATTATCTAGGTATCCAAATTCAGTAGCTATCATAGTAAGTATTTCAAAAACAGATAGACTTCTGGATAGCTCTGTATATTTTTTAATTACTTCTTCCCTGTTATCTGGCTTTTTTAGGCCAAGATTGATTTTGGCAATATCATCATTTGAATACCCGAATAATGCCTTTCTGGTAATAAACATAGCCATCTCGTTCGTAGGGTTAGCAGCCGCAAATAAAAAGTTATTAAGCACAACAATTTCCGGTTCCTGCAAGGCATCAACCGATCTATCCACAGCGCAAGGGATTCCACGCTCTGATAAATAATTTTTAAGATCAGCAAAATGCGTAGTGGATTCAGATAATATCGCTATGTCTTTATACTCACCATTATATTTTTTTATTTGTCTATAAACTAACTCCATTTGCTCTGGCACACTGTTTGTTAATTCTATTTTAACTTTATCTTCCTTGGGTTCTTCTTCCACAATAAATTTATGTTTCTGTTGATAATCTTTTATCAATGGATTACAAACCGAATTTACAAAACCTAAGATAGTAGAATTAGACCTAAAATTTTTATTAAATGGAATAACCTGCATAAGTTCTTCCATTCCTACGTCTTCAAATATATCAGGTTCACAACCACGGAAACCATAAATACTTTGTTTAATATCGCCTACAATATAAAAGAATTTATCTTCACCACGCAAGATATTTATAATTTCAAATTGCACGGGATTTGTATCTTGCCCCTCGTCCACAAAAATGTATTTATATTTTGCGCGTATACCTTCTCTGGCTTCTTTGTTGGATAATATTTTCAAGGTATAGCGTTCAAGATCCGAGAAGTCTAATTTCTTCAATTCTTGTTTTTTCTCTTTATATCGCTGCATAAAATCTTTGGCCAACAAAACAAGCTGCCTTGCAATTTCGCTGTCCTCTGTTATATTTTTTTTCACATCATCAATTGGCTCTGCAAAATATTTTTGAAGTTCATAAAATAAATCTTTGAAGTCATTACGCAGTTTATGAAATTCTTCATAAAGGATAAAATCTTTTTCTTTTTTAATATCCGGGAATTTTGGCATTTGTGATAATAGATGCAAATCTTGATATGTTTTTGCATTTATAATTTTATTTGCTAGATCTATGACAAAATCCACCTGAGCCGATTTATGATTAAAATCAATAAACTCTTTTCTGTACTGCTCTGCACTTTCTTTGTAATAATTTATAAGCTCATTTATGGCTTGGTTGCTGTTTATATTTTTGTCGTAACAAAGTAATGCTGTTTTATCAAGCCATAGATCTGCATCTTTACGCGTTTCAAGAAAGTCACATAGTTTGTATACAACATCGCAAAGACCATCAGTTTTTCTGGCAGAGCAAAATAAATCAATAACCTGTTTTGCATCTTTATACCTTTCCAATATTGTTTCATTTATTAAAATATCTGCTTTTATTTTTTTGCTTTCTATTTCATCAAGAACAGCAAAGCTTGGGCTTACATCTGCTACGGAAAACCAGCTGCGTATTACATTAGCGCAAAAACCGTGAAAAGTTCCAATTGATGCTGCTTGTAAATCTGTATTTGAAATTTTATCCCCTAAGCCTTTTTTTAATTTTCTTTTCATATCCTTAGCAGATTCTTCGGTAAATGTAAGCACCAAAAGTTCTTCCAATGTCGCACTTTTCTTTTCCAGTATCTGAATAATACGCATTATCATGGTGGTCGTCTTCCCACTGCCTGCGCTTGCTGATATCAATAACTTATTAGATTTAGAATCTATTGCCTGTTGTTGTGATTTAGTATTTATCATTTCTTATCACCCCCAAAGCTTTTGAATGTTATTCTTTCTTTATCATCGCTTTTGGCATTTTTTGATTTGTCACATATAAATTTAACCGGACAATACTCACACACATTTTTATTAACTGGATTTGCTTTTACGATTCCAGAAAGAATTTTATCTACGGCTTCATCCACCATTTTATCTGCATATTTTCTAATATTAAATATGACTTCGCTATCTAATAATTGCCTAGATTTTGGGTTAACCATTTCAGATGAAAACAGTCCCGCCATAGATTTATCTACGAACCCTTTAAGCTCTATACTTTTTTTATCTTCCGCAAAGCCACTGGCAAGTGAGATATAACCTGCGCCTGCTATCTTACCCTTATCTGCTAATGCGCTTGCATAAATTGGCAATTGCAATTTTTGCCCTGTGTAAATTTCACCCGGCACAGAACCCACTCTGCCCGTTTTATAATCAAGAATAGCAAGACATGTTTCACCTTCGTCATTTATGGCTTTATCCACCCTGTCTATACGTCCCACAAGATCCAGGCCATTTTTAAGTTTTCTTTTTACATTATATTCCATTAAGTAAATATCAAATGCACTACTCTTCAAATCTTGTTCCAGTTTGGATATTATGAATTTAATTTCTTTCTTCAAATTATCTACAATAGGTTTATAGTCATAGAACATTTCCTTAAATGCTATTTCTATTGCTTTGTCGACGGATTTAATTTTGAAATATTCTTCAATAGCTTTATGAATTATATTTCCAATATCAGCCGAACCCAATGAATATACTTCCCTGGGCTTGATTCTAAGTCCATTATCAATAAAGTTCAAATATGGACATGAATAAAACTTTTCTATCATGGTGGTTCGAACGCTTTTTTTATCAAAAAATAATTTGTCTGATACGCTAATATTATCTTGGTTATCAAAGATTTTTATTTTATTTTGTTTAACTATTACGGCTGTTTCAAAATCTTCTCTTTCCCCAGACAATAGAATATTTTTACCAGCAGATAAAACTAAGTCACTGTGATATTTATTTCTTTCTCTTTGCAGTTTCGGTGTAGGCGTAATTTTGGTTCCTATTAAATCAATTTCTTGCAATATGTCATTATCATCCTGACCTTTTGGAAAATTCTCTTCTGTTACATTTGCTATAAATAAATGCTTAACATTCACTGGCACCCATTCATCGGGCGAGATTATTAAAACTCTGTCTACGTATAGTGGAATATTAGAAACCTTAGTGGCTGAACATAGTGTCCAAAATAATGAAATAAATTCTCTTAATTTTATTTCTTCCGTACTCATAATAGATCCAATTTTATCCAAAATATTTTTCAACTTCTCATTCTCTACAAGAGCGGATAATTCGGTACATAACTTAGAAACATTTTTCGTGTTTTTTAATGGCTTAACTTCTGGCACTTTGCTTGCACGTAAATCTTGCTTTATTATTTTGTTTTCTATTTCAAAGATTTCATCACCCAAACCACTGCATTGATTAAAAAGAACGGACAGAGTATTTTCAGCATTATTATTTATAGCAAGTTCTAATAAATCCCTTAAATACTTTGCTTCGGCTAGATCGCTTAATCTTTTGTCGACATCTATATTCATTGGAATATTATATTTAGAAAAAACAACATTCCAAACGGGTGCAGCATTTTCAAAATCCGAAAGTAATACCATAATATCCTCTGGCTTATTTCCATCATTTATAAGTTTGATTATTTTTTCAGCAACCACTTCTGCTTCTTGACGATAGGTTTCACACTTTGCTGTTTTAATATTATTTTGAATTTTAACATCTGGTATATTTATAAACGGTAATCCCGATAATTGAGATTTTATTTCTTTCCCACTTACCCCAATTGTGGTGCTTTTGGCATTGTTGGTAATTTCAGACAGCACACCCAATCTTGCTGGAGAAAAGTTTTCAAATCCGCATACAAAAATATCGGCTTGTTTAATAATATTACTTTGCTTAATGTTTTGTATTAAATATGAAAGCATTCCCGCACTGTCTATGTTTTCGCCAATTATTTCAAGATATTTTTTATAAATAATGCTTATGTCATAAAATTTCTTTTTTGCTACATTGGACTTAGCCGTCTTTTGTACTTCATCGAAGTCTACAAATGAACTTTTCATTTGGTTGATTGTATTGAATATTTTTTCGGCAAAGTCATAATGTGACACGCTCTTTTGGAACCAACCCAACTGCCCCTGAACAGACTTAATAGCTTTCCATAGATATAGAACAGCTGAAGTTTTATCTATAACATTTGCTGGCATATCGCCCATATTTAATTCTTCCGCTATGATATTATAAAGCATTGAAAAAGTAACTACGCGTGTATTAAGCAATCTTGGATTATTTCTAAGAAGCATTCGCTCAGCCTGCAATGTAAATCTGTCAGGTACCAAAACAAATGCAGGGGACAATCCCTTTTTATTACTTACCAAGTCTAAAATATGTTGGTTAGTATTAATATAATCATTACCTACCTTGACAACCACATTCATAAAATATTATAACATATAATATGTATTCATTGGAAGAAATTAAAAATCAAAGTTTGGACAACGAAGTGCCAATTATTTTTGATGACACAGCCAAAGTTTTAACCCAAACAATAAAAGATGTGCTTCCAACAAATATATTGGAAATCGGCGGAGGCATGGGATTTAGCGGCAAAGTAATGCTGGCTGCTTCGGACGGACATACAAAATTAACCAGCATTGAAAAAGACCCCGAGCGCTACCCTTATCTTAAAAAACATATTCACCCACATACAGCCTTGCACGGAGATGCTTATGAAGTAAT
This sequence comes from uncultured Prevotella sp., assembly GCA_964370495.1. Lineage (GTDB taxonomy): Bacteria > Bacillota > Clostridia > Christensenellales > UBA1242 > RGIG8050. The sequence continues at coordinate 22,748 of CAYJJH010000002.1, forward strand.
GCAGGATCTTATAAGCCAAGGACAGCAATTTGATTTCGTATTTCTAGATGGCCCCAAGGGTCAATACGCAAAATATTTTGATTTGATTGAACAACTTCTTAAAGAAGGCGGTACGGTGTTTGCCGACAATATGAACTTTCACGGTATGGTAGATGGCAGCATCCCAACCACAAAGGGTGCGCGAACAATTGTAAATGGTTTAAAAAATTATGTTAGCAAAATAATGCATAAAGGCTACCCAATGAAAAACCTAGATGACGGGGACGGAATTATTATTTATACTAAGACTAATGAAACAAACGATTGAACTATTAGCACCAGCAGGAGATTTAAGCAGACTTAAAACTGCTTTATATTATGGTGCAGATGCAGTATATTTAGGCGGAAAACAATTTGGACTAAGAGCTAGGTCATCAAACTTTACACAGGAGCAAATGAAAGAAGCCGTTGACTTAGTGCACTCTATGGGCAAAAAGATATATGTAACAGTAAATATTTTTGCACGAAATAGCGATCTCAATGAACTTAAAACCTATGCGAAAAATCTTGAAAAAATTGGCGTAGATGCCGTCATCGTATCCGATCTTGGGATTATGAAAGTATTCAAAGAAAATACAAATATTGATATTCATATTTCTACACAAGCAAATATATGTAATAAATATACAGCAATGCAATATGTAGAATTAGGAGCAACAAGAGTAATCCTTGCCAGAGAATTATCAATAAAAGATATCAAGGAGATTTGTGAGCATCTTAAAGGCAAAGCCGAAGTTGAGGTTTTTGTACATGGTGCAATGTGCATCTCATACAGCGGAAGATGTTTGCTTTCAAATTATTTAACCGGCAGAGAATCCAACCGTGGTGACTGCTCGCAGCCTTGCAGATATGCTTATGCTCTGCAAGAAGAAAAACGCCCAGGTGAATTTTATCCAATAGAAGAAGATAGCCACGGAACATACATAATGAACAGCAAGGACCTATGCTTGATTGAACACATAGACGAACTTAAAGAAGCAGGCGTAGTAAGTTTTAAAATCGAAGGAAGAATGAAAAGCGAATATTATGTAGCTTGTGTTGTAAACGCATACAAGGAAGCGCTAGCCGGTATAAAGAAAAACTTTATATCAGAACTTGAAAAAACAGCGCACCGCCCTTTCACAACCGGTTTTACATTCAGAAAAGACAGCACGGAATTTACATGCTCTGCGAAGTCTAAACAGACATATGAATTTGTAGCCTTAATGAAATCAAATACGCAAGGACTTATAAAAAATAAAGTTTTGCCCGGCGATGAAATAGAGATACTATCACCAACAGATACTAATGGCAAAAAATTCAATTGGGAAAATGATATGTGTAATACGCCCGAAACGCTTGTAGAAATTAAGTGCCCTTACAAACTTAATGCTAATGACATATTACGGAAGAAAGTGCATTGATTACGCCTATCTGCCCAGATTTAACCATAAATTCTATATCTAATATTTCTTTGTATTTGTTTTTAATAAAAAGCTTTTTCCCCATAAAATCTCGTCTCGCATATTTTACAGCATAGGGGGAACAACCCAAAACCTTGCCTACAGATTCAATACTGCTATCTGTTGCGACAGAATAATATATTCGCCTGAATTGTGAAACCAAACCACCCAGTATCATATATTCTGGAACATCGCTTGCTAATATTTGCGCAAGTATATCATTTGCTTTTTGATACTGCCCAAATAATATTGCAGAACCCAATTCATAGATTTGATAGTCTACGGTTTTTGTTACAAATTCATTAAGATGCACAGTGTCTAATAATTTTACATCATTATAATAAGATACAATTTTATTTAACTCGTTATTTATAACAGAGTAATTTCCACCAGTAGCCTCAACAAGAAACTCGGCTGCGTTTTTTGTAATGGTTTTAGGTGCGATTTGATTGGCTATTAACTTCATCAAAATCTCGGGTGCCATTGGATTACAATTTACCTCTGTTGCACCTTTAATACTGTAACTATTTTTCTCGCTATCCCCCATAAGAATAAGAACACTTTCGCTTTCGGGTGATTTGATATACTCATTTATAACCTTAGAATTTGGTTTATCATTTAATTTATAAACTGCGACTCTTTTACCCCCAAAGAAAGATGGAGTGCGAAGAGCAGATACTACTTCTTCCGCGGATACACTTTCATCAAAATCGCTTACATCGGAATTTGGCATAACATCTTTTATAAGTGAAATAGATTTATATAATAAAAAAATATCTACACCATAAAGCAGATAAACATTATCTACTTTGGTTTTAAGACTGCTTTTCAAATTCGCAAAATCCATTAATAAATTAAAACATAATACTTATAAAATAACAAGTAAACAGCACCAGACAAATTGGTAGTTTTATGTTTGATTTAATAAAAATAAATCTAGACGCTATGATAATTCCAAGCAAATAAAATATTATTCCAGAATGCGAGCCATTTATTTCTATTGTAGAAAATGGCAAGGCTACAATTGCCGAGGTTACATCACGCACAAATAACAGTAATGGTTCAAGTATCCATAGCACTGCTCCGAATACAAATGTTAATACAGAGAACATACCAACATAAAAAGAGAAAGACAATATGGGTAATAAAATCACAGAAGAAAGCAATCCAAAAACCGGAATGTTGCCAAAGTAATATACTAGCAGCGGAAACGTGCCTATGGTTACAGATACATACATTGCAATTGAACTAACGTATAATTTTCTTTTGAAAAAGTCATAAAAGAAGACGATACCTAGCATACAAAAATAAGATAATAGAAATGAGGCAGACGCCAAAGAATATGGGAACAATAGCAAAATAATTATTGCAGATAAAGATAATGTTGAAATAGAGTCCGCCGTATGCAAAAAGCATTTAGCAAATACCACAATTAAAAACATAATAGTAGCTCGTAATATTGGATATTGCCATCCACATAAATAAGCATAGAACAATAATATCGGCGTAAGTATATAAAGCCTATGCTTCTTTTGGACTTTACAAATTTTCAATATCCAAAATATTACACTGGCAAGCAAAACCACATTCATACCCGAAACTACCAATACATGCGCAAGGCCAGCTACTGTAAAATTTGATCTTGTAACAAAGCCTAGTCCACTTGTATCGCCAAACATCATAGACACCAAAAGATCGGCATTCTCCTGACTTAAAAATAAATTCAAATACCAATTCACATATTCAAGTATAGTTCCGCGTAATCCACTGTTTGGATCATATGTTCTGTAATATGGGTTTGGATTATATTCAGTGGTTAAAATAAAACTTACCAGAGCCAAGGCAAATAATACAAGTGCTGCAATTTTAAAAGACTTTGGCACACGAATAAAATACAAAGTTATTACCAAAGCAATTGCCACGGCCAGCGTAAGATAATACGAAACAAAGCACGAACCTATGCAAGCAATAACGATCAATGCTAAGAAAGCCAGCGGGCGGAAGTTACACAGTTTCATAACTACCTCGAAATTTCATTATCTTTTGTAATATCAAACTTCTTTTTAAGATGTTCAATGGAGGCTTTTCTTATTGTCCTTTTCTTTTCCACTTCGCGTACTTCTTCTGCTACTTGATCTTCTTTATTATTTTCATATATAATCTGGGGCTGAGCTGGTAATTTAGCGGCTACTTCTTCTTCACTGGTTAAATATGGCAATACTTGAAGACTGCGTTCACTGTAATATTTTTCAAATTCTTGCCTGCGTTTAGGATCAATTTTACCAATATCTTCTCTTGGTTTATCTGAAACCCTGTCCTTACTTGATTTAGGTTTAGAGAGCTTCAAGGGTTCATTCACCCACTTCTCGTTTTTTTCCTGTATCTTTGTATTATACTCTACAATAATTTTAGCGGCTGTTTCATCTTTGCATTCTAAATTAGACAATATGTCCATTTGAGATTGATAGTAATCTTCGCTACCTAACTTTACAAATCTTTTAGCTTCTTCAATTGCACTTTTCCAACTGTTCATTAAGTCAGTATTTTTAACCGTTTTATTTATTTGATTTATTGCCCATAAAGCAATGCGTTCATTTTCCCGAAGTTGCTTTTCCCTTTGCTTGGCTCTTGCATCTTTGATTCTGGCAATATGACTTAAATCTGGGTTAGCGTCATCTATTCCTTGGGTGAATTCGCCAAGTGGCAATAATACGGTATCTACAACCAGACCGCCCACGGAATGCACGCTTTCACGCAAAAACATCTCGCCATCTTTAACGGCATATCTAAAAGCTTTACCATCTAACTTTACTAAGCTTATATATTCTTTTATGCCGGTATCTACCAGCTGATATTCATTTTTAATCTCTATTTTTTTAAGATTACGAATAATCTCTCTTGCTTCTTTATCATCATAAACAATTAACTGTGGTATAAATTTGGCATTAACTTTCATAGGGCTTATACCTCTGTCCTGTTTTTTATTGCTGTGCCTATTGTCATTTCATCGGCATATTCCAAAGATACACCCATAGCAATTCCAGTAGCAAGACGCGAAACCTTTACACCACTTGGCTTAATTAATCCCGCCAAATAATTTGCTGTAACTTCACCCTCTACATCAGATGGTAACGCCATTATAACTTCTTTAATCTCATTAGACGCTAATCTTCTTATCAAAGACTTTATATTTAATTGTTCTACGCCTTTTTTATTAAGAGGAGACAACACACCATGTAACACATGATACGCTCCATTAAATGCGTTACATCTTTCAATGACTGATATATCCTTTGGATGCGCAACCACACAGATTGTATCGCTGTTTCGTTTTTCACAAATTATACACTTTTGATCCGCGGTAAAATTACCACAGACTTCACAAAATTTTACATTATCTTTTACTTTAATCAATGCATCACTAAACTTGCTTACATCTTCCTTGCTCATCTCTATGATACGATAAGCATAACGCTCGGCAGTCTTAAAACCTACACCGGGCAATTTGGTGAAGCAATTTATTAAGGAGTTAATACAATCAAGATTCTGCATCATTAAAATATATCACTTTTCACCCAAATAGGGCAAATCAAACTAATAACAATTTTGCTACTGTAACCGTGCAATCGTCCGCGGTAAACTTGCTGGATCTACGCATAACTTCGGCGATGACCTTGTCCGCGACTTCTTGCGGATTAAAAGAATCTAAATTATTTATAAAGCCTGCAAGTGCTACCCGTTCCCCACCAAAAGCATCCAGCACCCCATCACTTACCAGCACAACCATATCCCCACCCGTAAGTATGGCTTTGGTAATCTTAGGCTCTATTTCATCTAATATCCCCAGGGGCAAGGACCCAGCTTCCACGACTTCGACTTCTCTTCCCCTTTTTATAAATCCGTCCGCTGCACCTACCTTTACAAAATTAACGTCGCCCGTAGCCAAATCAAATATACAAATATCCAGAGCCGAGAAAATATCTTGTCCCGTAAAGCTAAGCAATTGATTAACAGAGTACATAATTATTTCATCTGGAAAGCCTGCCTTGTAAAAATTTTCTACCAAGGTTAGCGCCAAAGTGCTGGCACGCGCGGCCCTTTCACCTGCGCCCATTCCATCACATAAGGCCATCAATGTTTTGTCATTTGTAATTCGAAGGAAAGAAAATGTATCGCCGCTTTTTTCATTAACGCCTTTTGTAACCCCAGCCATTCCGAATAATACACTATATTTTGGTGCCGATCTAACCGAAACAATAGAAAAGCCTTTTGTATCCGCATCCACTATTTCATCTATTATCATTTTATGCCCACATACGCTGCTTACTATTTTTTCTATTCTTCGGCTTTTTGTTTCACCACGAGGTATCAATACAGACACAACAAATTCATTTTTTCCCGTCTTGGTTATAAGGCAATCTTCCGCGAATATATTACTGTATAATAATTCTTCTTTGACCAATTCGGCTCTTTCATTATCGAATACTACGGTTCTGCATATATCGCTGGCAAACTTTCCACATAATTGCGAAACCCCAGATAGCAAATTAGCCATTAATATTTTACCGCTATCTAAACCCGCTATAATTTGTTGCTTATTTTTATTTACAATAATGGCTTTATTTATAGCATTAAGCAATGTGTTTATTCGTGTACATTTTATAGACAAAGTATTACTTACATCAAGTAAGGAAACCTGCCCCCGCTTCAACGCAGTTCTGGCAATATCTGTTATACCTTCATCTATGTCTTTGGAAGAAGATGTCGTCTTACGGCAGACTTCCTTATTTGGGCAATTAGCACAGATATTGGAATTTATTTCACCACATATCATAAGAGCGGTTTCATTTGGCGGAAGCGCAGTATGTGTTAGGTTTCTGTATGTATTTTGCATCTCGTTAAATACATTAGACAAAGAACGCATTTTTGTTGATATACCCGCAGTATTTCTGTTTATCGTATTTTTAGATACCAGAAACCCACCTATACCACCCGAGCCAAATGTAAAGAATCTGGATACCGACATAGGCAAGCACAAGAAAACCAGCACGGCTACCAATATTGGAAGAAGACTGTATCCCGAGTATCCACCATAAGCATTAAAATAAAACCCAATTACAAAGTCGGTAAATAATAAAGCGACAATACTGTATGTTCGGTTTCTATGCTTAAAAGCAAGACAAGCTATGCAAAGTAAAACTGCTGTAGCCACGAAAACCAAATTATTTGATGCAAACGATTTCCCAAGACCTAACGCAGCAGCAACCATAACAGTAGCTTTGGAATCAGCATAAAATACACCAAAGAAAATTACCAGCACCACGAAAAATTTATGTATATCAAAATAAATATTTTCAAATCCAGCAAGCCCCAAGGCAAATATTATAACTATACTCATAAGACAAACAATTTGATCAATTGTCCATGGCAAAAGAAATTTTTTCTGTCTTATGGTTCTTATGGTTACATATAGGGTTTGTAAAAAAATAATACCAACAAGAACAGAAACCAAAGTCTTAGCCAAACTCAAATTGTCACCTACGGAGATATAAATATTATACGCTTGAGAAATAGCAAAGAAAATTATAAGCAAAGGCAAATATAATCTTTTTCTCTCTCCTATGCTTTTGAATAAAAAAGCCGCAAATAAAAAGACGCCACAAACGAACAAAGTAGATATAGCATTTATTTGAGCAGAGTCTTTAAATAAAGAAGCCGTTATAAAAACAATCATAGGAAATATCTTGGACATAGGCACCAAAACCAATGAAAATAAAAATGCACCGGCAAATGGACTTATACCCTTTTCAATATCTGAAAAAACCAGTACCAGCATTACAATTGCAATAAATAAATGTAATAATATTTTTTTTGCCACTGCATATAGTTTGACAAAAATTTACATTAACGCCGTAGCAAAAACTGTCGAAATATAGTTATTGTTGTCTATACTTTTTTTGTATATAATGTGTTTATGGGTTTATTTTCAAGTGACAATACAAGAGCATTAAAAAAGATAGGAAGAATAGCAGATTTAGTTATAGCCTTAGAAGAAGACTATGCTAACTTAACGGATGCAGAACTTATTGCAAAAACCGAGGAGTTCAAGCAAAGATTAAACAATGGCGAAACAATGGATGATATCCTGCCAGAAGCTTTTGCAACGGTTCGTGAAGCAGGTTATCGTGTACTTGGGCAAAAGGCATACTATGTGCAAATCCTGGGCGCTATAGCATTACACCAAGGACGAATAGCAGAAATGAAAACGGGTGAAGGTAAAACTCTTGTTTCTACAATGCCCTGCTACCTTAACGCACTTCAAGGCAAAGGCGTACATATTATAGAAGTCAATGAATATCTTGCAAAAAGAAATAGCGAATGGATGGGTAAGGTTCACAGATTCCTTGGGCTTTCTGTTGGACTAAGTCTTTCCAGAGTAGACGCAAGTGAAAAAAGATCAGCTTATGCTCATGACATAACCTATGTAACAAGCAGCGAAGTCGGTTTTGATTATCTTCGTGATAATGTTGCACACACCAAAGAAGCCCGTGTTTTACGCGGTCTTAACTTTGCAATAATAGATGAAATAGACAGTATTTTAATTGATGAAAGCCGTACCCCACTTATTATGTCGGCACCAACAAAAGACAACAGCGATCTTTACAAAGTAGCTGACAAATTTGCAAGAACATTATCCGAAGGCGATTTTGAAATTGATCTTAAAGAACGCGCAGTTCGTCTTACCGAAGATGGAATAACCAAAGCCGAGCGTGCATTTAATATTGAAAACATAAGTGACGCGGACAATATGGAACTTAATCACTTTATAGACAATGCATTAAAAGCTCATTATTTATTTGCAAGAGATGATAATTACATAATCAATCAAAACAAAGAAGTAATTATAATTGACCAAAATACAGGGCGTGCTATGATAGGCAGAAGATACAGCGATGGACTTCACCAAGCAATAGAAGCCAAGGAAAATGTGCCAATAAAAAATGAAGACAAGACCGTTGCTACGGTTACTATACAAAATTTATTTAAACTGTTCAGAAAGTTAGCAGGTATGACGGGAACAGCCAAAACCGAAGAAGATGAATTCAAAAAAATCTACGGTGTGGATGTTGTATCTATACCCACAAATAATCCTATTCAAAGAGAAGATGCACCCGATGTTGTCTTCCAAAAAGCATTAACAAAACTTAATGCTATTTATGAAGATGTTTTATATAGATACGAACAAAAGCAACCCGTGCTTATTGGTACCACTACCATTGATAAAAGTGAGGAGATTTCAAAATTCCTTAAAACAAAAAAAATTCCACATGTTGTGCTTAATGCAAAGAACCACGAAAAAGAAGCGGATATAATCGCAAGCGCAGGAAGATTAGGTAGCGTTACAATCGCAACAAATATGGCGGGTCGTGGAACAGATATATTGCTTGGCGGAAACCCAGAACATATGGCTACAATAAGACTTGAAAGAGAAGGCTTCACAGAACAAGACATCTATAATGCTACTGCTTATTTTGAAACCAAAGATGAAACAATATTAGAACACAGAAAACTGTTCAAACAATATCTTGAAGAATACAAACAAGAAACATCAAAAGAGAAAGAAGAAATAATCAAGCTGGGTGGTCTACATATAATTGGTACAGAAAGACACGACAGTCGTCGTATAGACAACCAATTACGCGGAAGATCAGGCAGACAAGGAGACCCAGGAAGTTCTATCTTCTATATTTCTTGTGAAGATGAAATTATGAAGCGCTTTGGAAAAGATGTTATAGGCGGAACTATGCGCCTGTTTAACATAGACGATGTGCAATCTAAAATGATTACCAGATTATTTGAACGCGTACAAAAAAGAATTGAGGGCTTCTATTTTGACGCAAGACGAGCTACATTTGAATTTGATAATGTATTAAATGATCAAAGAGAACTTATTTATGAAGAACGAAATAAAATTTTAGATGGCGAAGATGTACACGAACAAATACTTAAATCCTTCCCGGATATAGTACATAACCTTGTTAGTCTTGCAATAGATCAAACACAATATTATACAGAATGGGATCTGGAAAAAGCCAACTCTGTTTTATCTGATAAATTATTTGGAACGGAAACACAATATCTGGACGAGGAAAATACCAGGGGTGCAACATGGACAGAAATATATGAAATGGTACTTGAAGCTGTAACTGATACATATGAAGAGAAAATTAAAAAACTTAAAGAAGACGGTTTCGACTTCTCTGCTTTTGAAAGAGATGTCTTGCTTTCAATAGTAGACAGAAAATGGGTAGAACATATTGACGCAATGGTCAATTTAAGAAACGGCATCTCGCTTCGTGGATACAGCGGCAAAGATCCACTTATGGAATATCGACGTGAAGCCATTGGTATGTTTAATGAAATGATAGAAAACATCAGCCACGACAGTTCAATCTTTTTATTCAAAGTAAAGGTTGAAGCAAGAAAACGCGTTGAACCACAATCTAAACCAATTAAAGTAAATAAAATAAATCTTAATACAAAACCCGTAGGCAGAAATGATGCATGTCCGTGCGGTAGCGGTAAGAAATATAAATCTTGCTGTGGCAAAGCTTAATTTTTACTTAAAGAATAATATAAGCCTTTTTTATCCATAAGCTCTTGATGAGTTCCACTTTCCACTATGCGACCTGCTCTGCATACAAAAATTTGGTCTACATTTTTAACAGACGGAATACGTTTTGTTACAAAGATTCTGGTTCTCTTTTTTATCTTTTTAATAATAATATCATTATAATCACGCTCGGATAATATATCATAATGGCAAAGCGCATTATTCAAAATCAACACATCTGGGGCTTGTAATATTGTTCTTGATAAAGTTATTGCTTGCTGTTCAGGTGATGTAAGTAATACCGTATTTTCGGTAAGTTGCGTTTCATAACTATGTGGTAATGATTTAATAAATGTATCAAAACCAAACATACTGGTTACTTCTATTACATTTTCCGGCAATGTTTTACTTACCCCATACATTATATTTTCCGCAACAGATCCAGTGAAAATAAATGGATGTTCAAATGCCACACCAATACGCTTATAATAGCTCTTACTTTTTATTCTAGCCAGATCATATTTACCAATATAAATTTGCCCAGATTTTGGTAACGAAAGTTTAGAGATAAGATCCGCGATTTCTGAACCTGTATCAGTGTCGCCAACAAAAGCAACACTTGATCCAAATGGTATAGTAAGTGAAACTTCTTTAACGCTATCTGTGCTTATATTTTCTAATATGATATCTCCATCAATTTTTTTGATATTGGTATCTTCATCTGCTGTTACATCTTCTTTATAGTCCATAATTTCAAAAAATGTACCTGCCCTACTTTTAACTCTTTGCATAACATTTGTGGCTGCTGTAACCACGGTAGCATTTGATAAAAATCTTTGACTGTAAATCAAGAAGGCCGGTAATATCATAAACTCTGCTGCTGAAATAGAGCCATTTATCATAAGCATACCAAATACTACGGTTATAGCTAGATACATAAAGTTCTGTATAAACGTAATATAAATCGTATTAAATGTTATTGCTGTTTCTTCGCCTACCCCGCCCTTTGGATCATTGGCCTTTGCAAATTCCTCTTTGCCGTCAATTCCATTTGCAACAAACAATCCGTGACTTGTTGTATGTTCCTCTACAAAGTTATAAACCTCTTTCTCTGCTTTAAGATTACGTTGATAATATTTTTGTGTTTTACTTGCAACAAATCTTGCGGTGAGTATTGCAAGCGGCAAAGACATAAATACCAAGAAGGCTAATGTAACATTCATATTAAGCATTGCAATTAAACTGGTTACAAAAAAGAAAGTGGCCTGCGCAATGTTATATATTACAAATAATGATTCTTTGAATACTTCGGGCACCAAAGATATACGCCGACTTAGTTCACCAACTTCGAATTTATCAAGGAAAGAAATTGGCACAACATCAAGTTTAGTTTTAAGTGCGGAAATTTGATTTGATGTATTTTTATATTCATATTTAATAATTAAAAAGCCAGCTATGATATAAAAAACTTCGTTTATAAGAGCAAGGGATAAATATATAATTATCTGCTCTATTACAAATGCTAATCCTTTGTTGTTCTCTATTCCGTCTATACTCTCGGCCACATAGCCCGGCATCATAGAAAACAATACTACCCCAATTATACCTAAAATAAGTACGGCAACTATTCTCCACATTAATGGACGGAAGAAGGATATTACTCTTAAAAACAATGGTGGTTTTTTCATAATGTATCCTCCATTGCATCTGTTTCATTAAAGAACTTTGCATAATCAGGATTAGACTTCACAAGTTCTTTATGTGTGCCTTTTACATAAATGTTGTTACCACGTGAAAAATACACTTCATCTGCTGTTTTACATACTATGGGGTTGAATGTTATAAACAATGCTGTTTTTCCTTCCGTCCTTAATCTTTTGATTGTGTTATCAATTATGTCCGAAGACAAATGCAAAAAGCATCTGTTGAAAATATAAAACTGTGCTGGTTTTAATATACAACGAACAATGTTAATAATACTCTTTATATTTTGTGCAGTTTTAGATCTGTTAGATATTTTAGAATCTAAAAACAAAGGTACGGAAGCCAGATGCACGGCACCAATATCATTAAATGCAGAAAGAATTTGTTCATCTGTTAAATCTGGATTAAACATTTTAATGTTATCACGCACGGTACCATTAACAAAGTGCGGATATGCTTGTGATATTGACATTATCTTGGAACGGAAATATTTTTTGTTTATATCTTTTATATTTACACCATTAAGTAATATTGAGCCTTCGCTGGCATCGATGTAACGAAGCAGTATTTTCATAAGTGTGGTTTTACCGCCACCAGCTCCACCAGAAATCACAACTAATTTACCCGGACTTAATTCCAAAGAAAACTTAGATAGTGTACGCCTGCCGTTCCAGAAAGTATGACCAAGCTCATGAAATATCAGAGTCGAACCAAACTCTGTCGGTATATTTGTTACGCCGCTTTCTACGTCTTCTTCGGGCAATTCCATAAACTCACAAACAGAATCACAATATGCTGTACCTAATGTTCTTGCGCTACACGAAGACTTATAAAGAACATTACACGCATTCCACATATAATTTACATATTGTATAACGGTAGACAGGATAACCAACTGCTCGGCTTTTGCTGCGTTTTCAATTGATGTAGCACCAAATAAAATTATAGCCGCTGTTACAAAAGCAAAAATAATAGCATTTAGTTCCACAGATAAATATCTTGCTCTGTCGATTGAATTACCTTGCTTACTATAAATTTCACTTTGCTTGACACTCTCTACTCTGCGCTCGCCCGCTTTACCCAGCATCCTAATATCTCTGGCGCCTACGATACCTTCCCTGACCGTCTCAAAGAAAGAGTCATACGCCTTTATAGTTTTCGGCATAATTTTTTTAACAATATATGTAGATATAAAAAAGTAAGCCAGCACAAAAGGAATCGCACATAACGTTATTAAAAAGTAATCAAATGATAAAAACAAGATAAATGCCAAACTACCTAGAATAGATATTGGAACAACTACCATAAGTTTAATGTTTTCTCTGCTTACTAATCTTATTGCATTTGTACCTGTGGTTAGTGTTGCAAGCGCTTTACCTGTACCATATTGACTTAGTTTATCTGTTGGAATTCTTGTAATTTTTTCAAATAGCGACATTCTAGCATTTGTTCTAACTTTGCCTACATATACCGCAACCCTGTATTCATTATACATAGTAACTAGCATAATTAATATTATAAAGCCCAAAACTATGCCGGCATTAAGCAAGAAGTCATTCATAGTTGGTAATGTACCAGCATCATTTTTAATAAGATCAGTAGTGCCTTTTAAGATAAGCGGATAAACAAGCAATAATATTTCTTGTATGACAGTAAAAATTATACAAACCCAAAATAATTTGTTTGTATCCTTATAAAAGCCATATTTCCGTATTTTGCTCATTCCTTTATAATATATATTGATGTGCGTTATTTAGCAATATGTTTATGTGTAATGCTATCAATCTTTGTGTCTATAACAGATAATTTAAGCGTAAATAGCATAGATACAGCAGATAAATTTCATATTGTCTTAGATGCTGGCCATGGTGGAAGAGATGGCGGAGCATTCATTGATGGGGCAATCGAAGCCGTAATAAATCTTGAAATTGTATATGCGCTGGAAAAAGAATTAACATCCCAAGGTTTTGTTGTTTCACTTACCCGTGAAACCAGCGAAAGTCTAAGTTCGCCATATGCCAGTAATAAAAAAGTAGATGATATGAATAAGCGTAGAGAAAAAATAAAATCTTTATCTCCCGATCTTGTAATATCAATTCATCAAAATACTAATCCTTTAACATCGGTAAATGGTCTTATGTGTTATTATGCAAATGAAACCCAAGGCAGCAAAGAGTATGCCGAAGTAATTCAAAACCAATTTAACAATAGCGGATTCCCATTTTATAAAAGCATAAAGGCTACTGACTTTAATCTTGTCGAGCATTCCCCCTGCCCCGCGATATTAATCGAATGCGGGTTTTTATCAAATGAAAAAGAACGAAAATTGCTTCAGAGCCAAGAATACCAACAGATTCTAGCATTTAACATTTCACAAGCCATTATGAGTATAATGAACCAAGGAGGTAACAAATGATATGTAATTGTCCAAGCCTAGGCGGGTTACTTAATGCATTTTTTAATTTATTTAGATGTCCCTGCCATTGCTATCAAAATGTAGTGCCACAAATTCCACTTGAACCAGCACTGCCTACATCTACTACACCTACATGTATTTGGGCTTATGAAACACCATGCCCATCACAACCTTGCTAATATAATAAATTTCTTTTTTGTATAGTACAATTATTTCTGCACATAATATTTTCAAGTGGAGGAATAAAAATGGAAAATTTTACAACAGAACAACACAAAAGAGATTCATCAGGCAAGGCAATAGTCGAAAGTCCCGACAAGACAATAGCAAACCTTCGTGAGAAACAACGAAACCAAAACTTTATAAATGGTGTAGTAATTTCTGCGATGGCGTTGACTGTGGTTTTGACCGGGACTTTACTTGGTGCTACGGCTTCGGCAAATAGCGATCTTAAGTCCCAAGTTGAAACATTAAAAGAACAAAATGTCGCAATGGTAAATTCTCAAAAGGTTAGTGATGCAAATAATTACACTGGAACATCTACCATTTCTAATACAAGCAACAGAGATTATAATTATGATAATCGTTACGACTACGCAAATAATACTGCGGATAGAAATTATACAGATAGATATTATACATCCCCAGACAGAAACAGAAATACAAGTTACAACAATACAACAAACAATGCTAGCAACATTAATGAAAGAAATTCAAATTATACACCAAGAAGAACCAGGGATTACACATCAAATTATAACAGAGGTAATTATAGAAGAAACAGAACACAAACATCAAGCAATGAAAATAATTACACAGAGACGCCTACACCAGTGTCATATACACCATCAACAAATGATGTGAATAAAATTAATGATAAAATGGTAAACAGCTATACTTCAAAGCCAACTTCTGCTACATACCCAAATAAAAAAGAACCCTCAGAAAATACAAACGTTGTAAATCTACCAAGATTATCCAGTTATATTTCGGATATAACCGGACAAAAAACAAAAGATTATAAAAGAGATACATATACCAGTTCAGCAGATATAAGTAAAACTAATGATAAATACAAACCTACTATAAAAAATTTATAATCTAATTAAAATGTCATCGCCTTATCGGTCATGGCATTTTCTTTTATTTCGATTACTCTGGTTGCTACTGTTTCAATTATTGTTTCATCGCTTGTATAAAACAATAGTACGCCTTTATATTTTTTCATACCCTCGTTAAGAGCAGTAATACTTTCCAAATCCAAGTGGTTTGTAGGCTCACTCATTACCAACATGTTGCCTTGATGCAGCATAGTTTTAGCAAGCATACATCTAACCTTCTCACCACCAGATAATACATTAGCGGTTTTTAGTGCCTCTTCGCCCGAGAATAACATACGTCCAAGCCAACTTCTTATAAAGGTTTCATTTGTATCTTTTGAATATTGTTTAAGCCAATCTAAAAGATTTAATTTAATCCCTTCAAAAAATTCTCTGTAATCGCCAGGCAAATATGATGCTTTAATCGTCTTACCAACTGTTACTGTACCACTGTCTGCTTTTTCTTTACCCATTATACAGTTAAATAATTTATCCACACGAATGCTTTTGTCTGTTAAGAAAGCGACTTTCTCGTCTTTGTTTATTCTGAAACTTACATTTTTGAAATAACCTTCCATAGTTAAATTTTCTACTGCCAATATTTCATTACCTGGCTCACGTTCACATTCAAAATTTATGTAAGGATATTTACGTGAAGATGGTTTTAAATCTTCTATCGTAAGCTTTTCAAGTTCTTTCTTACGACTTGTGGCTTGTCTGGATTTACTTGCATTAGCCGAGAATCTAGCGATAAATTCTTTTAATTCTTCTGCTCTGGATTCTGCTTTTTTATTTGCTTCTTTTTGTTGGCGAAGTAAAAGCTGACTGGTTTCATACCAGAAATCATAATTTCCAATAAACATATTTATTTGGCCAAAGTCCACGTCACAAATGTGTGTACATACTTTATTAAGGAAATGTCTGTTGTGAGATACGATAATCGTTGTATTTTTGAAATCAAGCAAGAAGTCTTCAAGCCATCTTGTTCCAGCAAGATCAAGGTTATTTGTAGGCTCGTCCAAGATAAGCACATCTGGATTACCAAACAATGCACGTGCAAGCAATACTTTAATTTTAATTTTAGCATCAAGATCCTTCATTTTAAGATCATGGTATTCTTCCCCAACCCCAAGACCCGAAAGCATAATCCTTGCGTTACTATCCGCATCCCAACCATCAAGCTCGGCAAACTCGCCTTCTAACTCTGCCAATCTATTACCTTGCTCTTCTGTAAATTCTGTTAATTCATATAGCTTTTCTTTTTCATCCATAATTTCAGCCAATCTTGAATGCCCACCAACAACAGTATTAACCGCCAAAAGATCATCAAAAGCATTTTGATTTTGCGCCAGTGTAGAAATTCGTTCTCCTCTGCCGGTTACAACTTCACCTTTGTTTGGTGAAATTTCGCCAGACAAAATTTTAAGAAAGGTAGACTTACCCGCCCCATTTGCGCCAATAATACCATAGCATTCGCCCGGTAAAAATTTAAGATTTACATCTTTAAAGAGCACTCTCTTGCCAAATTGTAATGAAATGTTAATTGCTTGAATCATAATATTTAATTATAACATTTATGAGCGTTTTTGGTAAACTTTAATTATAATAGTAATTATACAAAAGAATCCTATGATCGCTATGGCTATCAATATAAAATTTATTGTTTCCTGTGTAAAGATATCTAAGAAGCCAAACATATTTGTTAAATTGAAATTTGATATTTTAATTTCTTGCTTAACCACTCCGCCTTCTACCTGGTAATACTGTTTATTTTCATCTGCTATGTTTAATCTTATATAAACATTATATATACCTTCTTCAAGCTCCCCTACAGTAGGAATAACTGTTGAATAATCTTCTTCGCTTGCTTCATTTCCGTAAGGAACAATTGCGTATTCAAACTCACCAACACCTATAGGATTAGTTTTAATAGATTCAAATAGTTCTCTGCTTGATTCCCCCACACTAAGAAATGATGCTACTTTTGGTTCGATACTAACTTTGAAGGCAGTGGTAAATTTCTCTATTTCTATTCTAGTGCTAACAACTTCTGAATCTGCATAAATATGCTTGTTTTCTGGGGCTATAAAAAGTTTTGCATAAATAGTATATGTAGCCGCTGCACGACCTTCTGAGGTTGGGAATACGGTCGTGTAGTCAGTATCTATTGGCTGGCTGCTACCCGGCATAACAGCATACTTAATCTCACCCATATCTTGATTTTCCGAGGTGGTTGGTGCCTGTAATAATTGTACATTACTACCTGCTATTATGTTTTCATTTGCAGATATTTCAGATATCAGACTTCTTTCTCTTATTTCTATATCTACACTATGCCCTGTATTATTAAAGTATGGTGCATTATTTACATTTATAAAATACTTTACATAAACCGTATAGTCACCTGCTGTAAGATTTCCCACAACGGCTTCTTCTATATAATCTATATCTTCTGGAGCGGCTTCGCCTCTGGTTACTACTGCATATTTAAAATCACCTATACCACTTGGACTTACTGTAGCCGTAGAGATTAATGAATTATTTATATCCCCTACAAAGAAGTTAATATCACTTCCAATAGTAATAGTCGGCGTAACCATTGTGCCAGGCGCTAAAATATTAATATTTATGCTGGCAGTTGGCGAATCTGTATATCTATCTATATACATATCATCAACAAATAACTTTGCATAAACTGTGTAAGTCCCAGCTGTAAGATTTCCAACCACAGGAAGAATCTCACTAAAATCATCATTTGCAGGTACAGCTGCTCCACTTTGTGTAATAGCATATTTTATTTCACCTATACCAGAATAATAAGAGTATGCGGGTTCTACCAATGGCATATCCGCTCCTTCAATTAAATTAGTATTAGCCGTCATATCTTCTACGGCAGTATTTTGTTTAATAGCAAGCGTAACTGCGGGTCTAATTCCATATTCTTCTGTAATGTAATTTGTAAATAAAGATTGATCATTTATAAGTTCTTTACCTTCTGCATCCACAAAGTTGCCACCAGGTACTTTATTATTTCCAACTAATATAGCTTTATGACTATACAAGGTTGGTGTTCTAAGCCAAGCTGCGTTAGATATACTTGTATCTGTCCAGTTTCTGAAACTATTCCCATTACTTTCTGTAAACCCCCATGTTCCTCCATCCTTGACCTGTGTCATTGAAGGAATCCAAAGCATTTCATCTTCTATACTAAAATAAGAACTCAATGTCGTGCCATAGTCATCTTTGTAACGATCAGCTGCAGTATCGCGATAATAAACAGTAGTAACATTTGTTACGCCTCTGCTATCTGATACTGGGATTACTTTATCCCAACCTGGTTGAGTGCTGAAATAATTTGTTATATCTTGGCTTAAAACTTGCTTAAGATTAGATTCAGCAATTTCTTCACCTTTATATATAGCTTTACTGTAACCGTTGCTCCATATTGTATCAACGCCAGCATCACCATATATATTATTGCCTATGTTAAATGCAGTATTTTTGTATGGACTGCTCATCCAAAATGTAATTGTGTTTGACTGGCTTTGTACTACTTTCCAATCATACCCAAAAAAATTATATAGCTCACCAATTTGTATGTCGCTTTTATTCACAATGAAAGCGCCTTCTGCATTAAATAAACTTTGACCTGATCCAGCAGCTTTAATTTCTAAAGGTGCTTCGTTTGAATTTTTATTAAAATTAAGTAACGAGAATAATGGGGAAACAGAAAAAAACAATAATATCCCCGTTATCAATATTATTATCTTTTTCATATTTTTACACCATCTCTTTTCTTGATTTAGAAATAACAGCTATCACAACAAATATAATACCAAGAACACCAAGCGAACACATAGCCACAAAGAATATTTTCAACATTTCATTATTATCATCAACTGGATTATTTGTATTTGTACCTTCATAAGATTCGCCAGTTGCATCCGCAATATTCATATGTATAGCTGGACGAACGCCATAGTCTTTATCTATATAATCATAAAATAATGACTGGCTGTTAGTTAATGAATTAAAATCACCACCTGGCGCTGTACTTACACCTACAACTTGTGCTCTGTTGCTTTTCAATGTTGGTGTTCTAAGCCAAGCAGCATTTGAAACCGTTGTATCATCCCAATTTCTAAAACCATTCCCGTTAGCAGATGTAAAGCCCCAAATTCCGCCATCTTCTATTTCCTCAGCCGAAGGCAACCACAATCTGTCACCAGCTAAACCATAATGAACACTCATTGTTTGAGTACTGCTTACAAAATCATTAAGACTATCTTTAGCATAGTATACACCAGTTTTTACTTCTGACCCGTCTGTTGAATATTCAATAGTTACAACACGATTAGTTTCGTTTGACCCTTCAATATAACCAGACACAACCTTATCCGCATAACTGCTATATATTGACTTGTCTATTATATTAGCAGCTT
>CAYJJH010000002.1:42604-47436 GCA_964370495.1 uncultured Prevotella sp.
ACAACCTTATCCGCATAACTGCTATATATTGACTTGTCTATTATATTAGCAGCTTCCGTGCGTAAAAATGCACGAATATCACTTTCTGCAATTGTTTCAGAATTATATGTAGCTTTTAAGTAACCATTGCTCCATGTATTAGAAGCAGTTTGAGTAAGACCTGCAGAATTAACAGAATTGAATTCATATGTGGTATAAGGGGTTGTCATCCAAAATGTAGCAATGTTACCGTTCACGTGAACAACTTTCCAATCAAGTCCAAAGAAGTGAAATACGTCGCCTTGGCTAATTTCAGATTTATGTACGGTATAAGATCCATCATTTCTAAATAAGTCTTCTCTTGTTGAAGAAGCCCCAATTGAAGCAATTGCGTTTAAATTCGCAGTTTGGAAGATTGATGTTAAAATTCCGCCCAATGAAAAAATAGTTGTCATTATAACTATGATTGCAATGCTCGCTATTTTTCTTAATTTCATAATAATTTTCCTTTTTTTACTTACATAATATGTACTTAAATTATGTAAATTATTTTGAAATTATAATAACCTATTTTAACAAAAAAGTCAAGATTGCTGCTTTATTTTGTTAAATATTTTTTGTTCTTGTTTGCTTAAAAGTGGCTTAGCTGATGACTTTGCCTTAACCGGCATAATGCCTTTTCCACTTGCAACCACTACATCTTTTGGCTCTTCTGCAAATGCTGATTTATCCGCTTGAACATTTTCTATGTTGTCTTCTTTATTACCAAACATCCTTTTTATCATAGAATCCATCAATTCATCTGAACTTAAATTCTTCATTGCTTGATGATATTCTTCCTGTGTTATTTCTTTATCTGGTGAAGTATTTTCAATAATTTCTTGATACTCTCTGGTTCTATAAAAATCTGCTTCTTCCTGTTCTATTCTTTTTTCTAGAACTTCTCTTTTCTTTCTTATCTTTACATCTCTATCCTTAACAATAGTGATTAATCTTTCGACCCCTTTAATTATGAGCCACAATAATCCCAATCCCCCAACGAAAAGCAATAAATAAAGCCATTCCATATTTTTATAATACTCTTATTTTTATATATTGACAAACATAATTATTGATATATGAAAATTCAAATATGGCATGATACAACGCCCCAAATCCAAATACAAAAAATCGTGAATAAAATCTATAAAAAATTGATTAAGCAGTATCTGCCCAGTTTATATACTCCGATTTTTATAAGAATAATTGGGCAATCTGGAAGCGGCAAATCCACCCAAATTCTTCCGGCTGTTACATCCGCAAATCCCAGCACTCTGGTGCTGTCTGTTGGAATGTTCGTAAACTATTATACAGGTGAAGACAAATCGCGCGAAATTACCAATGGCTTTTGTTTACGCATACTTACCTCCCTGCTATATAAACTTTTACCACATAAAATAAATATCATTCTTGATATGACATTACTAAGTAAAAAATATGAAAACGATTTGGTTCGATGCCTTCAGCAAAATAACTATGATTTGTTTGTTATGGCATTAAGCGTACCAAAAAAACAAAGTAATATTTTTATAAAGAAACGGGAAACAGAAACCAAACGCAAAGTAAATAAATCTAGCGCCAGATATTTTTATGATAAACTTTTGCCTTCTTTTAAGTTATTATCACGTAAGATGCCCAATGCAAAATGCATCATATGGTCGGCTTATGATAAAGAGCCTTTGTTTAATAATCAAATAGCATTTGCCGTTCCAATATTCAGAAAAGCAAGAAAAAAAATAAAATCACTTTTCTATACAGAGGCTCAATTGCTGGATGAAAAAACTAGTTTCCTTTTAACATATAATTTTTATAATTGTCATCAACATAATCCCACATCTTAATAATACTTTCCAGCATATATGGTCTTATAGCAGGCAATCTATTACAAATTCTGGATATATCTGCAAAGGGTGAAGATATCGAACAAAAGGCATAATCAATAACAAGTTCTAAATTATTATCCTTTATTAAAATATTATCTGCATTAAAATCACCGTGACAGATAACGTTACCGCCCAATTTTTCTTGTTTTTCAAGTTCATAAAATGTGGAGTAATCATATTGTTGGTTTCCAGTTGAAACAGCCAGTCTTTTCAAAAAACTCGATAGAGATTCTATTTCTTTCCCTGAATAATCTATTTTTTGCAATGTCGTTAAATATAACATAATTTGATTCGCTATATTTTGTTTCTGATCATCATTCATTTTTTCAAATGCTACCGACAAAGGCTCGCCCTCAATGTACTTGTGAACTGAGTATGGATTACCATTATAATAAAAAAGTTTCTGTCTTGCTGTTTTTATGTGCGAAGAAAGAAACTTTGTATTATTGTATTCAGTTATTAAAACCTTGCGCCAAAATTCTGTTTTTGGAAAACGAAAAATATAATCGCCTCCGCAAGTATTTATTTTGACGACTTTGTTTGTCCAGCCTGTTTGGATATTTTCCCTTTTTCCTGTATACATTCTATATCTATATGCTTTTTGTCTTTACAAAATATACAATAAAATGCAGGTATTACAAGCAAGGTTGTAATGGTACCAAACAACAATCCCCCAATTGATACAACTGCTAACGGTTGAGTAAGCTCTGCACTGCTTCCAGAATTAAAGAACGAAAGCCCGAGCGCCATTGGCAGCAACGCCAAGATTGTTGTAAGTGCCGTCATAAATATTGGTCTTATACGAACGTGCATAGCCGCGAATACAGCATCTTTTACACTTAGTCCGTCTTTTCTGGCTTGATTTATATAATCCACAGCCAAGATACCATTATTTATAATGACACCCATAAGTATCAACATACCAATTAAAGCTGGTGCAGATAATGGCATTCCGCAAATAAATAATCCAAGGAATGCGCCCGTAAATCCTAAGGGAACACAAATCATAATAATAGCAGGCATTAAGAATGACTGGAATACGGCCACCATTACCAAGTATATCAATATAAACCCAATTGCAAGTGCAATTCCAAGCGACAAATATGTTTCTGCCATTTGCTCGGCAAGTCCATCTTCCATAACACTTAACTCTTGACCATTGTATGCACCATTAAGAAGTTCATCAACGAACTCGTCTACTTGCGCTTGTATTTCGTTTATATCGGCATCTGCTGTGCCCTTAAATGTTATTGTCGCTGTATTCTTTTTATCTGATTTATTTATGGTTAATCCGTTACTTTTTTCCCATTCAATAACCCTTATGCCTAAATCAGCTTTAATATTATCATTAAATTTATTAACCAATGATTCACTTATATTATCTAAATCATTAAGCGAATTTGTTATGTCTGCCTTGCTTGAAGCAAAAGTAACAGATACATCACTGGCCATCATACTGCTTGTCATAGACGATGAAGATAATTCAAATTCATTATAATTATCTTGTATATTTGCTTTTGTAGAATTTTCAAAACTACTCCAAACAAGATCCCCAGCTTCAGCAGTAGATAAACTTCTATCATCTTTAAGTGTTACATTAATCTCCATTGACACTCCACTTTGTCCCATCATACTTGCCATATCAGCGCCCGAAGAATAATTAATTACACAGTTTTCAAGATCTTCACCAAGTATACCTTTTACTTCGTTATATAATTCATCTGCCAGTTCTTTTTTATCTGCTACATTTTTGCCATCATTACTTAATGAAGCAGTAATAGAAAACGTCCCTTCATCTGTTGCTGGCATCAATATAAATCCGTTTATCATAAGCAAAGCAATTGAACCAGCAAATAATAATATAGCCATTCCAACAGTAACCCATTTTTTAGATATAGAGAAATTCAAGCATTTATTATAGCCTGCCTTAACCGCATCAAATATTTTATTAAATATATTTGGCTTCTTCTCTGCTTTTACTTCTTTAACTTTCTTTCCTTCTATTTTAAAAGATGATATTATAGCCGGCAAGAACATTACAGCAATAAGTAACGAGCAAGACAATGATAAGATCATAACCCAAATAAGATCAATAAATACTTCTAGAAACATACCTTCTAAGAAGAACATTGGGAAGAATACACAAATGGTTGTAAGCGATGAACCAATCATAGCGCCCATCATTTGCGAAGAACCTTTTATAGCCGCTTCCTTCATCCCCATACCCTTGCTTCGCAATCTGAAGATATTTTCCAGAACTACTACGGAATTATCCACAAGCATACCTACAGCCAACGCAAGCCCCGACATAGACATAATATTAAGTCCGATCCCCATAAAGTACATAACAACAAATGTACCAATTACAGCAAGTGGTATTGAGATACCAATAGCAAGCGTCATTTTTACAGAACGAAGGAATAGCCATAAAATTATAAGAGCAAGTACACCACCAATAATTAAATTTTCAGCAACACTGCCTACGCTTTGATTTATATAGTCGGCTTGGCTCATTGTTATATTGTAATTAAAACCTGCGTTATCTGCCTTGATTTCATCCAGGGTTGATATCACATTTTTGGCTACATCAGTAACCACAGAGTTACTTGCATTTTGGATAGAAAAACTTACGGTTTCTACAAGGTTACCTTGACCGTCTAATTCCCATGCAAAATTTTTTTCCGCACCTATGTTTGCAGATATATTAGATGTAACTTCTGCTACCCCAGATGTAGATTGCAATTTATTATATACATTTTCTTCAAACCATTGATCATCCTTACCTTCATACGAAACTGTTAAATTCATAATTGGCATCATATTTGGATCCATTTTCATAATGGTTTTATTAAATCTTGCTCCATATTTTATATCATTGGAAAGCCCTACTCTTTCCACAGATTCAAGAAGCATTGCCATATCAAGATCATC
>CAYJJH010000002.1:47536-68726 GCA_964370495.1 uncultured Prevotella sp.
TCTGGGGTAACTACTACTATTGCATATGGCAGACTCATATCTGGGAATAATTCTATTTTTAATGTGGTTAACGAAAAAATACCCAAAATTAATATAGCAACAATTGCTACAAAAATAGTATATGGCTTATGTACACCAACACTTGAAAACCAACTTTCCTTTATATTTTTATCTAGTAAATCTTGATTTTTGCTCATAAGTATCAATTATGCATTTTATTTTTTTTTGTGTCAAGGCAATAAAAAACACGAGGCACTGCCCCGTGTTAATTTATAAACAATTATGTCGATTATTTTTTTGTTTTTGTTTTTGGTGATGCTGATGACATTGTTTCTTTTATAGATGTAAACAATGCCGTAACATTTGCTAGATCACTTGGAACAACGATCTTTGTTGCTTCACCTTGACCAAGAACTTTTAATGCTTCATAACCTTGTAAGGTTAAATACGCAGCATCAGGTTTAGCAGACATAATCTTTTCAATAGCTTGTTTTTGACCTTCGGCTTCTGTAAGTAATGCAATCTTTCTTGATTCTGCACGAAGAACTTCAGCTTCTTTTTCACCCTCTGCAACCAAGATTTTACTGCGTTTTTCACCTTCTGCACGAAGTATGCTTTCTCTTCTTTCTCTTTCTGCACGCATTTGTTTTTCCATACTTTCTTGAATATCAGCAGGTGGTATAATATTACGAAGTTCAACACGAGTAACTTTTATTCCCCATGGATCTGTTGCTTCATCTATTATTGCACGCATTTTTCCATTTACCATATCACGACTTGTTAATGTTTGGTCAAGTTCTAAGTCACCAATAATATTACGAAGTGTAGTAGCTGTTAAGTTTTCAATAGCAGATATTGGTCTTTCAATACCATAAGCAAATAACTTTGGATCAATAACTTGAAAGAATACAACGCTATCAATTTGCATTGTAACATTGTCTTTTGTAATAACTGGTTGTGGTTTAAAATCCGCAACCTGTTCTTTTATGCTGGTTGGCGGCAATGGCTTATCAAATAATGGCATAATTAATTGAAGCCCTGTCCCCAATGTTTTATGGTACTTACCAAGTCTTTCTACGACTACTGCTGTACCTTGTTTTACGATTCTAATAGAAAGCGAACCAATTATAAGAAGCGCTATACCTATTATTACTATTACCGCAATTGTACTGTTCATATTTTATTATTCTCCTTTTACGATAATTTTATTACCATCTAGGTTTACAATGGTAACTGTATCGTCTTTTTTTAATGGTGTTTCACAAACTGCATTCCAAACTACTCCGTTTATTTTAACAGTGCTACGCCCTTCAACAACATCTTCAAGCAACTTAACCTTTTTATTAAGATTCATATCCATATTTGTTGGAATGGTTTTTTTAATAATTGCTTTTTTAAGCAATGGTCTAACAAAGACAACCAACAATACAGCTATAACAAAAAATGAACCTATTTGCCAATAAAGGTCAACCCCTGTTGCTGCTAATATCAAAGATACAATACCTCCACCCGCGAAGCATATAGAGAAAAAATCGGTCGAGAATGCTTCAATTACAAGTGCTACGGCGATTACAACCGCCCAAATAATTATCATTTCCATATTAGATATATATATGTTATTTACCTTTAAGTCTAGCAATTTTTTCTCTGTACTTAATTGCTAATTCAAATTCAAGGTTTTTGCTGGCAGCATTCATAAGTTTAGTAAGCTCTTTTATGCTCATATTATCTGGGTCTGTTTCTTTGTCTTTCTTTGTTATATATAAAGAATTTGCAATTTCGCTGTACACGGTTTTTGGTGTTATTCCATGCTTTTCATTATGTTGCATTTGGATTTCTCGTCTACGCTGTGTTTCATCCATTGCTGATTTCATACTGTTTGTAATTCTATTTGCATATAAAATAACTCTAGCTTTTTCATTTCGCGCCGCTCTTCCAATTGTTTGTATAAGAGAACGCGTAGACCTAAATAACCCTTCTTTATCCGCATCAAGAATAGCAACCAGTTCGACCTCGGGCAAATCCAACCCCTCACGAAGTAAGTTAATACCTACAATTACATCAAATTCATCTTTTCTAAATGCTGTTAATATTTCCACTCTTTCCAATGTGTCTATCTCGCTATGCAAATATCTAACCCGAACATCATTTTCGGTCAAATAAGCAGTAAGATCTTCTGCCATTTTTTTAGTTAATGTTGTAATTAATATTTTGCCTTTACCAGCTGATGTTATTTCTTTTATTTCTTTCAACACATCAAGTACTTGTTCGTCTTTTTCACGAACAAATATTTCTGGATCTAACAGCCCTGTTGGCCTTATGATTTGTTCAACTATTTTACCTTGAGAGTTTTTAATTTCATACTCTTCAGGGGTCGCAGAAATATATATACACTGCCCCAACTTTTGATTAAATTCTTCAAAGTTTAATGGACGATTATCATAAGCAGATGGCAATCTAAATCCAAAATCTACCAATACTTTTTTTCTTGCTTTATCACCATTATACATTGCACGAATTTGTGGTACTGTAATATGTGATTCATCTATAAATGTTAAATAATCATCCGGGAAATAGCTCATCAATGTATAGGGTGGTTCGCCGGGTTGTCTGCCGTCAAAGTATCTGGAATAGTTTTCAATACCTTTTACAAAGCCTAACTCGGTAAGCATTTCAATATCATAATTTGTTCTTTGTGTAATACGATGAGCTTCTATCATCATATTGTTATCATCAAAAAACTTTCTTTGCGCAACTAGATCCTGCTTTATTCGTTCAATAGCTTCACGCAATTTATTGCTGCCAACTGCGTAGTGGGTAGCAGGAAATATAGCAATATGAGATAAAGAAGAAATTTTCTTACCTGTCATAACATCGACTTCAAAAATACCCTCTACTTCGTCCCCGAAGAACTGCACACGAATTGCTATGTTTGACGAATAAGATGGGATTACGTCCACGGTCTCACCATTTACGCGAAACGAACTTCGCACAAAATCCACGTCCATACGTTTATATTGATTTTCAACTAATCTGCGAACTAATTCATTTCTGCTTAGTTCCATCTTTGGACGTAATGAAATTGCCAGATCATAATATTCCTTGGGCCCACCAAGTCCATAAATACAAGACACAGATGCTACAATTATAGTATCTCTTCTTTCACATAATGCTGATGTAGCCGAATGACGCAATTTATCAATCTCGTCATTTATAGCCATATCCTTTTCAATATAAGTATCAGTAGAGGGTAAATATGCTTCGGGCTGATAGTAATCATAATAAGAAACAAAATACTCTACCCTGTTATTTGGGAAAAATTGTCTGAATTCATTACATAACTGGGCAGCAAGTGTTTTATTATGAGCAATAACAAGTGCAGGACGTCCAGTATTTTTAATTACGTTAGCCATAGTAAAAGTTTTACCGCTTCCCGTTACACCCAATAGCACCTGGGATTTTTCACCATTTAAAATACCCTTGGTCAATTTTTCTATTGCTTGGGGTTGATCCCCTGTAGGTTTATATCTTGATACTAAATCATATTCCATTATTTTATTTTTCACCATTTAGTTATAAAGTATTTATAACTTGTAGTACTGCCCAACCAACCACAGCACCCACAATAGCAAGTCCAATTTTCCAAAGAACGGATTGAACACGTTCTCTCATTATAGATCTTCTTTCTCTGTCATATGCTGCACCTCGCGTTGTAAGTGCAATAACAAAATATTGTTGTCCGTCTTTTTCACATTTTTCACTTTCAATATAATCATCAATTCCAAGATTTTTAATTGTAAGATCAAGTTGCTTTGCTGTAAGTTCGGTTTTTGGCATAAGAGAAAATAATAATTCCTTAGGTGTAAATACTACTTTCCCTTGCCCTTTGCACTTGTCAAAGATATAACTCATTATATTTGCTTCAACTCTGTTTAACATTTGCTATTATCCTTTATTTTCTGTATTTTTTGTTTTTTCTTCTTTTTTTGATGCGCTAACTTTTGATTTTACTGATCTTGGCATTTTTGGTTCTTGCATAAACTTTGTTTCTTTACCAGTTTTGATAAAGTAGAATATTACACCAGCAAGTAGTCCGATAGATAGAATAATTAAAATTATTCCCCATACTGTACTTAAATCTGTCTCTGCATTTGTTGCAGTAGTATCTATTGTAAATTCAAATGTTTGCATAGCCGCACTGTTGTTTGTGTAAGGATTATACAGGCTTATGCTGATTTTGTATGTACCGCTACCTTTAAGTTCGAATGCATAAATTTTATCTGCTTCGTTTGAATATTCACTATCTTTCAAATCTGATGTATATGCAATTGTTGTTCCTTCATAATAAACAGTAACAGTTGCTTTTTCGTAAATATATTCTTCTGCTCTGTCTTCAGCAGTTGGAAGAACAGTACCATCAATTCCTTTTTCGATTAAGGCTTGGAAATCTGTGTTTGCATTGTTGTATGTTACTTTTTTCATGTCAATGTAAACAATTCTTAATCCATCTTCATTTTCGTCAATAATTGGTTCATTATTTTCTGCATTAATATCAACCATATTACCGTCTAGATCTTCATAGCTAAATACATCATCTGCGAAGTTTAATTCACCAACTTCTGGGTTACCTATTGTAAGATTGTATACTGCTGTTTTACCGTCTGGTAATTTATAAGTTACGATGTATACACCGCTTGCTTCGTTTTTGTTAACTGCATCTTGTAAGAAGTCATCGCCATTACTTGTAAATTCACCTTCTGGTCTGAATGTCCAGTATCCACCAAGTTGTCCAATCTCGCTTTGATCTGCTACATCTTCTTCTTTGCTTGAAACAAGGTAATCTGTTTCACCACTTCTTTGTACTGTTATTTCAACATCGTCTGTATCAAATGAACCAGAGATAACATTTGGCATTGGTATAGCGATTGCTGGATACATATATTTTCCGCTACCAGCAGTTGTTTCTTCAAGATTCTCTTTTAATTTAGTTTGGTCAATTATGAAGTCATGTGTACCTTGTGTATTTGCGAACATAAATTCGTCCAATGTAATTGCATAGTTTGGTGCATTTGTAGTATCAGTAGGATCTTTAACAAGTTTACCGTCTACTATTTCACCATATGCTTCGTTCATTTTTATGCTTCCGCTTTCTGATGAAGATTCAGAAACTGTTACTATGTGTTCAATTGTACCTTGAATAGTAGTACTTCCATTTTGATAGAAGTTATATTCGAATTTGTATGTACCAGAATAATTTGGAACAAACTTATTACCAACAACAGCGTTTGGATCATTAACACCCTTAACGGTTACTGTGTAATCTCCATATACTGTATCGTTACTTGTTCTGTATAGTTTTCTATTTTTGCTAACAAGTTCTTCACCGTTAGCATCAATTTTCCATTCTGGTAATACATATATATCACCTACACTGATTGTTGCATCACTTGTAGACATTGTTGATACGCTATATGGTCTGATATCAAAACCGTCACCAGCCGCTACTGTGAAATCATCAACATATGTATAAACGTTGCTGCTTGCGTTTTGTTTTACAGTTATTACAAGTTGGTATTCACCAGCTGAGCCAGGTATAAAATACCAGTTTTCAGCAAATGTAATATTTGCGCTTGCTTTGTTCATTACTACGCTTGAAACAACTTCGTCATTTTCGTTATAAACATTAACAGGTGTTCTGTCATCAGCTTTGTATACAGCTACACTTACAACAGAGTCAGTATTTGCTGCCCAATCAAATGCAATATTTGTAAATTTAATTTCTTCGCCAGCTTTTGCTGTTGGTACCCCACCTTCGTATGTTACGGCAAAAGCACTTGCTATTGCAGAAGATGTTGCATCGTATATTGTAAATTCAGCATATTTATATCTTGCACCTGTTAAGCTGTTTTCAACAGCATCTTGAACAGGATATCTATCAAAATCTGATCCAGAACCTACAGGGAATTCGTATGAAACATAAGGATTAGATGTATTTAATTCTACTTGCATAGCATTGAAGTTTCTTGCTACTGCGTAAATTCTTGCCGCGCCAGATGTAAATATTAAAGTAGCACCGTCTTGATCTTTAAGTTCAGAAAGGTCAACTTTGATTTTTCCGTCAACGATTGCTGAATCAAGCTTAGCCACTTGCCCCGCTTCGTTAACCATATAATAGTCCATTTTTAATTTCAATGTGCTTGTTTGTTCATCTTCGTAAGATGCAGGTATAAATTCAAATGTATTGCCTTGTGCTTTGTATACATCACTTACATAGAATGAATCAATAGTTGGAGCAACATCTGTATGAGCTGTATCAACTTTGAAGTAAAATGTTTTTGAAATAGATTTTGACCAGCCACCTTCTACCGCTTTATCATTAACAGTAAATGTTATTTGATATAATCCATTGATTTCTTTTTCACCGTCTTTCATACCAATAAGATTATTAGCAGTTTGTGATGTTTCTGTTGTAAAGCTAACGCTTAATGTTTCAGCAGGATTGTAACCTTCGTCACCTTCGCTTGTTAAAGTATCTGTTATCCCACTTGTTATATCATTTCCGCTTAGATCAGCTTCTTGTCTTACAGTAATTGTATATGTTAAATCTTCTGTCGCTGTGTGGTTATCTTCCGCACTTATTGCTGGGAATACTATACCATTTGCAATGGTAACAATTTTATCTGTGTCTGTTGGTTCTGTGGTAGCTGGAAGGTATGGAGCAGATTCATTTGAATCTAATGTTTCACCATTTACAACCCAATCAAATGTTGGAGCAACTGTATCTTGTTCAACCTCGAAAGTATCACTCCAATACATACCGTCTGTGTCATCTTCGTTTTCAGTAACATAACCAAACAATGTTGTTGTTTGGAATTTTAATCTGTAAAAACCTGTTTTCTTTGTTGTGATTTCAAGACCATCAGCTACGATTGTATCGTTTCCGTCAACATAAGCAACTTCGCTTATATCATCCCAATCATCTGGTTCAGTAGCAGAATATTTGTAAGCCACAACAGTTGTTGTTGCTTCAACAGAGAATGAAGACGTTTCATCAACCATTGCAGAAGGTGCAGTTGGAGCGGTTAACTCTACTGCATTATAATAAGAGTCATCAAGTGAATATACAGAAGGCGCGCTTGGATTTGATTCAAATGTTACATCACCTTTATCTACATTTTTAATTTCTATATCAGCAAGTGTTTTAGCAGTTAATGTTACACCAGCTTTTTTCAATATATATGTAACCCTTAATGTACCTGGCGTAGAGATGTTTTTGATTTTAACATCATCTGCAGTTTTTTCTATGTCAGCAGCAGTTAATCTTTTACCACCCATAGTAGCAATAACTTCAAGTTCGTATCCATCAGCCATAAGGTCTTTGAAATTTTTATCTTCGTCAGCTGCGTCTTTTATTACTTCCCCGTCCAATTTAACAGAGTCTGGAAATGCAAGTGTCAATGTATTAACATCTTTTGGAGCAACAGTTGGCATAATTGTAGGCATAACCATTTCGTATTCTGATTGTGTTACGGTTACTGTGTGTGTGTTGAATACTTGACCGCCACTTATAAATCTATATTCATATTTACCAACTTCGGTATATGTTGAACCTGTAAATTCAATACCAGCGTGCCAAAGTTCAACCGTTGCACTACCAGCAGTTGGATTTGCAACCGCGTCACCAACCTTTGCATGTTGAGCTGGCAAGTTCCCTATTGTATACAAAGCAGTAGCATCGTTAAGTGATGCAGCAGAAATACTGATTGCGCTTGCGATTCCAGCCAAAGGCGTAACAAGTGCCAAAATAGCAACCACTGTCATAAGAACAGCAGGTGCAAAAATACTTTTCATTTTTCCTATCAATTTTTTCATATTAACTATTGTATCCTTTAATTACCATATTGGCAATATATTATTTGTAACTTACATTGACATTATTTATAAAAATATACTACAATTCAATATGACAAATTTATTGGTATATGAAAATGGTAAATGCGTTAAAATCGAGAAGGATGACTTTTTGAATGCGCCAAAAGCAAAAAATCTTTGGATGCAGGTTATCGCCCCGAGTGAAAACGAAATCAAAAGCATAACCGAAGAGTTTGCAGTACCCGAAGACTTTGTGCGTTCGGCTCTGGATGATGAAGAAAGAGCGCGTATTGATCACGATGACGAGAGCGGATACTCTTTGATAGTCTTTGATATACCCGTTCCACAAAATGATGGCGAATACACAGATGCACCCTACACTACTATGCCGCTTGCCTTTATACAAAAGGGCAATTTGCTTATAACCGTATGTCTTAAAGACAGTCATAAATTTAATGAAATAAAGCACGGAACAGCGAAAAAGAATATATTGCTTGAAAGTAATAAATTACTTTACAGATTACTGCTTTCTTTCTCTACACAATATGCAACATATTTAAGTATTATAGATAAAACCAGTTCACGCATCGAAGGTCACTTGACACAAACAGGTAAAGCGGATAATTACCTTCTTCAACTTATGAAGTTCAAAAATGCGCTTATCTACTTCTCTTCTTCATTAAGACAAAACATAATTGTTACAAATAAATTGCTACTACAAAAAGGCATGATAGAAGACGATATTGAAACATTGGAAAATATCGCGGTCGAAATCGAACAAGCATTTGCGACCTGTAATCTTCAACGCGAACTGATGACAGAAACAATGAGTACTTTCTCTAACATTGTTAATAACAGATTGGCAGAACGAATGAGATTTCTTACAATTGTAACCATTATCTTAGCTATACCAACATTGATCGCTGGGTTATGGGGTATGAATATAAAGTTGCCTCTACAGTCCCAAACCAGTTTATGGTCATTCTGGGCGATTACAGGAATAATCATTGTTGCGTGCCTGCTGGCTGTAATTTGGGTAATACCAAACCAAGGCTCAATTGGTGAAGACAAAAGAAAGAAACGAAACAAAAAAAGATAATCATTGATTATCTTTTTTTATTAAGTAATGATTCTGCATGTGCGGTAGCCGTATCCCCGCCACCAATTATTCTGGAAATTTCTTTAACACGATCTTCTTTATTTAACGGAGATACACAGGTTACAGTTTTGTTTTCTGCCACATTCTTTTGGATAAGGAAATGCGTATCTGCTTCTGCTGCGATAGATGCTAAATGTGTAACCACGATAATTTGACAATTTTTAGATAGCAATGATAATTTGCCAGCAACGGCTACGCCCATAAGTCCAGATATACCCGTATCAATTTCATCAAAAACCAAGGTCTTGTCTTTGTCCATATTGGCAAGTGTTTTTATTGCCAGCATCAATCTGCTCATTTCTCCGCCCGAAATGATCTGAGCCAATGGTCTTACGCCCTCGCCCAAATTAGCCGAGAAGTAAAATTCTATGTTATCTGCTCCGTCGCTTTTCGGCATGGCATCTTGGAACTTGACCTCGAACTTTGAATCTGGCATTCCAAGATCAATAAGATGCGCTACCAATTCTTTTTGCAAGGTTTCAGCCACAGCTTTTCTACATTGTGTTAATTCACCCGCCGCTTTCTGCACTTCTCCGCTTTGATTCTCTATTTCGGATTTAAGCCTGGCTATTTCTTCATCTGCTGAAATTAAACGATCATATTCTTTTGTTGTTTTTTCAAGAAACACTAAAACATCAGCTATGGTTTTACCGTATTTTCTTTTTATATTTTTTATAAGTTCTAATCTTTCATCAATTTCTTCCAGGCTTGTTTGATTATATTCCGCGTTATCCAAATATTCTTTCAAAGAAATTAGTCCGTCTGTTATCTCCATACTACCTGAATTAAGTCTTTCATTTAATTGTGAAATTTTATCATCATATTGGGATACCGAACCCGTTCTCTTTAAGCATTGAGCTATTTCACTGTCTGCAGCTTCAAGATGTGATATGGCTTGGCTTACCGCTTCGGTTATCTTGGCCGAGTTACGCATAACAGAAAGTTTGCTTTGCAATTCGTCCTCTTCCTCTTGTGTCAGTTCCGCATTCTGAATTTCATCTATTTGATATTTATATAAATCAATCAATCGTTCACGCTCTGCATCATTATCACCAAAACTGGATAATGATTTTTTAAGCGATTGTAATTTATCATATTCTTCTTTATATTTAGCTAAATCCACCTTACCAAATGAATCTAAAATTTGAATATGATTTTTTGCAAGCAATAATTTTTCTGTGTCATGTTGTCCGTGGATATCAATAAAACTTGCGGATGCTTCTTTCAAGGCTTTAAGCGTTACGGGTTCATCATTTATTCTTATATCACTTTTTCCATCTGCTTTAAGCGTTCTTGAAATTATAACATCGTCAAAAACAGCAGTGACCTTTGCAAAGTCTGCCCCGCTACGGATTGTAGTTACCGGTAATTTGTCACCAAATATAAAATTCAAACTTCCTATTATTATACTTTTACCCGCACCGGTCTCCCCCGTTAGTACATTAAAAGCACTACCAAAATTTATTTCAACCGATGGTATAAGTGCCATATTTTGAATACGAAGAGTATTAAGCATTTATTCCTCCAAAAGTTTTTCCACACCGTCAATGACTTCGTAGACCTTGCCTTTCTTATTTTCTATTTCGCCAAGAACATCTTTAACAATACCCGCGCCCTGGATAAAATTATCTATTGCAGTATCGATGTTTTTTTCTTTCTCAATAGATTTGGCT
This sequence comes from uncultured Prevotella sp., assembly GCA_964370495.1. GTDB lineage: Bacteria > Bacillota > Clostridia > Christensenellales > UBA1242 > RGIG8050. The sequence continues at coordinate 58,241 of CAYJJH010000002.1, forward strand.
AATTCTTCAAGTTTATTTATTTTATTATTCATCTACGGTTACTCCTATTTTACCATCAGCAAAACAAATTTGCAATTTATCATTTGCTTTAATTGACTTAACACTTTTTATTCTCTCACCATTTTTTGAAACTGCCACAAAATCTTTTGGAAAAATATTCATAAAGTTTCTTGCCATACTAGCAATACTATCTAATCTGCTTGTAATTATGTATTTTATTTGTGACCAGATTCTAATTGCTAAATCTCTTTTTGATACATATTCAGGCACAATTATTTCGGCAGCCGCACTTGGTGTTGGTGCACGTAAATCCGAAACATAATCTGCCAAGGTAAAATCTGTTTCGTGTCCAATAGCAGAAACAATTGGCACAGAGCAACCAGCAACGCATCTTGCTATACTTTCTAAATTAAATACTGCCAGATCCTCTGCACCTCCACCACCACGCGCTAGAATAACAATGTCTATGTTTTTAGACCCTGAAAAATATTCTATACCACGAATAATTTCCCTCTCTGCATTTTCGCCCTGCACAGTCACAGGATATAAAACTATGTCTATGTTTGGATTCCTTCTGGAAGCTACTGTAATTATATCCTGAATAACAGCACCAAACTTAGATGTTACCACACCTATGCGTTTTACCTCTGTGGGAAGCGCTCTTTTTTTATCAAATAATCCTTCTGCTTTTAGCTTCTCGGTTAATTGTTTTAATTGTTCTAATAAATCACCTGCACTGCTTTTTACAACAGCATGCACATTAAAATTTATCTTACCCGCCTTGTTCCAATAATCCACGGTTCCACGCACTGTAACCTTGTCCCCATTCTTTACATTAATCTTAGAGCTATCCCAACATACACAAGATATCACGGCTTCTTTGTCTTTTAATGTAAACCATACACCTTTGCCACGCACGGACAAACCATCGACCTCGCCAATTACCATTACATTGTGAAGCATCTCTTCACTGAGAAAAATGCTTTTAATATAGTTATTAAGTTGAGCAACAGAAATTTCCATAAGCTTACCCTACTATCTTGGACAATATCCCATTTATAAATGCGCCACTTTCCTGTGTGCCGTATTTTTTTGCTATGTTTATATTTTCATTTATAATAACTGGAACTGGCACTTCACCCAATGTCAGTTCGGTTATTGCCAAACGCAAAACCGCTAAATCAGGCTTAATTAATCTATCTATTGTCCAATCAACCAACAAAGAAGAAATTTTATCATCTATTTCTTTTTGCTTACTTTGGACAGTATCCAATATTTTATTTATAAACTTCATTTCAGGCTCGCTGGCTTTCTTTCCATCAAGTGCCATTTCAAATGATTCTTCACAATAGCTTTCTGAAAATATCACACGAAAAGCGACTTCACGCGCTTCACTTCTGCTTAACGTTTGGCTCATACTTTGCACCCTTTATAAAAATATTTACCTTGTGTATTTTTCTATCTGTTAATTGAGCCGCTGTATTTATAACAGCTTCTTGTACACGATAAGCCACACTAGCAACGGAGCTGTTATGCAAAGTACAAATATGCACATCAATTATATAGTCATCACTGTCTTTGCTTATCTTTAATTTGATAGCCTTATGCGCCATTTTATCAGGCATAAGTTTAACCCACTTGTCCCCAAGACAAGCAACCCCAGAAACTTCCTGTACTGAAAGAACCAAAGAGTCTAATAACAATTTTTTAACAAATTTGGTTTGTCCCAAATATTTGCCGTTTTCTTCATGAATAATAGTGTTCATTATAATTATAGTTTAATGTATTTGAGCATTGTGTCAATGGTTTGTTTAAGCGTCATATTTGTATTATCAATAAGTATTGCATCCTTAGCCTGTTTAAGTGGCGCAACCTTCCGGTTAATATCTTTGCTGTCACGCTCTTTTACCTGCTCTATCATTTGATCTATGGTTATGCTTTCTTTATTTTCTTTAAGATCGGCTAGTCTTCTTTTAGCACGTTCTTCCAATGAAGCCGTCAAAAAGAATTTATATTTTGCATTTGGCAAAACCTGTGTGCCAATATCTCTGCCCTCTAAAATAAAATCACATTGAGATACTATTTCAGTTATTTTTTTGTTTACAAAATCCCTGACTGCAGGATAAGAAGAAACCACAGGAACCGCAATACTTATTCTGTTTTCTCTTATATTAGCTGAAACATCTTTACCAAAAAGAATTACTTTTGTTACATTGCCCCAAATAAAAATTTTCAAATCTAAATCATTAAGCACAGATAAAATATTTTTTTCATCTTTTATATCTATTTCTTTATCAAGAATATGCAATGTGATTGCTCTATACATTGCACCTGTATCCAATGTAGAAATACCAAGAGCCTGTGATAGTCCTTTTGATACTGCACCTTTACCACTTGCTACTGGCCCGTCTATTGCTATGTTTATATGTTCTTTGCTCATAACTTTATACCTGACTTTTGTAAAACTGTTATTGCTTCACTTTTCATTAAATCAAGTTTTAATGGAGTAATTGTTATATATTCTTTTTTAAGCCAATACAGATCACCTTTCTTTTCAAGAGCATCTAACCCGAATTGCATCAATGGGCTTTTAAGCCATGCGAAAGTCGAACCAAATGGATTAACTTCTATTTCATATTTATTATCAAGTAGCCCATCCGTTAAATGAGTACATACTATGTTTTTACGATTGAATTTCATTGGGAAGTTTATGTTAGCAACACCAAATTCTGGAATACAGGAAACCAAATAATCAAGATTCTTTGCAACATACTTTGCAACAGGTTTATAAAATGATTCTTTGTCTTTGTCTTCTTTTAATATATTTGTACTTACCGCCATACTTCTTATACCTTGAATTGCGCCTTGAATAGCGGAAGATACAATACCACTTGTGTATATCATATTGCCACGGTTATTTACACTGTCTATTCCAGATATAATAAGATCAGGTTTGCTATTTAATAATTTATCCAAAGCCAAAGTAATACAATCACACGGTGTTCCATCAACCGACCAAATTTTAACATTATTCAAAACAAACCATTGCTTAGCGTGTAATGGTCTTTCATCTGTTGTCAATGAATGCCCTGCTCCGTGCAATGGATTAAGTGGTGCCACAATACAAACACGATGAGATTGTGATAATTCCTTAGCAAGTGATATGATACCTGGCGTAAAGCAACCAGCTTCGTTAGTTAATAGAATCTTCATTCTGCATCCTCCTTGTTTTGCAATTTGGATAACATTTCATAATCTGTACAATCATATGTAAGCGGCGACATAATAATATAGTTTTTAGCAAAATAAGATAAGCCCGCAGTAGGTGATGCATTAGACTTTTCTGCGCTTTCTCTTTCTACAAACTCTGTCCAATAATATGTATTATCATTACAATCTTTCTTTTCTGTATATTTAGTCATTTGTGTTAGGTTATCCATAGAGGAAATACCCACACCTTGAAACTCGCTATATTTTTTTACAAGAGGTATTGATATATTTAAAAATGTATCTGTTGGCATTTTTAACTTTGCAATGTTTTCAATATTCCTGCAAATAAATTGCACCGCAGGTTTAAGCGACTCTTCGGTATGCCCACCAATTTTCATTGGGGTGCCCACTGCTACACATGGAACATTAGCGAATGCTGATTGCATAGCCATACCAATATTAGAAGAACAAAATACATCTGTACCAATTGTAATACCGTTGTTTATACCACATATTACAATCTTTGGTTTTCTATGCGCCATTACTTCACCCAGCATAATAGATATCATATCCGCAGGCGTTCCCCAAAATTTGTATGCCAAGATTTTTTCATTATTGATGTTATAGTTTTTTATTTGTTTGAATTTAATTGGAAACGATCCACCCGAAAAAGAGTTGCCTCGTTGTCTGCTGGCTGTTGCCATTGAACACACTGTAACATTATGAGACTTTGAAAGTTCTCCCGCCAAAAGCCGTAGCTCGGGACTTTCCAGATTATGAACATTTGCAACTAGGATATTCATCTAATCTATGATATACTCTTTTTATATGAGAGTAAACAAATATCTAGCAATGTGCGGAGTTGGTAGCAGAAGAAGCGTAGAAGAACTTATCTTGCTTGGAAAAGTAAAGGTTAATGGCGGGATTATAACCAATTTAGCCACAGATATAAAGGATACAGATTTAGTTACCGTAAACAATAAACCTGTGAAAGCACAAACAAATAAAGTATATATTATGCTTAACAAACCAAACAGAGTGGTTTCTACATCTTCGGATCCCGAAGGCAGAACCACGGTTATTGATGTAATAAAACAAAACCCAAAACAATATAAAGATTTAATATCTACAACCAGATTATATCCCGTAGGCAGATTGGATTATAATACAACAGGCTTACTTATACTTACAAATGATGGAGATTTAACACTTGCACTTACACATCCTTCAACCAAAGTAGATAAAACATATATTGCAACAGTAGACAGACCAATTATGAAAAGCGAACTTGAAACTTTATCAAGCGGTGTAAAAATTGATGGCGTAAAAACAGCACCTGCAAGTTTCGAATATGTTAAACACGACAGAATGAAAATCAAGGTTGTTATACACGAAGGCCGAAACAGGCAAGTCAGAAAAATGTTTGAAACAATCGGAGCTAATGTTAAGACCCTTGCAAGAATAAAAGAAGGCAATTTGGAACTTGGAAATTTATCACTTGGCGATTGGAAATTTATCCGTAAAAATCAAATAGTTTAATTTTTATTTACACAGACTTTTCTAAACATTTCGGCTGGGATCATAGACAAGGCCAGAACGCCTGCAACGATAAGATTTATAACAGAGATAGGGTTGGTTCTGAACACTTCTCCACCGTAATAAATAATTATAAACTGAGCAATTATTATGATGCTCATAATAAATATAAATGCTTTGTTTTTTATTAGTCCCGAAAAAATATTGATTCTGGTTGTTCTTGCATTAAAGGCATTACAAATATTAAGAAACATAAAGAAGGTAAAAAATACGGTAGCAAAACTTCTTTCATCGCCTATTATATCCTGTATATAAGAAGACATTAAAAACCACATACAAATCATTATACCGAACACACTGCCCCAGATAATTTTATTCCACATCGGCTTAGTAATAAGATTTTCGTCTCTTCGTTTTGGTGGATGCGTCATATATTCAGCGCAAGGTTTTTCACCACCAAATGCCAATCCCGCCAATGTATCCATAACCAGATTTATCCAAAGCATTTGAATAACTGTAATAGGGGAAGATATTCCAAACAATGGTGCAAGTATACAAATCGTCATTGCAATAAAATTTATGGTTAACTTGAATACTAAAAACTTACGAATGCTTTCAAATAATGTTCTTCCAAAGGATACGGCTTTTGTAATTGATTTTATATTGTCGTCTACGATTATTATATCGCCCACTGCTTTTGCGACCTCTGTTCCACTGCCCATTGCAAAACCAAGTTCGGCTCGTTTAAGTGCAGGCGCATCATTTACTCCGTCCCCTGTCATACCTACAACCAAATTAAGCGACTGGGCAATTTTTACCAGTCTGCTTTTATCATGCGGATATGCTCTGGCAACTACTCTTAACTTTGGTAAAATTTGACTAAGTTGTTCGTCTGTCATTTGATTAAGTTCACTGCTGGTAAGCACTATACCGTCGCCGTGCAATATACCAACTTCGGTTGCTACGGCTACTGCGGTTTCTCTGGCGTCCCCGGTTACAAGCACGACTTGAATTTGTGCCTCTTTTAATGTTTGAACACTTGCACAAGCCTCTTGTCTTACCTCGTCACGAATAGCTATAAAGCCCAGCAATATGTCACCTTCGCAAACACATATAACACGCATTGCTTTTTTATTAAGTTCTGCTACTTTATTTTGTAATCTATTTTTATCATAGCTGCTTATATTACACTGAGGCAGTAATACTTCGGTTGCCCCTTTATAAAAAACTTGACCACTTTGCATCTCTGTCATCATAAATTTTGTAGCGGATGAAAACGGCGTAGTTGAAACTTTTTGCTCTGTTATTTCATTCCCATTTATTAGATCATACCCAAAAGAAGTAAGCACTCTGTCCGTGATATTTCCACCAATATAATTTGAACCAGAGCGCTGGGTTTCACTGTTCATTATTAATGCTGTTGCCAATTCCCTGCCCAGTCCACCTAGCCTTAGATTAAAGTCTTTATCTATATAATCGCCACTAGGCAATAATACACCACACACGGATAACTTACCCGCGGTAATTGTGCCTGTTTTGTCAGAGAATAATATATTCAAACTGCCTGCTGTTTCTACGGCGCTTAGTTTTCTAACCAGCAGATTGTCCTTCATCATGGCCCGCATATTTGAAGACAGTACAACAGTTATCATCATGGGCAATCCTTCGGGTACAGCCATAACAATAACAGATACTACAAGCGTAGCGGCAGCAAGAATTTCATTAAAGGAAAATCCATTTCCAGATACACTTACCAAATATGTTATTGCTGCAATAAAAGCACCAATATAACCAATCAAAGAAACAAGACCCGCCAATTTAGATAACTTGATTTTAAGTGGACTGGTTGGTGGTTCGTCTACCAGACCTTTTGCAATTTTACCATACTCGGTTTTATCTCCAATTGTGTTAACTTGCATAATTGCGCTTCCGCCCGTAACCACAGTACCTGAGAAAACCAAACAAGGAGAAAACAAGTCGCCGTTTTCCTGCTCGCTACAACTGCATACTTTTTTATGACATTCTACGCTTTCACCGTTAAGTATACTTTGATCTACGCTTATTTCCCCATCAAGTAATATTCCATCTGCAGGAATCTTATCACCACTGCCCAACATAATAACATCGCCTACAACTACATCTACATCTTCAATTATACTTATCTTGCCACACCTTATAACCTTTACATTGATCTTGCCCGTTATTTTTTCCAGTTTACTAAAGGCACTTTCACTTCCCATTTCGCTTATTGTACTGACTACTACTGCCACCAAAATTGAAATAATTATTCCAAAAGTTTCAAGATAATTATGAGAATAAAATAGAAATATAAAATTTATAGCGGTCACAAGTAATAATATCTTCATAATGGGATCACCGAAGTTAGAAAACAACACGGACCAAAATCCTCTTTTCTTATGTGGAGATATTTTGTTTATGCCATACTTCTCTCTTGAAGCTTCTACTTCTTTAATACTTAATCCGTATTGTGATCTCATTATATATGTATATAATGAAAGTTAATTAAATTTGCGTAAGAAATAAGAATAATTTACTCGAATAATTTTCGGATTTCATGACTTGTTTCTATTTGAATAGTAGAACGTGACACAGGTCCATAAATAAAGAAACATTGTCCACGAGGCGCAGCAATAATTGTTTCCTGCTCTCTTTTATTTATACCACCAGCATTTTTATAAAGCGTTACAAGATCCGTAATATCATTTGGAGCAAGAGAGAAAATTAAACTGTATTGAGAAGCATTAATAATAGCCGCAGATTTTTTGGCTATTGCTGGGGATCCCACAAAGTCCTTTATGTTCTGTGTAATAACAATTTGCATACCGTCATACTTACGAATACGTTTAGCCATATTAAACATAAAGTCAAGAGCTATTGGTCTTTGTTCATCAATGAAGACATGGGCTTCGTCCACGACAATTATAATTTTTCTTTTGGTTTTGTATTTAGCATTAAAGTCTCTGTTCTTTATAATTTCACCATCAAGATATTTGAAGACAAGTAACATCTGTGCGTTAGCAACAATTGTATTCTTGTTAGATAACAATGTAAGGAAGTTAAATACAAAGAAGTTTTCATCCGTTCTAATAGATGTTGGTCCATTCCATAGACCAGAATATCTTCCACCCTCTGCAAATTTTTCCAGGTAAGTAACCAAGACACGATAGTTAATTCTTGAAAACTCATCCTTTGCTTGGTCGTAACTTCTTTTTGCTATGTTATAAAGATCTTCGAAAATTGGGAATTGCTCAGGCTGAACTTTGGCAAAGTCTGTGTATTTATCAATACCTTTCATTGTATATAATCTAGCAACCAAACCGTTAAGTGCTTCCAGTGCATCTGACCTTATACCTTCTAAAACTATTTTAAAGAAACTTTCTAAAAATCTTAAATGCCCTTCAAATGTATCATCGAACTCTCTTCCGCCATCGTCATCGTCAAACATAGCTGGGTAAATATGGAATGGGTTAAAGCGTCCACTACCCGCATTACCAACGTCAATAACTCCGCCGTGCATTTTCTTTGCCATATCAGTGTATTCTTTTTCCGGGTCACATATAAATATTTTTGTATTATCCGCTGCCAAATGCGCAAGTATAGATTTCGTAGCAAACGATTTACCACCACCAGATTTACCAATGATAATCATATTGCTGTTGACACGGGAATTGCTTCTTGTAAAGAAATCCACAAAAACAGGGTTACTGTTGCTTCCAAACATAATACCGTTTTCATCTTGCAACAAGTCTGAAATAAACGGAAACGATGCCGCCAAAGTTGTAGTAGCCAAACCACGCTCTATTGCATCATATTTATCAATCTTAGATACATTAGCAGAAACAAAAGCGTCAATTTGTTTACCAGAGTTATTAGAAAATTTAAACCCTTCCTCTATTATTCTATGACGAAGTTCAGATGCTGCTTTATTATCACTGGTAAGATGTATTTTAATGTTGTACATTTGCTCGTTACCAGTTTTCAATTGTTGTAAAAGATGCTCAATGGTTTGCAATTGTGTTTGCTTTTCCATCTTCTCACTTTCTTTTCCTTTGTTTTCTTGCGAACGCATTTCCATTATCGCTCGGTCAATTAGTTTTTCGGATTCAGCCTTACTAACTTGATTGAAGTTCATAACTGTTCTGCAATCACGATTATTAAATAGTCCATATAACCACGCATTACCAACGGCAATTGGATAATCGGTTACGGTTAAAACAGTTTTTGCCTTTCCATTAAGATTGAATTTTTGTACACCAAATTTAATTTTTTCTGGCATTGTCCACTCGTTTCTTTTTTCAAATGATGCTTTATCAAAAGAATGCTCCACGAAAAACTTGTCATAATTTCCACGAAGGAATAACCATAGATCTCTGCCTACCAAACGTTTTGCGTCAAGAGATGAACGAAGGGCAGTTAATACACTGCCAGTTGTTGCATCTAACTCTTCCTTCTTATGACCATAGATTACAAGGTAATACGTCATTCTATAAACTTTGGACTCTTCATTCATAAATTCAAGAGTACTTCCGCGTTCATTAAATACTACTTCACGCGCACTTAGTTCCCCTTGACTTAGAACTCCGTGATCCACATTTCGGACCATTTGTTCATATTTTGTAATTTCATTATCTATGTATTTATCAAATACAAGTGGCTTTTCAAATGCAATTAAGCTTCCTGTTAATGTAGAATTAATACGTCGAAGGGCATTACCAAAATTATTAATTACCATAGTTTGAGCCTCTTGTCCAAGCAAGCCAAATTCAATTGGTTGAATTTCTATTGCCGTAGCAAAGTAGCCTTCATAATTTATAAATTTATCATCAGTTAATCCAGCATAAGGGATTATCTGTGTCATTTCAACATACCCTCTTTCCAGTTTTTTTGAATATTTTTTAGAGTATGCAATGAATCTGAAATACCAACCAAAAGAACTATATACCCTATCCCCTGCACTGTCCTTCACCATACCAACAAGTACAAATATGGCTACAGCAAAAGCAAGTATCATAAGGGCAAGATTTGCAGATGTTAAAAGAAATCCAACGGCACCTGCACCAATTACCAACCATATAATATCAGAAGATGTTAATCCTTTAATAAATATGGTCTTTATTTTAGTTTTTCGGGGAATGTAATATTGACTCATCTATTTATTCCCCTTTTCCTATATCGTTTGCATTATCCATCGAAATTATTTGTCCTTTGGCGCAATCTTTTTCATTGTTAATGTGAACTGTTCAAGATATGATTGAAGCATTGTATTGTATCTATCTTGCTCGTCCGAGTCTTGATTAGCTTGTGCGGCTTTACCAAGTAAACTTGTAAATGAACCGATTTTTGTATTTGCAACGTTAGCTGGCATAAATTTATTAAGGCTTGGAGTAGTGTGCCACTCGTTAGATATTTTGTTCATCTTATTCATAACTTCTTTATACTCTTTGCTGTTTTCTGATATTTTACCTGTAGATATTCTTGTCAATACATCGGCAAAATATTTACCTGCATTTTTAACAGGTTGATCATTTGCATCTTTAAAGCCTGCAACTTTTACAACTTCGTCCCAAACATCAGCTGAGTAATTAGATTCAATAGTTTTAAGTCCATCAGTAATTGTTCTTCTTCTACTTTCCTCTGCAGATCCCAAACTCTTGATTTGGTTTTCAAGGAACTCTGTAACTCTTTTTGTTTCTATTGCTTGGAACATACCCGCCATTTG
>CAYJJH010000002.1:68826-71009 GCA_964370495.1 uncultured Prevotella sp.
TGATAATCAATACGATTTTGGAATTGCTTACCAACAATGTTAACAAACTCGGCTTGCTCTCTTTCCTCTTCACGGATACTGTAATCGAATCTTCTTGCATCCCAATTACTTACCGCATTATCTCTTGTTCTTTGGTAATTATCATTATAATGTTTTTGAATTTTTTGTAACTCTGAATGGTATTCTTTAGAATCTAGTCTTCCAGCAAATTGCCTTCTTAGATTTTCTTCTTTCCTTAAGAATCCATTTTCTAATGAAGGATCATTTAATTCAAGGTAAGCTTGATGTTGTAATTTAAATGCTTTAGAATTAACATCAACATTAAGATCATCATGTGCGTACTCTCTTGCTTTATCTTCTGCTTTGATAAATGATGAGGCGCCAGATATTAATTGCTTAGTAAAATTTTGATTAAACTTAGCTTCATTAATTTTAGAAATAAAGTCTGCACCCAAGTGAGCTTCCATTTCGCTAGCTTTTTTAGAAGCTGTTGGGATTTTTTCAGCTATTTGTTTTGAAATTTCAGCAGCATTTTTCCCTTTTTCAAGAGACTCATTTATTATTGTACGAACTTCTTTTTCATTATCACTGTCTAATTTAAGACCAGATTTAGAAATGAAATTTGATATTTGTTCATTAATTACATTTTTAGCACTAGTATCTGAATCTTTTTGATAGGTTTTTAATGCCTCAGGATCTTTATTTTTAAGTATGTCCTGGAATTTAACCGCTGCATCATCAAGATATTTTGCATCAATTGTTGCGCCATTTGTTCCATTAATTAACTGATCAACCCTAGCATCAACACCACCACGTTCTTCAAATAATTGAGATCTTTGCTTTTTATTGTTATCCTTCCAGTCTAGATTTGCTTTAATTATAGCTTCCTCTTCAGTATCACCCGCCGCCATATGGAAGTTTTTAGAAAATTCTTCAAATGCTTTTTTAGATGACAATGTATCTTTTGCTTGCTCCATTGCTGCTAATTTAATTACATAATCTTTTTTGATATTTTTCGCTTGAAGTAGCTTTTCATTAGCCATAGTAAATTGTTTTTCTTTTACACCTTCAACATCAAGTTGAGCCTTACGCCATTCTTCCTCTTTCTTATCAACAGCATCCATACGTTTCTTTTGCTCTGCCCATGTTGCACCTCTGATCATTTTACCAATACCAGTTTCAGCGATCATACCAGTAACAGGATTAAATAATGTATTAGCCACAGCATCAAGTCCAACATATTTAGAACCTTCAACTAAATTTTCTTTAGCAGACGCAACCATTCTCTTAGCCCCACTGAACAATCCTTCTTTTTGACGATTTGCATTATCCATTGCTATTTTATTCATAGCTTGATTTTTATTCATTCCGTCAATACCAAGTTCTTTTTTCTCCGCATCAGACATATATGAGAATCTTTCAGCAGCTATTTTTTGTCCAAGTGCCATCCTTAATTTATCTCTTTTTCTTAAGTCTCCAACGCCTTTGCCATTTAACTCTCTTAATCTATCTTTTTCCTGGTCACTTGCACTATCGCCAAGAGCCATTAATCTTGCTCTTTCTATCCTTTCTTTAGATGGAAGTTGATTTTTTAAGGCATTCATTTTATTATTAATCCAGCTTCCACCCCTAGAATCATCAAACTTCTTTTTCATGCTTTCCCATTTTGCTCTACGTACGCTGCTACCCCTTACAAATCTGTCCCCTACTTGAACAGCTCCTTGACCAATTTTTTTCCATTTATCTGCACCAATACTTTTACCTGCATCTTTTAATACATCCCCAAGTTTCTTTTCGGAAATACTTTCCGCTCCAAGTATTGAAGTAATTGAGTCTCTGATTTTTGGCAACATTGAAACAAAAGCTATTAATACTAATGTTCCAATTATATAACTTCCAAAACTTTCTCCACTTTCACCTGTAATAGCTGCCGTAGTAGCATCTCTAACCGGGATCATTAATGACATAAATAAGTTTAATGAAATTATAATTGAATATGCACTTATTAAATGTTTATAGAATGGAGAAATAAATGCAGATTGGAATCTTTGCCCGTCGTCAAATGGATAGAATGATATAGTAACAGGGCTCATAATATATAGAACGGCCATATTTACAATACGTTGAATTAATCCAAACATAAAGTTCATATACACACCCATAGCAACTGAAATACCAACGAA
>CAYJJH010000003.1:0-17029 GCA_964370495.1 uncultured Prevotella sp.
TTGGCGGAGAGTTAGGGATTCGAACCCCAGGTAGCTCGCACTACAACAGTTTTCAAGACTGCCGCTTTCGACCGCTCAGCCAACTCTCCGTATCATAAATATTATACACTCTTATATTTTATTTTACAAGCAGATAAATTCATCTTGTCTAGCCCCCTTCTCTATTATATAATAATTTATTAAATTTGGAAGAGTCGCATAGTGGTCTAGTGCGCTCGCTTGGAAAGCGAGTATGTGTAACAGCATCGCAGGTTCAAATCCTGTCTCTTCCGCCATATAAAAATAAATTAAATTGCTTAACCTTTGAAATTATGCTATTTTTTATACAACAAAGGGAGGATAAAATTTTGAAATCCAAACGTAAAATGATGACTTTGCTTATAATGGGAATCTTAGCACCTATTGGCTTTGTTGTAGGGATTCCTTTAATAATTTTTGGTGCTATGAATGAAATGATTTTTATGGTTATAGGAATTGTTTTAGTTGTTGTTGGTTTTTATGGCACTCCTATATTTTGGTTAAATTACGCAAGTGCAAAATTTGAATATACCATCTATGAACTTGTAACTGTTGATCATGTATTATCAATTCGCGACCTAGCAGAATCAACGGGAAAAAAAGAAATCTTTATTCAAAATTGTGTTTATAAACTTATACACGAACGAGATTTATCGGGTTATACACTAAAAAATGGAAACTTAGAATTAAACCTTAAGAAAAGACAAGAACATATTGCTAATAATATTAAATCAAATAAGTGCCCAAACTGTAATGCATTTATGAATGAAACGTCTACAAAATTTACCTGTCCTTATTGTGGTATAAGTTACGCAAAAAATAATCAAGCAAAGTAAAAAATTCAAATAAACACAAGAAGGAGAAAATTATGATCAAAGACTATAAAGCCTATTTATTCGATCTTGATAATACATTAATTAGCAGCGTATCAATTTGGCACGACATAGACATAGCTACACTTGGTAAATATAACATAACAATAGATGAAGAATTTAGTAATGATAAACATTCATTTATTAAGAATTGTAAATCAGATGATATCTATGACGCATACAATAAATATATTATTCAGAAATACAAACTTGATATAAGTCCAGACGATCTTCGCAAAGAGCAACTTGAACTTATGCATAAAACACATAGCGAACTTACATACATAAAGGGCGCTGGCGAATTTTTAATTCAATCCAAACAAAAAGGCAAAAGATTGTGTTTGGTGACACTATCAACATTACAAAATGTATCAGTTCTAAAAAGCCAAAATAAGAATATAAAAAAAGTAGCCGATTTTGACAAAGTCTTTGAACACATAATTACATCTAATGATGTAGTAAAAAGAAAACCAAATGGCGAATGCTATAAACTTGCACTTGCAAAATTAAACCTTGAAGCAAAGGATTGTTTGGTTTTTGAAGACAGTATAACGGGCGCCATGGCTGCACGTGATGCCGGTATAGATTTATGCGTGGTTTATCATAAAGACAGCGAGAGCACCACTGCCGAGCTAAAACAACTAGCTAAATATTATATAAACAGTTTCACCGAGCTGTTGGATTAATAGATTCACAATAAAACACATCCTCTAATAAAATAAAATTAGGGGGGAATATGGATATAAGCATTTTGGGTGCACCTTCTATATTTGCCGCTGTTTATATTGTAATGTATATGCTTAAATCAGCATTCAAAACAAACGAGACTTTTATAAAGTTGATTCCACTTCTCAGTGGTGTTTTGGGTGGAGTTTTAGGTATTATTTCTTATTATGGCTTTTTTGAATTTGTGGTTTCTACCAGCATTCTTCAAGCGTTTATAATTGGATCATTAACCGGTCTTGCGACTACGGGGTCTACCGATTTAATAAACAATCTGAAAAGCCTTAAAACCAAAGTAGAAGATTTTAAAAATGATATTGCAGAGTTAACAACATTAGATACACCAGACCAAGAGTTAGTTGATTACACAAATCAAGATAATAAAACACTTACTATGGAAGAAGTAATAATGATTGAGAACAAAGAAATGATACAAACAACGGTTACAAAAAATATAGAATAATAAGCAAATAAAAATGGCTACTTCTTAAAGTAGCCATTTCTTCATAACTATGGTCTAAGTCTTGTTGGGCCTCGGAACACAAATGAACTTTCCTTTATGGTTGGAAGATCAAGGAATCTTGCAACAAATCTTGCCATCCCCATTGCGAAACCTCCATGGGTTGGAACACCAAATTTAAAGAAGTCAAGGTACTCTTTCATAGTCTCTGGCTTAATACCTTTACTCTCTATGCTTTTAATCAATTCTGGCAAACGATGCTCTCTCTGGGCCCCGCTTGTTATCTCTACGCCTTTATATAGTAAATCAAAGCTTCGATCTTGCATTGTATAGAACGCACGCGCATGATGCGGATAATCCGTGATAAATACAAAATCTACACCATATTTTTCTTTTACATATTCAGAAATTAAAATCTCTGCATCTGGGTCAAGATCCCCATCATTTACCTTTGGACTTACATAATTTTTTTCTTTCTTTAAAATTTCATGAGCCTCGGCCAAAGTAATTCTTGGGAATTTACATTTTGGTACAGAAGCAATTTCTGGGTAATCTTTATGTAACTTTGTCATTACATAAACAAGCATTTGCTCCTCTACATCCATAACATCATGATGACTGTCAATATGTGAGATCTCTACGTCAAGCGCAGAAAACTCTGTACTATGACGCGAAGTAAAACTGCTCTCTGCTCTGTAACACATACCGATTTCAAATGTACGGTCAAAACCCGCCATCATACTCATTTGTTTATATAATTGTGGACTTTGTGTTAAATATGCTTTTTCACCAAAATAGTTTTTAATTTCAAATACTTCACTTCCACCCTCACTTGATATAGCTGTTATTTTCGGAGTATGGATTTGAATAAATTCATTATCCGTAAACCATTCTGTAATGTAACGCTCTAATGCTGTTTGAACCTTGAAAATAAATAACTTATTTTCATCCCTTAAATCAAGCCATCTATAATCCATTCTTAAGTCAATTGAACTGTCTTTTTGAATTGGTAATGTTTCTGCAATACTGTCTACAACTACATTGGTTGGTATAATTTCAACTCCGCCCATTTTAACAAAGTCATTCTTAACAGCATTACCTTCTATGGTTAAAACGCTTTCTATTGTAACTGTATCAATAATAGCTGCAATTTCTGGTAATTTAGCTTTTTCTATTGTAACCTGAACTTTGCCTGATACATCACGAATAACAAGAAATTGCATAGAACTTTTGTTTCTTAAATTTTCTACAAAGCCCGAAATTTTAACTTTGCCTTCCTTTATATTTTTTATTAACACTCTTTTCATTTTCTTCTCTCCTTACATTATTATCTTAAATCGCCGGTTGCTCTTGGGTGTAATTGTGTATCTCTTATATTTCCAATACCAGTAACATACATAAGTAACCTTTCAAATCCAAGTCCAAACCCACTGTGTGGAACTGAACCAAACTTTCTTAAATCTAAATAGTTTTTATAATCATCAACATTCATTTTTCTGTCTGTCATAGCCTTTAATAATTTATTGTAATCTGTTTCTCTTTCACTACAACCAATTATCTCACCAATTCCAGGTACAAGTAAGTCCGTAGCAGCCACGGTTTTTTCATCTTTATTTTGTTTCATATAAAATGCTTTTATATCCTTTGGATAATTAACAACAAATACAGGTTTTTTGAAATGTTCATCTGTTAAATATCTTTCATGCTCAGTTTGCAAATCCACGCCCCAATCTACCTTGTAATTAAACTTCTTTCCAGACTTTTTCAAAATCTCCACTGCATCATTATAATCTAATTCTACAAAATCGCTGTCTACAACATTTTGTAATTTTTGGATTAATCCTTTTTCATAGAAATTATCAAAGAAAGCTATTTCTTCTTTACATTTTTTCATAACTTCATCAATAACATATTTTGTCATATCCGTAGCAACTTGAATAATATCTGGTAGTTCAGCAAATGCAACCTCTGGTTCTATCATCCAAAACTCTGCAACGTGGCGCGTAGTATTTGAATTCTCAGCACGGAAAGTAGGAGCAAATGTATAAATCTTTCCAAGAGCCATTGCTGCTTCTTCACCTTCCATTTGTCCTGATACTGTTAAACTTGCAGGTTTGCCAAAGAAGTCACCCTTAAAATTTGGAGCAACAACGGAAAAGGCCTCCCCCGCACCTTCACAATCGCCACCCGTTATAATTGGAGTATGTATATATAGAAAGTTTTGAGACTGAAAGAAGTTATGTATAGCCATACAAAGTGCATTCCTTACCCTGAACATTGCAGCAAATGTATTTGTACGCACTCTTAGATGTGGAATAGTACGCAAGAAATCAAGACCTGTTTTTTTCTTTTGTATTGGATAATCTTCACTGCATTCGCCAATTACTTCAAGATTTGAAGCATTGATTTCAATATTTTCTTTATTATTAAATGCTGATACAACTTTACCACTTATTTTTATAGCAGCCCCAAGTTGTAAAACTTTTTGTAAGATTTCCTCACCGAAATTTTTTGCATCTTTATCAACAACAATTTGCAATGGTTTGAATACACTGCCATCATTTATTTCTATAAAAGAAGTGTTCTTTGAATCCCTAAAATTTTTAACCCACCCACAAACAACAACTTCCTTATCAAGATAAGATTTCTTATCAAGAAGTAATTTTGATATTTCTATATGTTTCATAAAGTATATTTTACTTGTTTTCGTCTTTTCCGTCAAAGAAAACTGCAAGTCCACCTGGGCCAGTATGTGCACCAATAGTAATATTCAAATAAGCATACTCAAAGCCTTTTACTTTAATTTTGCTTTCTATTAACTTAGCCAAAGACTTTGCATCTTCAAGACAATCAGCATGAGCAATGTATATAATTTGTTCTTCTGGGTTTTTTATGCCTTCTACTACTCTGTTAGCTAAATTTGCAATTGAAGATTTACGTCCCATAATTTTACCAACTGCATTGATTTTATCATTAAGTTGTAAAATTGGTTTTAATTGTAATACGGTTCCAAGCACAGCACTAACTCTGCTTAATCTTCCACCTCTGAATAGATACTTTAAAGATTCTACGGTAAATAATTGCTTATTTGTTTTTCTCATTTCAATTACTTTCTTTTCTGCTTCTTCTACGCTCTTACCCGCATCGCGAAGTTTTAATACTTCTATAAGAATTCTTTTTAGACCTAAAGACGTAGCACAGCTATTTACGCTAACCATTTTACGGTCTGGATATTTTTCACGCATTTGATTCATAACTGTTTCACCTGTTGAATAAGATGAAGAAACCCCAGATGCCAAACCAGTATAAAATATATCTGATCCACTTTTTAATATTTCCTCAAACACAGGCTTAAACGCACCTTCACCAGATGCTGCTGTTGATATACGCACTCCTTGCATTATCTTATCATAGTATCCTTTCTTGTCTGCGTCATTATTGCCCCTTGGGTCGTACTCTTTTTCTTCCATTATAAACATAATTGGAATAACTCTTAAATCATTTTTCTTGATGAACTCTTCATCCAGGTCTGCTGATGTATCTGTTACTATTATAAATTTATTCATATAATATTATTACTTTAACAATTGATGTTTGACAACTGTATTTTTTCACTTTATAATATATTTACCGTGTAATCCTGCTCTGGTAGCTCAGCGGTAGAGCAATCGGCTGTTAACCGATCGGTCACAGGTTCAAATCCTGTCCAGAGCGCCAAAGAAAATGCTTTAAGTAGCATTTTTTTATTGCCTATTTTTTTCAAAAATATATTATACTTTTCATATACACAAAGGAGCTCTATGATGATAGAAACCATTACAATATTTTTAGTTCTATTTTTTATAATATATTGGGCATTAAAATCTGAGCCAGAAAATTATCTAAATGAAAAACACAATGACGAGTTATTAGTAAGTTATACCCTTTCTGAATTTGCTGGAGAAAAATATCTATTAAATAATGTAATTATAAAAAACAACGACACCACCGCCGAAATAGATCATATTTTAATTACTGAATACGGAGTATTTGTTTTTGAAACAAAATCTTATGCTGGGACAATTTATGGACAAGAAGATGAACTTAATTGGACACAGGTGCTTAATTTTGGACGCACTAAAAATATTTTCTATAATCCTATAAAACAAAATAAAACACATATATATGCACTTGATAAACTTTTTCATTTCAGCCAAAAAATATTTTTTATTAATATGGTAATTTTTACAAAAAGTATGCCAAACCAAATCTTACCAAATGTAATTTCCATAAATTCATTAAATACTTTTTTAGAAACCATTCCATATAAATATAGTTCAATTTATAATGCTAACCAAATGTTCAGTATTTATAAAACAATCTTAAATAATATTTTACCAATAAGCAAAGATCAACATATTCAAAATATAAACAATCTAAAAAATAATATATCAAATAACATCTGCCCAAGATGCGGTGCCCCGTTAATATTAAAAGAAGATGGATTTTATAAATGTACTAATTATCCAAAATGTAAATTTATAAAACAAAAAGCACCTACCCAGTAAGTGCTTTTTAATTTCTTTATTTTTTAATTAGTCATCATCGCCGTCGTCTTCATCATCTTCGTCAAGATCAAGATCTTCATCAATACTGTCATCCAAATCATCAAGTGGATCATCTACATATTCTTCTTCCATATCTTCTTCTTCCGATTCGTCTGCGTCAATACCCGCTACAGCAAGCAAAGCTAAGTCCTCGCCTTCTGGAAGATCCATTTCGTCGTCATCAACCACGGACAGACCATCTTCATCCATATCACCCTCTTCCCCTTCTTCGGCTTTATGGCCATACTTAGCAGCGATTTCTTCATCTGATAATTCTGACTCCTCGTAACAATTGCCACATACGGTTTCATCTTCTGTAATATAATTAATTTTACAGATTGGACAAAGTCCTGTTTCTGCAACCTTTTCAGAATCCAATAAATTTTTTGCTGTCGTCGCAGCTTTCTGCTTGCAAACAGAGCAAATCTTTTCTTTTTTTGTGATATAGTTCAAATCACATTTTGGACATTTAATATAAATTTCTTTCATATCGTAATTATATATTCCCAATATATCATTTTGTCAATAACAAAAATGCAAAATATGTATAAAAATGTATATCAAAAATATTTTACTCTTTCGTCTTAATTCGACAAAATAGTAAGTATTGTGTCGTAACTCGACAAAGAATATGGGGGATTATGAATATATGACAAATACAACTTCACTTAAACAAGCAGAATACACTCTATCACATTTAAGCAGAGATGAATTGAAGGATATTATCCTGTCAATCTTTCGCGAAAAAGAACAAAAGTCGGTTACAATATTAAACGAGTTTCTAAGGACAGATACGCCCCCAACTTCTATAAATTCTTTGGACAAAAAGATTTCAAATATCTTTGTTACTATTGGAGTGCCTCCACATATAAAAGGTTACCAGTATCTTAGAGAAGCCATAAAACTGTGTATAGCGGATACAGATATAATTTCTTCTATTACCAAAAGATTGTATCCAGATGTAGCAAAAAAATTCTCGACCACTTCAAGTAAAGTTGAAAGAGCAATTCGTCACGCAATAGAAGTTTGTTGGAACCGTGGTAAAATTGATAATATAAATAATCTTTTCGGCAGCAAAGTTTTCAGCAAAAATGACAGACCCACAAATGGCGAGTTCATAGCATTGATAGCTGATAAATTACTTTTGGATAGCTGCAGCGATTAAAGACTTAAATAATGGATGCGGATTGTTTGGTCTTGAAATTAATTCTGGATGAGCCTGACACGCGATAAAAAATTTGTGTGAAGGGATTTCAACTATTTCTACTAAATTAGCATTTTCATTTACACCACTAACAAGTAATCCAGCATTAGCCATTTGTTCACGATAATCATTATTAAATTCATAACGATGCCTGTGTCTTTCCTTGATTAAATCTTTGCCATATACTTTGTGAGCTAGTGTCCCTTTACTTATTTTACAATCATAAAGACCAAGACGCATTGTCCCACCCTTCGTGGTTATACCCTTTTGTGTTTCTATAATGTCTATTACTGGGTGCGTGGCATTCTCTTCGAATTCTCTGCTTGTAGCGCCTTTAAGACCGCATACGTTTCTTGCAAACTCCATAACTGCGATCTGCATACCAAGACATATACCAAGATAAGGTACATTATTTTCTCTAGCATATTTAGCGGTAAGTATTTTGCCTTCTATACCACGATTACCAAAACCGCCTGGCACAACAATAGCATCCACACCAGATAGCATTTTCTTTGCGCCCTTCTTTTCAATATCTTCTGCTTGAACCAACTTTACGTTGGTTTTAACATTGTTAACTATACCCGCATGTTTAAGAGCTTCTGTAACGCTTATATAAGCATCTGCTATTTCTATGTATTTACCAACTATTGCAACTGTAACACTTGGTAAAGTATTGTCATTCAGTTTATCTACCATTTTCTTCCAATCTTTAAGATCGCATTTTTTAGCAGGCAACCCTAATTTTTTCAAAACGATTTTATCAAAATTTTGTTCAGAAAACATCAATGGCACTTCATAAATAGAACTGCAGTCTTTGTTATGTATTACATCTTCCAAAGAATCAAGACCACAGAACATTGCAATTTTATCTTTATGTTCTTTGGCTAATTCTACGCCTTGACCAGTTCTGCAAACTAATACATCGGCAAAGACACCTAATCTTTGTAAATCCCTAACACTGTTTTGTGTAGGCTTAGTTTTAATTTCCCCACTGGCGTTTATATATGGAATCAAAGTAACATGAATTGAAAGACTGTTACCCATCCCAAGTTCGCGGCGGAATTGACGAATAGCTTCGATATGTACAGCTTGTTCAATATCTCCAACTGTTCCACCAATTTCTATAATTACTATTTCTTTGCCCTCGCCAATCTTACGCATATAATCTTTTATCTCGTTTGTAACGTGTGGCACAATTTGGATTGTATCACCAAGGTAATCACCATTTCTTTCTTTATTTAAGATAGAAGAATAAATCCTTCCACTTGTTATATTACTGTTTCTTGAACAATTGCTGTCTAAAAATCTTTCGTAATGTCCAATATCAAGATCTGTTTCTGCACCGTCATCGGTTACAAAAACTTCACCATGTTCATAAGGACTCATAGTTCCTGGATCAATATTCAAATATGGATCTATCTTTTGGATACTGACATCGTAACCCTGACTCCTTAATAATTTCCCTAAACTTGCCGCCGTAATACCTTTACCCAGTCCTGAAACTACTCCACCCGTTACAAAAATATATTTTACCATAACGGAATTTAGTATAACTCGCTATTTGTCGAAAAGTCAAAGTGTTTTTTATTTCAGCTTTTTAATATTCAATAGGTATGCCTATAAAAAAGAAAATTTTAACCTTTGCCATAGCAATGGCACTAACGATTAGTATTGTTTTTTCTATAAACTTCATAGGTGGTTTTAAAAAACCAAATGATTATTTCTCGCTGGAAGCAGCATCCAAAGAGTTTGGTACGATATCAATGAACTGTGAATACAGCGATGAACAAAAAACATTAACTGTATTCCAAACAACAGAATACATAAATCGAACCGGACGTAATATGGGTGAAGTTAAATTTCATATCTATGCTAATGCTTATAAAGAAGACGCCGCTTTTCCCGCCGTAAATCAAAGCGAGCATACCAGAGCTTATCCCAACGGATTTTCAGAAGGATACATTCGTGTCACTTCCCCCAGTGTTACTTTCAGTGGACTTGACGAAACCGTACTTACTGTTCCACTAACCAAAACCTTGTTACCTAATGAAAAAGTAACAATAGAATTAGAATACCTCGTGCAACTGGCCAATATTAAACATAGATTGGGTTATTCGGATGATACAGTAAATCTTGGCAACTTCTATCCTGTGCCTGTGGTTTATGATAACGCTTGGAATACATATCCATACAGTTATAACGGCGATCCATTTTATAATGATCCATATAATTTTGAAGTCACATTAAATACTTCCAACGATTTTATCGTAGCAAGTAGTGGCGAGAAAATTAATAAAAATACTTACCGTTCCTATATAACCAGAGATTTTGCATTTGTACTTTCAAAGGACTTCCAAATTAAATCTGAGCAAGTGGGCGGCACTACAGTAAACTATTATTATATTGATGATGAAATACCAGATATAAGTATGCATACGGCAAGAAACTCATTAGCATTTTTTTCTAACGAATTTTATACCTACCCCTACCCTACCTTGGCCGTGGTCCAAACAGATTTTTTACACGGCGGAATGGAATATGGATCTCTGGTTTATATCAGCAGAGATGTAACAGATCAGCTACAATATCAAACCGTTATCGTTCACGAGATAGCACATCAATGGTGGTATGGAATAATAGGCAACAATCAAACTCGTTCTGCTTGGATTGACGAAGGACTGGCTGAATATTCAACAGCAATATTTTTTGAAACTCATCCCCAATATGGCAGAACACTGACAAGCATTGCAGAGGAAAATACAAGCGCTATTAATATTTACGAAAGTATGATGAAGGAATTTGAAGTGCCTTATAGCATGAATATGGAGCAAGATTTGCACAGCTTCAAATCCAGCTTTGAATACACTATGAATACCTATTCAAGAGGTATGTTATTGTTTTATGGTATACACGAAATGGTTAGTTATCAAAAACTGAATACTGCTTTATCTTCCTATATTGAAGAGAACAGATTTGATTTCGCAAGCAAAACAAGCCTTATACAGCATCTAGAACAGGAATTAGGGCGAGATTTAGAGGATTATTTCAATAAATACCTTGCAGGTGAGACCCTATAAATGCTATAATTTTCCTATGAATTTACGAATGTATGACAAAAATACTAGAATGCTTAAAAATGCTACATTGGGGGCAACAGGCGTGCCTATACCAATGGAAAATGATTTATCTGTGGTTGGTATCATAGACTGCACAGGATATGCTAATACAGAAATAAACCAAAATATCACACTTGGTATACGCAAGGAAAATGGCATTGTGCTTAATTTCAGCATACCAAATTTTGATTATGTAAAAAGTATTACATCGGCTACTGCAAAGTATTCAAATGAATATACTTCTTTTGTTGCGAAAAGCATTAAAGCCATTGCAAAGGTTAATATGCTTGATTGCGTAGTTGCAATAGTAGACAACGATATAATGGGACTAGGCGCTTTAATAGGAGCAACACAAATAAACTGCCCTATTATTTTAATGCCAGTTGGTATAAATAAAAATTATGACGAAAGTATTTTTGGCATATCTGGCAAAGTTGCTATTCGTGAAATAAAATCTACTAGTGTAGAAGACATAACAAAACAATATAACACTCAATATGGTATTTCATCAGCAAATACAATTTCTACATCATTCTTTACAATCGCTGAATATCTTAACTTAACGGTTGCTGGCGTTTCAGCAATGCAGTTTGGAAGTGGCGAAATTTTAACACAAGCAATCGCTGTTGGAACAGAAGCATTTAATCGTGCAAATAACATTGTTACAACAAAAAGACTTATAAACAAAAAAACCCTGGCGGAAGCAATAACAAAGATGCAAGAAAATGATATAAAAGCACCAGCATTACTAAGATATAAACCATTATTTGATTTAGTAGATGTTAAGTTGCCAAAAGATAGTATCATAGCTTTGAAAAGTACACTTGCGGAAGAAGCTTATATCGCTTCAATCAACGAAGCACCACTTAATATAAATGACCAAGCATGGGTATATGAAAGCATTTCTGATGCCGTAACCGCGCTTATATCAAATGCTATTGAAAGCGGCGTAATAGTAATAAAGAATGCTGCAAATTGTGACGTGTCTATCGTTGTTAAAACAATAATGGCCATGAATAAACAAGATCAAATTGCAGTTATGACAGACGGTTATTGCTCTGCTACCCCTGTTTTAACAGTAACAAATATCCTACCTGACAGTTATGCTAATGAAGATTTTGCAAATATTCATACAGCAGATACAATTGAAATTGATGTTGCAAAAGGCAGAATAAATACAAATGTATCCAGCAAAGATATGAAAATAAGAGCAAAAAGAAATGTAACGAAAAAAAATGAAATCTATTTCTAAAAATAAAAATATTTGGTCACCTTTTATTAAGGGCGTAAACAGATACAATCTTATTGATGACGGAGATAAAATAGCCGTTTGTGTTTCTGGAGGCAAAGACAGTTTTGCCCTTGCTATTTGCATGAAAGAACTTGCCCGGCAAAGCAAGTTAGCCGGCAGACAAAATTTCGAAGTAATTTTTTTGTGTATGGACCCAGGTTACAAAAAGGACATCTTAAAAAAGATAAAGGATAATGCAAAATTATTGGATATACCCTTAGAGTTTTTTAAGTCCAATATATTTGATGTTGTTGAAAATGTTGGGGGTTCGCCCTGCTATCTATGCGCCAGGATGAGACGAGGCAACCTGTACGCTGAAGCAAAGTCCCGAGGATGTAATAAAATTGCACTTGCTCATCATATGGACGATATTGCGGAAACTATTATGATGAACCTTTTATACAACGCAAAAAACAAAGGAATGCCTCATAAATTGCAAAGCAAAAATTTTGAAAATATGACGCTTATACGCCCCTTCTCTTTGTTAAGAGAAAGGGATATTATCTCTTGGCGTGATTCAAATGAATTATCATTTATATCTTCCGCTTGCCCATTGGGAGCCTGCGAAAAAGTCGGCAAACGCAAACAAACAAAAATATTACTTTCAGAAATAGAGAAAGCTAATCCAGTAGCTGTATTAAATATTTATAAATCTATGCTTTCAGATTAAGTTTTTATACTGTTACAATTTTTGTTCTTCTTGACACTAGTTTGCATTAAATGATAAAATAAATTTACTAATTTGCTGATGTGGCTTAGTGGTAAAGCACCGCCTTGGTAAGGCGGAGATCGCGGGTTCAATCCCCGCCATCAGCTCCAAAATTGGACCGAACAAATCGGTCTTTTTTATTTATTATTATTTTCTAATTCAAGCAATTTGGTTTTCATTTCAAGACCACCAGCATAGCCCACCAATTTTTTATTACTTCCAATTACACGATGACAAGGCACAATAATTGTAATTGGATTTTTATTGTTAGCAAGACCAACTGCCCTGCATGCTTTACTATTCCCAACCTGCGTTGCAATATCTTTATAACTTCGCGTTTCACCATAAGGTATTGTATTTAAAGCATTCCAAACCTTGATTTGAAAATCTGTCCCAGTTAACTTATAATTAACATCAAATATTTTTCTTTCACCTTTGAAATATTGTAGTAATTGATTAAATACATCATCTGTAAGATCATTTTTTTCGCCCATATGCTCTGGGGTCTGATGGATTTTTTTAACGAAAATTATGTCATTATTATGATATCCAACTTTTATAAATCCATACTCACTTTCATATATTGCAAATTTTTCCATGTAATTTAATCCTTTTTTCATTATTTCAACAATATATCACATAAATTTTATAAAATCTATTGAAACTACTTGATTTATTATTTTCTAGGTTATACAATGATTTTGTATTTCATAAGGAGAACAAAACAAATGGCACAAAGAGCGTTTTTTGGACTTTCATTTATACCAACATTATTATTAGCGATATTTCCTATTACCTGCTGGATTTGCGGGATAATAACTTGCGTTCAAAGAGAACAATATTTTTTCACTTTTTTACGCGTATTATTTGGTTGGAATATTATATGGCTAATTGATGTTGTATCTATATTAGCTCACAAAGATCTTGTTTGGTTGGCTTAAACTTTTCTTTTTTCATTGATTGCTTCAACGAAACCACAAGGCATATTACATTTATAATTTGGGAAGGTGCATTTTGCACCTTTTTGCATGCCGGCCAAAACATCTGCACCATTATGCCCTATTTCAGCTAAGCCCTTTTGATATTTACCCAATACATTGTTAACAACACGCGTAGTTTCAAGTTGCACGCCAGAACATTTTCTTTCAATCGCTTTTAATATAAAGTCTTCTAAGTTACCCATCTCGGACACTTCTATAAGCATTGCTTGTGGATAATTATTTTTCAATTTATCTAAGTCACTTAACCATTCCTTGGTAAGTTCTTTATTATCTGCTATTAACTCTGGAATATAAAATTCTAACTTCTCTGGAGATACTGGTGACTTAATATGATACTTCAATGTTCTATGTCTATTCAAATGTAAAAATATAGCAAATGAACATTTAAAGTTAACAGCATAAACATCACCAAAATATTCAGTAACAGGATTTTGATTAAATAAAGATACTTTTCTGAATTTTCCGTCTTTGGTTAAAGCCTCGTCAATATATCCTGTGGATTCTAGTTGTTTAAGAAATTCTTTAACATATGGTTTTAATTTTTTCTCAAAATCGTTATTTACTTCAACATTTAAGTAATTAGACAAAAAACCATATATGTAATTAAGTTGTCTATATGACACAGTATGAAGCATAGAGATCAAAGTAAATGAACCTGTAATATATCTGGCATTTTCCATTGCTAATTTTTTTACTCTGGTATCTGTAAAAAAGTTTGGGCATTTTTCTTTGTATTCTTTTGCAATTAAATCTTGAAACTTAACACGCCATTTTTCATAAATCTCTTCCTCTTCACCACTAAGTGCATGTACAGTATATCTTCCACTTTTTATAGAAGACACCATATAACGCTCGTTATTAAGCAAGCACTCAATTACTCTGGGTACGCCTTCCATATACAATGAAATATTTGAATGATCATATACGCTATGATGACCACTATCCTTTGTCATATTCGCACGACGAAAAGTCTTCACTTCGTCTTCCGCTCTCAAAGTTTCAAAATTATTTGGCATATAACATATACCCGCCGCCATACCGCCGAATCTATCCAGTTCTTTTTTATCCGCTTTAAAATCAGTATGCGAGGTCGCTACAATTGATATTTTCATATATAGCATCTTAATATAAGATAAATTATATTGTCAATAAACAATAAATAAATTATAATTGATATTGATGGTAAGTATTTTTGAAAAGTATTATGAAAGGGTAGAAGATGCCGTTTTTGACTATAACAAAAGTGTACGTTCAAACGGAGACCTTAAAGAACCCATTGAAGAAATATATAAATTAAAAAGAATAATTAACGATATTCCTTTGTCCTCAATCACACAAAAAGAACGTGATATATTACTTAATAAACTGCAACCTATATCTTTTGAACTTAACCAACAGCCAACTTATACTGTAAAAAGTAACTTAACATTGCCCCGTCCAAAAGAAGTAGTAACAATTGATTTAGAAAAAGAAACAACCAAAAGAACAGAAAGCACGCAAATTCAAGAAGAAATTAAAAATGCTGGCTATCTTGATTTTCTTGAGAATCTAGGTGTAAAAGATGGAACACAAAGCCTTGTACTTGTAGAACTTTATATTGCAAATAAAATCAATGAAGAGCAATTACAGTTTAATGTAAAAAAATATAATTTAATGGCGCTGCTTGATATCGCACGAATAGCAAAATCGCTTTTTGAAAATGAAAGCTCACAACTTATGGAAACGGGGGTTATAGCATGAAATTAACAGAACTTGACATAAAGGGTCCAAATGGACAAGGTTATTGTATTATCGAGACAATGGAAACACCAGACCCAAGTCGAAAACTAATTCTTCTAAGCCTTAGAGGCGAACAAACCGACTACTCTCTTTGGCTAGCTGAATTCGGCGAAGATGGGTCTAAAATGCATATGTGGCCATACGAAGGTGATGACTATAATGAAAAACTTGAAATAATTTTACAAAAATCTGTTGAAAAATCATTCGAAAAGTAGTATACTAAGTAGTATATGAAAGATAAATATAAATTAGATAAAACCGAATACAAAAAGGTTAATATGGACGCATCAAATGATCTTGATGCTGCGTTGTCTGCTTTGGAAAAAAGATTAGATTCTGAAAAAACAGAGCCGCAAAATTTAGCACACCAAGATACACATGCTCTTATAGATCCATCTACTTGGCATAAAAGAGTCGTTGTAATAACAGGAGCATCTTCTGGCCTTGGTTTTGTTACTTCACACTGCTTTTCATTATATGCTGACATAGTATATAATCTATCGCTTGAAAAAGGTGAAGATGATAATATAAACTTTATAGAAACAGATATGTCTAATCCAGACTCTGTAAAAGAGTCCTTACGTAAAGTATATAATAAAGAGGGACAAATTGATATCCTTATAAATAATGCCGCTGTTAGCTTATTCGGAGCCACAGAGGAACTATTAACATCAGATATAACAAAAGTTATGAACATAAATATGCTTGGTGTAATAACAGCTTGTCAAACCGTAATTCCATTCATGAGAGATCAAAGACATGGACTTATAATGAATATGACTTGCACCCCTGCATCTTCTGCACCTGCATTTAATGGTGTATATGCAGCTACAAAAAAAGCAATCGAAACTTTCTCACTTGCTACAAAGAAAGAACTAGCTACATTAAAAGTTAATGTAATAGCTGTATCTCTTCCATACATGACAACTAACTTTACAGAAAACAGAATTAAACAAGAATCAACAAATAAAGCTTATAAATATAAAATAAGCAATGACATTGGAAGATTAGAATATGCTGAACAAACAGGTATTGCTCCAGAAATCATTGCAGCTGAACTTTATAAACTAAGTAACAAAAAGTCATTTGGTAATAATGTAATTCACCTAACTGGCAAAAACAAAATTCAAAATATATTTGGCGTATTTGCAAAAAAATAATTCAATAAAAAAAAAGTGCGAATAGCACTTTTTTTATTGTTAATTTTATAATTAATTATTTCTTAGCAGCTGGTTTTTTAGCTACAGTAGCTTTAGCAGCTGGTTTCTTA
>CAYJJH010000003.1:17129-21334 GCA_964370495.1 uncultured Prevotella sp.
AGTAGTTTTAGTTGCAGTAGCAGGCTTCTTAGCTGCAGCTGTTTTAGTTACAGCAGGTTTAACTGTTGCAGTTGTTTTTGTTGCAACTTTAGCAGCTGGTTTTTTAGCTACTTCTTTTTTAACTTCTACTACTTTTTCTTCAACAGGTTCTTTAACTGTTTTTACTTTGCTTTTTTTAGCATTTTTGCGTTCAAGCAATTTAGAAAATTTAGCCTTTAATCTGTTGGCTTTATTTTTGTGAATAATATTTTCTGCAGCTGTAGAATCAAGCAAAGAGAAAACAACTTTTAATTGCTCTTCCGCATGCTTTAATTCTTTTGCATCAATAGATGCTTGAAACTTTTTAATCTCAGTAGCCAGTTTAGTTTTGATCGGTTTGTTTTGATCTTGCTTTGTCCTATTTACATTGATTCTCTTAATTGAACTTTTAATATTTGCCATACCAAATAATATACATTATTTCGAGATTTTTTGCAAGGTATTTTTACACCTATTTTTTATATGTGGATATAATCATATTATGCTATATATTACTGATCTTGCATCTGAACTTTTACGAGGGAAACCAAAAAAGTTACCAGGAATTAAAATAGATACAAAAACTAAGTTCGGAATAAAATATAGCACTACTATAATATCTACTGCGGAAGCATCCAAAGAAATTGGTAAACCCATCGGTACCTATATAAACATTCAAACAAAAGAAAGTAATCAAATAAAAAACATTATAGCCATATTATTTTATATGTTAAAAACTCAAATCAATAATGCAAAAAAATTTTTAATAATCGGGCTTGGGAATAGCGGATTCATAGCAGACAGTCTGGGTCCCAAGGTATTAAAAAAAATCAATGCTAATGATAAACTTATGACTTTTGAACCTAATGTTGGAGGAATCACAGGCATAAATTCCGTAGATGCTATAAAAGCAATATCTGACCTATGTAAGCCCGATCTTGTAATAATTATAGACAGCCTGGTTACCGCATCCCCAAATCGGATAGGAACCAATTATCAAATTTCCACAAGTGGAATTTCACCCGGAAGCGGGATTTCAAGAAACAACAGAACCATAAACTCTGCGCTACTTGACGTGCCTGTCCTGGCTCTAGGGGTCCCCCTTTGTACTTTTATATCTTATAGAACAAATAATATTCTACACGTAGTTCCCAAAGATATTGATCGAATAGTATTAGATTCTGCAAATATAATTTCCTCAGCAATTAACATTCTGGTTTAGCGCAAGTCCCGTAATGTATCCAACCTTTTACAATATTCTTTTTATTAAATATGCTTTTCTTCTTTCCTGTTCTTACTACTGTAGGTATCTTTTCTATTGCCACAGACAATATTTGACCGTCCTCGGTTTTAGCAATAAGATCTTCTTCATTTCTTGCAAAGGTAGCAAAAATTATTTCTTCACCCTTTGACAAGTCGTTTGCAATTGTAAGACCTTTTCTGTATCTAACCATTTTATCAATGGTTTTTATATCTACTTTTTTCACATTACCAAAATTGGTAAGCAATACAGCAAACCCAGTTGCGCCAGCCGTAGATGTACCTGCCACCCAGGCATTCTCATCAAGCTGTATTCCTTTAACGCCACCAGCTATACGACCTTGAATAGGAATATCTCTGGTTGTCATATTAAGTACATTCCCTACATTAGTTATCATAAGTATAGTTCTATCTTTCTTTAAATGTTGAACCCTTATTATTTCATCATTCTTATCTTCTCTTAGTTTACAAACATCAAACACAGATTTAACTACCCCGCATGCTTCATTAAATTTTGATCGTTTAATCATACCTGTACCAGACAACCAAACTAGATCATAATCTGGAATATTATCAACAACAGCTGGATAAACAGCAATTGGTTTTTCATTTTCAATCACACTTGGGAACATTTTTTTGAATAGTATTCCATTGTCTTTAAGTCTACATTCTGGAATATCTGAGCCATATAATTTATAACACTTACCCGCATTGGTAAAGAAATGTAATAGCTTGTCAGTTTGCGTAGCTACAACAACCATATTAACATCGCCTTCTTTTATATTTGCAGCAGCTCTTGTATTGCTCATAGAAAAATGCTTAGCTGTTACACGCTTCACTCTGCCTGTTGGAGTAATAATAACAACAGTATCTTCAACTGGAGCTTCATCATCATCCGCTTCCACCGCTATATCTTCCATTTTCCCAACCACTCTGGTTCTTCGCTCTGTTTTGTAACGTTTCTTTATTTCCAGTAGCTCGGTTTTTACAAGTTCAAATTGAAGCTTCTTGCTACCTATAATCTCTGTCAATCGTTGGATAAGTTTTTCAAGCATAGCTAGTTCTTCTTCTAACTTATATACTTCAAGATTTGTAAGTCTAGCCAATCTTAAATCAAGTATAGCTTGAGCTTGCTTTTCGCTTAATTCAAATCGCTTTTGTAATCTACTTCTTGCTTCCGTAGTATGTTTACTGGTCTTAATTATTTTAATAACTTCATCTATATTTTTAATAGCAACCAAAAGACCTTCAAGTATATGTGCTCTTTCCTTAGCCTGAGACAATTCAAATACAGATCTTTTATATATAATTTCTCTTTGGTAATTCACATAATATTCAATTATTTCAAGCAGTCCCAATTGCTTTGGTTTTCCACCAGCAATAGCTACTATGTTAAAATTAAAATTACATCTAAGTTGTGTAAATTTATATAACTGCTCTACTATTTTTTTTGCATCTGTATCTTTCTTTAATTTAATAATAACACGCATACCATTACGGTCAGATTCATCTCTGATTTCTGTTATAGTTTGCAGGTCACCTTTTTTATTTTCTCGCATATCCGCGATTGATCTTTGTAATTGAACCTTATTAACTTGATATGGTAATTCAGTTATTACAATGTTATGTCTTTCACCTTCGCTTTCTATATGAACCTTACCCGACATAACGACCTTTCCACGCCCTGTTTCATATGCTCGTATCATATCATCATCTACTGTTATCCAACCAGCAGTTGGGAAATCTGGTCCCTTGATAATTTTAAGAACTTGTTTTAATGTAATTGATTTATTATTTATAAATGCAATGTGAGCATCTATTACTTCATTTAGATTATGTGGTGGAATATTGGTTGCAAGACCTACCGCAATACCACTTGCTCCGTTCGTAAGCAAGTTAGGATATCTTGCAGGTAATACGTCTGGTTCTATGTTTCTGTCATCATAAGTCAATGAAAAGTTAACTGTATTCTTATTTATATCTCGTAGAAGTTCAAGCGCCAAAGGAGACAATTTAGCTTCTGTATAACGCATAGCAGCGGCTCTATCCCCATCGTCAGAACCAAAGTTCCCTTGCCCAAGTACCAATGGTAAATTCATATTGAAAGGCTGTGCCATCCTAACCATGGCGTCATAAACCGATGTGTCACCATGTGGATGATATTTACCTAAACATTCACCAACGATACCAGCAGACTTTCTAAATGGTTTATCTGGAAGCAGACCCAGGTCATTCATCGCATAAAGTATTCGTCTTTGAACAGGCTTTAGTCCATCTTCTACACGCGGCAAGGCTCTGTCTAAAATTACAAATTCACTATACGGAATCATACTTTCATGCATTACGGTAGAAACGGATTTCTCTATAATACCATCGCCTTCGCCATTTTCCCCACCATCATTGTAAGCGGGATTTTCCTTTTTTTCTTTCAAAAGTTTTTGACGCTTTTCTTCTTTTTCACGAATAGGCTTTTCAACCTCTTCTCTTTTTCTTTGCTCTTCTTCTGCTTTAAGATCCTCTTCGGAAATTTTTACAATTTTATCTATGTTCATAATTTTAGACTCATTACCAGAAACCACAGGCTTAATTTCATTAACAACCTGCACTGGCTCTTTTAACTCCTCTTGTTTTTCTTTTTTTTCTTCAACAATTATTTCTGTTTCAGATTCTTCCACTTCAGATTCTACATCATCATCTGATTGCTCTTCTATCAGTTCCTCTTCCTCTTCTTCCTCATCTTCTACTTCTGCTGCGACTGGTTCTACTTGCTCAGCCTCTTCGTCTGATTCTACTTCTTCATCATCTGAAGATTCAGCCTCTTCCTCCTCCTCGGATTCTTCTTCTATTTCTTCGGATTCAGATTCCTCTTCGTCTTCGTCTTCTTGGTCTTCTTCATCACTTTCTTCATCTTCTTCGGCATCTTCTTC
>CAYJJH010000003.1:21434-60905 GCA_964370495.1 uncultured Prevotella sp.
TTTCTTCATCGTCTTCATCCTCGTCTTCATTATTCTGATCTTCATCATCTTCTTCTTGGTCATCTTCTTCATCATCCTCGTTATCTTCCTCATTGATTTCTTTTGCGACTACAGGTTCAGATTCTTCTTCCAATTCCTCCTCTTCTTCTGATTCTACCTCTTCATCATCTGAAGCTTCAACCTCTTCCTCCTCAGATTCTTCTTCTATTTCGTCAGATTCATCCTCATCATCATCTTCTTCTTCTGATTCTTCATCCTCATCTTCCACATCGGATTCAGATTTATCCTCGTCTTCCTGACCTTCTTCATCACTTTCTAAATCTTCATCATCTGTTTCTTCTTCAGAATCTTCTTTGCTTTCATGCTCATCATCTTCTTCTATTTCATCATCAGCCTCTTCTTCCTCTTCTTCTTCTTCTTCTTCTTCTGCAAGAACCTCATCATCGTTATCATCTTCTACTTCGCTATTAGCAATTTCTGTTTTAAGGGCCTCTTCATCATCTAGGTCAACAGAGTTATCTTCATCTATTAAATCTTCAAACTCATCCATTGTTGCCTCCTAATTTGTTTTTAACAGCCTTAATAGCAATGTCGTCTTGTTTGTTAAAGTTGGCATATTTACTTATATAATTACGTCTGCTTTCTATATCGTCACCCATAAGTGTAGTAATTACTTTTTCAGCTTCCGCCGCATCATCCAATGTAATTCGGCAAAGTTTTCTGGTTTTAGGGTTCATAGTCGTATCCCACAATTGATCAGCATTCATTTCACCAAGCCCTTTGTAACGTTGGATTGTCCCTTTCTGAGTTTTAGTTACTTCTTTTAGTTCCGCATCATCGTAACAATATCTGCTATAATCTTTTCTGGTTACTCTGAATAATGGAGGCATACCCGCATATACGTGACCTTCTGTAATTAACTGTTTCATATATCTATAAAAGAAAGTTAATAATATTGAACGAATATGTCCACCGTCCTGATCCGCATCCGCAAGTATTATAACCTTATGATACTTCAAGTTATCAAGATTAAAGTCTTCGCCTATACCTGTGCCAAGTGCACCAATTAATGTTCTGAACTCCTCGTTCTCAAGCACTTGGTCAATTCTTTTCTTTTCAGCATTAAGCGGTTTTCCACGCAATGGCAAAATAGCCTGGATACTTCTGTCTCTACCTTGCTTTGCTGTTCCGCCCGCACTATCACCCTCAACGATAAATATTTCATTAAGTTCTGCTCGCCTACCGCTACAACTGCTTAATTTACCAATTAATACACTGCCGTCAATACTATTTTTGCTTCGTGCTATATCTTTAGCCTTTCTAGCAGCTTCACGAACCTTGGCCGCAGATTTAGCTTTATTGATAATAGATTCAAGTAACAGCTTCTTTTCTGGACGCTTATCTGTGTCTTTGAAATATTCCAAAAGGTTATTATATACAAAACCTTCAACTTCGCTCTTTGCTTCTGGATTACCTAACTTGGTTTTTGTTTGACCTTCGAACTGCACTTCTTTCATTTTGATTGATAGAACGGCTGTCATACCCTCTCTATAATCCTC
The DNA here is from genome assembly GCA_964370495.1 of uncultured Prevotella sp. GTDB lineage: Bacteria > Bacillota > Clostridia > Christensenellales > UBA1242 > RGIG8050. The sequence goes on from CAYJJH010000003.1 coordinate 22,994, forward strand.
GCCCATAAGTGCTGTGTCTTTTTCTTTATAAAGCCCGAACTGTTTTCCTATGTAATTAAACGCACGCGTTATTGCGGTTTTAAAACCGGTTTCATGTGTTCCACCTTCGGATGTAGGAATATTATTAACATAGGAAAATATACTTTCTACGAATCCATCTGTATGTTGAATAGCAAAAGCTATTGGCATTTTACTTGTCGCGCCTTCTATAATAAAAGGCGTTTTATAAAGAGTATTCTTTCCTTCGTTTAAATAAGATACAAAATCTGCTATACCACCGTCATACTTAAATTCGCATTCTCTTGGGATTTCTACGTTATCTTCGGCTATACGTTCATCAATAAATATAATTTGAGCACCACGATTAAGAAAAGCTAGTTCCTTTAATCTTTTTGAAATTAAATTATAATCAAATACTGCATTATTAAACATTTGAGCATCCGGCATAAATTTAACCAAAGTTCCATTCTTTTGTGTTTTACCAACCACCTTTAATGGAGCATCTGCAACGCCCCAATGCATCTTATTATCTTCTTCGCTTACGTGCGGAGAAAATCTAACATAATATTCTTTGCCATTTTTATATACTGTTACTTCACAATAATCAGATAGTGCATTAACAACGGAAGCACCAACACCATGCAATCCACCCGAAAAACCATAGTTATTATTGTCAAATTTACCACCAGCATGTAATTCCGTAAATACCATCTCTACACCCGAAATTTTTAATTCCTTGTGCATATCAACAGGAATACCACGCCCATCATCCTCAATAGAAACAGAGTTATCTTTATGAATAGTCACAATTAATTTGTTCCCAAACTTATTTGCTATTTCATCTATGCCATTATCTACGATCTCCCATAGTAAATGATGCATACCCTTAGAACCAGTAGTCCCGATATACATACCTGGACGCTTTCTAACAGCATCTAAGCCTTTAAGTAGGGTTAGATCACTGGCACCATAACTTTGTTTTTCTTTCGCCATATAATTGTATTATAACATAATTCAAAAACCCATCAAAATGGTTATTTTATACATTATATAGTATATTCACAAACCCTTAACCACAACATTTTGTGCGTAAGTTTTTGCAATTTCTGCCATTTCAAGAACCTTTTCACCGCTTAATGCATTATCTATTCGGCATTGTTGCAATTGCCAAACTTTTGCACCTTTCACAAGTTCTTCACCCATTTCTTTTATATCTTCAACAGTTAGCCTGGGAGATAGCGTAGTTCTAAACATATAGTCTATTTTAGATTGAGATTTAAGGTAATTGGCCGTATCTTGAATCAGATTAACTTCCAAACCAGTAATATTTTTATATTTAGTGATTGTAGACTTTATATCTAGCGCAACATAATCAATAAGTTCACTTTCTATAAGATTTTTAACAACCTCAGGGTTTGTTCCATTTGTATCAAGTTTAACAGCAAGACCTTGTTCCTTAATTTGGGTTATAATTTTATTTAAGTTTTCATCTAATGTAGGCTCACCACCAGTAATCACTACCCCATCAAGCATTTTTTTATTTAAATTAAGATAAGATAAAACTTCTTCAAATGGAATAATATTTTCTTCTTTATTAAATAATTGAGGGTTATGACAGTAATGACAACGCATATTACAACCAGCCATAAATATCACACTTGCTATTTTCCCCGGGTAATCGATAAATGATTGCTTCTGTAATCCCGCTACCATAATTTTACTTTTCATAATTAACCCTTGCTAACTTTTTTATTTGCTTTGTTTATACTATATTTTTTTCTTTCCTTGTGCTCTCGCCTTTTACCAGCATTATAATCTAAAACTGGTCTTAAAAATCCAACAACACGACTCCAAACTTCGTTTTCCTTACCACAGGTTGGACAGTTCCAATGCTCGCCCGCAATATAACCATGATCCTGGCAAATTGAAAACACAGGCGTTAATGACATATAAGGCATCTTATAATTTGTAAATACTTTTTTTATAAGACTTTTAATTGCATTTGGATCTTCTAACTTTTCTCCTGTATAAAGATGAACAACTGTACCCCCTGTATAAAGCGATTGCATTTCATCTTGCAGACTTATCATTTCAAAAATATCATCCGTATAACCAACCGGCAAATGCGTACTGTTTGTATAATAATATCCATCCTTAGTTCCAGAGACTATGATATCTGGATATCTTTTTTTATCATTTCTTGCAAACCTATGCGCCAAACCTTCTGCTGGTGTAGCTTCTAAATTAAATATATGTCCGGTTTCGGATTGAAACTCTTGCATTTTTTTGCGTAAAAAATTCATAACCTTTAAGCCAAAGGCTTGTCCTTCTTTTGTTTGAATCCCAACATTTTTTAAATTCAATAAACATTCATGCATTCCAATAATGCCAATTGTATTAAAGTGATTAGACCAATACCCGCCTGTTCGTTCTTTAACGCTTTTCAAATAAAACGCGGAATATGGATATAAGCCTTTATCTGTTTGATCTTCAACTATCTTGCGTTTTATTTCTAAACTTGTTTTAGCTATTTCGGTGATACGATCTAGTTCAGTAAAAAATTCTTCTTCGCTATCTGACTTATACCCCAGCCTTGGTAAATTGATTGTAACTACACCGATACTTCCGGTTAAGGGATTAGATCCAAATAATCCACCACCACGGCGTTTAAGCTCGCGCACATCAAGCCTAAGCCTGCAACACATTGAGACAGCATCTTCTGGACTTAAATCCGAATTAATGTAATTAGCAAAATATGGAATACCGTACTTGCATGTCATGTCCATAATTTTATCCATTACTGGACTGTCCCAGTTTGTATTCTTGGTAATATTTATGGTAGGTATTGGAAAAGAAAACACTCGCCCTTTACTGTCACCCTCAAGCATAACCTCGCAAAATGCTGTATTAAACATATCCATTTCTTTTTGATATTCACCGTATGTGGTTTCCATAACTTCGCCGCCAATAATAACATACTCGTCTTTAAGCATATTTGGACATTTAATATCTAATGTAATATTAGAAAATGGACATTGAAACCCTACACGCGTAGCAACATTCATATTAAATATAAACTCTTGCATAGCCTGCTTAACCTGTTTATATTCTAAATTGTCATGTTTTATAAAAGGAGCCATAAATGTATCAAACGAAGACCATGCCTGCGCCCCTGCTGATTCTCCTTGCAAAGTAAATGTAGCATTTACTATTTGCCCCAAAGCTGTTTTAAAATGCTTTGGAGGAGACGAGGATACCTTACCAACTACCCCAGTAAACCCAAGGGTTAATATTTGCTTTACATCCCAACCAACACAATAAGCACCGAAGAAGCCAAGATCATGTAAATGAAATGTACCACTTCTATGTGCTTCGGATACTTCAAATGGATAAATCTCGTTCAGCCAGAAGTTTTTTGTAAATTCTTCTCTTACATAATTATTAAGACCCGCAACTGATTTTTGTGTATTTGCATTATTTTTAACACTAAAGTCGTCATCATTCAAATATTTTTCAAACATATCAATTACCGCGCCCGTAAGTGCATTATCCTCTCTGGCCCCTCTTCTTTTCTCTCTGTAAAGGATAAAGGCTTTTGCTACTTGATCATATCCTGCCTTAATAAGGTAACGCTCAACAATATCTTGAATTTCTTCCACTGTTGGCTTCTTGTCTTTAAATTTGTCCTGCAGCTCTTTTTCAACCTGATCTGCTATTTTTATTACTCTGCTTTTGTCATTTCCACCACAGGCTGCAACAGCTTTGAACATAGCTTCGATTATTTTTTCTTTATCAAATTCTTGGCTTTTGCCATCTCTTTTAAGAACTTTCATAATCTTTCGCTTCTCCTTTTGTATTTATATTATTATATGCTAACATACCACAAAATCCAGTGAAACAACTTTTTAAAATCTATAATTACTTATTCTTTAAATTTTCTGTTTTTGGCCTAAAAGCCTTGTAGTTATAAAAAGATAAGAAAAGTAACAATATTACTACGATAATAAAAATAATTAAGTAATTAGTCCAGCATTTTTGATTGCTTATTACCATTTCTGCTGGCGTAACAGTTGCCCAAATATCTCCTAGTTCATTTGTGATAAATATATTATCTCCGCATTTAGATTCTAGTCTTGCAAGAAGTTCATCGTTTGGATGCCCATAGCTGTTATCCCCCGAAGAAATTAAAGCAAATCTATCTTTACTGTCTACATTATTAAATATGAAATCTAAAAACTCCTGGCTTGAACTGGCGTTACTTCCATGGTGAGCTACCTTCAACACTACTTTTTTATTTTCTAAATTATCAAACAAACTAGTATTATCCATAAATACTTGCTCCATCTTGACTGGTGCGTCCCCTGTAAGTACAAATACAGTATCTTCATATTCTATTGTCATCATCAATGAATAATCATTTGCCACATTGCCTGTTACCAATCCTTCATCCGGACTTACAAATGTAATTTTATAATTTGATCCATTTATTGAATCTGGAGGGAACACCATTTCATTATATGCAGATCCAGCAGATAAGTAATCAGAACCATATAAATTAATAATCTTGAAATCATTAAGCAATTTTTCAAGCCCACCAGAATGATCAGTATCAGGGTGAGAATTAACAAAATAATCAATTTCATTTATGTTCAGTTTATTAAGATAACTTTTAACATCTGAATAATACTCCTCTTTGCCTGTATCTATCATTAATATTTTATCATCTGGCAGCTCCACCACAATACAATCCCCTTGACCAACATCTATCATATGAAAATTTAAGGCTAGTACATTTTCACTAACCATTGCTTGCCAATTTAAAATCAATGGCAATGTAAAATACAATACCAAAAGCAATACTGCCCACATAAGACAAACGATAACTCTTGCCCACGAGAAAGCGAAACAAGCATTATCTCTTCTTTTGTTTTTATCCATTATTTATTCAAAACTTCTTCCAAGGCCTTAGCCAATTGATCCGGACAGCTTGTACCCCTGCCCCCACAGTCTATTCCACGTAAAGTCTTTACAACTTCTTCTGCTGGACGACCTTCTACCAACTTAGATACACCTAAAGAATTACCTGGACATCCGCCCGTAAATCTTACATTGTGTACAACCTTTTTATCATCAAGCTCAAATTGAAATCTTGAACTGCATACTTTTTTAGGAACAAAAACATATTGTTTCATTTTATCTCTCCTCTTCTACTAAATTATTATAAATGTATTCATATAACTCTGGTGCCATATCTTTCCATCTTGACGTAGCTCTAAGTGCGTCTGTTCTGGACGGAACCCTTAATTTAAGCTCTATGACATTATCAGGTCCCGCATAATCTTTAATTGTAAATACAGCCGTATGTGTTCCATCTGTATTTTTAAAATAATCTATGCGGTACTCTTGACTTCGCTTCATCCTTAGTTTGTTTTCGTTTGTGTATCTTATTATACCCTCTCGCACAGAAGCAGGTATTTCTTTCCAAAAATGGCTTAAGCAATCTCTTCCGTCTTTGGTAAGCTGATACATAAGATCACCCGAAACCATCTTGGACACAATAAATTTCATATCAGTAATTTTAGACAAAGCATCGCGATAATCCATATACTCCATTAAGTTTGGATTAGACATAATTATTTCAGATAACGTATTTTCAGACAAAGGCATTTCCATCTTTTCAAATATAAAAAGAAGAATTATCTTTCGCTTCATGTCATCTGCAATAAAATCTCTACTCACCAATCAAAGTATATAATAATGCTTTATATTTAGCAACTTTCTCTTTTTCACTTTCTACCAATTCTTTGGGCGCATTCTTAACAAACCCGGCATTCGAAAGCATTTTTTCCGCTCTTTCAATTTCACTTTTATAAAAATTAATTTTAATACTAGGGTCTTCTACTACCACTTTTTCAACCTTTGGTTTTTGAACCGGCTTGCATTCTTCTATAAATTTATCACAAAAATCTGTCCAAAAAAATTGTTGTAATTCGTTGGCTGCAATACCATATTCATATTTTTCGTATTTCTGTGTAGTGCCTTTAATTATTTTATTTAGACTTGTAATAATCCAATGCTTATTTCCTTTTACAGGTTGAGGGAACTCCTCGAAAGCCAATTCCGTTGTATGTCCAAGAACTTGCCAAATCTCTTGCGTTATAAATGGCATAACAGGATTTATTAATTTCAAAAAGGCCTCTAAAACATCAACCAACATTTTATTATCTTTATGCGCAAGTACGAACTTTGTAGCATTCCAAATTTTATTTGTAAAGTTCCTTGCCTTAACGGCTTTATCTTCATCGTATCTTGGATCATGATCTAATCTTGATCCAGAGATTAAAGAATACCTTAGAACATCTGTTCCATATTTATCAATAATGTTTACAGGATCAATTCCATTTCCAAGAGACTTGCTCATCTTTCTGCCCTGCCCATCACGAACCAGACCATGGAAAAGTACATTTTCAAACGGTACTTTATCAGTATGATAAATACCCGAGAATACCATTCTTATAACCCAAAAGAAAATTATTTCATAAGCGGTAACCATTACATTACTTGGATAAAAATATTCAAAGTCTTCTTTGTTTTTATTTAACGTAGAAAATGGCCATAAAGCAGATGAGAACCATGTATCCAAAACATCAGTTTCACCTTCAATTGGAATCTGGTGTCCCGAAAATAATTGGCGTGATATACACCAGTCTTTTATATTATTAAGCCAATGCATATATATTTTTTCGTATTTTTTCGGAACCAATTTTAATCCATTATTCAAAACATCAATAGCAGGTTGCGCAAGATCTTTCATTCTAACAAACCATTGTTTAGAGATACTTGGTTCAACAGTGTTATGACATCTATAACATTCACCAATATTTGAAACAATTTCTTTTTTACTTTGAATCAATCCAAGTTTATCAAGATCTTCTATTACTTTAGCTCTTGCATCAAGTACAGATAAATCTGCATACTTACCCGCATATTCTCCAAATAAAAACCCTTTCTCGTTAATAACGCGAATTGCTGGTAATTTATGTTTTTCGCCCATTGCATTGTCTGCATTATCATGAGCAGGTGTAATTTTAACTGCGCCTGTACCAAATTTCATATCAACACTGTCATCTGCAATTACTAGAATTTGCCTGCCTGTAAGTGGCAAATCTACCATGGTGCCAATAAGGTTTTTATATCTTGTATCTTTTGGGTTAACTGCTACTGCAACATCACCGAACATTGTTTCAGGTCTGGTAGTTGCAACCGAGATAGGTCCATATTTAATAGTCCATATTGGTCGCTTAACCTCTGAATATTCTACCTCTGCATCAGATAATGCTGTATTACATGTAGCGCACCAATTTATCATTCTTTCGCCCTGGTAAATATATCCATCTTTATGTAACTTATTAAAAGCTTTATTAACCTGGTCTTTGGAATGATCATCCATTGTAAATGCGAATCGCGTCCAATCACATGATATACCCAGTCTTTTAATTTGATCACAAATCTCTTTGGTATATTTTTTATACCAAAACTCTATGTGATTCATAAATTCTTCTTTGGTTAAATCTTTCTTTTCTATGCCTTGTTTTTTTAATTCTTCTACTACTTTTACTTCGGTAGCTATTGCCGCGTGATCTGCACCTGGTAGAATTAAAACCTCGAATCCCTGCATTCTTTTGAATCTTCCAATGCAATCAATGATAGTATCACTAAATGCGTGTCCAATATGAAGTCTGCTGGTAATATTTGGTGGCGGCATAATAATAGAAAAAGGCTTCTTATTTTTATTGACCGTAGCCTTAAATACGTTATTAGAAACCCATCTGTTATTTAATTCACTTTCAACTCTTTGAAAATCAAAAATCTTGTCCATACAACAATAATTATACTATAAACCGAATTGTTCGGCAACCTGTTCTCTTGTTGCATATACTTCTCGCCCTTTGTTTCCGCCTAGATCTGGGCCAACGAAACCTGCGGCTTGCAATTGATCAACTATTCTTCCGGCACGTCCAAATCCAACAGAGAACCTACGTTGCACATCGCCTATTGAAATAGTTCCTTTTGTATTTTCTTCTCTTACTGCATATCTTAAAATTTGAACAAATTTTGGATCTCGATCTTGCCTGTTATCTTCATAACCTTCTGTTTCAAAAGTCGTAGATGCACCGTCTGGTGGCCCATTAAGAATCAGATCTTGCAATTCTATATCAAAATCAACTTGATTTCTTTCTCTTATATTTGCCATTATGCGATTACTTTCATCATTATCTATGTAACATCCTTGTACGCGATCCACACCCTTGTGCGTCATAAACAACATATCACCACGCCCCATAAGACTTTCTGCTCCGCCCTTATCCAAAATTGTTCTGCTATCTATTACGTTAGAAACACGGAAAGCTATACGCGTACCAATATTTGCTTTAATGGTTCCACTTATTACATTTACGCTTGGACGTTGCGTAGCCAGTACAATATGAATACCCGCAGCACGAGATTTTTGGGCCAAGTTTTGTATACAATCTTCAACCTCTTTTTTGCTTTGAGACATTAAATCTGCAACCTCATCTATTACCATTACTATATATGGCATTCTTTGAAGATTACCATTTTTATAAGCAGTTAAAGATTGATACAATGCAATATTATTAACGCGTTGAGATTGCAACAATACGTATCTTCTATTCATTTCATCTATTAACCATCTAAAAGTATTAATTGCTTGATTTGGCCTTTTAATACAATTTTCCACAAGCATATGTGGTATGCCATCATATCTGCTAAGCTCAACACCGCCCTTCATATCTATAAGAACCAACTTTAATTCTTCTGGGCCTGTTTTATACACCAAGCTTGTTAATATAGTATTTATACAAACCGATTTACCCGAACCCGTGGTTCCAGCAACAAGTAAATGCGGCATTTCTGCAAGGTCAGATATAACAGGTTGATTATCAATATCTTTACCAATACAAATTGCAAGCGGACTTGGATGCGTTGTGAATTCTTTACATGATAATAAATCTTTGATAGACACGGTTCCAATTTTTCTGTTTGGAACTTCTATACCAATTGCATTCTTCCCCTCTATTGGACTTTCCATACGCGTATTGTTAGTAGCCAATGCAAAGTTAATATCACCTAACAAATTTTCAATAAGCGCGACTTTGGTCCCAATCTCTGGCAAAATTTCAAAACGAGTAACAGCAGGCGCCACATTAAAATCAGATACCTTTGCACGAACAGAATATTGTTTAAATAATTCATTCAGTTTCTGTTCTTTTTCTTTCGCCTCACTGTTGAATTGACTTAGATCCATACTCTCTGTTCTTATTAATTCAAGAGGTGGCTTGTTGTATTTAATGCTTTTAAATACATTTGTAGGCTCTTCATCAAGCGGCATTATTGTTTGCTTTCGTATATCTTCGATAATACTTTTATTTCGTCTTCTATCCATTGGAGAACCCATACCCGTATTATTTATCGGGCTTGGTGGGGTCCAATTAAATTGAGATTGTGGAGGTTGTTGATTAAACGCATTTTCAAATGGATTTGATTGTGGCATAGGAGAATAAGTTGGCTGTGGTTGAGCAGGCTGAGCAAAAGAATTAAATGCGGGTTGTTGTGGCTGTATATTAATAACAGGCGCAACAGGTGATGAAAAATTTGATCCATCTACACGTTGCCATGGAATTCCATGCCCATTATTATACATATCTAAACTGCTTATAAGTGCTTCTGCCGCACCTAATGCATTTGCATTTATTCCTTCTGGTGTTTGCATTTCAGACAAAGAAACCGGGTTTTGCACAGTTGCACCACCCATCTTCATATTCTTCAAACTGCCCAAACCAATCATACTTTTATGTGCATTTAATTTTCTTCTGCTTTCTTTTTCTAGCTCTTTCTGTGTGGTTTTTAATTTCTCGTATAATTCGATACTCTCGATTTCAAAACTTGTTGGCTTGATTTCTTTTTCTGGTTTTTCTTCAAAGGTTAATATTTTATTTTCTTCTCTTTTTATTATGGCTTTATTTATTACAAGAACTAGACCAATTAGAAACAATACTGTCATCATTATAAAGACACCTAGTTCCCCTGATATACTAAACAATAAATAAGATGGTAATCCAAAAACCACACCACCAGGGGTCACGTTTGAAAAACAATATGAAATATATTCGCCAATTGTTATCATGCCATCGTTCGGAATAATAGCGCCTGTGAATCCCATATGCATCGCAATAAACAAAGCAAATACCATAATTATGGAACCAGATAAATATTGCTTATCTACTTTAACTTTTTTACCTGTCTTTAATGACAAACCATATACAGCAAGTAATATCAATGTTGAATATACAAAAACCCCGGCTATCCCATAAAGCAGTTCTGATAAAAAAGGTATAATGTCAAAAAATATAACAAGGGACAACAGTCCACTGCCCCAGATGATAATATCACCTATTGGAAATGTACGTTTTTCTATCTTTTTTGTTCTATGAATAACGCCGTCCACTATACTTCTAATTATATACAATTAAAGACTTTTAGTAAAATATTATTTACCGACAATAGCCGTCATCATTCTTTCAATATCCAAATATTTTTTAGCAATATCTTTTATCTGACTTTCATTAATTGAGTTAATTTTTTCCAAATACATCTCTGTTGTTTTAATTTTGCCATAATCCCGCAGCTCTCCGCTGTTACGATTATTAACAGATTCTGTATTCTCATTCTCAAATAATCTATTAACCTTTCTTATATTTTTTACTTTTTTAAGCTCTTCTTCCGTAACCCCATCTTTGATTAAAATATCTATTTCTCTTTTAACTGTCTCTATTACTTTGTTTGTATTACTTGGCGTGCAAGAAAAATATACATAAAAATATCCACCTAAATCTGAAAACTCTAGACCACCTCGAATAGCATAAACCAAGCCTGCTCTTTCGCGTACATTTAAAAACAATCTACTACTCATATCTCCTGCAAAAATACTGGACATAAGTCCTAATGCATATCGATCTTCACTAAATTGATTACACACCGAAAACATAAGCAATACATTCTCTTGCTCTGTATCTTTTTTCTTTTTAACACGTAATGCTAGCGATTGGATATTTCCATTATCGCATGGCAAAATAGCTTGCTCCTTAGTTTTTGGAAAATTTGCAAGAAAATATTTATCAACTAATTTTTCTGCTTCTTTTAATGTTATATCACCCGCAAATGAAATAATTGTTTTAGGTGCTATATAATGCTTCTTTATAAAATTATAAATATCCTGTGGCTTATATGCTTTTATTTGTTCAGCCTTCCCAGCAACAGAATGTGCATATTTCGTGCCCTTAAAAAAGGTCGAGTTTGCCAATTCAAATAATACTGCTCTTGGGTTATCATTATACATAGCAATTTCTTGAACAATCACATCGCCTTCTTTATAGAATTCTTCATCTTTGAATTTTAGATTAAAAAACATATCGGATAAAATATCCACACATTGTTCTGTGTTGCTTTTAATTCCTTTAATATGATAACAAGTAGCAGAATCGCTGGTCCAAGCATTATAATCTACACCCAGCATAGATAATTCATTTATAAGTTCTTCACCGGTTCGCCTGCTTGTCCCCTTAAACAACATATGTTCACAAAAATGCGACAGTCCCTCTTCTGTTATTTCCTCGTCACCACTGCCCACACCAATCATAACACTGGTAGCTACACTTTTATAGTTTGGCATTTGCTCCACAACCAGCCTTAATCCACAATCATAATTTTTAACAATTTTACTCATATAAAATAATATACATATATTATGCCACATAAATCAACTTTAATTACAAACAGCATTATCTGCCTAACCTTATTTACTTTGGCCTTTTTTGTATTTAATCTACCACTTAGTAATACTTACTTAAGTATTACTGCCCCGCTTTACAATGGAGACAGAGATGAAAATAAGGTAGCATTTGTTTTTGTATTAGATGATAATTCATATGCTGATAATATTGAACACATATCAAGTTCGCTTACCACAGCAAATGCAAAGGCTACATTTTTTCTCAGTGGCACGTTTATCCCAAGTAATCTGGAACTTGTAAAAAATCTTGGGACTGAATTCGAACTTGGGAATTATGGCTTTTCAAATACGAATCTTAATATTACGGATAAATCAAAAATAATTAACGAAATTACTCTTTGCGGCGATCTTGTCAAATCAGTCAGTGATAAAAATATGCAATATTTTTCTCCGCCAAATGCTTTATATAATAATAGCACACTGGGGGTAGCCGAAAGCCTGGGTTATAAAACAATATTACCAACAAACCGTAAAACATCTATTGACTGGCAAACCGCAGACACAAACATCGTAACATCTTATGCTACGTACAATACAAAGGGCGGAGACATAATTTTTCTCACGCCCACACTTGCGACTACGCAAGCAATAAGTAAAATAATTTCAAGCTTTCTTGAACGCGACCTAACAATTACCTCGGTCGGCGAACTGTTTATGAATTAGCAGGCACCATTCTTTGTAAATCTATTCTGCCTTTTTCATCAATCTTGATAACTTTAACACGGATTTTATCGCCAACTTTAACTACATCTTCAACCTTATTTACACGTTCTTTGGCAAGTTTAGATATATGAACCATACCTTCCATTGTTTCTGTGAATTTTACGAAACAACCAAAATCCAAGATACGCATAACTGTTCCATCAAACTCTTGCCCAATTTCTGGTTCAAAAATTATACCTTCAATAATAGACTTAGCTTTACTTACCATTTCCATATCAGCACCACCGATGAATACTTTTCCATCATCTTCTATATCAATTTTAACACTTGTTTGCTCGATTATTTTATTTATTACTTTACCACCGCTACCAATAACATCTTTAATCTTTTCTGGATTAATTTTAAAAGTAACAACCTGTGGCGCATATTTAGATAATGACTCGTTAGGTTTCTTTGTATCTGTATTCATTATTTTAAGTATACGAAGTCTTCCGTCTTTTGCTTGCTCTAATGCACTTACTATTATTTCTTTACTGATCCCAGCTATTTTAATATCCATTTGTATAGCTGTTATACCTTTCTCTGTTCCTGCTACCTTGAAGTCCATATCGCCAAGGAAATCCTCGGTTCCTAGAATATCTGTAAGTATAGCAACCTTATCGCTTTTTTCATCTTTAATAAGTCCCATTGCAATACCAGCAACTGCTGCTTTAATTGGAACACCTGCATTCATTAATGATAAAGAGCTTCCACATACAGATGCCATTGATGAACTTCCGTTACTTGATAAAACTTCACTTACGGTTCTTATTGCATATGGGAATTCTTCTTCATTTGGTAATACTGGAATAAGTGCTCTTTCTGCCAATGCCCCATGTCCAATTTCTCTTCTGCCTGGACCACGCAATTGTCTTGCTTCACCCGTAGCATAAGGAGGCATATTATATTGATGCATATATCTCTTTGCTTCTTCATCATCAATACCATCAAGTTTTTGCGCATCCCCAAGCATACCAAGTGTACAAACGTTAAGAACTTGAGTATTACCACGAGTAAACACAGCCGAACCATGAGTTCTTGGCAATAGTCCTGTTTGAACCCAAATAGGTCGTATATCCTTTGTACCTCTGCCATCTGGTCTTATACCCTTGTTAAGTATTTTATCACGCACTACTTCTTTTTTTATTTTATTAACTACTTGTAAAATATCATGTTTGCAATAATCCCAATCTTCAGCAAAATTATCTGCAACCATTTGTTCTATTTTGTCTTCTTCTATTCTACGTTTAATAGTATCAGTTTCTTTCATTGCAGCATCTACAAAACTGGTAACATAATTACGAACCTTTTCTTCAAGTTTTGGTTCGATAGTCGCCAACTTAACTTTACGTTTTTCTTTACCAATTTTCTTAATAATACCTTGTTGGAACTCACATTGATTTTTTATTTCTTCATGAGCAAACATAATAGCTTCCACCATATCAGCTTCGCTCATTTCTTTGGCTCCAGCTTCAACCATTAATATAGCGTCTTTTGTTCCGCTAACTGTTAAATGCAAATCACTTTCTTCTTCTTGCTTAGCATTTGGATTACAAATAAATTTACCATTTACTCTTGCAACAACAACCGCACCTGTTGGGCCTTCCCATGGAATATCACTTGTTGCAATTGCAATTGATGATGCAAGCATACCCAATGGTTCCGGAGCAACATCTGGATCAACTGATAAAGTTGTTACTACAACAGATACATCGTTATGAAGCGCCTTATTAAACAAAGGACGCAAAGGACGATCTATTAAACGGCTGGTAAGAATAGCCTTATCACCGCCACGCCCTTCACGCCTTGTAAAACCTCCCGGTATTTTTCCAACTGAATAGAGTTTTTCTTGGAAGTCTACACCAAGTGGAAAGAAGTCTACGCCTTCTCTTGCTTTATCTGCCATTGTAACGTTAGCCATAATAACAGTTTCACCACATGTAACCACACAAGCCCCGTGAGATAAACCACATAATGCACCAATATCTACGGTAACTTCCTTGTCCCCTATCGTTGTTTTCCATTTTTTATTTTCAATCATAATAGCCAATTATATCATTAACCTTTTATTTTTGCAATTTAATATTGTGCAGGCTCACTTGGACATTTTCCACAACCAAATATCTTTTTTAATATTTCAATTATCTTAATAAATATTGCTTTCATTATTTTTTCTCCTTATTATTCTTTTTTATAAATGCGCTATGTATTTCCTTTGTAATTTTTTGAATACTATGCACTACCGACAAAGAGTCTTGCAATTTCTCTACCATATTCTGATAGTTTAATTCTCTCTGCTTGCTGTCCCGTAGAACCCATATAAATAGGCCCACAAATAATGCCGACATAAGTCCATAATTTATTACAATTTCTAAAATTTCATTCCACATACCTAACTCCTTAATCCATATCCAATTATTCCAGATATATTTGATATACTGAAATTTTCAGCTGGCACAGTAATTGAAATTTTAAACTGGTCCCCCTTCAAATTAGTTTTTATTTTCTGAACTTCATTCGCCGCTTTTATAGCTATGGTTTTGTTTAGACGATTGGATTCAATCCGCATTTCTATTGCTACATCAGTTTTTATAAATACCTCTCTTAGCACTTGCGTATCCGTAGCATAGCCCAAAGTGAACCAATCACTCCCCCACACTTTGTCTTGACCAGGTAGCAGGTTATCAATCAGAACCTGACTGTCATCTGATAGATGGCTTATATTAATACTTTTATTAACAAGCAACATTCCATTCTCACATACCACCAATAATTGATTACGATAAAATCGTATATCAACACATTCACCATAATCTTCTGGGATATATACGGCACCCGTCATTAGTTGCTCTGGTGTCCATTGATCCTTTAAGTCTATACTATAAAAAATTCTTTTCCTATCTTGCGCCATAGCAAATAATCTATCATTCACTATTTCTATCTTAACAGGTGATATCAGTTGCGTAACCGGTGTGAATTCAATAAACTGTCTATCTGAAATAAATATTCCTTCATCATTAGATGCAAAAATCCAGTTACTCCATTTAGCAATATTATCATAACCAAATTTCTCCTCGGGCAAAGGGTTAGGCAATAACTTTGTTTTTGTACCCACCATTCCGGATAGTACCACAGTGTACATTGTATTCTTTTTTCTTGTACCTATAAAATCTAATGCAAAACTATCTAAAACAAAGCGTACACTTCTGTCGTTATTAAATTCTAATGATTCTTGATTTGCCACTTTTCACCTCAAATAATCCGTCCTTGTATTTTTTGTCCCATATTTTCCACTCGTTAAACATACCCGCCACAAATGCATACTCTGCTAAAATACCATAAACCAAAACAGAATTACTTACGCCTGTTTCGGTTTTTAATACTTGATGGGTATCTGTTATTGCCCAACTGCCCGTAAGAGCGTTAAGCACCATTTTGGCACAAGCGAAAAGTTGGATATAGTTTTCATCTGTGTCTGTATTATCCCAATTTATGGGCAACCCTAAAATTTTATTAGTGTCTTTAATTAAATCTTTCAAATTCATATTTCACATAATCCTTTATTTTTGCTTTTACTTTCTCTATGTTTTTCTGTCTCTCCATTTCTATTTTTTGGTTTCCTTCGTCTATATCCCGTTCAATGTCATCAGCATTTTCACGCCTTGTTTTTTTGGTATAAAAAAGCGTGCGCTCATCAAGAACATCAAACGGGATAACGAAGGAAAATTTACCACGCCAATAAACTTCGAATCTGTTTTTTTCCGCATTACGGAAGATTTGGTAATCTCTGTCTATTTTCTTTATCCTATCTGAGATATTAAATAAATCGTGGCAAATTTTTTGCATCGTGGCTTATTTCCATTTAAGAGCGGAATAGCCCGAACATCTACCTTGAAGGAAAGGTTTGTCACAGATCATATCTGCATACTTAACCAAGGTTGCCATATAACTAGCTTTACCTGGTTGTTGTTTAAGAATTGACCCGTCTTCATTAGACAACCATGTCCAATCACACAATTGATGCATAGCAAATGATTTGCTGTTCAATGCATATAATGAACCTGCTTTACATTTAACATCGCTGTACATTGGTATCCCATTGAAAGTAAATCCATGGAATCCACCAGCAAGCTCTGCTGATGCAATGTTAGAACGAGTATCACGTAAAGATTCGAAAATTGCTTTTTTAACTCTTGGATTTGTTAGAATAATATCTGCTGGCATGCATTGACAATGCTCTTCGTACTTATCCATAAAGTCCATAACTGCGTCTTCATTAAGAACAGAAATTGTTGCACTATCATCTTTCACAGAGAA
This sequence comes from uncultured Prevotella sp., assembly GCA_964370495.1. Lineage (GTDB taxonomy): Bacteria > Bacillota > Clostridia > Christensenellales > UBA1242 > RGIG8050. Next base: position 39,885 of record CAYJJH010000003.1, read on the forward strand.
TGGTGCTAATTCTGGGTCAACTACAAGGTTAATTCCATAAGGCGAAGCCTCGAACAATGAATCTATACCATTCATACTGGTTTCACCGTTTGCGTCTTTATTATAGATATAATATCTATCTGCTTTATTTGCAGTTAATGCAGTTGCAAAAGTTAATTTATTATTTGCTGCATCTACTGTTATTGTATTTGGAATAAGTGCGTGTGTAACATGTTCCCCGCTATTTGTTACAACTATTACTGCATTTCCTGTTACGAAATTAGATATGTACTTTTTATCAAGAGTAACTTCGGTTCTTGCTGAGTTTAATGCACTTGAATCAAATACACCTAAAATTTTCTTACCATTACCATAAAGCATGGTTGTTAAATTGTTTTGAGCCGCAGCCACAAGGTTCTGCATTTCTCCACCAAGTAATGAAGCGAAAGCATTTGGGTCTAATGATGCTGCTTTAAGCGCTTTGTCACTTACCTGAAATGTTCCATAAAGATTTTTAAGTGGAACAGAAAAATTAAGTTGTTCTTCACTATTTGCTGTTGGAAGATCTCCTGTTTCTGTACCTGTACCTACCGCTGAAACTCCGCTGCGGATACAAACCTTTATATCTTTACCACTGGTAATTTTCGCATTTTCTTCTATCATAGTCAAAAATGGATTTGTCTTTTTGTTAATGTCATTTATTACTGTATCTAAATAAATGTTTTTTAAAGCATTTTCTGCTGTTGCTATTGTAATCATTTTATACTCCTTTTTTGAAAAATTCACTTGCCACTCTGTCAGCTTGGGCTAACGAAGTAGGCTTCTTGTCTTTTGCAAAATCAAACGCCGAAGACGAACTGGTTAATACAGATGGCCTCTCTGTATTATTTTCTAATAAATATTCCCGAATTACATCCTCCCGGCTGGGTATGGAATTTATTTTTTGTTCCAGTTCTTTATAAGCCTGTGATTTTTTTGTGAACGCACTTTGCAATTCACTATACGATTTTTGGAGTGCTTTAATATCCACTTCTGGTTGTATCTCGGCTTGTTCCAAAATTACTTCGTTATTTTGTTCTTCCATTTTTTACCCCTAATATATCTAAAACTTTTTCTGCAACTTGTGCATATATATCTTCTACACTTTGTATAGGCCTTCTAAGTTGTTTTTTTATTTGTTCACTGATTATACTTAAGCTGCCTTCACCTACACTGGCTCTAGATGATAATTCTGAAATTATATCTCCACCACTTGTTATACTGTAAAACTCTTTAAGCAACCTATCTTCCTCTTTTGTTAATTCTTCTGGTATTGTTCCTACCTCCATAAACTTTGGCTCATTATAACCTTGCTTGTATACAATAATTTTACCCGGACATAATCCATCAATTTCCAAATTATCGACATCTACGCTGCCGTCTTCAACAGCAACTACCCCACAGGCCATTCTGTTCATAAATTCAGAGCGTCTATTTTTTATTGTGTTATATGCTCTTTGCACAGGCACGGCTCTTTCCACAACAGACTTACCAAAGAATTCACCTGCAACCAATTCACTTGTCCCACGAATAAATGGAAAGCCATAAGGCAATACTCCATCATATTCTAGTTTTGCGTCATTAATAATTATCAATCTATCTCTACTCCACTTTTCGATAACCAACTTACCGCTTACTTTTTTTGCGTGTATTATAGACCCAATTTCATTCATATTACTTACATCTATTTTGTCTGGATATATTTCAAACGGCGAACACACACTTACATTAGGAACATTTTTAACGGCTGTAACTTTATAAAACACGCTACCTGTTACCTCTTGCCAAAAATTTCCTTCTTCTACAAGCCTATCAAAGTTCATATTAGATAAAACACTTCTGGCCAATTCATCTTGAATCTCGGGTTTAATCTCGGCTAATACAGCCAAACGATTTTCCACCAAAGGTCCAATATGATTAAAGCTTTCTGTTGATTGCCAAAAGTATTGTTTGCTAACACCTACCTGTTGATTGCCTTTATAAAAATCTATATTTTCTTTCCATCTATATTCAAGATTTTTTCGTTCATTCTTTCGTGTTTCATAATCTTGTATTACTTCATCTATTATTTGTTTTTTACTTTGCATAATTTCCCCCTTGCCGATATTAAATCACATAATAAATTATTAGATTCTTTTTACTGCCAAATTTTTAATAATATGTTTTTTGCCTTCACCCAAAATACCCAAGGCTTTGCTTGTACCAAACCTTGCTTTTTCTGTGTCCATTATCATATACCGTAATGCATCAATAGTATGATCATTACTTTTTTTGGGTTGTTCCCCATCACCCCAAAAATAACCGCGGATTTCAGATATCAAATTAATGCAGTTTTTAAAAATGAATAAATGGCTTTTCCCGTCCGCACTCTTAATTAAACTTTTTATTTTTATGATTCCACTTAAAATATTTTTATTTACCTCACTATCCACCGCTATTCCATTTTGCCGATATTGTTCAGCCGTAGAAATATCACAAGCCGAAGTTTTTTGGTTTGCAGCACTATCGATAAGTATTCTAACCTTGCTTAAATCCCAGCCCAGCGACATTGTTCTTTCTTTAATTGCATCGCAGTGCTCTTTAACGGTAAGCCAAGACACTTCATAATCACTAACAACAAAAATATTATCCCCCTGGCAAATTATCCAAAGTACAGCGGTTGGATTACGATAACCCGGATCAATTGAAATATAAAACTGACTGTCGCCTTGTATATCAAATGGCTCTATTATATTCTTATTACTAAAGCCTGAAAAAACCAAGCCTTGACCTTCTATAAAATTTCCATACTTTCTGCTTTGTAAAACATCGGGCGACAAATTAGCTTCTAGGTATTTTTTTTCTTCTTCAAGTAAATATGGATTATCGTCCCAAGACATAAAGAAACATTGCAAATATATATCCTTGTTTTTATTTAAATATATTCTATCATAAACCCAACTACGCCCTTTAAGTGGTGTCATAGTAACCCAATGCACGCCGCCATTATCCAATAAACGCAATAAGCATTCATCATAAATGTTTTCGGGTGGTTCTTCATCAAACCAGATATAATCCAAAGATACACCTTGAAAACGCTCTCTGCCCTGTTCACAATTTTTGAAACCTATCTTGCTGTGTGTTCCGAATATGTTTCTTATAATGATAAAATCAATAACACCATAGGCCGGAGCATCAGCAGAACCTGACACCATAACAATCTTGACAATCCATTCCTTTGGTAAATATTGCAATATCTTTGCTTGTGCTACATCTCTTTGAACTTGACGTGTCAAACTGACTACCCAACCATTACATGCTTTATCAATCTGTATAAAGGGGTGCATGCCCGTAGCATACCAAATGGCTTCTACTGCTCCACATACACTCTTGCCCGTTCTATTCCCACCAAATACAAATTTACTTTTTGCTATTGATTTATGAAAATCCATTTGTTTTATATGTTTTCTTCTTACTTTAATAATTTCTTTATTTCTCTCGGCATAGCCCGCTATTCGTTTTTTTTCTTGCTTTTCTTTGGTCCAATTATTGTATAAAACCAAAGGTTCTTCAAGTGACAAACTTTCTACATTTATGACATCATTTCCCATAATTCCCCCAAAATCCTATATTACTATTTTGCTATGTATCCATTGTGTTTTTTTATATGTCTTGTCGTATCCATTGCATTGGTAACAGGTCTGGTCCTTCTTGCCGTTTATCCAATTAAGTTACCAATAGCCAGAATCGAATATACTTCGCACAAACTTAAAAGAAGTAAACCACCGCCACGCAAAGTATTATCCTATTGGGATGATTGGGATAACGATGAAGACGACCTGTAAAAAGTTTACATAAAAAAAGAGGCAGCTCACTTTGAACTGCCACCCTGGTGAATTTTATTATCTTATATCTTTGAATGCAGGCTCTTTTACGATATCTTTAACAATTGATATAACTGACTTTTCTATTCTGGAAATGTAACTCCTGCTTATGTTTAATTTTTTCGCAACTTCTCTTTGCGGTAAAGCGATTTTATTATCTATTCCATATCGCAAATTGATTACGCTATACTCTCTCTCGGACAATCTTTCTTTCATAGCCTTGATAAGTTTTCGCATAACATTGGAATGCATTTCTAAATCAATATCATCTTTTTCTCTATCCTCAGTTATTATATCTACCAATGATATTTCGCCAACTTCTTTTTCATAACCTAACCCTTCATTTAAGGAGCCAACTTGTTGATGTTTTTTGCTTACACGAAGAAACATTAAAACTTCGTTTTCTATGCATCTTGATGCATATGTGGAAATCTGTGTGCCTTTGTCGGCTTTAAAAGAATTAATAGCTTTTATAAGTCCAATTGTGCCACAAGATATTAAATCATCGGCTTCGGCCGCGCCATTGTATTTTTTGACTACATGGGCGACCAATCGCAGATTATGTCTTATAAGTATGTCCTTAGCATTAAGATCACCTTTCCAGAATTTCTCGAAGTATTGCTTTTCGTCTTCTTTTGATAGTGGTTTTGGAAATGAACTTTTTTCACTTACCATTCCACTAAAGAATAAAACCTTAGATAAAAATGTTATAAAATTTTCAAAAATCATACCAAACTCTATATGCTACTTTTTATAAAAGTGTGCATCAAAGTAAAATACAAATTATCCCACCCTTACCATTATTAACGATTTTACCAATAGTTCTTTTCATTTGACGCATAGCATTAGTTGGCATATTTGTTATTTTCGCACCTACACCCTCTTGCATAATTTCATCAAGAGACTTTCCAAAAATCGGTGTTTGCCATACGGCTTCTTTGTTATTTTCATATTCGGTTTTTAAGAATTCTAACATTTCCTTTGATTGCTCTTGCGTTCCAATTGTTGGCGTAACTTCACTGCCTACATCTACTTTTATAATATGCAGACTGGGTGCTGTGGCTCTAAGTTTTAATCCATAGTTTCTTCCGTTTCTATAAAGTCTTGGGGTGTCTAATTTATAACTATCTAATGTAGGAACCACTACGCCGTATCCATTGGTCTCTGCTGAGTCTATGGCATCTTTTAACTTGTCATATTCTTTGGCCTTGCCTGCTACCTTTCTTACATAAGCCATTAAGTATTGTTCATCGTTTATTGCTACTCCACTTTCCTTTGATATAATTTGATAATATAAATTATTTTTTGGTATAAGGTTATAAATAATTGTTCCGGTTGCTACATCAATTTCGCTGGTTTCTACACCATCATAATAAGCACTATCTTTGAACATTAAATGTGAATTATTGTCTGCAATCCTTTTCACATTCTTTGTATAATTTCTTAGTCTTTCCATAGCGTCCACAATAACTTCATCATCTGCTGGCATAACCTGTAACCATTTCGGCATATTAACTTTGAACCCTGTAACTGGAAACTCTGCTAAAATTCCATCAAAGATATTTATAACATCATTGTTGTTCATATTTTCTAAATCCATTGGTAACACAGTAACTGCAAATTTTTCCTTCAAAGAATTGCAAACTTGTTTACATGTTTCGCTTTTTGGATTTCTGCTGTTTACAACAACAACGAAAGGTTTTGCATATTGCTTTAATTCATAAATTATTTTTTCTTCGGCTTCAATATAATTATCTCTTGCTATGTCTGTTATGGATCCATCCGTAGTGATAGCCACAGCAATTGTACTATGATCCACAATAACTTTTCTTGTGCCTATTTCAGCAGCTTGGTCAAATGGCATTTCCATGTCACTCCATGGCGTTTTAACATTACGAATATGTCCATCAGATTCAAGACCACTTACACCGTTAATCATATAACCAACGCAATCAATTAAACGAAGTCGCATAGCAGAATCACCAATTTTTATACCTACGGCTCTGCTTGGCACAAACTTAGGTTGCGTAGTCATAACCGCGGTACCGTCCGCAGCCTGTGGTAACTCGTCTATCACCCTTTGCTGTTCGTAACTGTTTTCTATATTTGGGATTGCGACCTGCTTCATAAACTTGGAAATAAAGGTAGACTTCCCGCACCTAACCGGGCCCACCACACCCAAGTAAATATCTCCTCCCGTTCTCGTTGCTATATTATCAAAAACATTATTGTTCATGATAATAATTATGAGAAAAATATTTGTATTATAACTTTATTTTTTTTCTTTCTTAAAAACTATTCTTTTTTCTTTACCTGTAAATAATCTTACCAGATTTTTTCTGTGTGCATATGTAATTATCAAAGCAATAGCAATATATAAGGAAACTATTGTAGCTGTAATTGGAATGCCTGCTAAAAGCAAAGACGCAACAACCCATGCATATACAGCGGTTAGAGTTGTTATAGACATCATTCGTGTTAAAGCCAAGAATATTATACCAACTATTAATTCAATTAGCACTACTAATGGATTTATAAATAATGCTATTCCAATCCAGCTGGCAATTCCTTTTCCGCCTTTGAAGCCCGTCCAAACGGGGAACACACAACCAACCATAGCAGCCAACCCCATTGAAAGCATTATCACATAACAATCTAAACTATAAACAAAACTGAAAACAAATCCACCATTTGTATACAGCATATAAAATAGAAATCCAATAAAACAAATAAGCACGCCTTTTAGCATTTCAAGTAAAGTAACAACTACAAACCATTTGAAGCCTATGCTTCTACCAATATTTGTAGACCCCATATTACCCGAACCTACGCTTTTCAAATCTACATTTTTACACCTTGCAACTATACGCGAAATATTTAAGGTTCCAATTATATAAGCGATTGGACAAAGCAAAAACAACCACCAAAACATATTTTTATTTCTCCTTATTTCTTAATATGATTTTAATAGGCGAACCAGAAAAGTCAACAGATTTACGAATCGTATTTTCTATATACCTTAAATAACTTCTTGCTATCGCATTCTTATTACTTACAAAAATTACAAATGTCGGAGGATGAACTGAAACCTGTGTTGCATACATAAACTTTGGTCGCCCACCAAGATGCATAGGAGGCGGCGTCATAGCTACTGCATTTAATACTATGTCATTAAGTTGCCCTGTTGTTATTCTCTTGTTTGCAGAAATCAGAACGTCCTCAACAGCTTTCATTACTTCACCTATTCTTTTACCTGTCAATGCAGATATATAAATAGATTTATAATAAGACATAAATGCTAGATCCGCGGCTACTTTCTTTTCAAACTCTATTTGGGTATAAGTATCTTTCTCAACAAGATCCCATTTGTTAATAGCAATAACCGAAGGTTTACCCGCTTCATGTATATAACCCGCAAGCCTTACATCTTGCTCGGTTAATCCTTCCATTGCGTCAACAACTAAAACAACTACGTCACTGTTTCGTATACTGCTTATAGCACGTATAACACTGTAATACTCTACGGTTTCTATATCTACACTTCGCTTCCTGCGAATACCCGCAGTATCTGTAAGTATAAAAGGTTTGCCATTATAATTAAATGGGCTATCTACCGCATCACGCGTTGTGCCTGCTACATCACTTACCATAACACGCTTCTCACCCAGCAATGCATTTACAATAGAACTTTTACCCGCATTAGGTTTGCCAATAATAGAAATTCTTACTGTATCTTCTTTTTTGTTATGTTGCAAAAATCCCTTAACCCTAAGATGCATTGTAACGCTATCTAATAAATCACCAAGTCCAGATTTTTGTGAACATGAAACCGGCAATGGATCCCCAATCCCAAGTTTATAAAATTCTGACAATGTATTATTTTTTAAATTTTGATTATCTAATTTATTAACACATAAAACCAAAGGCTTCTTATATCCACGCAATAACTTGACTACACGCTCGTCATCATTGGTAAGCCCAACCATTCCATCAGCAACAAATATAATTACATCGGCTACACTAACCGCGATTTCTACCTGCTCTTTAATATGAACACCAAACATGTTATTTTCAAAATCTACACCACCCGTATCCACCAAAGAAAAATTATATCCACACCATTCACAATCTGCATAAATTCTATCCCTTGTAACGCCTGGCATATTGTCTACTATGCTTCTGCCTTCTTCGGACAAAGTATTAAATAATGTAGACTTTCCTACATTAGGTCTGCCGACAATTGCAACTACTGGAACTTTACTCATATTTTCACCACCTTTAAACCAGATAACTTTGCGACTGTATCACTATGTTCATCTGGATAATCATGCTCGTAATAAACTTTGTCTACTTCGGCAGCTGCTAAATTGCGTGTACATATAATACAAGGTTTATGTGTGCAATATACAGTAGCCCCCTTAATGGAAATCCCGTCTCTTGCCGCTTCACAGATACATCTGGTTTCCGCACAAGGCGCATAACATAAACTTATTTCTTTACCTGATTCTATGTTTAATCTTTTACGAATACAACCACCCGCATCACTGCAAGAACTGTTGCCAGACACAATACCATTAGAGGCAGACACCAAAACTTTGTCATCCTTTACAATGACACAACCAATCTGTCTTCTTCCACATCTTGATTGCTTTGCTACTTCTTTGGCTAACTGCATATAATCCATATCATAGTATATCTCATTTATGGTTTGGCAGTAAAACAATACTTTACCTCTTTTATATGCTAGGTTTATCACAAAAGGAGTAAATTATGAAAATTAAACCACTATTCGACAGAGTGCTTTGCAAGCCCATACAAGATCACACAACAAACGGAGGAGTTTACATTCCAACAACAGGCGCAGAACGCAGTCAAATAATGACTGTGGTAGAGGTAGGCAATGCCTCGCCCGTTTCAATCGGTGATAAAATAATAATCAATAAATATTCAGGAGCAGAAATTTCAATCAGCGATAGTAAATTATATATTGTACAAAACATAGACATCATAGGAGTTATAAATGAATAAAGCACGTAAACAAATAATAAATGGAGTAAATAAACTTAATAATATTGTAAAAATCACAATAGGGCCAAAAGGCAGAAATGTTATAATTGATCGAAATAATGGAAGTCCACTTATAACCAATGACGGGGTAACAATCGCTAAATATGTAGAACTGCCAAACAGAAACGAAAAGCTGGGCGCAGATGTAATAAAACAAGCCAGCATAAAAACAAATGAAGAAGCTGGTGATGGAACCACATCTGCCATAGTATTATCCACCGCCATTATAAATAATGCAGAGAAAGAAATACGTAAAGGCAACAGTCCAATAGAAATTAAAGAAAGTCTATTAGAAGCTGCCTATAAATGTATAAATATTTTACCAAGATATTCACATAAAGTTTATAAATATAACGATCTAATAAGTATAGCGACAAACAGTTCTGCAAATAAAAAAGATGGAGAAATGGTAGCCAAAGCATTATCTAAGGTGGGCGCAGATGGATTGGTATCATTAGAAACAAATAAAACGGGTCAAACAAAGCTTAGTTTTTCAAGTGGTGTAAAAATAAATATGACTACCACTTCCCCGTATTTTACAGACACAGAATACTATGATGCTAAAATTTTGATTGCTCAGGGAATTATAAAATCCATAAAAGAAATAATAAATATTTTAGAATATTGTATAAAAGAAAATCATCCGCTTGTACTAATCGCTAATGATTTCGTTCCCGAGGTAATAAATGCACTTATATTAAATCGCGTAAAATCTGGGCTTCGCGTTATAGCATTGAAAACAGATGAACTTGAAGATGCTAGCGTAGTAACAGGCGCAACACTTATTTCCCCTAAGAATGATTTAACAATTGAACAAGCCAGACCCGAGCATCTTGGCTTCACAGATAAAATTATATTTGCAGCCAACCATAGCGTTTTTATAAAAGATAATAAAAGCGAATTACTTGACGAACATATCAAAGTTTTACAATGCAAACTGCTTGAAATCGAAGATGAATACAGCAAAACAAGATTACGCGAAAGAATAGCAAATCTTACAATGACAGCAGCGGTAATTTCTGTGGGTTGCCCAACAGATGCAGAAACTATGGAAAAAAGAATGAGAATCGAAGATGCTATTGCGGCTACTACAAATGCTATGAAAGATGGCATTGTCCAAGGCGGCGGATTAACTTATATCAGACTGGCCTGCAATCTTAAAAAGAATACTGTGGGTGAACGAATCTTGAAAAAATCTCTTTATTCTATAACTGATGCCATTATGAAAAATTCACCATTTGATAAATCACATTGCGATATTATTGACGCAAGCACAATTATTCAAAGTGTTATTCGTAACTCTGTATCTGCGGCTGCAATTCTTATAACTACGGATGAAATTATTTCGAGCGTGATTTAAACACCATGGCTACCAAAAAGCCCGATACAATTGCGATGGATATTCCAGCAGCAACAGAACCTAAGCCACCCGAAATTATTCCAAAGAATCCAAATTGATCTATTGCATCAAATGCACCTTTAACAAGACCTGCGCCAAAGCCCGTAATTGGTATTGATATACCTGAACCCGCAAAATCTTTTATTGGCTCAAATATCATAAACGCTTCTAACAAAGCACCTATTATTACAAAAGATACTAAAATTCTTGCTGGCGTCCAATTTGTTTTAATAATTAATAATTGACCAAGCATACACACAAAACCACCAACAAGAAATACCCATAAAAAATTCATATATTATTTATTCCCCTTTTTCTTTGGCTTTATATTTTCTATTACAATAGCATTCGCAATAGCAGGTATACTTTCCCCTTGAAAACTTGTTGTAGTAGATAACAATGCGCCCGTAGCCACAAGCAAAATTCTTTTATATTCACCAGATTCTAATTTGCCCATAATAAAGCCATTCAAAACAACTGCGCTACAACCACAACCCGAACCACCCATATCTACCTTTTGTTTACAATCAAAAATCATTTTTCCACAGTCGGTATAACGACTGTCTAAAATATAATTTTCTTGCTTTAATAAATCCCTTAGGGCTTCTTCACCTATTCCACCTAAGTCTCCTGTAAATATAGCATCATAATCTTCGGGCTTCGTTTTTGTATTATCAAAATGCCTTTTCAAAGTGTCTGCAGCAGCAGGCGCCATTGCTCCACCCATATCATTTACATCTTTAATTCCATAATCTATTACTCTGCCTATGGTAGCACTGGTTATTACTATATCCGAATCAGCCTCTGATGAAACTACATTTGCTCCTGCGCCCGTAACCGTCCATTGTGCTGATGGCGGTCTTTGATTACCAAATTCAAGTGGGGTTCTATATTGACGCTCTGCTGTTGCAAAGTGCGAACCCGCCACAGCAACAGCATTTTTAATAAGACCACTTTGTACAAAAGATGCCGCCATTGTCATAGATAAAGCCATAGTAGAACAGGCACCATATACACCAACAAATGGCAAGCCAATATCACGCATAGCAAAAGAAGAAGATACAATTTGATTAAGTAAATCACCAGCAAAAACAATGTCAGGTTTTACACCAGATTTTTTTATTGCGCCTTGAATTGCACACTTAAACATTTTTCTTTCTGCACACTCATGCGTTTTTTCACCAAAGTATTCATCTTCCACTACCCTGGAAAATGTTTTACCAAGCGGACCTTGACTTTCCTTTTTACCCGCAACCGAATACCATCCAATAATTTTTGGTTTCTTATTAAAGAATAATGTACTCATATAAATAACCCTACCAGAAAATATAGCAAACCAAATAACATTGAAATTGCTACGCCTATAACAATTACGGGGCCTGCGATCTTAAACATATTCGCACAGGTTCCAAATATAATTCCTTCTTTACGATGCTCCATAGCCGCAGATGTAATACTGTTTGAAAATCCTGTTATAGGAACAATAGAACCTCCCCCGGCAAATCTTCCAATTTTATCATATACACCAAAGCCCGTAAGCAAGCTGGCTATTAAAATTAAACTGGATGATGTTATAGATCCAATTTGCTCTTTTTGCATGGAAGGCAATATCCATTCATAAAAAATATATAATGCTTCACCCAAGACACAAATAAATCCACCAACAAGAAACGCAATAGACAATGGAAGAAATACTTTGCTTTTTGGCGTAATCTTGCTTATGTATTCTTGATACTCCTTTTTGTTCATATATTTAATATTGACACAATATTATGTAACTAAAACTATGGGTTCGCCCTTTTTAACTACTGTACCTTGAACAGGGAAAGAGTTTATTATTTTATCCCCTTCGCCATCAACCTCTATAAAAAAACCTAAATCAGCAAGCAAACTAGCTGCTTCTTCTATACCAAGACCAACTATGTCTGGAATTTTTATCATGACATTATCATCTTCATTTATATATTCAGGGTTCAAACTAAGGTCCTTATTTTTTGTAATTTGACCAAATACTTCGCCAACATAAGGCGCTGCAACAAGACTGCCATAATATACACCCGTACTGGGTTCATCGACATAAATAAAACATGCATACTTTGGATTGTTTTCTACGGATAAATAGCCAAGAAATGACGATATATATTTACCCTGAGCGATAACTCCATTTTCATATTTTTGAGCAGTTCCCGTTTTTCCACCAATTTGATAACCAGATACAGAGGCCTTTTTACCACTGCCATCGGTTACGACCCCGTATAATAATTCACGTACAGTTTTGCTTGTTTCTTCGGATACTATCCTGCCTTTTTCATTACTGGGTGCATCCACCCCATCAATGCTCTTTACAAATTCTGGTGTTCGTAAAATTCCATCTCCAACCAAAGCACTTACCGTAGATATGAATTGAATAGGAGAAATCGCTATTGCTTGCCCAAATCCAATTCTTGCTAAATCTACATCTCTGACACTATCTTCTGGCAACAACAGCCCGGAACTTTCCCCAAAAAAGTCTACGCCCGATTTTATTCCTATACCAAATTTTTCCAAGTAATCATAATATTTTTCTACACCCAGTCTTAATGCTAATTCCATAAATACAACGTTACAAGAATTATTAACACCTTCCGCAAGTGTTTGCTCCCCATGCCCCTTTGTTTTCCAACACTTTATTTTTTCGCCTGATATTGTTTTATGCCCATGACAGGTAAATGTATCATCTAGGGACACTACGCCTTCTTCAAGTGCGGCCGCTAATGTTAAAATTTTGAAGGTAGAGCCCGGCTCTAATACGTTTATTATTGGTAAATTTTTTATATCAGTAAGCAGGGTCAATATATCATCTCGGGGTTGGTCATTAAGATCATAAAAAGGCGCAGATGCAGATGCAACAATTCCACCTGTTTCAATGTCTACTATTAGCCCAGAAACAGATTTAGCCTTATGCTCTTCCTTTGCTTTAAGAATTGTATTCTGAAGTATATTCTGGATTTCTGCATCTATGTGCAATGTTAAATCTTGACCTGGAATAGATGGTACATAATATTCTTTTCCGTCCTCTATTTTAATACCACGCAGATCACTTTCAGTTGCTATTTTTCCATCATAACCTTTTAAGTAATCATTATAATATGCTTCTATACCTTCTTGACCATTACTATCCACACTTACAATTCCAAGCACCTGAGCGCCAACACTGCCCAATGGATAATCCCTTGTATATGTCTGGCTTAAATATACGCCATCTAAATTTTTTGAGGTAAGTTTCATAGCAGTTTCTTTGTCTACTTGCATTTTTATAAGCCACTCACTTACTGTTTTGCTTTCGGCTTTACGTAAAATATTATCATACGACATAGACAAAATACTTGAAATTTCTTTGGCTGTTTCTTCTTTATCAATAATTGCTACGGGTCGCAGGTACACGCTGTATGTAACCTTGGATTCTGCCATTACAACACCATTAGCATCATAAATTGTGCCTCTCTCTGCCATAAGCGGTAAATCACGATACCATTGCTCTGCGGCTTTAACCTTTAACGCATAACCTGTAAAAAGTTGCAGCCAAATCAATCTGCCGCTTAACAACATAACAACGGCTAATGCAATTATAGAAAAAGAGAAAAGTCGCCTTTTCTCGCTGGTATTTGTATATAGTTTCATACCTTATGTATATTTAATGATTAATTAAAAAGATTACTAAAAAACTTACATATTATATCAAAGAAATTTGTACTTGTTGCTACTTCACTTTTTGGGACGTAAGTTACAAGTGTTCCTTCTGGTATTTTTTCAATAGAAACATTGCCTGTAATTGAACCTTCAATTTCTTCACGAATAGCTTCTTCTTTTGCAATAGCATTATTAAGTTGTTGATTTATTTCTATTTGCTCTTGTTTAAGATTGTTAAGTGCAGCAGCACTAGATGCCAAAGTCAAAGCATTAATAATGAAAAGCACAAGCATCAATACGGTAATTAATGCTACAGTAGCAGCAACCACAATTGTTGAAGGTTTTAACTTTACAACATACTGGGTGCCTTCTTCCAAATCCATATCTATCTTTGATTCTATTCTTTGTGAAGTAACAGCAACCGGTGTAGATTGCATCTCTACAATTGGTGCTTGATTTATATATTCTTTGCTGTCAAGGTATGGCTTAATTACACGCATACTTGAAGCAGATATATTTTGATCTTCTTTACTTTCTTCATAAGGGCTAAGTCCTGTTCTTACAGTATGTCTTGATGTATCAACATAATCATATTCAGCAAAATTTGGACTAGGTCTTTTTTCTCTTACAGGCTCGTCATATTCTGCTACAATTGGCTCGCCATTCTTTTCATTATAAAATGATAATTGATTTTTTTCGTTTGCATATAAAACAGAGGCCGCTAATTCTTTAGCGGAAGCAACACTTATATCTTCTACTACTGTTGCCAACAATCCTCCTATTTTTTAGAGATAATCCTTAGCTTAGCTGATGCACTCCTTGGATTCTCTTGTAACTCTTTTATTATCGGGCAAATTGGCTTTTTTGTCAACACTTTAATGCTCGAGATGTGCCCACAAATGCATTGTGGTATCTTGGGCGGGCATATACAATCTGTAGATTCTAGCTTGAATTTTTGCTTAACTATTCTATCTTCCAGACTGTGAAAACTTATTACCGCCAAGCGTCCATTTTTATTAAGACAATTAATTGCACCTTGTAAAAATTTTTTAATGCTTTCTAATTCTTGATTAACCTCTATTCTTATTGCTTGGAAAGTTCGCTTAGCTGGATGCCCACCTGTCTTACCATATCCACTTGGAACAGCATTAGATATAATTTCGGATAACTCTAAAGTTGTATTAATTGGTCTACTTGCAACAATACTTGAAGCAATGCGTCTGGAATACCTTTCTTCGCCATATTGCCATATTATATCAGCCAACTTACTTTCAGTATATCCATTAACAATATCAAAAGCAGTTTTACCACTGTCCGTATCCATACGCATATCAAGTGGCGCATCTTTGGTATATGAAAAGCCACGCTCTGGATTATCAATTTGATAAGATGAAACCCCAAAATCAGCCAGTATTCCATCTACCTTATCATAGCCCAAACTTTTTAAATTATCTTCTATGTCTGCAAAATTACTTTTTATTAATCTGATTTCTACATCTTTAGCATCTGCTAAAACCTTTGCACTTTGCTTAAGGGCTTCGGTATCACGATCCAAACCAATGAGCGTTCCACCCTTTATTTTTTTTACAATCTCTTTACTGTGGCCTGCTCCACCAATTGTAGCATCCACAATAATCATATTTTTTTTAAGATTAAGTCCGTCCAAACATTCTTCAAGCAATACGGATTTATGACTAAATTCAAAATTAGACTTGCTTGGACCTATTCCCCCATTTTTCATAAGCCCAAGCCCTCCTAATAATTTTAATTATATACTTTGCTCCTATATGACGCAACTTTTTTATAACTGTCTACTTTGATATCATCATCTAATGCAGAGAGCAACTGCCCGGTCTTTCTATCTATACTTTTTGGCATCTCTACAAAGACTTTGATTACCAGGTCGCCATAGCCAGCTGAGCGTAATTTCTTAACACCTTTTCCACGCAAACGATGCACAACACCATTTTGAGTATTAGGTGGTAATTCAAACATCATTGTTCCACCTACAATAGGTATTTTTATTTTTACACCTAATATAGCCTCTGTAAATGTTACAGGCAATTCCATATATAGATCAAAATCTTCACGCAATAAAATTGGATGTCTTGCTACATGAATACGAATATGTAAGTCACCAGAGATTCCTGTTCCATTGCTGGACGCATTGCCTTCGCCGGTTATTGTCAGGGTCTGTCCATCATCAATACCCGCAGGGATATCAACTTCGTAACTTACCTGTTTTTTTATACTGCCTTTACCCGAACATTCTTTACATTTATCTACTATAACTTTACCTGTACCATTACATACAGAGCACGTAACCACATTTTCAATTACACCAAAGGCACCAAGTCTCTGGGTTTGTTTAACCTGGCCTGCTCCATTACAATATGTACAAGTTGTAAAACTGCTTCCATTTTTTGCACCTGTACCATTACATTCTGCACACTTTTCATTTCTGTTAAAAGTAACATTTTTTGATACACCCTTGCAGCTTTCTTCGAATGTTATGTTTAGATCGATTACAATGTCCGAACCTTTGTTTGTTCTTTGTTGTCTTCTTCCACCACCACCGAACATTCCGCCATCAAAAATATTTTCAAATATATCACCGAAACCGCCAAAGCCGCCGAAATCAAAGCCACCAAATCCACCTCCATTTCCCCCACCAAAGCTGGGCCCCTGAGCTGAACCAAATCTATCATAATTAGATTTTTTTGTAGCATCACTTAATATTTCATAAGCGCCATTTATTTCTTTGAACTTGTCTTCTGCTGTTTTATTGTTAGGATTAGCATCAGGATGATATTGTTTAGCCAAACGACGATATGCGGACTTTATTTCGTCCGCACTCGCTGTTTTACTAACCCCTAAGGTTTCATATGGATTCTTCATTTTTTATTCATGCACCACTTCTTCGGGATTGCTATCTCCTTCTGGATTTGCACCTGCTGGATTTGCATTTTGATACAACTTCATAACTATTGCTTGTGTAGTTTGACTGAACTCTTCTATTTTCTTTTTAATACTTTCTACATCTTCATCTTCTGCTATATCTTTTTTAAGTTTTTCAGTTGCGTCGGTTAATACTTTTTTATCTTCATCGCTAAGTTTTTCACCGTTTTCACGAACTAATTTCTCTATACCAAAGATTGCATTATCCGCCATATTCTTTGTATCTACTAATTCTTTTCTTTTCTTGTCTGCTTCACTGTTAGCCTCTGCTTCCTTAACCGCTTTTTCAATATCTTCTTTACTCATATTGCTGCTGCTTGTAATTGTAATAGATTGAGATTTATTTGTTCCCAAATCTTTTGCAGATACAGAAACAATACCATTAGCATCAATATCAAATGTAACTTCTATTTGTGGAACACCTCTTGGTGCTGGTGGAATATCTGTAAGCATAAATCTTCCAAGAGTTTTATTATCCGCAGCAAAATCTCTTTCACCTTGTAGTACATGGATATCAACACCTGGTTGGTTATCAGCAGCCGTAGAGAATACTTGGCTTTTTTTAGTTGGGATTGTAGTGTTACGTTCAATAAGTTTTGTACATACTCCACCCAATGTTTCAATACCAAGAGATAACGGAGTAACATCAAGAAGCAATACGTCCTTTACATCACCTGCAAGTACACCGCCTTGAATAGCAGCACCCATAGCAACACATTCGTCTGGGTTTACGCCTTTGAATGGTTCTTTGCCTGTTTTCTTTTTAAGTGCGTCAACTACCGCTGGTATACGGGTAGACCCACCAACAAGTATAACTTTGCTTATGTTAGAGAAAGATAACTTAGCATCTTTCATACAAGAATCAACAGACTTCATAGATCTATCAATAAGTTCTTTTGTAACATCATCAAACTTAGCACGGGTTAAATCAAATTCTAAATGCTTTGGACCACTTGCATCTGCTGTGATATACGCTTCATTTATAGATGTCTTTGTCATTCCACTTAAATCTATTTTTGCTTTTTCTGCGGCTTGTTTTAATCTTTGCATTGCCATTTTGTCTTTGCTAAGATCTATTCCATTTTTAGCCTTAAAGTCTGCAACCATAAGTTCAATAATTTTTTGATCAAAATCATCTCCACCCAATTTTGTATCTCCATGAGTAGAAAGAACTTCAAATACTCCATCAGCAAGATCAAGTATGGAAACGTCAAATGTTCCACCGCCAAGATCATAAACCAATACCTTCTCGCCAGCCTTGGATTCTTTATCAAGTCCATAAGCAAGTGCTGCTGCTGTTGGTTCGTTAATTATACGCATAACTTCAAGACCTGCGATTTTACCAGCGTCTTTTGTTGCTTGTCTTTGGCTGTCATTAAAATATGCAGGCACGGTTATAACTGCTTTTGAAACCTTAGCACCTAGATAAGCTTCTGCATCTGTTTTTAATTTTGTAAGTATCATTGCAGAAATTTCTTGTGGTGTGTATTTTTTATCCGCCATTTGAATTTTTTCTGCTGTTCCCATTTTTCTTTTAACAGATATAATGGTATCTTCTGCATTTGCTACTGCTTGACGCTTAGCAACTTGCCCTACTATTCTTTCACCTGATTTTGTAACCCCAACAACAGAAGGTGTTGTTCTTCCGCCTTCGCTGTTTGGGATAACTACTGCATCTCCGCCTTCTATAACAGATACGCAACTGTTTGTTGTTCCTAAATCTATTCCTATTATTTTATTTGTTGTTTTCATTTTTTTCTCCTTTAATTTTTAATTAATTATTTATTTAGATTTCTAAATCTTTTTCTATTTGATCTAAGTCAATCTTGCTTTCTTCTTTGAACAGTGAATTTATATCGAAATTTTTAAATATACTGTTCTCCTTACCTGTCTTAAGAAAGTCTTCGAACATTTCTTCTACTTGCTCTTGTGTAAATTCTTCTTTCTCATCTTCATCTTCTTCCATATAATATCCTCCTTTCCTTTATATGTTTTACCCCGAAATTTTCACCATAGCGGGTCTTAAAACCAAACCATTTAATGTAAAACCTTTTTGCCATTCTTCTATAACTATATTAGGCTCTACTCCTTCGACTTTTTCTACTGCTGCTGCGTTATGAATCTTTGGATCAAATTCTTTATCAACAGTAGGCACTTCCTCTATGCCCAACTTGCTAAACGCCTCGTCTAATTTCTTACGAATAATTTCAAAACCCGCAAGATCGGCTTTGTCTGCAATTTTTTTTCCAGCTTCAACCACACCATCATATACAGGCAATATCATATTAATTACATAAGACTGCCCATCTTTGAAAGAACTTGAAACTGCGTTTGCATTTCTTCTTTTGAAATTTTCAAGTTCGGCTTTATGATACTTCGCAAGATTTAAATTTTCATCAATTTTAGCTTTAAGTTCTTCTACCGTTAATTCTGTTTCTTCTTTCTTCACTTCTTTTCTCCTTTATTTTCTAATAAGCGTTGCTCTTTTGTTTGAGACAACAATGTATACAAAGCAACAATAAGTTGTTTGTAGTCAATTCTATCTGGCCCAACAAGGCCAATGCTGGCAACATTCTCTCCGCAGACATTGTAATTAAATTTAACAATTGAACTGCCATCCAATATATTATTGTCAACTTCCGCGCCCAATAAAATATTCGCATCCGCATCCAAAGCCTTACTCATTACTCCATCATTATGCACGGCCTGACTTATCTTTCTAACTTTGTCTATATCATTATAGTCAGGTATTTCAAGTAATTTAATTGTATCTAAACTGCGGGTTATGTTCCCATCTATAAATTTAGATAACTGACTGCCTATGCCTTTGCAAAGATTATCAAAGAACCCTAAGTCTTTTTTCAAGTTAGCCGAGAACTCAGGCAATCCTTTAAGCATTTCTTCCAATGTCAAACCACGAATCTTGGTGTTAAGCGCAGCACTTGCATCCTCTGCCTGTCTATCCGTAAGCGGAATTTGAGTATTAACCGTAGCATTGATACTGCCCGCATTTGTTTTGATAAGGACCATGGTATTACCCTCAATCAATGGAACAATCATAATTTCAATTACTTTAAGTTTATTAAACTTAGTTTTAATTACAATTGGGAAATTAAAAGTTTTAGAAATTTTAGTGGTTAACTCCTCAATAATTGTTGGTAAATTTTGAACTCTGCCAGAAACAACATTTGCAGCAAATGATAATTCACCTGACTTAATATCCATTTCATTAAGTATTTTATTTATATATGTTCTATATCCTAAGGTCGTTGGTACTCTGCCCCCGCTTGTATGAACCTGACGCAAATAACCCATCTGCTCTAATGTTTTAAGATCATTTCGTATAGTAGCCGAACTCTTGGCTATCTCTACATGATTTGCAACGGCACCCGAAGCGATAGGCACAGCGTTACGGATATAATCCTCTACGCTAACCACTAAAAGTGACAATAACCTTTCTGATAACTCTATCATCTGCTAGCACTCTCCTTACTCATACTGCTAATATTATATGCAAATTTTTTCATTGTCAACACTTTTTTATAATTTTTTTCAAATATAAATTTCTACATTTAATATTATTAATAAAATTGACTTAAACACTAAGTCGTGAGAAACTTTATCTTATAATATCGGAGGTTATACATATGAAAAAATTAAAGACACTTTTATTTGCAACTGCTTTATTATTAACAGGAACATTTACTTTATCAGGATGTAATACAGCAAAAGATCCAAACAATTTGAATGACGATAATTTACCAATTAATGACTCGACAAATACCGAAGGCAACACAGGAAACCAGACCGATAACGAAACCGGAGACCAAGGTAACACCGGTAATGATTCTGGCGACAATGGATCTGGTAACGAAGGCAACACTGGCGATAATGGATCAAACGAAGGCGACGGCAACAACCCTGGCGATACAGGCTCCGGCAATGAAGGCAACACTGGTAATGGCGATACAGGTTCCGGCAATGAAGGTAATACTGGAGATACCGGCACAGGTAATGAAGGAGATAACGGAGACACAGGTTCGGGCA
>CAYJJH010000003.1:61005-67760 GCA_964370495.1 uncultured Prevotella sp.
ATGCTATATTATCTGTAAGCGATAAAGCAGATTTTCAATGCAATATCGCTTTTTCTATTGCAAAAAAAATGGGCAAGAGCCCTTTTGATATAGCCACGCAAATAGCAAACGAATGGAATAACTCTAATACCCAACTTGCAACAGCAACCGTTATAAATGGATTTATAAATTTTACATTATCAAACCAAGCACTTAAAGACACCGCACAATTTATATTAGAAAATAATAAACTGCCACTTAAACAGGTTACAAAGAAAACTATCTTTCTTGACTATGGCGGCGCTAATGTAGCCAAAGAGTTACATATTGGACATTTAAGATCTACCATTATTGGCGAAACATTAAAAAGATTGTTCGAAGCTTTCGGACACAAAACCATTGGAGCCACTTATCTTGGTGATTGGGGCCTTCAAATGGGACTTATTATTGCAACCATAATTGAACGCAAAATTGATGTACATGAAGTAACATTAGATATGCTTGGCGAAATTTATCCAGAAGCATCAAAAAGAAAAAATGAAGATCAAGAATTTTATGAACGAGCAGCCGATGCTACACTTAAACTTCAAAATCTTCAAGAACCATATTATTCAATGTGGAAAGTATTACGTGATTTATCAGTTAAACAGATCGAAAAAAACTTCACTACTCTTGGTTGCACATTTGACATATACGATGGCGAAAGCTGGTATCAAAAAAATGTAAGCACGGTACTTGATAAACTTCAAAAGAAAAAGTTATTAAAAGAATCTAATGGCGCAATGATCGTAGAAGTCCAAACAGAAAACGATTCAAGACCCATGCCGCCAATAGTATTAAAGAAACAAAATGGTGGAGATTTATATGCTACATCGGATCTATCTGCTATTTATACACGTATGCAAGAATATGCCCCCGATACATTTGTATATATCACAGACGCAAGACAATCTTTGCATTTTGAACAGGTTTTCAGAACAGCCAGACTGGGTGAATTTATAAAACCCGAAACAGAATTATTACACATAGGCTTTGGCACAATAAACAACACAGACGGCAAACCATTCAAGACCAGAGAGGGTGGCTCTGTTAAATTAGAAGACATTATAAATATTGTTACATCTAAAACCACAGAACTTGCGGTTGGATTATCTGCAATGAAGTTTGCTGACCTTATAAATACACCACATAAAGATTATATATTTGACCTGGAAAAATTTTCTTCATTCGAAGGCAAAACCGGACCTTATATTTTGTACACTATAGTTCGTATAAATTCTATCCTAAACAAAGCAGGTACATTTAATCTTGATTTGTCAAAGCTGGATAAATATATAACACCTACCATACACAATATTATTGTAAAAATAATTAAATTAACCGAAGCATATTCTCTTTCATTAAATTCGCTTTCTGTAAACGCAATAACCGAAGCAGTATATAATCTTGCTGGCAGCTTCTCTGCTCTTTATTCTGAACAAAATATATTAGCAGAAACAGACACAGATAAAAGAAACTTTCTTCTTTCAATTATAACACTTATAAAAACATCTATTAAGATTGGACTAAATACACTGGCAATTGATACAGTTGAAAAAATGTAATTTAATTAAACTATGTCTTCTATTTCATTAGTATATATTGTTACTGTGTTTTCTTTTTTGTAATCAGTTAATAATGCAATCTCATGTGCGTCATAATTTCTTTGAAGACTTTCTACTAATACATCAAATGTAGATTTGTTGCCATAACTGGTTTGTGTTTGGAATAAGGTTTTATAATAATCACGTTCAAGCAAAGACGAATCCGCTGTCCAAATAAAGTCAGACAAATCTCTTGTATACATAATTATATGTGCCCCGTAATTACTCCAAACTATTCCAGATACATCACCCTTCTCACCATCTTGTTTAAGTTCAATGCTGGCATCTGTAAAGCTTTCAACCATTCCATTTTTATCTTTGTTTACGCTCATTACATATTCAAAGGTTGGGTTTTGCATACCAGGGTCACTGTTATATTTGTAAATATAATCACGGAATGTGTTGTATTTATCTTGTGTACTTGTTTGCATATTTACATCTGATGTTATTTCATTATAAATGTCATATATATTTTTGTCGCCGTTACCTACCTTCGCATACAATTCGTTAAGCGCTGTATCTTTATCATATGAAACTGGGTCAAGCTCTGCTTTCTTAATTATCGCATCATACTCGGCTTGTTGTTCATCTGTAAATTCTACCAAGACGTGACTTACGGTAAATAAATCTTTTGCGATATCTTCTGGCACATAATAAACACCGTCAATAGAAGAAATCAGGTCTGCTTCCATATCTAGTGGAGGATTAAGTTCGTAATCCGTAATAGCATTTTGGACCCTGTCTTTATAAATTTGCATAGCATCATTAGCAATACCCGTAGCTATGCCTGACTCACTTTGCAATATTGATTCTTCCCAAGCATTTATATCCATGCCTCTTGTTAAATAATTATGCCACCCTGTTTGGTTTGTTATACCAAGATCAAAAGCAGTACTTAATCTGCTTACCAATAAGCTAGTTTCTGCGTCTTCTATCATACGGTCAATTTCACGGTTAAGTGCATATTGTTCATCTTTGGTCAAAGCCTTGATTAAGCTGTTGTTCAAATTTAAATGCTCTGTTGATTCCGCTAAATCATCAAACCCTTGCTCTCTGTTTTCTAGATTTCTTACAATTCTTGTCATAGCCTTTAAAGCGGTAGAATGAGTAGCAGAACCCGGAATATCAGGCGTGTATTTTACCTTATATTCTGCATAGGCTGGATCGTTTGGATTGCTACTGAAATGAGTAACATCTTCACCTTCCGCATAAGCTTCAAGATTCATTTCAAATGATTGCTGAGTTGAGCTTACAGTAGCATTTATTGTTTTATTATATTCCTCATATTCTACTTGGCTTGTTTCTTCACTGCTATCTGTGGTTTCATCTTTTATATCTAATATTTCATTAGTATAATCTTTTAATACAGAGTCAATAGAATCATATACTTGCTTTCTTACTATTGCTTGTTCCATTTCTGTAATGGCCCCAAACTTTTCAATAGAAAGTTTTTTATTAATTTCTTGATCAATAAGGACTTCTGTTATTTGGCCATATAATGTAATCATTGATTCTTTATCCGTAGATTGAACATATTGATAACCCCAGCTGGTATATGCTCTGTATAAATCCCAACGAGATATTTTTATATCTTCACCTACTGTAGCAACATATGAACTGTCACTATATTTTTTATCAAGATCATCAGTAAATAATGCGCAGCCCGTAAAGCTGATCATTATAATAACTAAAACAAAAAACGATGCTACTCTTGTCCAAAATTTACGCATTATAAGTGTATTATATCCTAACTAAGTTTTTTTTACAATTATAATTTATCAAATTTTCTCTAGGTCCTCTGCGGTCTTTTCAGAAAGTTTATATGAGGCCACAGCAACTTTATGTTTTTCTTCCATAAATCTAGCGGCTGCATTATGTAAGGTATCTCTTAATGTACCTGTAGAGATTTTACCATTCTCTAAGTCAGTAACAAGTTGAGTTGCTATGTCTGGATCAAATGGACCCTTTTTGTCTGAGTTCAACATACTTTCAAGTTCTTCTGAAGTTATATCATTATTTTTAAATTTATTTTCTACACTAAACAATGCCGCAATCATTTTATAACTTGCGTCTTTTTCAGCTGATCCTTCCGCACATTTGCTAAAGTCTGAAAACTTTTCGAATGCAAACCCTACATATCTTGATATTGATCCTATATTTTTATAATCTAATTGGTTATGTTCTATAATTTGATTTTTAACCTTATCATCAAATCCTTCAGGCATTGCATCTGCTATTTTTTCTTTTTGTGAGTCAAAATACTTTTTATTATCTTGAAACTCTGGTTGATAATTTAATAGACCTTCTGTTTCATTTAATACATTAACAGCCGTTTTTATTCTGTTCTCTAAATATTCCATATATTCTACCTTCTCTTTAAGGTCGGTTTTCTTCAAATCTGAAATATTAACCACGCCAAGTTTTTCACATTCTTTTTCAAGTTCGGTTTGAGCAGCAATCAAAGCTACTTTATCCGTCATTATACGCATTTGTATCTCATCATAAAAAGTCTTAGCATTTTCACTTTCTCCAAAACTTTTTGGCATTTCTTTATAATCTGTTTCCCATTCTAAGCCAGTGTCCACATCAGGTGATGACAACAATGCTTCTTTACCCATCAGCCTTTCAGAGAAACCTGTTGTTTGAACCCCGGCATACATATTATTAACAGTTTGTTTTATAAGAGCTGCTAACTCTTGATAGCCACGCCAATTATGTTCCGGCAAACTTGGCGAAGTTGTAGATGCTTCATAAGGAACAATATTATTACTTAATTTTTTACCGATAATTTCTTCGGTTGCCCCCTTCCCTGACTTCCCAAGAACATTGGCTAACTTAGTATCCGAAGCTAAACCAATATTTTGATCCCTTTGTTCTAAGTCCCTGCTTTCATAAAAAACCTGAATCTGCGCAGAGGTTATTGACTTTGACATTAAGGCAAATAAATCCATAAATACAAATGGTCCATCTTTTTCTGTTCGGTTATCCTTAGCAATTTGAACTAATTTATGATTTTTTGGATTTTGAAGCAATGGATGATTCATATCAATTTCTTCTTTCAATAATTGCTCTGCTTTATTTTTATCTCCGCCCATACGAGACGCAAGGGCATTTATTATTTTTCTTTTATTCTTTCTTGCACAGTATTGTTCCCACCCTAATTGCTCCTCGGAAATATTATTAGATTTTAAAAATTGTTTATATTCTGCGAATAATGTCTTGTCCCAAAAAAGCCCAAGTTCTTCGGCTGTCTTTTCGTCCATACCCGGTTGAGAGCCCACACCTTTGAGTAGCCCCATTGCTACAACATCGGCCGCGCTTGCAGTATCTTGACTAAGTTCAGAAACAATGTCTTTCCAAGCTTGCTCTTCAAAATTTACACCATGAATTTTGGTTAATTCGTAAACCATATTTTGTTCATATTGTAATGTTTTTTGAACATTTGCTTTTGTTTTATCATCTTTAGAAAGTTGAGCCTGTATACATGCTTGTACTTCTTCTCTCACTTCGAGAACGGCCCCTTCTGATGTAAAATCAATTTCTTTTTTACTACCAAGAGCCTCTAAAGCGTTTTTAAGATATACTTTTGCTTCCATACCTAAATTATAATTTATTTTGTGTTAATAAGCAATACTATAAACTATATTTACATATTAATATTTATAAGTTTTTTTATACTTTTTATAAAAAAGAAACGAGAATATTAAAGTAAGCCCCTCTGCCAATGGTATAGCCATCCATATCCCAACAATCCCCAAGAAATTAGGTAATATAAGTAATACGGTTACTGTAAAGACAAATGTTCTAAGCACGGACAAAAATGCCGAAATTTTACCATTTGAAAAAGATGTAAACATAGAAGAAATAAATATATTTAACCCCATAAAAAGGTATGCTGTTGCAAAGATCATAAACCCTTGCTTGGCCATTTCAAAATTCACACTTGACCTGTCTATGAATATAGATACAGCAAAATCTGCAAATAAGACCGATAAAGTTGCAACCACTATTGATACCGTAAAGACAAACCTCAAACTGGTTTTTACTATGTTTGATAACTGCTTATAATTTTTCTCGCCATATTTGAAACTTATAATCGGAGCCACACCAATAGAGTATCCTATATAAATTGCTGCCTGTATCATTTGAACATACAATATTACACTTAAAGCAGCAACACCGCCTGTACCCACAAGACTCATCAACATAAGGTTAAGTATCATTGTAACTATGGCAGATGACAAAGTTGATACCATTTCACTTGATCCATTAAATGCACTCTGTCTGATGATTTTGAAATTCATTAAAGGTTTACAAAAATACAATGTACCCTTTCTTTTAGTTAGAAAATAAACCACACCAAATATACCCGAGAAAGCATTCCCAAGCCCGGTAGCAAGTCCAGCTCCCACAATTCCTAAATCAAATATGTCTGGTGAAATTAATAAGAAATCAAATAAGATATTTATAAATCCACCACCCATACAAACAGCAAAACCCAAAAGAGGTTTACCCGCAGTTACGAAAAATGTTTGAACAAAAACTTGTAATACAAAAGGGACAAAGAAGAATCCCATAGTGCGTAGATAACTACTGGATAGTTCAATGGTTTGTGCATCCGCCCCCAACATTTCAACAATTTGCTCTGGGAATATAAGCACAAAAATCATAAATATCAATCCAACCGAAGCACCTAAAATATATGTGGTAGATAAAAATCTTTTAGCTTCCATTGTTTTACCTTGTCCCATAAATCTGCCAATTATAGCCACACCACCCGTAGCAAACATAAGTACAATTGCAAAAGCCATGCTTATCACTGGCCACGCGATATTAACAGCGGATAATGCAGTTTCCCCAACAAAATGCGAAACAAAAATACCGTCTATTATGGTATAGGTAGACATAAACAACATCATAAAAATAGTGGGAAGAACATATTTGATTATCCCCTTGCTTGTAAAATTTCGTGCTAATGCATTTGATTCCATTGTCTTTCCTTGTTTGATTTTATTAAAGTTTAATTATAATTAACCGTCCAAATAGCTGAGTAATTAAAACCAAGCCTCCTTATTTAGTGTAGCATATTAAATTACTTTGTGTAGTGCTTTTTTATTTTTTTCTCATTGAATT
>CAYJJH010000004.1:0-30327 GCA_964370495.1 uncultured Prevotella sp.
CTTCTTCTGGCACGCAATCAAATACCAATTCATCATGAATTTGTAAAACCATTATACTTTTCAAATTTTTATCGGTAAATTCCCTATCAATTTTAATCATTGCTTTTTTTATTATATCGGATGCACTACCCTGCATTGGCATATTCATTGCAACGCGGCCAGCAAACGCCGCAACCGAATTATTGCTTGAATACAGTTCAGGTATAAATCTTTTACGCCCAAACATTGTGGATATATAACCTTTTGATTTAGCAAAATCTATACAGCTATCTAAAAAAATCTTAACCTTAGGAAAAGTTATAAAATAATTTTTTATTACTTCGGCTGCTTGATGGAAACCACAACCTAAATCTTTGGAAAGACCAAATGCACTTATTCCATATATAATACCGAAATTTACAGCTTTGGCTTCGCGGCGACGATTAACATCACCAAACATTTTAATGGCTGTTTCAGAGTGAATATCCCTGCCGTTATTAAAAGCAGAAATAAGATTTTCTTCTCCTGATAGATGAGCAAGTAGTCTTAATTCTATTTGCGAATAATCCCCAGCAAGTATTTTTCCGTTCTCGAATCTGGAAACAAAAATTTTACGGAACTCCTCGCTGCCTACTCTTCTTTGAGGTATGTTTTGTAAATTAGGTTTTGTTGAAGATAATCGCCCCGTAGCAGTTTTGTCAATATTAAAAGTAGTATGTATAAGTCCTTCTAAATCTACTTCATTTCCATAGCCCTTAACGTATGTAGAAAATAATTTATATTTTGCGCGATACTGCAAAACCTTTGATGCTAATGGAACCGTGCTTTCTAAATCCTTAAGAACTTCTTCGTTTGTTGAAAAACCTGTTTTTGTTTTCTTGGTCAATGTTACACCCAACTTATTTTGCAATACATCGCCAAGTATTTGTGGTGAATTAATATTAAACTTCTCGCCTACAAGATCATATATTTCATTTGCTATTTCTTCTATTTCTTTCTCTAACTTGTCCGCTAAGGCCGATAAACGGGCTATATCGACTTTTACGCCATTTGAAGACATTTTTTCAAGCACAGGCAAAACAGCGCTGTCGATCTCTTTACTCTCGTCATTTACCTGTATTTTATAGATAGACTTAGGTTCTTCTTTTATCTCTGTTATTCCGTTTTCCCAAATAGGTCTGCGGAGTAAACTCTTAAATCCGTGCTCTTCAAATTTCATTTTTACATCATCGCTAAATGGAAAAATAAAATTACATTCGCTTAAATTAAATGTCATTGGAACTTCACAATTTATCTCGGCCAGTTTTCTTGAAAGAAGAACCATATCTTTGTTATCTGTAACTTTTGCATTACTTCCCGACTCTATTACCTTTTCAAGGGTCCCAAACTTATGTATTAAAGACAGTGCGGTTTTTTCACCAACACCAGGCGCACCCGGTATATTGTCGGACTTATCACCCATTAATGCTTTGATATCTATCAACTGTTTAGGCTCTATTCCATACTCTTCTTTTATTCTTTCTACTGTCCATACATCAAGATTAGTAACCCCAGTTTTTGTTAAATGTAATTCCGTATTTTCAGATACTAATTGTAAGCCATCTCTATCTGCTGTTAAATTTATTATTTTAACATCTTTTGCTGTTTTTGATATGGTACCAATTATATCATCTGCTTCATATCCTTCGCATTCATATACTTTAACATTCATAACGCCCAGCACTTTTTTAAGTTCAGTAAGTTGCATAGCAAGGTCATCTGGCATACCCTTTCTGCCTGCTTTATATCCATCAAACATCTTGTGTCTAAAGGTCTTAGCTCTCATATCAAAAGCGACACAGATATGACTTACTTTCAAATCCATTGCCGCTTTAATAAACATATTCAAAAATCCATAAACCGCATTTGTCGGCATTCCACCAAAACTAAGTTCCCCAACTTCCCCGCGTCCACCAAAAGCATAATATGCTCTGTTAAGTAAACTGTTACCGTCAATGACTAATAATTTATCCACATATATATTATAACATAATTAGACATATTGGACATCTTTATTTCTCATTCGTATTAAGAATGCAGACATTACACCAGCTACAGTTTGAAATATTAAATCATTTATTGCCATGAAGCCAATAACAAAATTTCCATCTACCAAAGAGAAAATTATAAATGTAAACATCATATAAAGCATCCCAACTATTCCGCCATACATCCATCCCATATTGGTAGCATTTTTAATTGTTATCCTCGTACCCATAAATATACATAAAACCTTAATAACCTGCATTACTGGTTTAATTATTGTATCGTCAAGATTTGCCCATTTTATCACCATAGCAAAAACTAACACCAAAATTAGTGTTAGAACTACGGCATATATAACGCCCTTAAATATGCTTTTTATCATATTAAATTTATATTGTTTTTATTTTTCGATAGAACAGAATTTTTTATTTTTTGCACGACGTGAAAATTTAACTACACCGTCTGTAAGCGCAAATAAAGTATGGTCATGTCCGCAACCTACGTTAAGCCCAGGCTTAACATCAGTTCCACGTTGACGCACGATAACAGAACCAGCTTTTGCAAATTGCCCGTCTGCTAATTTTACACCTAATCTCTTAGCGTTACTATCTCTTCCATTAGCGGTAGACCCGCCACCCTTATGATGTGCCATAGTTTATTTCACCTCTCCAATTTTAATTTTAGTATATGGTTGTCTGTGTCCATATCTCTTACGGATATTCTTTTTTGGTTTGTATTTGAAGCCATTGATCTTTTCACCTTTACCGTGCTCAACAATAGTAGCAGTAATTGTTCCTGGCTTAGTATCAACTTTACCGTTATCAAAACTCATAACTGTTTCAACAGAAATCTTATCACCAATGTTGCCGTCAATCTTTTCAACTAGCACTTCACTGCCTTTATCTACAGTGTATTGCTTTCCGCCTTGCTTAATAATAGTATTCATAGCAATAATAATAAAATATATACTGTTTTTTGTCAATCACTTAATTTGTCAAATAACATCTTTATCCATCGAGAAGTAAGTTCTCATATCTTGCAATACCTTTTGCTCTATACGACTTACTTGAACCTGGGATAAATTAAGTGTTCTAGCCACTTCACTTTGCGTAGCGTTTCTAAAATATCTAAGTAATATGACCTTTCTTTCTTTATCAGATAATTTATCCAAAACATTTTTAAGCATCAATTTATTTATCAACCCACTATCATCACTGGCTGGTAATTTATCAGCAAGAGACAGCATATCGCTGCCTTCATCATCTTCGGAAGACACAAACAAAGGCACAGGCATATGCGAAGCTTCCATTGCAAAAATAACTTCTTCTCTTGTTGCATCAAATTCAGCGGCCAATTCCTCCACCGTAGGGGCTACTTCTTCCCCGCTTTTTAATGCTAAATACTTTTTTATTTTTATATAAAGACCTTTAACCGACCTGCTAACCTTTACTGCACCATCATCACGAAGAAACCTTTTTATTTCTCCTATGATTAACGGCGTAGCATAGGTTGTAAATTTTACATTATACTTAGGGTCAAACTTATTAAGAGCCTTTATAAAGCCCAGACAGCCAAGTTGATATAAATCATCATACTCTACACCCTTGCCAATATAACGACGCAGTAATGATTTTATAAGAGGACTGTTTTGAGTGACTAAAAGACTTCTGGCTTGTTCATCCCCGTTTTTTGCAAGCAGAACAAGTTCAATTGAATTTATCTCCATAATACGGGTTATTCCCCGCTGACTTTCTTTTCTTCCTTTGTAAAATATTTTTTCATATTAATCACTGTTCCGCCTCCGTTGTTATTATTGACAGAAATTTCATCCATAAAACTTTGCATTACGGTAAACCCCATACCGCTTCGCTCTCCATCAATTATCGTGGTAAAAAATGGTTCCATTGCTTTATTTATATCTTTAATACCTACCCCATTATCCGAAATTTTTACATCTAACATATTTTCATAAAGCAGGCAGTCAATATTTATCATATCGCTTGCGCTTTGCTTTTTTGCATATGCATGTACAACACAATTTGTAACGGCTTCACTTATAGCTGTTTTTAGATCATTTATTTCATCAATCGTTGGATTAATACTGCTACTAAATGCAGCCACCACGGACCTTGCAAAACTTTCATTCTCACTTTTAGCTGGAATTTGTAAACTCATTGAATTTAATATTTTATTTTTCATTACATTGCTCCTTTTATTTTAGGCATAATTTTATAAAGCCCGGTCATATTAAAAATTCTTTCGGCCTGCACAGAAGGATTAGATATATATATTGGGATACCTTTATCCTTCATATTTTTGTATCTACCTATTAATACGCCTATACCCGTTGAATCCATAAAAGATAAATTCGCTAAATCAATTACAATTTGCATAGCATTTGAACTATACATACATTTCTCCATTGCTATTCTTGTATACTCGGCTGTTTTCTCGTCTAATTCTCCATTAAGCGAAATATACAAAACATTCCTGTGTGTCTTTGTAAAAACTTGCATTACGCCCCCCTTTATTACAATAAATGTAACAAAGTACATATTTCATATTTTGTAATAATTTATTTTTTTATAAAGAAATATGTCGTAATGCCCGCAATTAGAATTGCACCTATCCCCACACAAAGATCAATAATAAAACATTCTATCAAATTAATAACTCCAAAATCTGAACAGCATTTGTAGCCGCACCCTTTCTTATATTATCACTAACCGTCCATAGGTTAATTGTATTTGGATTATCTTCATCATATCTTATACGCCCCACATATACCTCATCTCTGCCATCAACCATAGTTGGCACAGGATAATCATATACAATAACTCCACTTGCAGCTGAAAGAACTTGTTTTATTTTTTCTATATTAGGCTTTTTATAGAACTCTACATTAATTGAAATCGAGTGGCAATTTCTAACAGGCACACGAACCGCGGTTGAAGACACCAAAATATCCTTTCTGTTAAGTATTTTTTTTGTTTCATTTATCATTTTCTCTTCTTCTCTTGTGTTATTATTAGTCATAAGAATATCTATATGTGGTAGAACATTGTTTTTTATTGGATAATCGAACTTTGGATTGCTACCAGCACCACTTATTGCTTGATATGTTGAATAAACCACCCTTTTAATCTTATATAGCTTATCCAGTGGAGCCAATGCCATAACAGATCCAATCGTAGAACAGTTTGGGTTTGCAATTATCTTACTTTTTTTTATACTTCCTGGATTTATTTCAGGCACCACCAACGGAACATCTGGATACATACGATACTTACTGCTATTATCTATAACTCTACCACCAGCTTTTACAAATTCTGGCACCCATTTTTCCGAGATTGCATTACCCGCAGAAAAAAGAGCAAAATCGGCTTTTATTTCTTTTACCCTTTTTTTTGTTAATCCTTCCACCTTATATTGCTCACCGAAAATCTCAACCACTTGCCCTACACTTGACTCACTGGCAAATAAAAAGAATTCGCCTTTAATATTACGCTCCTGTAATACTTTTATAATCATTTGACCCACAAGCCCAGTAGCCCCAACGATAGCGATTTTAGTTGTTGTCATAACAATTATATATTAAAATAATTATAGGTTTGACATTGGGAGATATAAATGCTTTTTTTATATGAACTTAAAAAAATTTTAAAACGCATTTCACCTATGGTGATTATAGTTTTCATTGCAGCCACTGCACTACTTAGCATAATTCTGACCGCTAGTTTTTTTAATACAAAACCTGGATTAATAGACAACTCGAACGAATACATCGAACTTAGCAATACTATTAACAATTGGGATTCTAGCTTGCCTACGGATATATCTAATTCTTTTGACATCTTCTATATTGAATACGAAGAAATGAATGCTAGCGTTTACAAAAACGATAGGACAAAAATAGTCACACATTACGAGAACGCCAAACAGAAATTTAACGACTTTTATTTTACAGAATATAACCCAAACAAGGATCATTTACTTATCCCTACTACTACCTTAGACATGGAAACTGTATTAGAAAAATTAAACACATTTCTAACAGGTACAAAAGATGCAGATCAAATTATTGACGCATTAACAATAAACAAAGAATGGAGCAGCGACTCTTTCAAAAACACCTTAAGTAACTTAGCCACACCCATACTAAAAACCGAAGAGATAACTGAAATAAAAAATATACTAAGCCAACCATACTCAAAAGAACGATACGATCTTGCATTTCACACTTATGCTCTTGGGATAAGCCAAAATTCAACTTTTGAAGGAGACCTATCAAATTACAAAGGTTTCGAGAACTTTATAAGCACCCAAGACTCAACCGATCAAATAGCAATAGCAAGCTATATTTTAGATAACAATTTATCTGGCAACTACTCTACTGCTTTTATATTTGGAAACATATACAACAATCAACAAGATATTAGTTTGTTTGATTTTATGTTTACCAATCTTGAAATGATTACCATACCATTAATTCTTTTGGTAATAATCTTATCAACATGTGTATTTTTCACAGACCTACAACAACGAACAGCTATAACCCTGCTTATAACAAAAAGAAAAAGAACGGGTATTGTGTTTTCTAAAATACTAGCTGTTGTTACAATAAGCCTATTATCTCTACTTCTCTATTCTGGGCTATTTGCAATCTCGGGGGCTTTATTCTTTGGCGCATCCACTTCCCCAAATTTATTATTTATATCTGCAGGCTCAGTCACCGAAATGACCAGCATCAATTACTTCACAGTATATTTCCTTTCATTACTATTTAAAACACTGGCCTTCTTACTTATAGCAGGGCTACTATCTATGTCAAAAAATAACCCAAAGATTATTGTATCACTAACCTTTGTTATTAGTGCCGTTATTATCATCTGCAATGCCTTACTGGGCGGATTTGACTTTTATCAATATATCCCATTTTTTGGATTAGATCCAATTAAGTTCTTTGGAACCCAAATGCTTTTATCCCCTACCCCATCATCTTTTAATATTTTGTATTCTTTTATACCAATGGCAGCCATTGTAGTATTCTTATTCACATTATTGGTTTATAAATTTAAAAGGCGTGAATTTTAATGGAAGAACTAAAATTATATACAGATGGAGCATGCAGTGGCAATCCGGGCCCAGGTGGCTGGGGCGTTGTAATGCTATATAAAGATAACAAGAAGGAAATGTCAGGCTTTTGCCCAGATACAACAAACAACAGAATGGAGCTTACAGCCGTAATAGAAGGCCTGTCTGCAATAAAAAACCGAACCATTAAAACAACTGTATACACGGATAGCAAATATATAGTAGATGCAATAAACAAAGATTGGACGACAAATTGGATAAAAAATGGATGGAAAAACTCGGCAAAGAAGCCGGTAGCAAATCAAGATTTATGGATCAAACTTCTTGAACTTAACAAGATTATCAATCCAACATATGAATGGGTCAAAGGACATAGCACGAACGAATATAACAATCGCTGTGATGAACTTGCCGTAAATGAAATTTTAATACACAAAAATTAAACTTGTTTTATATCATTAATCCATTTGGCTTCAATAGCCTTACCATCAGCATAAGCATAGGTTCCCGAACCATGTTTTTTATTATCCTTCCAATCGCCAAAGTATTTCTCACCATTTGCAAATACTCCAAGGCCTTTGCCATTTCTTTTGTCATTAGACCAAAAGCCCTCGTATGTATTACCTGTAGAACAAATTATTGTACCTCTGCCATGCTTTTTATCATCTAACCATTCACCCGTATATTTACCGCCATCGGCATACATATATGTTCCAAATCCTTGCATTTTATTATCTACCCAATCACCAGCATACATATTGCCATTTGCAAATTTATAAATACCCTTACCTTCAAATTTAAGACCTAGCATATTGCCTTCATATTCATCCCCATTAGCAAATGAATATAATGACTCGTTACCACGTTGCTCTCCACCAACCCAATTGGTTGTAAAACGGTCACCGTTTGCAAAAACAAAAGTACCTCTACCATCTTTTTGATCATTTGTCCAAGAGCCTTGAAATTTAGCACCACTCTTAAAAAAATATGTTCCTTCCCCTTCTCTTTTATTATCAGTTATACCACCAGTATAACTGTCGCCATTTGGGTAATTAATAGTTTGATCCAAAATCTGCCTCCTCATCTAAATAAACTGTTCTCTCTCTTGGTCGTTTTGGTTGCATAGGCATAAGTTCTAATTCACCTCTGGAGTCTATAAATTCATAAATCGGTGGAGTTTCCCTTGATACTGTCTTAGGTGTAATTATAATTTTACTTAAATTAGTTTGATTAGGAATATCATACATAATGTTGGTCATAAAACGTTCCGTAATCGTTCTAAGGCCTCTAGCACCCGTTTTAAGGGCTTCTGCGAGCTCTGCTATCTTATCCAAGCTTTTTTCTTCAAATATAAGTTCAACGTTATCCATCTCAAACATTTTCTTATATTGCAATATCAAAGCATTCTTAGGCTTGGTTAATGCGGCTTTAAGAGCATCTCTATTAAGAGCTTCAAGCGTTACAATAACAGGAACACGACCCGTAAATTCCGGAATCAAACCAAAGGTAGCAAAGTCATCTGCAACTACCTCTTTTAATATTTCAGAATCTTTAAGTAATATTGAATCACGTTCACCAATACGTGTTCGAATAATACCAGCCAATGCAACAAAGGCACCACCGACCACAAATAAGATATTATTCGTACTCATTTCAATTGTCTGACCATTATAGTCAAGCGATAAAGTAGTACCTTCTATTAATTTAAGTAAAATCTGTTGAATCGTTTCACCCTTCAATCTGTTAATACCAGTTACAAGTTTATCAATTTCATCAACAAAAACAATCCCCTGCTCCGCTTTCTTTATGTCGCCTTTTGCATTATCCAAAAGTTTAATAAATAAATTATTTATCTCATTCCCAATATTTTCATTAGAAACTATAACTGTCGCATCACCCAAAACAAAAGTCGTATTAATTATTTTGGCCAATGTAGTAACAAGCAAAGTCTTACCAGAGCCCGTAGGACCAAGCATAAGCACGTTACTCTTTTTTATTTCTATATCAGAATCCGAAGCCGAAGATGCGTAATTAACCCGTTTATAATGGTTATAGACAGCAACGCCAAGCACCTTTTTAGCATCATCTTGACCAATAACATATTCGTCCAAAAATGCTGTAATTTGCGCAGGGCTATATAAATTAACCATATAAATAATATTATCCTAAAATGCAATTTTCACCAAGGACTTTTATCAAATGATATTTCCTTCTTGCTCTCTCCTTATGTTCTTCCATTTTTTAATTCCTATAATATTATAATACAATTCTACAAATGCACCAATTAAGAATATAAAAGAGCTATATTCGCCTTTTTGAAATAAAATAAACCATAAAGAGATAAAAGTTAATTCATATAACACTATACAAATAAAATTAATACTACTCCTCCTTATTGCAAAATATGCTCCCATTATATAAATTACACTTGAAAAAGCATTAAGAATTGGTAAGTCTGACTTAATAGCATATAGCAAAAATACGCAAGCCAAATAAATCAATAAAAATATAACTATAACAATTAATAACTCTTTTTTATCTATTTTATTGACTTTAACAACTTTATTAACATCTTGATTCGTTATCCATTTTAATAATGAGATTAAATGCAAGACTATTATAAAACAAGATAATATTACCTCACCATAATATAAAACCTTCAAGCAAATATAAATATAAACAACATAACTTAATAATTCAAATATATAATTTATCCATTTCCCTTCTATTATAAATCTAGATGACAATATACCAAGTAAAGTACTTATCCATATTAACCAAGTGTCAATACTTGATAAAATTATTGCTAATATTGTAATTAAAATTACAGAAATTATGACTATAAAATTTTCTATATTTAAATATTTTTTAATCATATTTTTCATAGAATTGGCAGGGGGTAAAGGAATCGAACCTTTACGAGCAGTTTTGGAGACTGCCATTCTGCCACTAAATTAACCCCCTGTATATTGGTATTTTATACTATATAAATACACACTGTCAATCTTAAAAGCCTTCTAGTTTTCGTCAATTCGCCCTATTAAACCAATTTATGCCAAATTTGATTAAGGAAAAGAAAGCCTTTTTCGGTTGCTATAATTTTATTTCCAATGATTTTTATAAGGCCAAGATCAATCAACTGCTCAATTTCTTTTTCCTTATCAATAACAAGCTTCTTATCTACCCCGCTTATCGTCCTAAGCCCAAGCATTATTTTTTCCGCTCTAATTTCATCCTGGCTTTGTATTGGCAAATCTACACGCTTATAGTTCATAATATCATTAGAATTAAAAAATCTTTTACCATCAATATATGAATGCGCACCTGCCCCAAAACCAACATAATCCCCACCAAGCCAATAAACCATATTGTGTTTACTTTCATAACCTTTTTTAGCATAGTTACTAACTTCATATCTTTTAAATTTTTTTGGTAAATTAACATCTTCATCATCTTCACTGACTGGCTGGTCATTCTTTAATAAACTATATATTGATATATGTGTTATAATATCTAACACTATATCTTGTGGTTTAACAAATTTATGAGATGGTATGTCCTTTATGAGATCAATTGAGATATTATTAAAATATTCACCTGCCAATTTAATCTTATCCACTGCTTCTTCCACAGTATGCAACCTGCCCAAACTTTTCAATGTATCATTATTAAATGATTGAACACCTATACTTATTCTGTTAATACCAACTGCTCTATACAAAAGACATTTATTCTCATTTAATGAATTTGGGTTAACCTCTATTGTCACTTCTCCATTGCAATTTGGAAGTTTATCAAATATCTTCTTTATATTTTTTTCACCCAACAAACTGGGCGTCCCACCACCAATATATATTGTATAGATTTTATATAAAGAAAAATCAAACGTCTCTATCTCATTACATAATTTATTTATATAACTATCAATATTATGCAAATCACAACACGATACAAAATCACAATAACCGCATCTCTTTTCACAGAAAGGGATATGTATATAAATTGACAATGGCTTCTTCATTAAATTTTCAAGATCTCCACAAAGGCCTCACTTGGAACCTCTACATTTCCAAGCATTCGCATTTTCTTCTTCCCTTCTCTTTGCTTATCAAGTAATTTCATTTTTCTGGAAATATCGCCTCCGTAACATTTTGCAAGAACGTCCTTTCTAAGAGCCTTAACAGTCTCTCTTGCAATTATTTTACCACCTATTGCAGCTTGAATAGGCACCTCAAACATTTGTCTTGGTATTACTGTTTTCAACTTCTCTGCAAGTGCCTTGCCTTTTTTATACGCAGATTCTTCATTAACAATAATTGATAAAGCATCACAAATTTTATTATTAAGCAATATATCCATTTTCACTAACTTTGATCTAACATACCCTGCTGGCTCATAATCAAGGCTGGCGTATCCACGACTGCAACTTTTTAATCTATCAAAGAAGTCATATACAATTTCATTTAATGGAATTGTAAAATTAAGCTTAGTCCTTCTCTCGTCAATATGCTCCATATCAATAAATATTCCACGCTTATCCGTTGTAAGTTCCATCAATGCACCAATATACTCTGGCGGGGTCCAAATTTTCAAATCAACAACTGGTTCTTCCAGATAGTCTATATCATTTATTGATGGCAAATTACTTGGGTTAGATATATTAACTATATTTCCATCTTTTTTATGAACAATATATGTAACGCTTGGCGCAGTTGTAATAATATCAAGATTAAATTCACGCTCTAGTCTTTCTGTAATAATTTCCATATGTAAAAGCCCCAGAAAGCCTACACGAAAGCCAAAACCTAATGCCATACTAGTTTCCTTTGAAAATTCCAAGCTTGAATCATTCAATTTCAATTTATCCAATGCATCTTTCAGTTCCCCATATTTATCGCCTGACACAGGATATATCCCCGCAAATACCACAGGCAGAACCTCTTTATACCCCGCCAAAGCAGACTGACACGGCCTAGCAGAATTGGTTATGGTGTCACCAACTTTTATATCTTTTACGGTTTTAATACTTGCACAGATATATCCAACATCGCCAGCAGATAAGCTGGATACTGGGGTTTGTTTGGGGGTAAACACTCCCACCTCGGTTACATCAAATTCCTTTGATGTCGCAATCATTTTAATTCTATCGCCAACCTTCACACTGCCGTCAAAAACCCTAACAAAACATACTGCACCTGTAAAATTATTATAAGAGCAATCAAACAACAATGCCTTTAATGGTGCATTCTCGTCCCCTGTTGGGGCTGGAAGCAACTCTATAACCTGTTCAAGCACTTGGTCTATATTTGTTCCATTCTTGGCAGAAATAGCAGGAGCAAGACCAGAAGCTACACCTATTACATTTTCTATTTCACTACGCACCTCTTCCACATTTGCAGATGGTAAATCGATCTTGTTTATTACAGGCAAGATTTCCAAATTGTTATCTATTGCTAAATATGCATTAGAAAGCGTTTGAGCTTCTACACCTTGCGTCGCATCAACAATCAGTATAGCGCCCTCACACGCTTTAAGAGATCTGGAAACCTCATATGTAAAATCCACATGTCCAGGTGTATCAATAAGATTAAGTGTGTACTCCTGCCCTTTATAATTATATTTCATTCGGGTAGGTGTTAATTTAATTGTAATACCACGTTCACGCTCTAAGTCCATACTATCAAGTAACTGCTGCGCCATATCACGCTTAGCCACTGTATTAGTAGTTTCAAGAAGCCTGTCAGCCAATGTAGACTTGCCATGATCGATATGCGCAACTATGCAAAAATTTCGTGTATATTTCACATATATATATTACGACTTTTCTTGACTTAATGCAATGTAAAGATTATAGTATCCAATTTCACCGGTTTCTTCAAATAATTTCCAAAGCATTTTTTTAACTTCCATATTTATATTATTTGCGTTAAAATTGTTTTATATGCGAGAGACTTTTGTCGAACTTGGAATAATTGTAAAATCTGTTAGATATGGCGAACATGATGCCAAACTAGCCCTTTTTACAGCGAACGGAATAAGGTGGATCACTGTAAAAGGCGTCTACAGGCCCAAGGCGCGATTTGCCTCTTCTATCAACATTTTTACGATAGCAGAATTTACAACGACTGGTGGCGCATTAACGGGCGTAAATGTGCTTGTTTCGCCCTTTTCTTTAAGCAAGGACATCAATAGATATTATTTGGCTTGCTCTATTGCAGATTGCTTATTTTCATTAAAATTCATCGAACAAACACCTCAGGTAATGATAGAGTCCGTAAATGCAATAACCAAGCTATGCGAAAGCGACCAAAGCTGTTACCTGATTTTTATCGACTACTTCTCTACCATATTAACAGCACTTGGTTATCAAACAGATATAAAATATGATAAAGAGAAACTTTCACATACAGATGCAAAAAAAATTGTTCGCCAAATTGTGGATGCCTTTCTTTTTAATGTAGATTATAAAATTCAATTTTGCGACATTATGTATTGAAAGGCTTCAAAAAGCCCCTCCTTATTCCCCGCGTCAAATCTTTTTGCTTTTGTTGTTATGATATTTAATTTTAATTTATTTAACGCTCCAATAATATCAAAATCTAAAATATCAAAAAATCCAGGAGCCAATAGATACCGCCCAACCACGGCCAAATTCGTTTCTGGCTTTCTGGGCTTTTCGCAAATCATTCCAGACCTTGATACTATGCCATATTTATGCGCATTTTCAGGAGTAACCAAGGAGCAGATTATTCCAGACTTTTCATTTCTCTTATGCATGGAAATAAGTTCTTTACATGGATTTCCTTCAAAAAATACATCATCACTATAAGCTAATATAAATGGATCCTGCCCCACAAAGTTTTTAGCATACATTAAACAATCTGCTACGCCACGCGGCAAAGGTACACGGCGATAATATATATTAAGATTTGGGAAAAAATTGGTTTTGACTTTGTTCTTCGTTTTTGAAAGATAATCATCAATTTCATAATTTTTATCCAGATAGTTAAGTAAGCATTCCCTGCCACGACCAATTAATATCAAGACTTCTGTTATACCTGCATCTTCAAGTTCTTTTAATATATAATGAATAACGGGACGGTCGCCGATTGGCAGCATTTCTTTGGGGATAGCTTTTGTTATTGGCAAGAACCTGCTGGAATACCCTGCTGCTGTTATAACGGCTCTGCGAACATTTTTCATTGAAATTATATATGATTAATTTATAATATATGCAAACACAAAAAAACACGGCTCATCACCGTGTTTTTAATTATTATCAAAAAGAGATAATTATGGTTGTTCCGTTAAAGCGCCTTCCAAGAATCCTGTAATAATAGGAGCTAAAATTAGCAATACGATCATAACAATTACACCAATAATTGCATAAATCATTTGTGCTTTTGCATTCTTTCTTTTTTCTTCATCATTTGCTGTAAAGAATCTGTAAGCCAAGAATATCGCTAAAATAACAACACCTGTTGTAACTAGACCCAATAAAATTGTAACTATTGAATTAATAGTCTCAATAATACTATCTAAATTACCTGTGTTAGGTGTAGTTGGATCCAATAATCCTTTTATAAAATTTCCCATTTGTTTTAAAAAATCTCCTTTTGTTTTTTAATATTTTAATTAATATATTATTAATCTAAATAAATTATATTATACGGGTATTATATCGTCAAACGATTTTTAATGATTTTTTAATTCATTTTTACAATGGTTTCTTCACCAAGACTGCTGTAAAATTTAATACCGCTGCTATCCATTACAAAGAAAATTCTTTCATTTGTTTGTGAACCATTCTTATCAGCTGGCATCAACACAACAGGCGAGAACAATGTAGCTTCCGTTGCCGCTTCTGTGCTACCCTCTTCTACGGCATTCATTGGCAAAGTAACAATTCCGTTATTAGCAAAAGTACCAGCATCAAGTGTTTCAATTGATCCACTTTTTTTAACATAGATATAATCGTTACTCAGCAACATAATACTTTCAACGCCTGTAGTAATTTGAGTAGAATAATTTGATATTTTCCCATCCACGATATCAAAGGTTCTTAATATTCCATCAGCAAGCCAAAGCTTACCTGAATAAAATTTTACAGTTTCTCCAGACAAATATGTCCCTTTGTTATTTGCAATATTTTCATAACCAAGCTCATTTTCGTTAGGATTAGTAACAATACAGTATTCTTTATTTTCTGTATTTTGACTGCTATATCGCATAAATACAAAACCTTCATTTGTGATTGCAATTGGTGTAAAGGTTATTCCACTGTTTGTATCGCCCTGATCCGCGATTTTTTCTGCTGTATCGCCCGTAATCTTAAATTTATACATAAGGTTACCTTGCGAATTATCTTCCTCTGCGTCTCTGTTCTTTGTGTAATAAACATATGACATCATTCCGCCATATACAGAGCTAAGATTATTTTTATATTCACCAGCAATCGGAAAAACAACGCCTGTTACATCTTCATCTATAACATACACTTCCCCATTCATATCCACGCG
The DNA here is from genome assembly GCA_964370495.1 of uncultured Prevotella sp. GTDB lineage: Bacteria > Bacillota > Clostridia > Christensenellales > UBA1242 > RGIG8050. The sequence goes on from CAYJJH010000004.1 coordinate 15,618, forward strand.
CTTAAGTTTTGCATCTTCATTTATTAATAAATAAATATTACTTGTACTATCTGCCCATACGGTGAAATTTGCTGTTGTTAAATCAGGCATTTCAGCAGAATAAATTAATTCATGATTCTTTCCATCAAGATCTACACGATAGAAATCAAGGTAACTGGTTCTTAATTGACCTGTCTTATTAAGTAAGTTATTTGGAGTTGCATAAATAAGATTATTACCAAATACCCACATAGCGGTTTGGTCATGCCCAGCTATTTTTGGAACCACGGCATTTATACGCGAACTTTTATCTTCGTCAAGATATTCCCAATCAAGTACGCTTGTTATGTTAGTATTATATTCTTCATCGTCTTCCGTATATTCACCCTTCTCGCCCGTTTCTTCGTTTATTATATAACTGTTATCATATTCATATGTTAAATCTGGTTCGTCTTTATTCATTTTAAGTCTATAGATTCCAGAATCTGGCATTTCGCCATTATAGAAATAATCGTTATCATTATATTTTATTGTGCTGGTTTCTGTTTTTGCCCCAACAAAATATAAATAATCATCAACCATTACGGCAGAAGAACCATTGCCTGATACAGCAAGGGCTTGTGGAACCTCGTTTATTTTTGAATCAAACTGCATAGCTACATTAGATAATACTACCCATACAATACCTGATGCGGCAATAAGAATAGCTAATACAACAAGAATAATCTTTTTCTTCATATTTTTCTATTATACAAATTATAAACAAATTTAGCAATAATTATTATTGGAGCTTCCTGTCAGATTCGAACTGACGACCTGCTGATTACAAATCAGCTGCTCTACCAACTGAGCCAAGGAAGCACAACGGACTATAATATATTATAGTCGATTGCTTAAACAAAAGTCAATATTTAGTTTTTATTTTTTTTAGCTTCTTCTTTAGCTTCTTCGGCTTTTCTTTGGTGATAGTTTTTATATCCAACTTTTTGGTTGTCCGCTGTATCCCAGCTTTTCCCACCAGTGAAGAAGATTGAACAGAATATTGCAGCCGCAACAAATATACCGATAATTGGAGCAATGATATCTTCTGGAACAACTATTGCCCAAGTTAGGAAAAATAGTGTTAATGTTAAGAACATAAAGCCAACATAAATTTGCGCTTTATTAACAACAACATCATTACCAAATAAACCGCTCACGATATACTTCACCGCTAATGCACCGGACACGCCAAGCATAGCCCAAGAAAGTGAGAACCAAGAAAATGTACTAGCTGTCTCTGGAATTACAGACAATAACCACAATACAGCAGCAGCTAAAATCACCAACGGAACGAATATTCTACCTAAAAATCTTTTATCCATATTTTTTATCTCCTTTTTTAATTATACTATTACAAATATAATATAGCAAGCGTTATTGCTCCACCAATCAACAATATCGAACCCAAAGTTGTAAAGAAAACTTTCCAACCAGAAATCGGGCGTTTACCGGACACTTTGCCAGTTTGACCATTAAGATAATAATTATATCTTTTTTCTCGATATTCCGAATGCCCAACATATATAGGAAGCAAAACATATTTATATTTTATATCGTTATAACTTGTGCTAATTGAAACTGATTCAACGCGTCCATATAACCTTCTTATAACACCCATTACATAATCATGGACCTGAGCTTTTGCATTTCCCCAACACATTAATCCATTTTGTGTATATTGTGAAGCAATATAACCATATAAAAACTCTTGTTTATATTTTCTTGCTTCATTTGTTTTAAATGGTTTCATTCTCATAACCATATCAGACGGAATTTCAGATGAAGCGGGAACCAATATATCATCGAACCATTTATCAACTTTACCACTTATTGGATATCTTCTTTCTACATATCTGGTTACTGTTTGACCATTAACCCTTGTTGTATAAGCTTGTTGCACAACGCGTACACCTGTATAACTGCTAAATGTATTTGTATCAAAGGTAAACGTTGGATAATATACGCCATGGATTGCATGTGATCTGGCATTTCGTTTATAAGCATTAGGAGTAAAGAAGCCTCTTCTTAGCCACTGTACAGCTTTTTTTGTTGCCTCTTTTATATTCAACAAAAACGGTAAAACGCTATCTGGGCGCATACCTGGCAATTCTTCTGTTTTAATTATATTCGTAGCACCACAGTAACTACATTCTAATGCAATATCTTTTTTTGAAATTACTTCTCTTGCACTGCAATTTGTACATTGATAAACCACGGTTTCCGCATGCCACTCTCCCGGTTGCTTCATAATATCATCAAAGTTTTTTTCAATCGTTTGTTCGCTATCAAAACTTTCTGCAGATCCACAATATTGACAAGAAAGCTTTTGTGTTTCAGGATTGAATTTCATTTCACCTGAACACGAAGGACACTTTTTAACATTAGCGTTTTGCTTTCGTTCTTTAGAACCTTGATTTAGTTGTTTATTTTCCATTACATTTTATTCCCGCATTCTGGGCAAAATTTAGACTTAGCCTTTACATTTGCTCCACAAGCAGGACAGAATTTTTCGCCCAATTTTTCGCCGCATTCTGGACAGAATTTAGCATTCGCACGAATATGAGCTTTGCATTTTGGACACTCTCTTTGTGCTACATTAGATTGAGTATTTTGATTCATATTTTGCATATTGTTATTAAACATTTGACCCAATCCCATTCCCATGCTCATACCCATACCAGCACCCATCATTGAGCCTGCCATACCTGGGTTCTTTGCTGCTTCTTTTAATGCTTCGGCTTGAGCTAATCTCATTTCAACATCTGTTGTACCTCTACGCATCATCATAGCGGTATTTTGATCAAGGGCTTTTTCAAGTGCTTCTGGCAATGTAAAGCTTTCAAATGTAAACTTAGTAAGTTCAAGACCCAAAGCAACAAAGTACTTTGCAACGTCTTTCATAACCTGAGAATTTAATTCATCAAGATTTCCTGCAAGATCCAAAACAGATATTTTGCTTTCACCCAAAGCATCTGTAATACCAGCCAATACGATACTGCGTAAGTAATCACTTACTTCCTCTGTAGTAAATAAAGATTTAGAACCAGACAATTCTTGCAAGAATATATGAGCATCTTTAACCTTGAAACTGTATGTTCCAAAACCACGAACACGAACAGCACCATAATCTTTGTCTCTTATTGTAATTGGGTTTGGTGTTCCCCACTTTTGATTTGTAAATTGTTTAGTAGATACAAAGTATACATCACTTCTGAATGGATTTTCGAATCCATATTTCCATGACATTAATTTAGTAAGAACAGGGATACTTTTTGTATCTAATTTATATCTACCTGGCAAGAATACATCCGCCATTTTCCCTTCAGTAGCAAAAACGGCATTTTGTCCTTCTCTTACTGTAAGTAATGACCCCTTAGATATATAGTCATTCTTCATGTCGAATCTATACACTATCGTGTTATTCGAATTATCCTTCCAAAAAATATTTTTTAATAATCCCATTTATTTCCTCCTATTATTATAATGTTATAATAACACTTTGCTAAAATTATTACAAATAAAAAATATTAAATTACATTTTTTGACATTATAGGATATATAAATAGGCATGGGCACAATTTGCGATATATATGATGGCTGGGAATATTATATCGCACGAGCCGAACTTGAATATAATCAAAATAAATTTTCCATGGCACTGACAGATGCAAATATGGCAAAAAAATATGCAAACACAAAAGCACGAACAACAGCAATTGGAATCTTTATTGCAAAATGCTACTCCGCTCTTGGTGATTATAAAAGAAGTTCAAGTACATATCGAGAGCTTATAAAGGAAGGTACATATTTGCCGCCTGTAATAATGGGAATGATGTATAATAATTTAGAACAAAAGAAAGCCGAAAAATTAGATAAAAATATTACTCTTATAAAAGTATTTGCGGACACCACAGAGGATGAAGATGACAATTATTAAAATAGTCATGTTGTTCATAGGTTTAATAATCGGAGCAGGTTTCGCAACTGGAGCAGAAATCGTATTATTTTTTGGAAACTATAATTTACCAATTTGGATAATTTCACTTTGCGTTACTTTATCTTTATTTGCACTTATATCTGTAATGATTTTTATATATAAACCAAATAAAAACTTAGGCAATAAGTTTACTTCATTTATTTTAATTATATTATATTTTGTTTTCTTTACTGCAATGACGGCCGGCATAGTATCAATAGCAGGCCTACAAGCTGGAATAATTTCATTAATTATTTGTGCAGTTATTGCTACTTTTGGCTTTGATAAATTAGCTAAAATAAATATGTTTATTGTAATAACAATTATTATTGTTCTTTTTTTTATATGTATTAGCTATATACAAAATCAACAGATAGGTATTTTGAACTTTAAACAAACACCAAATATAGTGTTTTCCGCCTTAATATATTCAGCTTTCAATTGTTTTGCAATACCACAGTTTATAGATACATCACAAAAAAACAACTGCAAGAAAGGAACACTATATCTTGCTGGATTAATAAGCTCAGCTATAATTGGCGCTCTTGTTTATCTTATACTTAATGCTGTAAAATTTACAAACACAGAATCAGCAACCATCCCACTACTTGCTATTTCAAATACGCCTATTACATTCCTCATAATCCTATTAGCGATTTTAACAAGCCAATATTCTACTTTATTTGCTTTAATGCAAAAGTTTCAAAATTCAAACATCTACAAAAAAACGCACTACAAAACACAATTAATTTGTGTGTGTATATGCGCTTATATTTGTTCCTTTATGGGGTTTAGCCAAATTATAGCTTTAGCATACCCTACCATCGGAATTATTATTTTTTCTTATTTGTTTTTTTCTTTGATTGCTCATTGCGTTTTTCTACGTAAGAAGCAGCGTCAATTTGACTTGCGTCAACAGGTTCACCATTAATTAAAGTAGTTTTTGTACTTTCTTGTAATGCCTCTTCTGCTTTTTTAAGATTAAGTTGGTTTATTGCTTCTTCATTAACTATGCCTTGTATTGCTTCCATAACATAGTTTAATACTGTAGGATTTTTTGGATCGCCAGTTTCAAGTAAAATTGTTTTGAAACCTGGGGCTTCTTCCCTTATTTCCTTTATTCTACCAAGCATACCTGAAACCATTTTTACACGCATTCCAACGCGCAAAGTATCAAGCATAGATTCAAAATCCGCTTGAGCCTTTTTTTGTTTTTTACCCTGCCACATGATAAGCAATATCATACCTAAAAGCAGAATACTTATTAAAATTAAATCAATTCCCATAACTATAATTATAGTTTTCTTTTAAAGGTATAGCAACCTATTATTTTTTATTTTTATAAAACTTTTTGTAAAAATCTTCTTTGAACTCTAAAAAGTTATCTTTATTTATTGCCGTTCTTATTTTCTTCATTAATTCCATTGTCCAGTAAATATTATGTATAGATAATAATCTAAGTCCAAACATCTCTTTGGCAACCACTAGATGTCTTATATATGCTCTTGTAAAGTTTTTACAAGCATAACAACCACAACCTTGCTGTATAGGTGTAAAATCTTCTTTAAACTTTTGATTTCGTATATTCATATTGCCGTCATCTGTTAAAGCCATACCATTTCTCGCTACCCTGGTTTGATAAACACAGTCAAACATATCTATTCCATTGGTTACGCCTTCTAAAATATAATCTGGCGTACCTGCACCCATAAGATAATGCGGAATATCTTCTGGCAAATGTGGAGCCAGATTTTCAAGATGTTCTTTTAAGACAGGCAATGGCTCACCAATAGCTAGTCCACCAACAGCAATTCCATGTTTTGCATACGGTAAAGCATTTTTAAGGCTCTCTATTCTTAAATCTTTATAAAAATTACCTTGTACAATTGGAAACAAAGCTTGCTTTGGGTTGCTATGTGCTTTATAACACCTTTCAAGCCAAGATAATGTCATCGCATCTGCTTCAAAGACTTCTTGCTTCTTTGCACCATAAGGTGAGCAAATATCCAATTGCATAATAATATCCGCACCTAATTCATTTTGAACACGCATATTGACCTCTGGCGTAAATTTGAAAACTTTACCATCTATATGACTGTTGAATGAAACGCCATCTTTATCAATCTTTCTTGAATTAGCAAGCGAGAACACCTGGAACCCACCACTATCTGTAAGAATGGGTTTATTCCAATTCATAAATTTATGCAAGCCACCGGCCTTAGCCACAATATCGCTGCCTGGACGAAGAAAACAATGATACGTATTAGAAAGCATAATTTGAGCACCAGCACCAGAAACTTCCTCTGGCGACAATCCCTTTACCGAAGCCAATGTACCAACAGGCATAAAAATAGGTGTTTCTATATCTCCGTGTGGAGTATGAAAAATACCCGTTCTTGCATAGCAACCAGAAGACTTTTTACCAGTTTCAAAAGAAAAATGTTCATTATTCATATCTAAACTCTCTTTTATTTGCATTATTCAGAAGCTTATTTAAACTTTCTTCCTTATTTGCATTTTCGTATAAAATTCTATATATAGTGGTGGTTATTGGCATATTTATACCAAATTTCTGTGATAAGTCATATATTGCTTTGGTCGTAGCCACACCTTCGGCTGTACCAATTTCATTGGTAGATTCACCACGAATAAACAGTTCCCCATATTTACGGTTATGTCCACTTTGGCTGAATAGTGTTGCTTCAAAATCGCCCAAATGACTTAGTCCAAATGCTGTCATTTTGTCCCCACCCATTTTCATTATAAGCAAAGATACTTCGTAACATGCTCTTGCCATTAATGGTCCTTTAAGTGAAGGAACGCCCATTCCATCTAAAAACCCTGCAGCAATTCCAATTACATTTTTTGCAGCAGCGCCAATTTCAACACCTATTAAATCATCACTTTGATAAAGAGAAATAGAAGTCGTAGAAAATTTAGAAACTATTTCTGTTGTAATTTTTTCATTATCCCCCGCTACAATCATTACATTAGGCTGTCCAGAAGTTAATTCTTGTGTATGCCCAGGCCCCACCCATACACAAATGTGATTACTATCATCAATGTGTTTTCTTAAAATTTGACTTAATCGCTCGCCTGTATTTTGATCAATACCTTTCATTGCCAAAATGAATATTTTATTTTTTGGTTTGCATTCACCTATCTTTGCTGAAAAATCCTGCATGGCTTGCGCTGTAATTGCTATAACAAATATATTTGCAAAATCAATAGAGTATTTTAAATCAGAAGAATAACTAACGGTTTTTGGCATCTCCATATATTTATTTTTCTTAGTTTTTATAATATCTTCAAAAATTGGATCACCGGCTCTACCCCACATCAAAACATCGTTACCAAGTTTTATACTTTGATACCAAGCATGACACGATGCCCATCGGCCACAACCTAAAATAGTTATTTTTTCCATATGTTATAGTATAACTATAAATCTATTTGCAAACAAATAAAATATAAGTAATAATATTATATATGGGATTATTTGACATATTTACCAAAGGATTAACAATAGAGAAAAAAAAGAAGCATCCAGAGGCTGAAATCGAAATTGAAGAAGAAATTGAGGAAATAGAGCAAGAACCAGAAGAAGTAGAAATTGCACCTATGCCCGCTTCTATGCCCTCAGAATCGAATATAATAGACAAAAAAGAGGAAGCAAAAGCCGTACTTTATGGAACAGCTGAACAGCCTCACACTACTCCTACTGAAGTAGCTAGCCAACCTGTTGTAGAACCAGTAATCCAACCAAAGGTTGAAGAAGTTAAAGCACGTCCACAAGTGGAACAAATGCAAAAAACATATTCCGGATTTAACAGTGCAAGCTCTGGGTTTGGAACAGCATTATCTGGACAAACAGTAGCCAATCAAAACTTACTTATCGTATCACCAAAAACAGCTGATGAAATATCACCTATACTTTCAAATCTTGCTAGTGGAAATGCATGTATAGTATCTCTTGCTCATATTTCTAACCCACAACGGCATCTTGATTACCTTTGTGGATTTATGAATGCTATTGGTGGGACCATAATGAAAAGAACAGATACCGAATACGTACTAACACCACAAGGCGTTGGCATCAGAAGTTAGTATTTAGTTAAAATTTCAATTCCTTTATTTGTTATAAGAACAGTATTTTCATAATGCCCTGTTAACGCGCCATTTGAGGATACAACGGTCCAACCGTCTTTCTTTACTTTTACATTATTGTTTTTAGATGCCAAAATCATTGGCTCTATACAAACAGCAGTATTTGTTTGAAATTTCGTTCTTAAAAACTTACTTAACTTAGTATCATTTTTTATTACATAATTAGGTATTAATGGATCTTCATGCACTTTTCTTCCTATGCCATGACCAAAATAATTTTCTAATATACTGTAATTTTCAAGTCCTTTAATATAGTTTTCAATTGTTTTTCCTATAATTGAAACTTCATTAGCTGTAGATATTTTTTGAACAGCAAGATCAAAACATGTTTTAGTTACTTGAATTATTTCTTTAGCTTCATTAGAAATTTTCCCAACGCCAAAAGTTCTAGCAGCATCTGTACATATACCATTAAAACTTGTACCACAATCTATTTTAACAATATCACCCTCATTAAGAACTTTATCATTACTTGGTAATCCATGTATAATTTCATCATTAACACTGGCATTTATGGTAAATTTATACCCATATAATCCTTTGAAACATGGTACGCATCCATTAGATAAAATATATTCTTCCGCCATTTTATCGAGATCTAATGTTGTCATACCTGCACGCAAATTAGTTTCAACAGTCTTCAAAGCACCCGCAAGTACTTTTCCAGCATGTCGCATATTATTCATTTCTGCGTCGGTTAATTGCTTCATTTTTTATTTATATATTCCTTTACAATATTATAAGTGTCCTCTGGTGAATTATCAACTTTGTCTTTAATTTCAAATAGGTTACCTTGTTCTTTATAAAAATCAATTATACTTTGATTATTTAAATTAAAATTATGTAATCTAGTTTTAATTGTTTCTGCTTTATCATCTTCTCTTTGATAAAGTTCAGCACCACATACTTTACATTTTGTTATATCATCCCACTTAGCAGAATGTATTGCATTACATTTTGTACACATATATCTGTTACCTAATCTTGTAACAGCTGTTTCATCAGATATATTAATATAAACCACAAGATCTATATCCATAACTTTTGCAAATTCTTCGGCCTGTTTTAATGTACGGGGAAACCCATCAAGAATAATACCATTTTTACAATCTTCTTGTTTAACTCTATCTAAAATAACTTTGATAGTTATATCATCTGGCACCCATTCACCAGCAGCAACATATGATTTTACTATTTTTCCAAGCTCTGTTTCTTTTTCTATATTTTCACGAAAAATATTTCCTGTAGAAATATGAGCTAGTCCAAAATCTCGAACCAGAAACTTAGCCATACTACCCTTTCCGCTTCCACTTGCACCATTCAAAATGATATTCATAAAATATCCCCCTTTTGTTAAAAAGTTACTTCAAGAAACCTTTATACTGTTTCATCAACATTTGATTTTGAATTTGTTTATCGAATTCAAGAGCAACGGATACAATAACCAACATACCTATAGATGTAAATGCCGTAGTCAATTGATCCCCCGCAATTGCTGGTATAGACTTAAAGACTATTGATGGAACAACTGCTACAAACATTAAGAACAATGCTCCAAACAAAGTAATACGATGAGAAACTTTCTTTAAGTAATCTGCTGTCGGCTTACCTGGCCTATATCCTAGAATAAATCCACCATTTCTTTGTATTTGCAAGGCTACTTCTTCTGGATTAAACACCATAGTAGCATAGAAATATGAGAAAGCCAGAATCAATAATGCGGTTATTATAATATTAAACCATGTACCTGCACCTAAATTAGTAGCATACCAAGAATATGCATTTTGAACACCTTCTCCAAGCGGCAACATCATTTGCATTATCATTTCTGGAAAATTTACAAGTGCCATAGCAAATATAATTGGCATAACACCTGTTGCATTTAATTTAATTGGGATATTAGCAGATTGCCCGCCATACATTTTATTTCCTTTAACTTGTTTAGCATAAGTTACAGGAATACGTCGCTCTGATAAGTCAAATGCGACTATGAAAGCGAAAATGAATACAAGAAGTAATATAAAGACAATTGGTGTTACAATCGCTTCTATGCCTTCTGTAAATATTCTTTCAATACTTGCATAAAAAGCAAGTACACCAGAAGTTAAGATACCAACGAATACAAGCATACTCATACCATTAGATACACCAAGTTCTGTTATTTTATCACCAAGCCAAACGGTAAACATAGCACCAGCCACCAAAATAACTATAACCATTATTTGGATAAGAATATCAGGTGCATCTGCCCATAATAATGTACTACCTGCTGAAAGTTGTATAGATAACACAATTGCAATCGCTTGGACAGTAGCCAATACTAATGCAACATATCTTGTAATAGTAGATATCTTTTTACGTCCTTCACTGCCTTGTTTAGATAGTCTTGTAAGAGAAGGCAATGCAACAGTTAGTAATTGAATTACAATTGATGAGGTTATATATGGCCCGATACCAATTGCAAGAATTGCGCCCTTTGATAATGCACCACCTGAAAGTGAAGACAATAAACCAAGGAAATTGCTATCGTCAACTTCGGCAGCAAAATCATCCGGGTTTATACCAGGGACAGGCAAAAAACATCCTATGCAATAAACAAATAACAAAGAAAATGTAATAAGAATCTTTCGTCTTAAATCTTTTTGACTAAATGCTTCTCGCAATGTTTTTAGCATTTCTTAATTTCTCCACCCGCTTTTTTAATTTTCTTTTCAGCTTGTTTAGTCCACGCGCTAGCATTTATTTTTAATGCTACTTTTAATTCTCCATCACCAAGGATCTTCAAACCGTATTCTTTTACTTTTGATATTATACCCTTTTCTAGAAGAAGTTTAGCATCAATTACAGAACCAGCTTTAAAATCAGCAAGTGCAGATACATTAACAGTAGAATATTCCTTTCTGAAAATATTAGTAAACCCTCTTTTAGGTATTCTACGCATAAGTGGCATTTGTCCACCTTCGAATCCTGTTCTTACACCAGCACCAGAACGAGCACCAGCTCCTTTCTGACCTCGTGTAGAGGTTTTACCCATTCCACTACCTATACCACGGCCGATACGTCTTTTTTTTGTTCTTGCCAATGGATGTGGCGACAATTCATTGATTATCATAATAATCTCTCCTTAAATTTTTTCAACTTTTACTAAGTGTTCTAGTTTTTTACAAGCACCCAATGTAGATGGTAAATTTGGTAATTCACGAGTATCCCCTGGGCGTGATAATTTCAAAGCTACTGCTGTTCTGATTTGACGTTTTGTACAACCTGCTAATCCATGAACCATAGTTACACGAACCATTCCAACATTTTGTTTTTTAACAGGTGTTGCTTTTGCAGCTGGTTTTTTAGCTACAGCTTTAACAGCTGGTTTGCTTTCAACAGCTTTTTTAACTTCTACTTTTTTAGCTTCTACTGCCTTTACAGGAGCAGCTGCCTTTGGTGCTGTTTTAACTGCTGCTTTAGCAGGTGTAGCTTTTACAGCTTCAACCTTCTTTGCAACTGTCTTAACTTCTTTTTTTACAGTTTCTGTCTTTTTTGCAACAGGCTTTGCTGTTGTTTTAGCAGCAGCTGGCTTAGCAGCCGTTTTTGCTGGGGCTTTTACCGCAGCCTTTGCTGTTACTTTCTTTTCCTCTACTTTCTTTGTTTCTGCCATTTTATTTTCCTCCTTAAATTTCTTCCGAGGTTTTACCTCGTAATCTTGCAACTTCTTCACGGGTTCTCATTGAAGTGATTGCTTCCATTGTAGCTTTAACCACGTTCATTGAATTTGTAGACCCATAACATTTTGCAGTAATATCTTTATAACCAGCAAGTTCTAATACTGCTTTAACAGATCCCCCTGCTATTATACCCGAACCTTCACGAGCAGGCAACAATAACACACGACATGTTCCAAACTTACCAATCGCTTTATGTGGGATTGTAGTTTTGTCGATAGCTACTGTTTTATAACTTTTTCTTGCATCGCCTTCAGCTTTCTTTATAGCTTCAGCAACTTCTCTTGCTTTACCTGAACCAACTGCTATTGTTCCGTTTTTATTTCCCATTACAACAACAGCATTAAAACGTAAAGTTCTTCCTCCAGCAACAACCTTTGTTATTCGATTGATACCGATAAGTTTAGAAGAAAATCCATTCAATTCGTCTTCAGTTTGAGGTCTTGGTTTTCTTTGACCTGAGTTTTTATACAAAGTTTTTTTATTTGTATCCTTAGCGTCTTTACGTATTTCCTTACCTGATGTAGAAAATAATGCATTAGCACTAACTGCTTCCTTTTTTACTTCTTCCATTAGAATTTCAATCCTCCTTTTCTTGCGCCTTCCGCAACAGCTGCTACTCTACCTGTGTAGATGTAACCATTTCTGTCGAAAACTACTTCTTTGATTTTTTTAGCAACAGCTAATTTCGCAAGTTCTTCACCAATTATTAAAGATGATTCTTGTTTAGTTTTACCTTTAATAAGTTTTTTAATAGATTGCATAGAAGTATTTACCGCTACAACAGTTTGCCCTTTTGCGTCGTCAATAAGTTGAGCATAAGTGTTTGTCAAACTACGATATACTGTAAGACGTGGGCATTTAGCCGTTCCTACTATATCACTTTGACGCTTTGCTCTTTGTTTTCTTGCTGAATTTTTATCTTTTTTTATTATCATTTTCTACTCCTTATTTAGACCCTTTCGCGCCAGATTTGCTTTCTTTTCTACGAACCTTTTCATCGCCATATCTTATACCATATAAATGATATGGTTCAACAGGTCGTATATCACGAATCTTACTTGCAACTGCTCCAACTTTTTCTTTGTCGATACCAGATACAGTAATAACAACACCGATTCCGTCTTTTCCAAGTTTAAGGTCATTTATTTCAACAGGTGTTAAAATTTTGAATTTAACTCCGCCTTCATTTTTAACCTCAACAGGATGAGAGAAACCAATATTTAATGTTAAATCTTCACCTTTTAATGCAGCTTTATAACCGACACCATTCAAAATTAAAACTTTTGTGAAACCTTGGGTTACACCAGTAATCATATTTTGAATAAGTCTGTTATATAAACCGTGTAAAGAACGGCTCAAAGCTACGTCATTACCACGAGTAACAGTAACCTCGTTATTTTCGATATTAACCGAAATAGGTGATTTAATTTGTTGTGTCAAAGTATTCGAACCCGAACTTACCTTAACAACACCATCAACGAATTCTACTGTAACGCCTGATGGAATTTTGATAATTGTTTTTCCAACTCTACTCATAACTTCCCCCTTACCATACCCAAGCGAGAACTTCCCCGCCAAGATTTTTTTCTCTTGCTTGTTTATCTGTCATAATACCCTTTGATGTAGAAATCAAAGCAATCCCAAGTCCAGATAAAACTCTTGGTAGTTCTTCAACGCCAGCATATACACGTAAACCAGGTGTAGAAATTCTACGAAGACCTTGAATAACTTTTTGTTTACCATCTTCTAATTTGAAAGTAATCTTCATCACCTTATGTCCATCTTCATTAATGGTTTTGATGTTTTCAATATATCCTTCTTTTTTTAGAACCTTACCAATTTCATTTTTAATGTTAGACAAAGGTACCAAAACATCTTCGTGTTTAGCACGAATAGCGTTTCTCATTCTTGTTAACATATCTGCTATTGGATCTGTTGTAACTATATTTGCCATTTTATCATTCCTCCTTTTACCAGCTCGACTTTGTGAAACCTGGGATTTCACCCTTTGAAACTTTTTCTCTGAAACAAACACGACATATTCCGTATTTCTTTAGTACTGAATGTGGTCTTCCACATATACTACAACGAGTGTAACTTCTTACTTCACAGGCTTTTCCGTTTAATCGCCCGCCTCGTGCTTGTTTTTGTTTTAATGCTGCTCTTGCCATTATTTAACCTCCTTCTTGAATGGGAACCCTAACAATGTTAAGAATTCTAAACTGTCTTCTTTGTCCTTAGCTGTGGTAACAACAGTAACATCCATTCCTCTGGTTTTTTCTATTTTTTCAAAAGATATTTCAGGGAAAACAAGTTGTTCTTTAAGACCAAACGAGTAGTTACCAAATTTATCAAAACTTTTTCTTGATACACCCGCGAAATCTCTTACGCGAGGGAATGCAATTGATAAAATTTTATCGATAAATTCGTACATAATTTTTCCACGTAAAGTAACTTTTGCACCATTATTTTGACCTTCACGAATTTTGAAGTTAGATATACTTTTTTTAGCTGTAGTAATTATTGGCTTTTGACCAGTAATCATTGCTAATTCATCTACTGCCATTGTTACAGATTTTGTATTATCTTTAACATCGCCTAAACGAGTATTAACAACTATTTTTTCCAATTTTGGAACAGCATTAATGTTTTTATACTTCTTAATAAGAGCAGGCACGATTTCTTTTATATACTTTTCATGAAGTCTATTATGAAATTTTTGTGCACTCTTTGCTTTTTTAACAACTGGTTTAGCTTCAACTTTTTTAACAGTCGTTGCTACTGCTTTTGTAGCTGTAGCCTTTGTTGCTGTTGTTTTTGCAGTTGT
>CAYJJH010000004.1:30427-38005 GCA_964370495.1 uncultured Prevotella sp.
AGTTGTTGTTGTAGCTTTCTTAGCAACAGCTGTTTTTGTAGCTGTTGGTGCTTTTTTAACAGCTGTTTTAGTTGCTGTTGTCTTTTTTACTTCTGCCATTATTATTCTCCTCCCATTTTACGTGGTAATTTTGTGCTAGGCGCAATTTTTACATTCGCAGGTTTTTTAACAGTAGATTCTGCTACGTGTTTAACCTCACGACGTTTTAATGGTTTCTTTTCAACTGCTTTATCTTCTTTTACTTCTTTTTCTTCAACAGCTGTTTTAACTTTTGGCTTAACATATTTTTTGTCTAATACTCCGCCACATTTTTTACATGTTCTATGCTTAACTTTGCCGTCATTTGTATGAGCAACACGAGTAGCCTTTCCACATTTTGGACAAATGATTTGAACGTTAGAAATATCTAAGCTTCCTTCCATTTTTTTCTTTTCAGACTTTTCGCCTTGTTTTCTCATTTTTTTGTGCTTTGTTACCATATTAACACCTGCTACTTTACAAGTATTTTTTTCTGGATTAACAGAGATAACTTTGCCTTTTTTACCAAGATCCTTGCCCGCGATAACAACAACTTCGTCACCTACACGAACATTAACTTTTTTTACTTCTTTAATTTTATTCATTATAACACCTCCGGAGCAAGAGATACAATTTTCATATATCCTCTTTCTCTCAATTCACGAGCAACAGGCCCGAAGATACGAGTACCTTTTGGGTTGCCATCTTTATCAATGATAACAGCTGCATTGTCATCAAAACGGATATGTGTTCCATCTGGACGCTTTTTTGGTGCTACAGTTCTTACAATAACACACTTAACAACATCACCAGATTTAACCTGTCCACCGGGAGCACATGCACGCACAGATGCTACTACTATATCACCAATACCTGTTGATCTACGCCAAGACCCACCCACGTTATGAAACGCATGTAGGGTTTTAGCCCCTGTATTATCTGCACAATTCAAAATAGTTTCTTGTTGAATCATATTATCCTCCCTTATTTAACCCTTTCGATTATACGAAGTAATCTGAAATATTTGTCTTTAGATAGTGGACGTGTTTCCACGATTTCTACCGTATCCCCAATATTACATTCATTCTTCTCATCGTGGAATTTGAATTTACTTGTTTTAATTACGACTTTTTTATAAATAGGATGAGCAACCTTTCTTGTAATTGCAACTACGCCTGTCTTATCCATTTTATTTGAAACAACGACACCTCGTACTGATTTACGAGTATTTCTTGTTTCTGTTTTTTTAACGCGCGTCAATGACGTTTTCTTAACAGCGGGTTTCTTTGCTTTCGCTACCGCTTTTTTTTCTTCTGCCATTATTTGCCCTCCCTTATTTTAAGAACTGTTAAAATTCTTGCAACGTCTCTTTTTACCATTTCTAATTGTTTAGGATTTTTTAATTGTCCTATTGAATGTTGGAAACGAAGATTGAATAATTCTTCTTTCTTTGATTTATAAGCAGTTTGAAGCTCTGCTCCTGTCATATCGTGATAAATTTTCGCTCTATCCATTTGCTACCTCTCCTTCTTCTTGCTTTTCTTCTTGCATTTCTCTCGTAACAATTTTACATTTTACGGATAATTTATGCATAGCTAATCTTAATGCTTCTCTTGCTTGCTCTTCTTTTACACCTTGAATTTCATATAGCATTCTACCTGGCTTAACTACTGCTACCCAAAATTCTGGATTTCCTTTACCACTACCCATACGAGTATTAGCGGCTTTTTTTGTAACAGATTTATGTGGGAATATGTTTATGTAAACTTTACCACCACGTTTTGTAAATCTTGTCATAGCAACACGGGCTGCCTCTATTTGGTTAGATGTGATCCAACCTGGCTCGGTTGCAAACAATCCTATATCGCCGTATGTTAATTGGTTACCGCGTGTAGCTTTACCACGCATACGACCACGATGAAGTTTTCTTCTCTTAACTCTTTTTGGCATTAACATCTTCGGTTACCTCCTTCTTAACTTCTTTTGGGGAAAATGATTTTGAGTATCCACCAGAATTACGGGTAGGATTCAATTCTCTTTTTTCTCCACCTTGATATCTTTTAGCAGTAAACCCAGCATTTGGGAATTTGCTGCCAGAGAAGTTTCTTTTTGGTCTGTCTTGAGATGGACGATCTTTTGATGCACGAACAACTTCACCTGTTCTAACACGCTTTCCTTTGATTTCACCGTTAGATATCCAACATTTTACACCTATAACACCAAAAGTTGTATGTGCTTCAGCGAATCCATAGTCAATGTCGCTTCTTAAAGTATGAAGTGGCAATACGCCTTGATGATAGTGTTCAGATCTTGCTATATCTGCACCATCCAAACGTCCAGATAGCATAACTTTAATACCTGTCACACCGCACTTCATTGCTTTTTGAATAGCCATTTTCATTGTTCTTCTCCAAGCCACACGTCTTTCAAGTTGCATAGCAATAGATTGAGCTACTAAATCAGCATCAATATCAGGATTTTTAACTTCTTTAACGTTAATTTCTAAAGTTTTTGTACCGATTATCTTTTGAACTTTTTTATTGATAACTTGGATATTGGCACCCTTTTGACCAATAAGCATACCTGGTTGTCCTGTAAATATATTTACGAT
Source organism: uncultured Prevotella sp. (assembly GCA_964370495.1). Lineage (GTDB taxonomy): Bacteria > Bacillota > Clostridia > Christensenellales > UBA1242 > RGIG8050. Next base: position 33,057 of record CAYJJH010000004.1, read on the forward strand.
AACCAAAGTATTTTTACGTTCAATTGTTATTTTAGATATAGCGCAGTTGTTAAGTCCCGCTTTAATTCCATATTCTTTATCTAACATTTGACGAATCTTATGATCTTCAAGAATATTTGCAGCGATATCTTTTTTTGGAGCTATCCATGTAGTTCTCCAATCTTTATTTATACCAACACGCAATCCATTAGGATTTACTTTTTGTCCCATTATTTAGCCTCCTTCTTAACTGTGCTTTTTGTAGTTGCACTTTTAGTTGTAGCAGTTTTAGCAGCAGTTGCTACTTTTTTTGTTCCAAGTGGCTTAGCTGTGTTTGGTTTGTCAGCTAATGGTTTTTCTGCCTTAGTAACAGGAGCTGACTTACTTACCACTTTTTTAACCTCTTTTTTTACTTCTACTTTCTTAGGTTCTGCTTTCTTAACTTCTTTCTTAGCTACTTTTTTAGTATCTTTTTTAAGTTCGTCAAGAATCATAGTAATATGAGATGTACGCTTCAATATTCTATCCGCTCTACCTCTTGCTCTTGGCATCATTCTTTTCATAGTAGGTGCAGCAGTTGCCCAACATTCTGCTATGAATAGATTATCTTTCATCATAGACAAATTGTTTTCGGCATTTGCCACAGCACTTTCAAGAAGCTTCAAAATAACTGGACTTGATGATTTGTTCATATTTTTCAAAATAGAAACTGCTTCTCCATAAGACTTACCACGAACTACGTTCAATACAAGCTTGACTTTTGAACTTGGTATTCTTATATATTTAGCGACAGCCATTGGACGTCTGTCTTTATTTTGCAATTTTTTTGCTGTTCTTTCTCTTACTCTTGTGCTCATTTTATCACCCCTTACCCTTTCTTTCCTTTCGCAGCAATGGCTTTAATACCACTGTGAGATTTGAATGTTCGTGTAGCGGAAAACTCACCTAATTTATGTCCAACCATTTCGGATTTAACATAAACAGGAATGTGCTTACGCCCGTTATGAACAGAAATTGTATGTCCTACGAATGATGGCAAAATTGTACAAGCGCGACACCAGGTTTTTAGAACCTTTTTCTTGCCTGCATCTTTGTTCATTTCTTCTATACGCATTACTAATTTTTTGCTTACGTATGGACCTTTTTTAATACTTCTACTCATTATTTACTCCTCCTACTTAAAATAAAGCGATTAGATGCTTTGTTTTTCTTTCTTGTCTTGTAACCCAAAGCTTTCTTACCCCAAGGTGTAACAGGAGAAGAGAATCCAACAGGAGACTTACCTTCACCACCACCATGTGGGTGATCACAAGGATTCATAACAACACCACGAACGGTTGGTCTGATACCTTTGTGTCTGTTTCTTCCAGCTTTACCAATTGAAATTAATTCATGGTCAAGATTTCCGATACGACCAATTGTAGCATAACAAGTTTCTGGCACCTTTCTTGTTTCACGAGATGGCATTTTAAGTATTGCATACCCGTTATCTCTACCAGCAAGTGTTACATACATACCAGCAGATCTTGCAATTTTTGCACCAGCGCCAGGTTGCATTTCAATATTATGAATAATTGAACCAATTGGAACCGCGCTTAATGGCATTGCATTTCCAACCTTGATTTCTACTTTATCACCAGCGATAACACTATCGCCTTTTTTCAAATCCAATGGCGCGATAATATATCTTTTTTCACCATCAGCATAGAACAATAACGCAATGTTCGCTGTTCTATTTGGATCATATTCAATAGAGTTAACAATAGCAGGAATCATTCTTTTATCTCTTTTGAAATCAATCAAACGATAATGTTGACGGTTTCCACCACCTATGTGACGAGTTGTAATTCGTCCATAAACATTTCGTCCACCAGTTTTCTTTTTTGTACGCAAAAGACTTTTTTCTGGTTTTTGTCTTCTGTCTGTAATTTCTTCGAAGGTTGAAACTGTTTTAAATCTTGTTCCAGCACTTCTTGGCTTAAATCTCTTTATACCCATACTTTACTCCTTATTGTAAACTCTCGAAGAATTCGATCGCCTTACTTTCTTTTGTCAACTGTACATAAGCTTTTTTCCAATTGGATTGTCTGCCTTCATGTTTACCTTGTCTTTTTACTTTACCTTGGTAATTAACAGTTGTAACTTTCTCGACTTTTACACCAAACACTTCTTCCACTGCTTTTTTAATTTGTGGTTTTGTAGCATCAAGATGAACTTGAAAAGCGTATTTTTTGGTTTTGATTGTGCTTACACTTTTTTCACTTACAAGTGGTCTTATAATAATATCGTGTGAAATCATTTTGCACCTCCATATTGTTTTTCGATAGATTTAATTGCATCAACAGAAGCAACTAATATACGGCTTCTAACTATATCAAGAACAGATAATTGTTCCCCTGTTGTTATATTAACGCTTGGTATATTTCTTGCTGAGTTTATGAAATCAGTATTATATTCATTTACAAATAATACAGACTTACCATCTATTTTTAATTTCTTAATAAGCGCAGCAACTAATTTTGTTTTCACTTCTTTTAATTTTAAGTCCTTAATTACTATAAGTTCTTTATCTGCTAATTTAGCAGAAATAGCGGAAACAAAAGCAGCAGATTTTTTCTTCTTATTTATTTTAGTAGAAAAATCTCTTGGCTTTGGAGCAAACGCTACACCACCACCAGTATAATGTGGAGCCTTGGTTGTACCTTGACGAGCGTTACCTGTTCCTTTTTGACGATAAGGTTTCTTTTTATGACCACGAACTTCTGACATAATTAATGTCGATTTTGTTCCTTGTCTTTGATTGTTTTGCAAAGCAACAGCAACTTCGTGAATTAAAATCTCATTTCTGTCTGCACCGAATACTTCTTTGCTAACATTTATTTCTTCAACAGCTTTACCTGCTTTATCTACTACATTTATTTTCATTTTTTAATCCTCACACTTTTTGCTTCACGAACAACAACTGTTCGTCCTTTTGCACCCGGAATTCCACCCTTTATAAGGATACAATTCTTTGGCAAATCGACCTTTATAACTTCAAGATTTTTGATAGTAACGCGTTCGTTACCCCATCTTCCCGCCATATGCTTACCTTTCCAAACACGACCAGGGAAACTTCTTCCACCGATAGAACCTTGTGATCTGTGAACTGGTCCACCACCATGACTCATACGGCCTCTAGCATTGTTCCATCTTTGGATGGCACCAGCTGTTCCGTGACCTTTTGAATTAGCAGTAACATCTACTACGTCACCAGAAGTGAATACATCACATTTGATTTCTTGACCAAGTTTATATTCTTCTGTTGATTCTGCAAGAAACTCTTTCAAAACTTTCTTAGATGTAACACCGGCTTTTTTGAAATGACCTTCCTCAGGTTTGTTGGTTAAGTTTTTTCTTTGCTCAAATGCACCAACTTGGATTGCATTATAACCATCATTCTTTTCTGTTTTAATTTGAGTAACAACATTTGGTGTTGCTTCAATAACAGTAACAGGAATAACTTTGCCCGTTTCATCGAACAATTGAGTCATACCTATTTTTTTACCAATAATATATTTTTCCATTACTTGTCACCAATATTAAAGCTTAACTTGAATATCAACACCCGCAGGCATTTCTAAACGAGTCAACGCTTCTACGACTTTTTGGTTAGGATTGTAAATATCAATCAACCTTTTGTGAGTTCTAGATTCGAACTGCTCTCTGCTATCCTTGTATTTGTGTGGGCTACGGATAACTGTAACCACTTCGCGAGTTGTTGGAATAGGAACAGGTCCTACTACTTTCCCGCCGTTGCGTTCTGCTATCTCTCTTACACGAGAGCAAGAAGCATCAACCGACTGATGGTCGAAGCCTGATAAGCGAACACGAATTTTTTGTTTCTTTTCTGCCATATTATTCTCCTTAAAAATTTCTATATATTTGGGTTTCCGATTTGTTTGTCCGTGTGTGTCTTTTTGAAACACTTATTAGACTCGGCTTTCCAAACGCAGATTTATCATTGTATCCTATATCACTACACCAAGTCAACCCTTTTATTGATACTATTTTCTTCGTTTCTGTTTGCGTCTTAAATTATAAACACACATCAAGCACACTATCGCACCCGTGAACAATACAGCAGCAATTATAAAGTATGTTATAGTTCCAACAGATAAGAAAATATTTGCTTGGTATTTTGGCCCAGCCACAAGAACTAAACTGTTGAAAGCGCCTTCTAAATTAACAGCATCAACTTCTGTCCATAAACTTTGCGGAGTTATTTTTTTAGCTTCGACTAATTCTTCGGATAATTCAATCCATCCTGCATCCATATAATTATCTCTATTTAAATCTTCGACTATTGAAATCATTGCAGATAATCTGTCAAAGTCTATACTTTTGATTTTTATATTATTTCTAGCATCTTGTAATTCTCTTAGCAACTGCCCCACCATTAAATTATTTGATTTATTTGTTTTAGCATTTTCAAGTGCTAATTGTAAATCTGTCCAACCTGCGTCAAGATCATGTTCGGAAAATCTTTCGCATTCAGTGATAAGATTATTTAGTTCATCTATATTAGATTCAATTGGCAATAGGTTTTCAACAGAGTTCTCTAAATCTTTTAACAACCAAACATCAAGTGCAGGATCATTAAGATATTGACTTGCATTGCTTAATGATTCTTGGAATGCATCCCAAGAAACAGAATCATAATCATCATAATTCAACATATCATATTTATTTATTAGATTTTCAAGTGCTGTTATATTTGGATCTAATGCTATATATGCATCATGTAAAAGTTGCAAATCAATTTTAAGTTGAACATAGTCATCGCCTTGGATATTAATATAAGTATTCTCGGCACGTACTTTTGCATCTTCAAAAGTCACCCAAGATTCAGGTGTAAAATATATTTCATCTATGCCAATGTCAGAAAGATAAGCAACTGTATTTTCATATGATGATTTAGTATCTGATTC
>CAYJJH010000004.1:38105-64667 GCA_964370495.1 uncultured Prevotella sp.
TCAATTTGAGATTGCATGGCATTTTTATCATCAAGCAAAGCCTCTGCAACATCAAATGCATTTCTAAAATTCTCCCATAAAGATTTGTCTGTATAATTAGCGTCGCCTTCTTCCCTTGCATATCTTGTTTCGTCTAACTCCTCTTCCAGATCATTTGTACTTAAATAAAAAGCATCATAACCAGAAAGTAAATTACCATCAATATCTGTTCTGGTTGTCTCTATCCATCTTACGAAGTGACTACCATTTAATGGATTTTCAAAAAATTGATCAAATGATGGATATATAGTATTTCCACCCTCTTTGTATATATAAGCAGAAATAACCTCTGTATCTGTAGAATCATGATTTTGATAAAAGTTAAACCTTTCAGCCTCGAAATAAATCGGCATATTTGTTTTCCATTCTAGTGGCTTTGATACAGCATTAGTATATATTTGCATATTATCAAAAGCATATTCGCCAATATGCGTTACACGTTCGTCAACGAACAAAGAACCAGATCTGCCAATAAATGCATTGTCATTTATTTTAGTCACTGTATCCGGGATTGATTTTTCTATATCCCACCCCAATACCAAAGTGCTACCCGCTTGATCAAGTAAGAAGCTGTTGTCTACTACTTTGTAATTTGGGTTTCGAATATCTACAATTACTTCATTTAGATTTGGGAAGTTAGAAAATAATGCAATATTAATTGCGCTTATATCTGTCCCAAGTTCAACCCTTTTTACATTACTTGCACCTTTGAATGCTGTAGCATCTATATTAAGTGGACTTATAAAATTAATGGATTCTAACGATAAAGCATTTTCAAAAGCGTTTGCTCCTACCTTAGTTACACTAATTGGAATTGTAACGCTTTCCAGTGATATATTGTTTTTGAACGCAGATGAACCAATATAATTTATCCCACTTCCCCAATTAATTTCAGTTAAATTTGTACAGCCCGCAAATGCACCAATTGCTGTTGAATTTGCATCTTCAATTTTCTCTATGTTGTTAGATATAGTAATTTTCTTTAACCTTTTATTATTTGAAAAAGCACTTGCCCCAATAGAGGTTACATCATAACTTACACCTGCGTGCCAAACGGTTTCAGGTATTATATATTCGGTTGCACTTGTATCCAGGAATTCTTCAAATCTTACAGAGTCACCCATAAACACATATCTGAAGTCAGTAGAACTATGAACATACGCACCACTAAATGGGACATTCCAAAAAGCAGCAAATGTGCAAACTGCTATCACCATTGCAACCAATACACAAGAAAGAGTTACAAGCACTTTTATAGTATTATCTATATCCGAGTGCTGGATTATTTTTTTATGAGGCTCTATAACACTTTCCATCATAACCCCTTATTAGATGTAGAATATCTTCATATTCAACATAAATGATATAGCTTGGATTAAATAAGATAAATTAATATGTATGTCTTTTTGAGTACAGTCTATAACAATTTTATCCCCGTCTTTACGGCAACCATATTGCTTTATTATAGCCACAAGATTTTTAACAACATCAGGTTCTGACAATTCAAATATTTTATCTAGTTCTTTTATCGTAGCACCTTCATCACTTAAATAGAAAGATCCATTGCCAGATGCAATTAAATAAATCTGATAAAGACCCCCACCAATTTTATACATAGGTAACATGATTGGATATTTTTCAGGTGTTACCTTACCAACCTTTACTTTCTCTCTAAAAAAATTTTCAAGTTGTTCTTCAAATGCCATGATTAATTATAACAAAGAAATAAATAATATCAAACACAATTTTATTTATCTCTATTGATATATTATACTTCATAATATATACTTTATTATGGAAAATAATAACAACATAAAATTAACAACATTCATAGGGCCCAATTACGGTAAAGACCCAGTAAATGATTTGCTATTTATCCAAAATTCATACTTTGCAATGAATGATATAAAAACAAAAAAAACTCATGCCGCGCTTGAAGAAGATACAGTAAAACCAAACCCAATAAATGAACTTCTTGTAAACTGCAGCGAATTAATAAATGCAATTAAGTCTAGATTAAAAAATAAAGACTATCAAAATTTTAGCGAATACTTCAATATGGAAAATGACCTGCACGAACTTATGAAATATTCCGAGCAGTTATTAAATCTAACGGGCCAAGAATTAAAAGAATTAGAAGAAAAAAATATAGCGAAATAATCCGCTATATTTTTTTTATTATTATAATTTCATTACACATTTAACAGCCAAGTTAAATAGATGTTCTCTTGTGTCTGTTCGTGAATGCCAGTCTCTATAATCCCAACCTTCTTTTTGAACTACGTCACCAGCATATAACAATTGACCACAATCTAGTCCTTTGAATTTTGCAACAGAATAATAAGCAGAACATTCCATTTCAACAATAGCGCACCCCTCTTCTTTACGCAATTCTACCTTGTCTGGGGTTTCCCTAAATGAAGCATCAGTTGTCCAAGTTTTAACCTCTACAAAATCTTCTTTAAGTTCTGTAAGGGTTTCAATAATTTTATCTTTTACTTCTTTTTTAATTTCTATTGTTCTTGAAGGTGGTAAATAATGATAACTTGTACCTTCGTCACGAACAGCAGAGGTTGCAACCAAAATTTTGTTGCCTGTGATATCGTTATCTAATGTACCTGCGCCACCACAAATCATAAACTTCTCTACGCCCATAGCAGACAATATCTCCAACATTCTAGCTGCTTGGGGCGCGCCCAATGGACATAATAATACATATATATCTTCATCTCCAACGTTAAGCACAAAGACCTCTGGACGCTTTCCTTCTATACGAAGCTTGAATGCTTGGAACATTTTATAACTTGTTTCAAGCTTAACAACAACGTCTTGAAAATATGTTATAACGCATCTTTTAATATTTTTGTTTACAGGGTAAATATCTTTTTTAACCTGAGTAATAGATTCTGGATAGTTATCATATTCCAAAATAGGATACTCTGCCTTCTCTATGTTATTTACTTCTTTAACTACATCTACTCTAATCTCTCCGTTATCTTCTGATGTATTGTGACTATAAAAATCTTTCATTTTGAATTATAGCATCCTATTATCTTTTTAGTCCACATATTTATTTATATGCAAGATTTTATTGAGCTTTTTATTCAGTCAGGACAAGAAGGAATTGCACTTCTTGGCAAAGCGGTATTACCCGTACTATTCCCCTTTTTTGTATTAACAAATTTAATAATCAATATATTAAATACAAATAATAAATATTTTGTTGGACTGCTTTCAATTTGTTCTGGCTATCCAAATGGTACACGAATGGCAAAACTACTTTATGATAATGGACAGATATCAAAAACGCAGGCACGAAATTTTTGTATATGGACATCTACCCCCAGCCCAATTTTTACAATAGCAACAGTAGGCACAATCATATTAAGCAATACAAAAATTGGGATCATGATTTTCATTTCATCTGTATTGGCAGCATTTATAAATGGGATTATTTGGAAAGAAGATGAGGGCTTTAAAAAAAATTCAACTAAAATCATAACAGATAAAAAGCCTTTTTTTCAATTATTTAATGAAGCAATTTTCAATTCTATCTCTGCGATACTAAATGTCTGTGGGATTGTTTTATTTTTTTATATATTAGCCAAGGTTTTATATTTGCCGGTAATCCTATCTGGAGTAATTGAAATGACAACAGGCACTTTTCAAACTTTGCATCCATTGCTTATTCAATTTTTCCTCTCTTTTGGTGGGCTTTGCATAGCCTGTCAAAACTTTATTTTTTCAGATAAATTTGAAATTAGCTTCTGGAAATATATTTCATACAAACTTACACATTCGATTTTGTCTATGGGGATACTAAGCTTAATTTTATTTTTTTAAAAAATATATAAATGTATTTCCATATTTTTTAGTTAAGAAAATATTTGGATTCTCAATTTCTTTATCTGTCTCGAAAACAATAAAACCTGTTTTGATTTTTTCTATTGCCTTTTCTCCGAGATCAGAATCATACGGCGGATCTAAAAAAATCAAATCAAAGTCACTGGATAATACACCTAAATAATCTTGCATTGTAATTTTAATGTTTTTCCAAATATTAGATATGTTTTTTTTAATTACCTTTACAGCTTCTTCATCCGCATCATTAAAATGAACATCCCCTGCTCCACGAGAAAGACATTCTATTCCATATGCCCCAGTCCCAGCAAATAAATCCAAAACACGAAGCCCACGAATATTTATATAATTAGACAAAATATTAAAAACATTCTCCTTTACTCTGTCCGTTGTCGGGCGCGTAGTTTTATTGAAATGTTCTATAAGTTTTTTTCCACGATGTGTACCTGCAATTATTCGCATAATCTATCATATATGAAGATATGTTATCCGTCCATATCAATTTTAAAAAAATTATTGAGAACATTCATAAAATAAAAAAATCATTAAAACCAAAAACAAAGTTTTGTGCGGTAGTAAAAGCAAACGCATATGGTCTGGGTGATAAAATCGTAGCAAATAAAATTGAAAAATTCATAGACTGCTTTGCGGTTTCTACGGTAGATGAAGGCATCCGTCTTCGTGATGCTGGAATCAAAAAAGATATCTTAATATTAAGCGTAACACAAAACATAGAATCTGCCTTGAAACATAATTTAATCATAACAATAGGAAGCCTGAAAGAAGCAAAAAATTTAATAGAATCAAATCTTAAACCAAGAATACATATCGCAGTAAATACGGGCATGAATAGATATGGCTGTAATTCTATACTGGAATTTATTTCGGTATTAAATTTATTATCAAATTATAAAATCGAAGGACTTTACACTCATCTATCACACGAAGAAGATAATCCAAAAAAGGTAGATTCATCCATAAATAAATTTAAAAAATATGTGCTTATATTCAAAAAACATTTTCCAATCTCCACTATACATGCAGCATGCAGTGGGACCATTAACTGCCCTGCTACGCATTTTGATATGGTTCGCATAGGCAAAGCAATTTACGGCGGAAGCAATGGCATGGACACGGTATTAAATATAGAATCAAAAGTAATAGCGATTAAGAAAATCAACAAAGGGCAAAGTGTTGGATATAATGGGGAATATACAGCTATAAAAAAAATGACGATTGGTATTGTTGCGGGTGGTTATTCAAACGGGATACAGACACGGTTTAGTGGCTCAGATTTTGTAACAATAGACAAGAAAGAATGTAAAATAATTGGGCGTATATGTATGGATTGTTTTTTTATAGATGTAAGCGAAATCCATAATCCATTGAATAAGATTGTTTCAATTATTTCAAATTCGAAGGGGCAAACCATTATGGATATTTATAGAAAAACAAAAGTTATAGCCTGTGATATTTTATGCGGATTTAATAAGTAAACCAAGTATCTATTATATTTTTTGCATTAAATCTATTTCTCCATGTACTTAGAGGAGCTCTAACAAGCAATGTTACCTTAGCCATATTATCAAACGCACCATCTGCTATACTGTTTACATTACTTCCAGTTAAATCAATTATTTCAATATACCCAATACCTGTTACAATGTCTGAGAAAGTATTATCTTCTAGAATTATTTCATCATCTACAATTGTTATTTTTGTTATATTATCATTATTGGCAAATGCATAACCACGTACGCTATTTGCTTCTATATAATGTCTTCCATTAGTAACAACCGGTGTTTCATTTGCCAGATAGACTTCACCCGTGCTGCCACCCGCATGTATTAAGATACCTTTCCAAATAATATCTTCAGCCATATCTGTGTTCATAAATATACCATACCCCAGATCATTTATTCTGTTTGTATCATTAGAAATTAATGTCGCAAATCTATTTGTATTAATTTTTCTACTATCTTTAAATACAAAGTTTCCAATACTATTTATCATAGAAGTATCACCTTGTTCTTCATTTACATATACATACTCTAAATTATCACAAGACGCTAACGCTCTGTCACCAAGTCTATTTAATGAAGCTGGGAAAGTAATTTGAGTAATCTTATCATTATCTTCAAATGCAGAGCTACCAATTTCAAGTTGATAAATTTCGTCGTCTATTTTTATAGTATTGCCTACATGCTTGAATGTAATATTAACATCTAGCCCTCTAAATGCATTATTTCCTATGTTAGAAACTGCTCCACCAATTATTATTTCGCCTGTAATTTGAGTATTTAGACTAAATGCATTTGCTGCTATATCCATAACGGGCGCCATATATAATCCATTTGATTTAGCATAAGGAATATGAACATCTGTTATTTCCTTGTTAGATTTATAACCTACAGTATAATACGCAATTTCATCTTTGCTTTCATTCAATGTATATGTAAGATTTTCTGTTGCTAAATCATACAAAGCATAATAAGTATATGAACCACCTGTTTGAGAGCCCGAATTCAATAAAGTATTATTCATACCATTTGGTAATATTTTTTGGTCATCTTCAACATTATTCCAAAGCCACCCATTAAAGTTTGTTGGTCTTGAAGATGTCCATCCAATAAATTGATAATTCATGCCATTATTAAAACTATGATCATAACCAGGCAAGTATAATTGTGCTAGAAGAGCTTCATTCAACAATATATCTTCCATTGAATATGGCACTCCGTGAACATTAACAAACGCAGGTATATTGGCTTCAATTCCACCATCTCTTCCTGTGGATACATCATAGATGTGAAATTTGACAGGGTAAGCTTTCCAACTTTCTGCTGAATTACTAGCGTCAAATGTTATTGTTTCTACCACTAGCATATCTGGATTAATACCAACTTGGTATACTTCATCAACCTTATAATCTTTGGTGCCTACTTTCCATTGTGAAAATTTATGCCAAGGATTATCAAAAGTAAAGTCAGGGATTCCGTTATTATCAAAATCCGTATCTCCATCTTTTGGATCAAATATAGTTATAAACTCTCCGTACTTAAATATTAAAATATGTTCACTGGAATTATATTTAAATATAAATCTTTTTTCATATGTTTGTGTCATACCACCCAAGTAAGGATTACTTGCATGTACAAAAATTGGTCTAACAGGAACATTTTCTAAATCTTCTATATTCATATTCTGACCCTCTGCATCTGCTGATATTGAATCTATAACATTCCAATTTAAAGAAGCCAAAGCATATTCATTTATTACTGTAACAGTTGGTGATATAAGAAGGTTTCTTTTTAAATGATCTAAATTTCTGGTAACTACATTTTGCATTATGTATACGATATGTGTTTTAGCCATATCTTCACCAAAGTATAATACTCTATCTTGCACAGATGCATAATTAGAGAATGTTGCTGCATTAAATCTTATATTGCTAAGTAAATTATGATAACCAGATAACGCTTCATAATGCACACCAGAAGATTGTTCAGGTAATACAATGGTTCGTGCCGTACTTGTAAATATCGCTTTTTGATTTATTACTAGATCATTTATAGACAAGTCTATCGTATCCATACTACGCATATCATAAAGTGCGTAACTACCTATTGTTGTAATTCCTAAGTCAACTATTGCTTCTTTAAAGGAATCTGTAGTTAAACTTGTAGCTGAAGGCACAGCAATAAGTGTTTGATCTATAACAAGTAATCCATCTAATGAAGCGCCATATGAATATTTCTGAGTTGCGTCATTTCCAAATGTTATATTCCAATTTTCAGAATCTAAGTCTTCATTATTCCATTTGTCATAACCTTTTTTTACAATGTATTTATTAAAGTTACTGCTAGATACTGGGCTGCCATTTAATATTAAGTTATCACCAATATAAAGTTCAGTAAGATTTTCCGCTTTTATAGCGCCATAGTTTAATATTATATTTCCAGAGCTAGGGATAATTACGCGCATTAAATCACCCTCTATATTTATTGCGTTGGTTGCTACTTCGTAATCTCCTCTTGGTAGTACAACTATATCTGTGTTTACTATGTTATGTACAGACACCGTTCCAATGGCTGTTACATTATATTCAGTATTTCCTACCATTATATTTTGTTTTGTATTGTCATTAACAATTATTGGTTCAAATCTCACATCAAAATTTATAGATGGTAGCATTTCACCAGGGAACCAAATTTTATTTTCTAATTCTTCTTTAATTGTATTATCTATTCCAGATGGCAAATACATTTTCCAGCCTACAAAGCTTTTACCAAGAGGAATTGAGAGTTTACTATCGTCTTCGACCATAATACCATATGTAGAGAAGTCACTGTCTTCTGGCCCTATTGTTCTTCCACCACGAACTGATCGGTCTCTTATATTACCTACATATATAGGCGCTTTATATTGAACAGCAATTTCGCGAGGATCATTTATTTCAGCTCTATAATTATCATATTCAATTTGAATTAAATCTTTTGAATATACAGCATATAATTTTATTTTATATGTGCCGTTTGCTTGCTTAACCCCATACCTATCTACATCTACATTATAATTATCTAATTCCATTGTTGTTATGTTAAGTAAACGCAATACTGGTCTATCGTCTTCAACAACATTATAAATTATAGAAGGGTCACTTTCTGCATAATCTTTTTCAAGTGCCCAACCAACAAAGCTTCCCCAATCACTATCTGTTATTGGTAAGCTGATTGCAGACATATCATCTCTGGTAGGCAAAACAACTGTCCCGTCATAATTACGAAGTTCATTGGTTGTGAAGCTTAATATTTCACCCTCATAATCTTGAGTTTCACTTGCTGTAAGGAAGTCTTGTGCAGTTTTAAATCCGAGATATTCGATTGCGATTTCTTTTTGTTCGTATGTAGCATAAGCAATAATTTGGGTTGCACCTCTTGGCACGATAGTAGAATCATTAATACCCACTGCTACTTGATTAGTATTAGTTGTAAAATCCCAGCCAATAAATTCTCTACCCATCATATCAAGTCCAGATGAGGTTGTTTTAAATGGATCATAATCGGAAAATTTTTCGCCTTGGATTATTGTTTGTATCCAAGTTTCATTATTAATATCAACATCAAAATTATTAATTTTACCTTTGTATGTTATTGTTGCTACTCTGATTGTTTGATTAGCCGTAATAAATATTCTTATGGCATCACCCTCCATAACAGGGTTTAACTTAGATACTGTATCTGCATCAAATATTATACTTTGATTAGCCGCATATATAGACCCTAATAAATTCCAACCTTCAAATGTTAAAAAGTTATTAGAACCCAAAGCAGGAAATTTATTACTTGCATCTATTTCTATCGTTTCAATTTTATACCTTGTTAAATTTGGATTTATATAATTATCAAATAAATATTCTATATATAAAACTTTTGGTGTCCATTTAGCAGTTAGTGTTTGTATCTCGTTTCCGATCTCTATTTCATCTCCACCATTTTTTTCTTCGCCATTAAAATCCCAACCAACAAAGTTGTATCCAAATTTTACGGGAATATCTGATATGATATTTACTTTATCTTTCTGCGTTCCTTTCATAGTTGTAAAGTCTGGTGTTTCTTCCCATTCTCCGTTATCTAGATCAAAATCATACAATAGCCTTGATTCTCTCCATACTGCATTAAATACCATAGAGTCACCACTTATATAAGGCACTTGATATTGTTCACCGGCAAAATATATTTTATTTGTTATATCACCTTCAAGTTGCCAACCATAAAACAACATATTTTCTTTCATGTATCTTTCCCCGTTAAGTATGGTCATAACCTCGCCTTGAATTACATCTTGAATTATAGAAACTTCATTTTCTGAATATGTATAATTTGGAAGCGTCCACATTTCATTGCCATAATTAAATTCCATTTGAATGGTTTTCAAGGCACTTCTATATAATACATCAATAAATATAGCTCTATTACTGTTAAATATATAGTCACCTATTCCACCTAAATCTATTCTATAAAAACCTGATATCCAACCTGCCGTATTTCTGGTTATATTATGTATTGTCCCATTGTGATCCACGAAACTGTAACCCATAATATTATTTGATGTATCCTCGTAAAGAAATATAGCATTACTATTCATTACTACTGGGTTTTCTAAACTTAGATCAGATAAAGAAAGTTCTTGTATTTCTTTAACTTCTTGTACACCATCTTCAACCGTTATATTCATTGAATACTTATATTCAGGGTTAGTCGCATCATCCCAAGCCTTAGCTACAAATACTACATCAATACCAACGACCTTGGTTTGATAATCCATTTCCAATGTGCTTTTATCACCTAAATAATACCATAATGGATCTACTGTTATAATTTCGCCTGGCATAAATTTACTTGATTTTATTTTTTCTAAAATTTCTTTAGATGCATATTGTTCAAGACTGTTTTCCTCGTCTTGAGTTAATACAATTTCCCAATGAGAGAAATTAGTTATTAGTGCTGTATTAGGTGAATATTGTGGTGCTGTAAAAACCTCTTCTGATATTTCTGCAAGATCATCTCCGTTTCCATTTCTAAAAACAAAATTAATAGGTCTTGTAGATAGTATTGCATTAAACGTAGTCATATAATTCGGCGGAGTAAATGGATCTGCATCCGTGATTGCTCTTGTTCCATTTTCATCTTCAAGCGTCCAATTACCATTATTATAATGTAATTTATTTATACTTCCTGTTCTGTTTAAATACTCCCAGCCCATAAAGCTTTCAAAATTGTTTTTAAGTATAATGCTTTTGTTTTCTCTTGAATCAATTAAGTATGTTTCATTTTCGCCGGGATTATTATCATCCTCTAAAACCCAATGTTCGTTAAGATCAGCAGGCGTAAGTCCCTTTCCGCTTTCCAAGAAAACACTTAGGTCATCATAGAAAACACCATTAACAGCCATTGTAATATATTTTTCAACTTCCTCCCAAACAGCGTAAAGAGTAGTACCTTCGCGAAGACCACTTAGGTTAGTTATTGTTTCTTTACTTTCAGGATCTAATGTCCAACCAACAAAGTAAGCACCAGGTTTCAAAGGAATAGGTAATTCAATTGTATTACCTCTATCCAAACTTACGGCAGATATAATTTGAGCATCTTCACCAGTATCAAAGCTTATTTTTATTTTTTTTGGTAAAAAGAATTGTAGTCCAGCCACCACAGAAGCAAGCAAAAAAACAGCGACTAAAACTAAACGTGAAAGCCTTATTCCCCTGCGTGCGTTATCTGTTGTATTTACCCCCATAGTATATAAGTTTATTATATTTCAATTAGATGTTTTTAACAAATAAAAATTTCTTAATTTAATACTGTCCATTGCCATTACATTTGCACTCTCGCAAATAACCACAGCTTCAAAATTTCCTGCCTTAACTCTTGATAAAATATCTTGCACATCAAAACCAAATTTTGTGTCATTTAATGTTAAATGTCTTATTTCCCCTTTGGCTCCAAATTCTATGAAAGACATATGTATATGAATTTTATCAAAAATTTTAATCGATTTAAATATTTTTTCTATATTCATATTGCCCTGCTCTAAACAGTTTATATGCCCAAAGTCAAGCGTTGGTATTATGCGCTTGTCCACCTTACATAAATCACATATTTCATTAACATCACCTATTTGGGTATATTTCCCCATAGTTTCTATACATAGAAGAAAATCACTTATGCCGTCATTATCTAATTTCTTTATTATCTTTTCAAGACTATCTCTGCAGTTTTGAATAGCGACCTCTCGGGTCATGTCCATTTGGCTGCCTGTATGCACAACTAATCTATTACCGCCCATAAGAAAAAGTAATTCCAAACTTCGTTTTATATAATTATAGTTTTTATCAAAAGACGTCAGGTTTGCAAGATTTATATAGTAAGGAGCATGTACGGAAATTTGAACACCGTGTTTCTTTGCCTGCTCACCAATAATTGATGCAGTCTTCTCGGTCATTCTTATTCCACGACCAAAACTTATTTCATAAGCATCAAGTCCAATTCCATTAAGCCAGCGTGGAGCATCTAAGCTGGATTTATTTCCATCAGCATAAAATTTTTCGTCATTGCCCGAAGGCCCAAATTTTACCATTATATTACCCCCAATTTTTCAAGCGGAATACTATCTTTAATATCAAAGTCACCAACAGCTGTACGAATTATCAAAGATGCAATAGCTACAGTTCCAAGTTTGGCAGCCAGCAATTTAGCAAGGCTACGTATATATGTACCCGTTGAACATTGTATTTCAAAAAAATATTTATTTGGAGCTATCTTACGAAGTAATTCAAATCTTGAAATATTTACTGTCTTAGTTGGGGCTTCAAACTCTACACCCTTTCTTGCCAAATCATAAGCCCTTCTGCCATTGATATGCACAGCAGAAAATTTAGGAACCTTTATTTCTACTTCGCCCGTCAATTTTAATATTTCGTTTCTTATTTCTTCTTCGGTTACTTGTTTGTCATTTCTGGCCACAATCTCGCCTTCTTTATCCAAGGTCGTTGTTTCAATTCCAAACGTAAAAATGCTGCGATAAATTTTATCTCCAACAGACAATTCATTTGCTCTCTTGGTTGCAGGCCCAACCATAAGCACCAACACCCCGCAAGCCAAAGGATCTAATGTTCCAACAAAACCAATCTTTCTTATCCCCAGCCTTTTACGTGCCAAAGATATTACACCAAATGAAGGCATATTTACAGGCTTACAAACATTGATTACTTGCCCGTCCATTTACAATACCTTACTAAACTCTGCTAATAATATTTTTAATAGGTGACGCTTTTTACCTTTGAACGAAGCACCACTTGCATTTTTATGCCCCCCGCCATCAATTACTCTAGCTATTTTAGATACATCAATATCTCCCAAACTTCTAAGCGAAACATTAAACTCGCCTTTTTTTAATTCAGTTAAAAATATACTGCATATTACTCCGTTACCATCTGTTGTATATTTAAAAAGTCCGTGCCTTGATTCATGTGTTAGCTTCCATTGTTTAACCTTGTTATATGGCAAATATGAAACAGCCATTTTTCCGCCAAACATAAATTCCATTTTTTTCAATACATATCCAATTACAGGAATATCTGCTCTGTTATATTCTCT
The DNA here is from genome assembly GCA_964370495.1 of uncultured Prevotella sp. Taxonomy (GTDB): domain Bacteria; phylum Bacillota; class Clostridia; order Christensenellales; family UBA1242; genus RGIG8050. The sequence goes on from CAYJJH010000004.1 coordinate 51,161, forward strand.
GAAATTTTTGAAATTTATTGTTTCTATATCAATATTATGAAGCATTAATTTTTCAGCAACAGAATGTGTATATGGCTTTGTATTATTAAACAAGAAACATCCAGTGTCACAAGCAATACTTGTATATAGAGCTTCAGCCATATCACGGTTAAGTTCCACATCCATTGCTTCGAATAATTCAAACAATATCTCACCTGTGCTTGCACGGTCTGTTTTACTTACAAGTACATCACAACGAATATCAGGATTTATATGATGATCTACAACTAATATTTTTTTTGCTTTATCACAAAGATGTTCAAAATTACCCAAACGTTTTATTTCACTAAGGTCAAGTATAATCAATAAATCATAACTATCTTTTTCTTCTTTTGTATTAAACTCTGTAACCATTGGCATATATGAAAATTTAGCAGATATATCCCCATCAGCAAATAAAGAGACATCTTTGCCTTCTCTTTTTAAATAGTCGGCAAATGCTATACATGAACCAATTGAATCACCATCTGGATTATGATGACCAACAATAGCAACTGTCTTTGCCTGATCTTTAAGTTTAATTATTTTTTTTACTAAATCTTTTATTGTCATTACTTCTTTCCTCCGCTGCTTATCTTTGCCAGTAACTCTTCTATTCTATCGGCATTTTTTTGACCCTTATCAACAATAAAGGCTAATCTTGGCATTCTTCGAACATTAACCATTTTTGCTATTTCTGTTCTGAAAAATCCTGCAGACTTTTCAAATGCTTCTTTTCCGGCTGTAACAAAAACGTTACATACACTGCCATCAAGACTAAGTTCTGTTCTTAGAATAGATGCATCAGCAAAAGCCGGATTGCCTGCTTTTGAAATTAAAACCGTGGAAATTGCACGATAAATATCAGCGTTAACACGCTCTCTTGAAAATGTTTTCATTTTAGAATTTATACTCCTTACCACCAAAGATAATAGGAAGCTGTTTTTCGCCTATAACATCTAATATATCGCCTACCATTAATTCTGGTGCGTTGTGTAATTTAATACCACACTCTGCGCCCTTTAATACTTCTTTCTGATCATCTGTTTTAATCTTCAAACTATCTATTTTAAACTTGCCTAATTCTTTTTTACCACGCATTAATATAACCATATTGCTTCTTGCAACTTTTCCATCCATTACCATACAACCAGCGATTTGACCAAAAGATGAACTTTTGAATAATGCACGCACTTCAACCTTTCCGTAATGTTCAATTTCAAACTTAGGAGTAAACAGTTTAACCATTTCTTCTGTGACAAAATCAAACAATTTATATATAACATCAAAATTATGAACTTTGACTTTTAATTTATCTGCACTCTTTAATACTAATGCAGATGTCTTTGTGTTAAACGCAAGAACAAGAGCATTTGTAACAGAAGCAAGATCTATATCATTATCTGTAATTACACCAACACCACGAGATATTATATTAACTGAAACTTCTTCACTTGTTATGTTATTGATTGATTGCTCTATGGCTTCAAGACTTCCTGATACATCTGTTTTTAGAATAAGGTTAAGTTGTTTTTTGTCTGTTTTCTTCATCGCTGTAAATGGATCAAATCCTTCGGTCATAAGTCCCGCACCAGCTTTGTTTATTTTTTCTTTACTCTTTCTTTCTGCGACTACTTGTTTAACCAATTTATCATCTACAACATATACATCATCACCCGCCATAGGTACATTTGCAAATCCAATAATTCTTACAGGCATACCTGGAATAGCTGTTTTAACAGCATGACCATGATCATCTTTCATAGCACGCACTTTACCGCTGGTAGTCCCAGCAAGTAATGTATCTCCAACACGAAGCGTTCCACTTTGCACAAGCACAGTAACAACAGGACCACGAGTAACATCAAGCTTAGCTTCAATAATAGCACCACTAGCAGCTTTGTCATAATTAACACGATAGTTATTCATATCAGCTACTAATAAAATCATTTCAAGTAATTTATCCAACCCTTGACCAGTAAACGCAGAGATAGGAACAACAATTGTGTTTCCTCCCCATTCTTCTGGAACTATATTATATTCAGCTAATTGCCCATAAACTTTTTGTAAATCAAATTCTTTTTTATCGCATTTATTAACAGCCACTATCATTGGCAATGATTGTTTTTGTATATGTTCAATTGCTTCCACGGTTTGTGGCATAACGCCATCGTCACCAGCAACAATAAGAATTGCAATATCGGTAATCTTAGCGCCCCTTGCACGCATTTTATCAAATGCAGCATGCCCAGGTGTATCCATAAAGGTTACCTTTCTTCCACCAGAAACATCTACTTGGTATGCACCAATATGTTGTGTAATTCCACCACTCTCGCCAGATACAACATTACTGTTTCTAAATTTATCAAGTAGCGTTGTTTTACCATGATCGACGTGTCCCATAATGGTAACAACAGGACATCTAGGTTTCATTTCCTCGTCACTTATATTAGCCGAATGAATAGCTGACATTTTTTCTTCTGAGGTAGCCTTATGTCCACGTTCTAATTTAATTCCAAATTCATCAGAAACCAACTCTGCTGTGTCGAAATCAACTATGCTATTTATTGTACACATTTGTCCCAACACCATAAGTTGTTTAATAATTTGATTAACTGGCTTCCCTATCTTTTCAGACAAGGTTTTGATTGTCAAATTGCTATCATCTATCACTACTACATTTGACTTTTCAACTTTCACCTTACTTGAATTTTCTTTACTCTTTTTTGTTTTGAAAATTCTTGTAAGCATTCTTTCTTCTATTTCTTGCTCTTCAATTATACCCCTACGAAGTAAGGTACGTTTATCCATAGCATTTCTTTCTTGTCCTGCAAAATTACCTTTTCCTCTTTTTTTATTTGGAGAAAAAGTATTTACCTTACCAGGTACAAATTTTTCTGTTGGCTTAGGTAGTACACCCATTGGTCTTTGATAACCTGTTCCATTTTGTTGTGGACGAGGTGTGTATGGTTGTTTTGCTCCATATCCACCAGGTGTGGCTTGCCCAGGCGTCCATGTTCTTCTTGGCCCATTGCTATTAAATGGTGGACGTTGACCAAATCTTGATTGAAAAGGTGGTCTAGCTCCCGCTGATTGTGGTCTTGATGAATTTGGATACTGTGGACGAGAAAAATTCCCAGCAGCTGGTCTTGGTTTAAAACTTGTATCTGGTTCACCAGGTCTTCCAAACTTACCAGACATTTTAGAAACAAAAGGCTTGTTTTCTTTTGGAGCACTTTCTTCTTTCTTTTCGATTGTGCTTGTTTGATTTTTTTCGTTTGTGTTTTTACCAAAAATTTGAGCATCGATTTTTTTCTCTGCCTCTCTCTTTTCGCTTTCTCTTTGTAATCTTAAACCTTCGTATTTTTCTTGATTTTGTTTTTGTTTTTCAATTTGTTCTTGAACCTTTGCGTTATCGTTAGCACGATTTCGCATATCTACCAAAATAACTTCAATTTCACTACAAGTATTGCGACACCGTTCTCGCATATCTGTTATTTTAGGCACTAAATCGCCTATGTTCTTAATGGTATCTAATACTGCCATATAAATGATTATATACTCTATTTAGATTATATGCAACATTTAACTGTTATTTAATTATTCTCGTTAATATCTTTAAGTGCTTTTCTATCTTCCTCTATTTTTGCTTTCAAAGCATCAATTTCAGTTTTCATACTTTCCAAGACTTCTTTTTCAATTTGTTCTTCAGTTTTAATTCCAGCAGTCTTTAATTCATTTTCATAATATTCTGCTATATCATCAAGTTCAATACCAACAGCATCTTCAAAAGATTCTTCTAATTTTTCAATAACTTCTTCAATTGCCTCGGTTTCATCAAATACTACTTCTACTTTTCCGTCTGTTATCACAATATCAAACTCAACTTCTAAATCAATATCTTGATGCAAATTATTATAATATTCTTCTAGATTTTCTACATTATCTTCTAATGCATCCTCTTCTATTTCTAATGCGTCTTTCGCCGCTTCATAAGCTTCTTTATCACTACCACTTAATAGTGTGTCTAAATTTTCAATAGCCACTTCAAGAGTTGTTATTGCAGTTTTTATTTCAGTAATATAACTTGAAAGATTTTCATCACTAGATACTGTATCAGAATTTATGCTAGAAATAATATCTGGCAAATTGGGGTTTTTAGCATCAGCAATAAATTGCGTTAACGCTGAAACTAACTGCTCTCTGTTAATACTCTCTTCATCGTCTTCAAATTTTATATTCTCGCTTGTTTCATTGTTAAGAAGTTCTAGTACTTTTTCATAAGCTTTAATTCCTTCAGCTAATTCAAGTCTGTCTACTTCGGATTCAAACTTATCTTCTAATTCTTCACTTAGTATATCTTCTCTTATTTCTCTTTCGTCTTCTATTAAATCAAGTAAATCATCTGTATCCATTCTAACAAGTTCGGCTTCAGTTAGATTTACAAGTGTCATAGCTGTTTTCACAAGAGTGGCTTTCTGTTTAGAAATATTGTGTTCTGTTTCAAGTCTTGTAACTTCGGCATCTACAAGTGCTTTCTCTGTAAGCCCTTTGTCTTTTATAGCTTTAATAACTTCATCTTCTATTGTAGCATTTTCATCCACCTGTGCAATGCTATAATTTACTTCTTTTGTATCAGGGATAAGACCAAGGTTTTTTGCTTCGTCTAGAATGATAGCGAGAGCTTCTTCATAAGTTTTACCAATAACGCTTTGTATACCCTCAAGCGCTGTTTGCTTACCATCAAGACCATACGCCAAGATCTTACCATCATTGTTTATGCCATTTACATTGGTAACCTTACCATCTGTCCCTGTAAGGATTTCGATATTTGGATTTATATCAAGTGTTATTAAGGCTTTTTTATTAACCCCGCTGCCCCCCATATTTAAAAAGATTGGTAATATCACAGCCAGTACTAATACTAGCACTCCTACTATGATAAGTATATTATTGGATTTCTTCATTATATAAATCCTCCTTTATAATACAAGTATTAACTCTAATTAAAATATTAGTCAACTTTTTAAAGTTGCCTATAACAGTCATTTTCACCCAAGAGAAATTCATTTGGTATAATTTTACTTTTTCGAAATGACTTATATTTTTTTTGCTGATAATCATATATACATTGCTGAACAGGAGCCACAGCATTTCCAAATTTTAGTCTTAAATTATTAAATGAAATTTGGGCTTGATTTATTTCTTCTTGATTTTCAAACTCTTCTATCTTCACATTAGATGAAGCCGCATATACAAATTTATTATTAATACTAACTTTCCCATAACTGCCTTTACATGATGATCTGTTATTAGTTGCCATACGGCCTACAATAACGTCTGGTGCATCAAAAGTTCTTATATTCCCACTATATTTACATAATGTCATTGCACAAGGTGCAAAGGTCGAATCTACATCGAAATGCCCCATTATTTTTTCTACCTGTCCAGAGTCTTCACAATAGCCAGTAAAGAATTGTCTTGTTGCCACTATCTTGCCTTCTTCAAGTCTTTGATATGCCAGACCTTCAATTTCTATGAGAGCATTCATATAACCTGATACCCTATCCCTATCGTTATCATAATGCGTAGCCGATAGCATAAATATTCTATTGTCTTCCATCACTATGATGATACAACCAAAGACCTCCATCGTCAATATCTAGGGCAAAAATAGCAATTATTATTCTAGTTCATATTCTTTTTCATCTAACCTAATATTATATAAAGAAATTTCTTTATTGATTACTTCTGCATTATTTTTAAAATAAAGATCATTATCTTTTTGCTTTTCTAATTGCCTTTTTTGAATCCTATTCATTTCTCCGAAATTTTCCTCACTCTCGTTTAAAAAGTTTTCTGCTTCTTGTATCTTATTAATATCTGTAACTTCTTTTATTATTATATCCGCAATGCTGTCAACATGAGGATTATCCAAATAGTCTATATTGCCATATTGCCCTATACCTGGATATCCATCATTTATTTTACAACGCACAATCCTGGTTAATCCATTTTTGTTTGTACTATATTTTTGTAAGTTCATTGCATACGGGTTATAATCCAGCAACTCAGAAACCGCAAAAGAACCTACCAATTTTTCCAGCTTCCCACTGCCCGAGTCAACACAAAACCCATCAAAAAACTGCTGTGCCTTAGCAAGTGATTTCTCATCTTGATTATCGTAATTATTTGAAATGGCTTCTTGATATATTTCATTATCTACCCTTATAAATCCATTTACAATAATATAGTCTTCCCCTCTGCCCGATGGTAAATTATTTATATTTAAATTTCTAAAATCAATAAGTCTTGTTTCATTATAGGCAATTGATATCTTAAAAAGTTTTCTCATTGCTTATTTATATCATAAAATTTTTCTGTATTCAATAAAAATTATTTTTACCGACATTTTAATCATTGCTAGAAATTAGAAGAATTACTATTTTTATAATTATGTTTCACGGTGGTATACTTTATTTATGTCTATCAATTTTCATAATATAGAAATAAATAAAAGTCTTAAACAATTGGATGCAAACAAAGAAGGGCTTTCAAACAATGAAGCTGAAAAAAGGCTAAAAGAAAAAGGACCCAATATTTTACCTACACAAAAACCCGTAAGTAATCTTGTAAAATTTTTACACCAATTTACGGACATTATGATAATTATTTTATTAATTGCCAGCGCAGTTTCAATAACCGTGGCTTTAGTAGAAAAAAATTACAGCGAATTAATCGACGGATTCATTATATTAGCCATCGTATTAATAAACGCAATTATTGGATTTCTTCAAGAACTAAAAGCACAAAAAGAGATGAAGGCTCTGCTTAATATGACCAAGCCCAAAATAAATGTTAAGCGTGATAATCAAATAATAGAAATCAATGTAGAAAATGTAGTCGCAGGCGATATCGTAATTCTGGAAGCAGGCGACATCGTTCCAGCAGATTTAAGATTAATTGACAGCCACAGTCTTAAATGTGATGAGAGTTCACTTACTGGCGAAAGTGTAGCTGCAGAAAAAAATCATGATGTAATATTAAAAGATCAAACTGTATTAGGCGATAGAGTAAATATGGCATACAAAGGAAGCGTAGTAACAAATGGCCGAGGCCAAGGTTTGGTGGTAGCAATTGGAGCAGAAACCGAACTTGGCAAAATTGCTTCACTACTTAACCAAACAAAGAAAGAAATCACACCACTTCAAAAAAACATAAAAAGCATTAGCAAAATAATTACTGCTGTTGTTTTAGCAATTGCAGGCGCAATGTTCTTTATTGAAATTTTCTCTAAACCTAATCCAGATATAATGCACGCATTCTTAATTTCCGTAGCAGTAGCTGTTGCGGCAATACCAGAAAGTCTACCCGCAGTAATTACAATTATAATGAGCCTGGGCGTATCCAGACTGAGCAAGAAGAAAGCAATTGTAAAGAGGTTGCACGCCGTAGAGACATTAGGAAGCACTCAAATCATTTGCAGTGACAAAACAGGCACACTAACACAAAATGTTATGACTGTTAAGTCCGTATTCTATAACAATACAAATAAGGAAGATAAAAGCAACTCTCACTTTGACTTACTACTTAAATCTATGACGTTATGTAACGACGGCGTAAAGTCTGGTGATAAATATATCGGGGACCCAACCGAAACCGCATTACTTGCATATGCTAATAAGTTCTCAATAAATAAACAGGCACTTGAAAAACAATATGAGCGCGTAAACGAAATCCCATTTGACAGTACACGAAAGTTAATGACAACTGTAAACCAAGACGGGCAAGAACTTACCGCTTATGTAAAAGGAGCACCCGATGTTATTCTGGGAAGATGTACCAAAATTTTAATTGATGGCAAGGTTCAAGAACTTTCAAAAAAACACAAAGAAGAAATCATAGCAGCAAATAAACAAATGGGACTAAGTGCTTTGCGTGTTCTGGGGTTTGCATATAAACCACACAAAGAAATTAACAAAACACCAACAGAACAAGACCTTGTATTTATTGGTCTGGCTGGCATGATTGACCCACCAAGAAAAGAAGCATTTGAAGCCGTTAGATTATGTAAGAAGGCACATATGAGAGCCATAATGATTACAGGCGACCATAAAGATACAGCCTTTGCAATAGCAAAAGAAATTGGCATCTGTGACGATGCAAGTCAAATTATTACAGGTATAGAACTAGATAAATTATCACAGAGCGAATTCTTACAAGTCATAGGTAATATTCGTGTATACGCCAGAGTTAGCCCAGAAAACAAAGTGCGTATTGTAAAGACACTTAAAAGCCTTAATAAAATCGTAGCCATGACAGGTGACGGCGTCAACGATGCACCCAGCCTTAAAATGGCAAACATCGGTGTAGGTATGGGAATAACAGGAACAGATGTAACCAAGGAAGTAGCCGACATAATTATAACTGATGATAACTTTGCTACCATTGTTGTTGCGGTTAAAGAAGGACGACGAATTTACGCAAACATTAAAAAAACGGTAGCCTTCCTATTCTCTGCTAATCTTGCCGAAATATTATCTATATTCATTGCTACACTAATTTTCCCAGATCTTGTTTTTATGATTCCTGTTCAAATTCTATTTGTAAATTTAATAACCGACAGCTTTCCCGCAATTTCTCTTGGCCTTGAAAAACCCGAAAAAAATATAATGCAAGTGCCACCGCGAAGAAGCAAAGATACTATATTTTCTAATGGGACCGGCATTCAAATAATCGTAATGGGCATAGTCCAAAGTGCTTTGATAATCTCATCTTTCTTCATAGGCTATCAATTAACAGGGGATAATCTTGTAGCAACTACTATGGCATTTTACACATTAAACATTGTACAAATTTTATATCTAATCTCGATAAGAATAAACACAAACATCTTCACAACAAATCCTTTTACAAATAAATGGATTTGGATTTCAATCTCCTGCGCTCTTTCAATACTCACGATTATTGCACTTACACCAATAAAAAGCGTACTTGGACTTACAGCCATATCTTTACCATTATTTGGTATTTGCCTTGCGCTAAGTTTATTCATAGTACTAGCAAATGAAATCACAAAGTTTATAATTTACAAAAAACAAAATCAGCAGTTGGATAAATAATAAATAATATGTTAAATTGATATATGACCTTTTACGATTGGATGACAGCAAATGAAAATGTTCTTTCCGCCGGCAAAGGATTGTATTCACCACTTCATATTGTTTTAATTATATTATGTTTCTTATGGCTGATTACAGCTTTTATATTATTCAAGAAGTTTCCAACCTTTGCAAAAAAATTTACTTTTTGGATTGTCATAATTATGATGACTTCCAGAATATTTAGAATGATCTTTCGTATAGCCGTAGGAGCGGATTCTTTCTTCCAGGCTATGCCCTGGCAACTTTGTCATATAATGTGTTTTGCTATTGGAATATTATTTCTCAGTAAATCAAAAAAATTTATTACGCCAATTGCAACATTTGCTTTTTTCGGCGGGGTGTTAACTTTTCTATTTGGCGATTACTATATGTATAATATTTTAACCTTCTATGATATTGAAAGCATTTTGCTTCATATCTTTTTACCGACTGTCAGTATATATTACTTAGCCACAAAACAAATTACATATACTTACGCAAGCCTTAATCAAACAATAGTGTTCTTACTTGCACTTGTCTGTTATGGGGAAATAGGGAATTTAATTTTTCCAGATGCAAATATAATGTACATAAAACAAAATGGATTGCCCTTTAAAATTTTCCCAGGCAGTCATATTTTGACATACATATTTCTTGTCGCTGTATCTTTTGGAATAGCTTATTTAATACTTTATATTAAGAATAAAAAGAAAAACAAAAAGTAATTTTTTATTTCTTGCAAGCATTTACAAACGCTTTAATAATCATATTATGTGTTTCATCTTGCTGGCATAAATATTCTGGATGAAACTTCACCCCAAGGTAAAATTTCTTGGCTTTGTTTTCTACTACTTCAATTAATCCATCATCAGCCCAACCAACTGCTGTTAAATTGCAAAGTTCATCTGCTATATAATGGTGTATTGAATTAACCTGGAACTGGGTTTTGCTTACAATTGAAAAGAACATGGACCCTTCATCAACTTTAAGTCCATGAGCATATTTTAACTCTGATCTATTATGAACTTCTAAATCACCATTCTGTCTAGTTTTACCACCAAGTCCGCGAATCATATTATTATATCCTGCGCAAATACCCAGCGTAGGGATATCATTATCAAAACAATATTTTGCAACAAACTCCTCGTATGGATCGCTGTATGCACCGCCCTGCAATGCTATACCATCACACAAAGAAATTTGAGCAATAAGATCCTGCTGCTCTTCTTTGCTTAATATTACTTCAATATTACCTTCATCACTGCCCTCGAAATGCAGTGTCCTATTCGAAGGCAAGATCCCAATAGCAATACCACCATTGTTTAATATCCCCAACCTAAGTTCACTGTTTACTCTCTGTTTACGCCAAATTCTTTTCCCACTGTCATGAGAAAAATTCTTAGCTACTATTCCAATAATTGGTTTTTTCATATGTTCTCCTTTTTAATTATTTTATATTTCATAACTTCTTAATTCTGCATTTTTATATCCAACATCACGATAAGCAGCATTGCTGCCTGTCAAAATATTATAAATACAGTTTGCATTCAAGGCATTTCCAATTTGTTCTTCCGTGTCTGATTAAATAAATTTTCATATTTTTCCTTTTAGTAATTATATTTTGAAAAAAATAAATTTTATATTATAATTATAATATGAATTTTATTAAAGAACACTTTATATTTTTTGTTATATGTTTTATTGGCTTAAACATTATGAGTATTCCACTTTATTTTTTTATTGATTGGTATATTATAACTATTGGAACGCAACTGGTTGCTTTAATAAGTTCCTATTTTATTGTAAATGTTTATCTACATTATGAACCAAAAAATAAAGATAAAAAAAGAAGTAAGTAATTCAACTTACTTCTTTTTATTTCGTCTACGTGATTTAAGAAAAGTTATATTATTTTTATTTTTGCTTACTATTAATTCTATTAGAATAATTAAAACAAACCCAAAAGAGAATCCAAGTGCTAACTTTAAATCTGGATTAAATATTGGGCCACCTACTTCTTCAATTAAAAACTCACCACTGTTAATTTTACTAAATTCATTAGCTGTTTCACTAAAAGAATAAATACCTGTTCTTTGCATAATTACATCGCCAGTTGCGCCTAAATCATATGAAATATTTTTCCCAACACCATCTTTAAGTGCAAAATTGCCTTTATTAAAGTCTATAAAATCATCAATCTCCAAATCAATGTTATTATATGCCATCATATTTTTATAGCCAATGCTATAGTCTGTATTATAAGTATAAACATTATAAAGATACGGATATGCGTTTCTATAAACATCGCTATTATAATCCACACCTCTCATATTATCAATATCAGTGGTTGTCATTCGCTCTCTATAAATAGCATACCCCTCCCATTTTCCATCTGTATTATGCATCTGGTCATAACCATTTCCGAAGTTAAGATTTTTGCCACTGCCAGCAGAACATATTCCATATGGCACATTAACAAGTATATTATTTGATATTGATGAATTACCCCCAGTGTTATATCTAATAGCAGCAGTCCCACCGTTTATATTATAAAATATATTACCTTCTATAGCATTAAAGCCTGATGCATCATCAAAAAATATTGCAGATACTGGATGACCATTTGGATGAGCTTTTGTAATGTTGCTAAATATATTATGTCTAATCACATTACCTATTATTGTTATATTCCTACCTTGGTATATTGCACCTTGATCACTTATTTCGGTAACAGTCTTATCTATGTTGTTGTATTCAATAATATGGTTATTTCCATGCAATAATATTGCTTGCCCCGTCATATCATGAATATAGTTATTTCGCACTATATTACCTACTCCACTTAAATACACTGCCGGCTTATATGCTTTCTCAAATTTATTAACTCTGGTTATTTCACAATCTTCTATTATATTATTTGCAGGCTCTAATGTTTTTCTGTCTCCTCCAGCCATCACTATTCCACCTGCACCAATATCGCTAATAATAGAATTACTTACAGTATGATTCTTGCCACCATTTCTATCAGCCGCAGAATAATGATCGTTAAATGCGTTAAAATACCTTAACCCCTCGTGAGCTATCAGTTTTTCATATTCCTCAGCCGTTCCACCACGGTGCCCTCCAAATCCAAATTGAATAGCAACTATACCTAAGTTTCTAAACTCACAATTTGTTATAGTATTGTTTTCGCCACCTTCGATATATATGCCACTATTACGTGCATTAATAAAATTTATATTATCTATCTTTATATTATTTGCTTCTCTGAAACTCATAAATAAATCATTTTTATTACTTATCTCAACACTTGCTTTAGAAACATCAATATTACTGGGCGGATACCAAAATAACTTCTGCTCTTGGCTATCAATATAATACTCGCCTTCTACGCTTATCTCTTCCAGTAAATTAATAATATTATAAAAGGTAACGCCTTCTCTTGGTGCAAGAGCATATTGACCCTTATGCGCTAACATAATTTGGGTATTATTAATTACACTATCAATCTTAATTGTATCATCTGCAAATCCATTGTTTAAATAACCATGAATGTAAAAATCATTTGCACTTGTCCATAAACTTGCTCTATCACCTACTGTAACAATAGCATTACTTGAATCACCATCACTAACAGCACCTAATGCATACTTGTCTGTATCGTTCCACATGCTTATCTTCTGCGACTCACCATTAACTATTAATTCTCTTGGTCCATTTATTACTAACCTACCAAAACCCCTAGATCCATAATTATTAAGACTTGCATCAGCAAACAGACCCAAACTAGATAAATCATAGGCTATGACATTACTTTTTGCATCAGTAGAAATAATTCTATTTTTAATAGTATCAGGAACTTCGCATCTCATATCTGATGTGACTGCAATACCTCCGCTTAATGTAACTTCCCCAATGCCTTTATATGTAACACTACTTTCTTTGCTATAACTACTATCAAAGGTAATTTTATCATCATTATAATAAGTCCCCTGCTCGATCATTACTATATATTCGCCATATTCTCCATTATTAAGTTTTGTTTTAATATAGCTATTCGCTTGATCAATGCTAGCAAAGGGTGATAATTCCGAGCCCGAGTTATCAGCATCACCATCTAATGCAACATATATAATTTTATCAGATCCCTCAGCCCCTTTTGTAAGTGAAGCCATCGTTATATCAAATTGATAAAAGCAAAGAAATACCATTGTAGTTAAAACAGATATATTTACCAAAATTGCTATATACAGTTTATTTTGTGATGTTTTGCTCATAATTCTTCTCGTAAAATTATATCATAAAAATAAAAAAACTAAAACATTTCTGTTTTAGTTTTCACTTGG
>CAYJJH010000005.1:0-28493 GCA_964370495.1 uncultured Prevotella sp.
ATAATGGTTTTACAAATTCATGATGAATTGGTATTTGATTGCGTGCCAGAAGAAGCCCAGATAGTAGCAGAAATAGTCAAACGAAATATGGAAAACACTGTAAAATTATCCGTTGAACTAAAAGTTGATATATCAATAGAGGATTCTTTATAAAGAAAATACTTTTCGGTTTTGGATGAAATAAATTATCCCAGATAGTAAGCAGAATAGTGTGGATAAGCTAATTAATGCGTAACCGATAACATCCATAAATTCATAATTTAGATAACTTGTTTCCAAAGCTAGGAACATAAGCCAAGGAATGGCCACGAATGAAATTGCTGTTTTAATTTTACCAAACCAATTGGCGGCTATAACTATGTTTTTTGTTGTTGCAATCATTCGAAGACAATCCACAGCAAAATCTCTTATTAAGTTTATAAATATAATTATTGAACTTGCCCACATTGGTAAAATATTTGTACCAATGATTATAAGAAATATTCCAGAGTAGAAAAGCATCTTATCCGCAATTGGGTCCAAAAGTTTACCAAGATCGGTAACCCAGTTGTTTTTTCGTGCTAAATAACCATCAAGAAAATCTGTGCCAGCCGCAAAAATAAAGATTAATAATGCGTATAATTTACTATTTGGAACCAAATCTGTTATGAAGAAAAAGAACATAAATGGTAATAATATTATTCTTACTGTGGTTATTATATTTGGAATATGTTTTGACATAAATACCTCTTCCGTAGTATAATTACAGATACTTATAAAAGTAAAGGAGAAAATAAACGATGAATATAGGATTAGCAATAATTCTTATTATCGTGGCTTTAATTGCAGGGTTGGCTAGCGGATATTATATATGTACAGCTTTTCAATCTAAAACAATGAAAAAGAATCGCCAGGCAGCCAGTGAGTTAGCAAAAAAAGCGATGAGCGATGCAGCCACGACAAAAAAAGAAGCATTACTTGAAGCAAAAGAAGAAGTCCACAAATTAAAAGTGGATTGCGATAACGAGATAAGAGAAAGAAGAACAGAGATCCAAAGATTGGAAGCAAGACTTATGACAAGGGAAGAGCAGATCGGTAAAAAAGAAGAAGCTATAACAAATAAAGAGTTATCAGTTGAAAATCTTAAAACTCAAATCGAAAACACAAAAAAACAAGTAGAAGATAATTTGAAAACTGCTCAAAAGAAAAAAGAAGAAGCAATTGTTAAATTAGAAACTCTTTCTGGTCTTACAAAAGCAGATGCCAAAAAAATGATCATTGATAATTTAACAGATGAAGCGAAAGCAGATGCAGTTAAACTTATACGTGAAATAGACGATCAGGCACAATTAGATGCTGACAAAAAAGCAAGAGAAGTAATTACAAATGCTGTACAAAGATTGTCTACGGATGCAAGTAACGAGATAATGACATCTACTGTTACAATTTCTGGGGACGAAGTCAAAGGTCGACTTATCGGTAAAGAAGGTCGTAATATTCGTTCAATTGAAGCTGCAACAGGTGTTGATCTTATAATAGACGACACACCAGAAGTTATAACTATTTCTTCTTTTGATCCATATAGAAGAGAGATCGCAAGACTATCTCTTGAAAAACTTATTATGGATGGAAGAATAAATCCAGCTCGTATTGAGGAAATCGTAGAACGTACAAAAAAAGATCTAGAACAAAATTGCAAAGATGTGGGAGAGCGTGCATCATATGATGCAAGAATTAATGGACTGTCTCACGAAATAATAAAGAACTTAGGAAGATTAAAATTCCGTTACAGTTACGGACAAAACGTATTAAAACACAGCGTAGAGGTTTCTATGCTTGCTGGTATGCTTGCTGTGGAACTTGGTGCAAATGAACAAGTTTGTAGGCGTGCTGGTTTACTTCATGATATTGGTAAAGCTACGGATCACGAAGTGGACGGAACACACGTTACAATTGGTGTAGATATTGCAAGACGTTCAAAAGAAAGCGAAGCAGTTATACACTGTATTGAAGCGCATCACGGCGATGTTCCATATAATTCAGTTGAAGCAATAATTGTTCAGGTAGCAGATGCTATAAGCTCTTCAAGGCCTGGTGCTAGACGCGAAAATATGGAAAATTATGTAAAACGTTTACATGATTTAGAAGATATTTGTAAGGTTAAAAAAGGCGTAGACAAAGTATATGCTATATCTGCTGGACGTGAAGTTCGTGTTATTGTTAAACCAGATCAAATATCAGATGCTGATGCTTTGTTTATGTCAAAAGAGATTGCAAAAGAAATTGAAGAAAAATTGCAATATCCGGGTCAAATTAAAGTTAATGTAATTCGTGAAACACGTGCAATTGAATTAGCAAAATAATAAATTATAAAAATATCAAAAATAAAGTAGTATATCTATAAGGTGTTATATATACTTATGATATAAAGGGAGATAAAAATGGGAATATTTGATTTTTTCAAAAAAAAGAAAAATAACAAGGAAGAGGGAGGCTGCTCTTGCGGCGGAGCTTGCAAAGTTAAGAAAGAAAAAGAAATCGTAGAAAATAAATCATCTTGTGGTTGTGGATGTGGTTGCAAAGGTAAATCAGAATCTAAAAAAGAAGAAGTAAAATCAGAAGGTGGTGTTAATATAAAGGTTCTTGGTTCTGGATGCAAAAGTTGTAATGCTTTAGAAGCTGTTGTGAAAGAAGCAATTAGCGAAATGGGTATAAACGCAGATGTTAGGCATATAACAGATCCAGCCACAGTAGCAAATTACGGCGTAATGAAATTGCCTGCATTAGTTATAGCAGAGAAGGTAGTTTCCTCGGGTAAGATTTTATCCAAAGAAGAAGTAATTAAATTATTGAAATAAAAAAAAGGCTTACGCCTTTTTTTAATAACTTGGTCTGCCTGTTCTGGCTTCTTTTCTTGCACGTTTTCTTGCATTCTCGCTTTTAAGTTTTTTAGCAACGCTAGGTTTAACGTATTCTTCTTTTTTCTTTATATCTGCGATGATGCCGTCTTTTTGCACTTTGCGTTTGAATCGCTTTAATGCGTTTTCCAAACTTTCGTTTTCTCCTACTAAGATTTGACTCATGACTTTAATCACCCCGCTTTTAATTTACAATATAAAAAATATATATTATTCTAAATCTAATGTCAAGCAAACGAATTTGGATTGATAATCCAGAAGAGAAAACTATAATTATAAAAGATACAGAGCATAACCATATTGCTAATGTTTTGCGTATTAAGGTTGGTGAAGAAATAACTGTAATTTCAGGTGATGAATATAATCGAATATATAATATTAAAGAAATAAATAAACGCGAAACTGTTTTGAGTTTTATTAAAAAAGAATTTAATCAATGTAATCCTGTTAATAATTTCATCGTATATATGTCTGTGATTAAACCTGATGCTTTGTCAATTGCGGTGCAGAAATTAAATGAAATCGGGGCAACAGAACTTAGGCTGTTTTTTTCTGATTACTCTGTAATTAATGAAAATCAAATTAAAGTCGCAAGACTTAATGAAATTGCAAAACAATCTTGTAAACAATGTGGTCGCAGTAAGCCGATGTCTGTATCTATCGTTAATGATATAATGAAAGAAGATTTAAGCGGAATAGTTTTTCTTGACGAGAAGAGCAGTGATGTTAAAGATATGAAAAATGTAAAAGGCATAGTAGTAGGGCCCGAAGGTGGCTTTTCAACGCGCGAACGCGAAGCATTATCAAAAATAGCAATGCCAGTTTCGTTTGGCAAGCGCATACTTAGGGCTGAAACTGCGGCTATTGTGGGGGCAAGCAAATGGTGTCTATAATTACATACGGTTGCAAAGTTAATTTTTATGAGAGCGAGCAAGTGGCTTCTTTGCTTTCTTCTGTTGGTATTGAAAATAAAATGATAACTGATGGCGCTATTTCAAGAGAAAATCAAAGTGATATTTTTGTAATAAATTCATGTGCTGTTACTAACATGGCGGAAAAGAAATCACGATACGGTGTATCTAAAATTAAAAAGTATCATCCAAATGCAAAAATAATTACTATGGGGTGTGCACTTGGCAGAAAATCTCCAGAAGCAGTAGTCAGTGAAATAACTAACTTACAGTTGGCTACTCAAATAAAGGTTATTCACGGACGTGAGAAGGCCTTTATAAAGGTGCAAGATGGATGCAAGAATTTTTGCTCTTATTGTATTATTCCTCATAAAAGAAATGTTTTATCTTATAGAGAAATCAGCGAAGTAGTTTTAGAAATAAATAATCAGCCAAAGAAGGTTGAAGAAGTTATTCTTTGTGGAATTAATTTATGTTATTATCCAAATTTTATCAATCTATGTAAAGCCGTAGATAAATGTGGGAGAAAGTGGAGTATATCCAGTTTAGAGCCAATAATGATTACAAATGAATTTTTAGTTGGTTTGGCTGAATGTAAAAACTTTATACCTAACTTTTATTTATGTTTACAATCTGGCAGTGATAAAGTGCTTAAAGATATGAACAGAAATTATACATCGTTAGAATATATTCAAAAAATACAAAAGATAAGGGAAGTTTTTCTAAATGCTAAAATAAGCACAGATATAATTATTGGATATCCAACCGAAAGCGAGGAAGACTTTAATTCAACAATACAAGCCGTACAAAAAATTAAATTTGACAGTATTCATATATTTCCATTTTCTCCAAGAGAAGGAACGCCAGCTTATAATCTTAAACCTATTACAAATTCTATTGTTACAAAACGATTTGAAATCTTAAAAAACCTACTTAATAATAAAAATAAATTTAATTGATTTTTAGTTTGACTATTGACATTTTTATATAGTATGCTATAATTACAATTGAAAAAAAGAAGGAATTACCATTTCTCACCTTATTTGCCAATTTATTGCGCGGAAAGGTTAAAACAAAAAATTACCCCCAATATTTTTTGTAGAATGTAAAGAAGTGGTATATTAATTCACTTCTTTTTTCATATTTAAAGGAGGGATAATAAAATTTTTAAGGAATTAAAAATCAATAGCCAAATAACAAGTACAGAACTTCGCGTTATTGACGTTAACAATGAAATGTTAGGAGTAATAACTTTGGCTCAAGCTTTGAAATTATCAGATGAAGCAGGATTAGATTTAGTTTTAATAAACGAAAGTTCTAAACCACCTGTTGCTAAAATAATTGATTATTCAAAGTTTCGATATGAACAAATAAAGAAAGAAAAAGAACAGAAGAAAGAGCAAAGAAAAAACAAGGTCGATATCAAAGAAGTGCAATTGTCTTTAGCTATTCAAGAAAACGAGATAGCATTTAAAATGACAAAAGCAAGAGAGTTTATTAATAACGGTGATAAGGTTAAGGTTTGTATAAACCGTATAAAAGGCCGAAAAACACAGTTAGCTGATAAAGGGGTAATAGTAATTCAACAATTTGCAGAAAGATTACTTGATATAGCAGATATTGAATCACCAGTTGCAAAATCCGGGGTTCCTGGACGAAACATAAATATTATGGTGATGCTTGCCCCAAAAAAGAAAAAATAAAGGAGAAAAAGAAATGCCCAAGATGAAGACGCACAGTGGTGCAAAAAAGAGATTTAAAACTCGTAAAAATGACATCAAACGGTCAATGAAGAATAAAAATCATATTCTTAACAAAAAATCAAGAGAGCGTAAGCGTAAATTACGTCATGGTTCTACCGTTGATAAAGCAAATGAAAAAACAATCAGGAGGTTAATTCAAAAATGAGAATTAAACGTAGTGTAAACGCTCTTAAGAAGCGTAGAAAAATTTTAAAGCTTGCAAAGGGTTACAGAGCAAGTAAGTCTACTTTATATCGTGTTGCAAGAGAACAAGTAATGAAGTCTGGTCAATATGCTTATGAAGGGCGTAGACTTAAAAAACGTGATTTCCGTAAACTATGGATTGCTAGAATAAATGCGGCTGCAAGAAGCAACGAAATTACATACAGCAAACTTATGGATGGATTAAAGAAAGCCAATATAACTGTAAATAGAAAAATGTTATCAGAAATGGCTATAAGCGATGCAGCATCTTTTACCGCTTTGGTAGAATCTGCAAAAAAAGCTTTAGCATCATAATATGGAAATAACCACAAAAATATTAAAGAAACTTCTTCTCAAAAAATACAGAGAGAAGTTTTCTTTATGTATTTTAGAAGGTGAAAAAATCATAGATGATAACAAAGATAAAATTCTAAAAATTTTTAATGAAAGTGAAATTGGGACACTTGAAAATTATAATGGACGTATAGCGGTTGCAAAAATTCCAGAACCAACTAAACCCACCATACCTTTTCTTGTTTTGGATAGAATCCAGGATCCGGGTAATATGGGTACAATTTTGCGTACGGCTATGGCATTTGGATATAAAACAATTTATACAATAAATTGTGTTGATACATACTCACCAAAGGTTATAAGATCCAGCAGCGGTATGTGTCTTGATCTTAATATTATTCATGTTGATTATAATGGACTGCCAGATGATGTTGTATATCATATAGCAGACACTAAAGGCGAAGAGCCAAGTCGTCCAGATAACAGAAATTTTGGAATTGTTTTAGGTAATGAGGGTCAAGGTGTAAGTGATGAGATATTCAAAAAAAATCATAAAATTATCTCTATACCAATGCAAGAAGGATGTGAATCTCTTAATGTTGCGGTTGCGGGTGGCATTATAATGTGCTATTATAAATAATATGAGTGGACATAATAAATGGAGTAAAATACACAGGAAGAAAGGTTTGGCTGACGCCGCAAGAGGCAATGTTTATACTAAAATTGGAAAAGAAATATTTGTTGCGGTTAAATCGGGCGGCAGTGGCGACCCTGAACTTAACAGCAAGTTAAAAGAAGTTATTGCAAAAGCACGAAGTAATAATATGCCAAATGATAATATCAAGCGTGCTATACAAAAAGCACTTGGCGATGGAACAGGTGCAAGTTATGAAAGTATAACATACGAAGGTTATGGGCCATCTGGTGTAGCTGTTATTGTGGAAGCACTGACAAATAATAAAAATAGAACAGCGGGTGATGTACGTTCATATTTTGATAAATCTGGTGGTGCTTTGGGTGTTTCTGGGTCTGTCTCTTTTATGTTTAATCGCTTAGGTGTAATTACTGTTACAGAAAAGGATGAAGAGAAATTATTGGAAATTTTGATTGATTCTGCAATAGAAGATATAAAAACAGAAGAAGAAATTGTAACGATTACTACTAAACCTGAGAGCTTTAATGCTGTACTTGCTGAACTTGAAAAAAACGAAATAAAATTAGACTCTGCTGGTGTGGAATGGGTGCCTGTATCGCATATTGCTTTACCAGAAGACAAAAACGCTCAGTTTGAAAAGTTGATTGATACATTAGAAAGTAATGACGATGTTCAATCGGTGCATCATAATGCAGAGTAAAGTTATTCTTGGTATTGATCCTGGCTTTGGAATTATGGGCTGGGGTGTTATTCGTAAGAAAGGCGAAGAAATATCTTTAATTGATTATGGTGCGATTGAAACAGATAAAACCCAAGAGTTTGGGCAAAGACTGTGTCATATAAATGAAAAATTAAAAGAAATATTAAATTATTATAAACCAGATGATATTGCTATTGAGGAACTTTTTTTTGCTGCAAATGTTACCACAGCATTAAAGGTTGCTGCTGCGCGTGGAATTGCTGTAATGCGTGCAACATATTACAAAGGTGAAATTTTTAACTATAAACCTAATCATATAAAAATTGCGATTACTGGCGCGTGTAAAGCCAAGAAAAAAGAAATTCAATTAGCAGTGGGTGAGATACTTAATCAAGAGCAAAAAATAAAGCCAGATGACGCCGCTGACGCGCTGGCTATTGCTTTAACACATGCATTTTATCTTAATGATCCAACTGTAATTAATATTAAAAAATGTAAATGATGTTATTCGATGCGCATATCTTTGCCCGTGAAGGTTAAAACCGCGGTTTTATTTTTGTCGAATATTCGTCCAAATAGTCTTTGTTCATAACGGTTAAGTATTTGTTCATTTGATAAATTTGTTGTGATTATGAATGCTTTGTTATTGTTATAACGCTCGTTTATAACAGCATATAAAAAATCATCGCTATTTCGTATATTTGGTTCTGTACCAAGGTCGTCAATTATAAGCACCGAGCTTTCCATAAGGTCCGTATGCGCGGTTGGATCCTGTCCATATAAATTATCATTCATTCTTTTGACAAGATTAAATGTAGTAGTGAAACAAGTAGAAAACCCTTTTGATTGTAATTTGTCTTTTAATATTTGAGCAGTGTGGGTTTTTCCTGTGCCTGTTGCTCCTATGAAAATTATGTTTTTTAGTTTAGTATTTGGAAATTTATCACAATATGAATTCAAAGATTTTGCAATTTTTGGATTAAAATCTTTATCGAATTCGTATACAATTTCTTGTTCTGCAACGCTATCAATAAAAGCATTTAATTCGTTGTCTCTTTTTTTAAGCAAGGCTTCGTATTGTTTTTTATCACCTTTACCTTTGCCCATATCCACGGTCATAGCTCTTACGGTGTCGTCTAACTCCTTGAATTTTTTGCTTTTGCGTGCCTGTAATATGTAATAATAATCATTAAAATTCGACTTCATTTGTGCCAATCTCCTTTATTTTATTTGGATCATAACTATGTTTAATAAATTCTTTATTTGAGGTCTTCTTTTTTCGTATACCTTTTATTAAAGATGCTAATGCATTGTTATCTTTTTTATCTATGTTGAATTTTTCTTTTACAGCAGACAATGTTATTAAACCATCATACGCAAGATTTTTTGCAACTGTAAGAATATACGAGTATCCTACAGTGAATCCTTTAAGATCTACGCAATTTTTAATAACTAGAAGCAGGGCTTCGGGTTCAAAGTGCATACTGCGTATGAACGCATAATATTCATTGAATTCTGTAGTTGTTATCATACGGCCATCAAGAATGGCTTGAGCCTTTGTATTGAATTCATCATATTCACCACGTGGTAGTTTTTGAACCTTGGCAGAGTTTCTTTTAATTGGTAAATATTTAATTTCCATTGGGACCGTGTCTAAAATTTGGACAAGTCCTTGTTTCTCCCAATATTCAAATGCATCTTTTATATTGGTTGGTGTGATACCAAGAATAGTAGAAAAAGTTTCAATGGTATTATCTGCGCTTGTTGAGTTTTGGCATAGATATAAGCCATATAAATAAACACGGACACAATCACCATTTGAATGTGGTAAATGCTCTTCCATAAAAATGTTTGATAGGATGGTGTAACCATCTGTCATATATCCGCGTGAAAATGATACTAGTCCCATTGGTTGAGTATAACATTATTTCGGGACAAGTGGCAAGCGTAATGAATTTTTTATAAGTCCAATTTTAGACAGTTCATATTTAATTGGTATAGGATTTACCAGGCTGAATAATGATTTATAAAAGGGAAGTTGGTTTTGATATAATTCAAGTGCTTTTGTAACCTCGCCGCTTTTATAGAGTGAATAAATTTTTTTAACAGGTGCTACATCAAGATTAGAAGCAACAGATATAATTCCCTGGCATCCAACCGAATAAGAAGGCAACGCAAGTGTGTCATCGCCGCTGTAAACCGCTGTATCCGGGCATAGTTTGGTAACTTCTGTGATTTGGTCAATATTGCCACTGGCTTCTTTGATACCTGTTACAAAGGGTAGCTTTGTTATACGCTGTAAAGTTTCAGGTTCTATATTTATAGATGTTCTTGTGGGGATGTTATAAACAATGGCAGGAAGTTTAACCGTGTTTGTTATCTTTTTGAAATATTCGAAAAGCCCTTGTTGCGTTGATTTATTATAATAGGGCGAAGTTATCATAACACCGACTTTTCTATATCCCAGTTCGTCTTTTATCTTTTTAATAAAAAGTCCAAGGTTTATTATAGCGGCAGGATTATTTCCTCCTATACCAAAAATAAGCGGGACTCTGTCTTTGTTTATTTCAAGTGAAAATTTTACAATATCTTTCCGTTCTTTGGCAGACAGTGTGCAGATTTCACCCGTAGTGCCAAGTAAGACAATTGCATCTACATTCATATTAATTTGTCTGCATATAAGTTCTTTAAGTGCAGGGAAATCTATCTTGTTTTTTATGAATGGTGTCACCAAAGCAGTGCCTACACCTTCGAATATTTTTCGCATATTTTATAATATGAAAATAATTTTATAATGGGCAATAATTGACTTGTAGTTATGCAAAAAACATCGTATAATAGAAATTGTATGAATAAAACAAAGGCTATTGTGAAGTTCTGTGTTATAGGCGTTATGGTCGTACTAGGCTTATTGCTGTGTTTTGTTGAATTCACATTGCCATTTACAAATATAAAATACGAAGGTTTCTATAATGCAATACAAAGCAAAATGGGAATTGATCTTAATGGTGGGGTTCTTGCTGTATTTGATGTGGTGGAAGATGAAAACACTGTGGATTTGGACAAAGAAATAGATGCTACAATTAATCGTATAGAAGATATGCTTGTTTCAGAGGGTTATTTAGAAGCTACTGTTACAAGACAGGGTAACAAAATTCGTATAGAGGTTCCAGGTATGGAAAATACAGAAGATGTGATGAGTGCTATTGGAACGCCGGCAAATATAGAATTTATGACGCCAACAGACAGTCAATCTGATGTATATAATGAAAATGAAATATTTTTGTCCGGTGATGATATAGAGGGTGTAACAGTTGTATCAGACCCAGACGATGCAACACTTTATGCTATACAATTAACATTTACAGATGAAGGTGCAAAGAAGTTTAGAGACGAGGTTCAAAGTGCGGGTGGAAAATATATGACTATTTTTTCTAATGAAGAAATGGTAAGTTCTCCGCAAATTGATTCAGAAAGTGCCGCTACGCTTGGTAGTGACGGAACAGTATTAATCACGGGTGGATATACAAGAGAAGGTGCAGATGCGTTTGCATTGCAAATTGAATCTGGTCTTTATACTGTGGGACTAGCCGAAAGTGAAATGAGTTATATTCCAGCAACCCTTGGTGAAGGTGCTGTATTTGCCGGTGTTTTATCATTGATAATTGGGATATTAATAATTTTATTTATTATGTGGTTGTTTTATAAAGATTTAGGAATCCTTGCAGGATTATCTTTACTTATTTATACAATTATATTCTTGTTCTTCCTTGCGGTTATAGATGCAATACAATTAACACTTCCAGGTATTGCGGGAATTATATTATCAATTGGTATGGCCGTGGATGCTAATGTACTTATATTTGAACAAATAAAAGAAGAATATAGAAAAGGCAAGCGTTTTGGTGCTGCTGTACATTCAGGGTTTAATAAGTCTATAAGAGCTATATTAGATGCGAATATTACCACAATTTTGGTTAGCATAATACTTTACCTTTTAAGTGATGGTACAATTAAAGGTTTTGCTATTACATTGGGTCTTGGTGTTGCTATTTCTATTTTTGCTGGATTGGTTATTACACGTGGTTTGGCAAAGTTATATCTTTATATTAATCCAGATAATGCAAAAAGAGCAAATTTTGCCAAGATTGAAAGAGAAAAAGATACAATAGAACCAGATCATAAACCAGTTAAAAGAAAACTTAATTTGGGTGGTGTAAAATGAAGTGGTTAGAAAATATTAAAAATTCAGATATTCAAATAGCTAGAAATGGTAAAAAATTTATTATTGTACCAGCTATAATATTTTTAATTGGCTTGATATTATTTTTTGTGCCTGGTATGGGGTTTAATCTTGGTCTTGATTTCACGGGCGGGTCAATTATAACAGTAGATGCAGCTAATGTAACCAAAGATACTATTGAAACTAAAATGGATACATATAATGTTAAATATACCGTTGTGGCTCAAGAGGGCGTAGACGGTGGAGATACATTTGCAATTACTTTTAATGCTGGCGACAAGAATACAGAAATTTTAACTGAACTTACGGCTGAATTTGGTGAAGCAAATATAATATCAAGTGGTAGCATCCAAGCAAAAACCAGTAATGAAAAGGTAATCAACGTGTTTTGGGCTGTACTTGCTGCTTGGGCGGGTCTAATGATTTATATGTTATTTCGTTTCAAATTTACATCGGGTATTGCAACATTACTTGCTCTGGTACACGACATATTAATAATGTCCAGTTTAATGATAATGTTCCGTGTTCAAATAAATACATCATTTATAGCAGCATTGCTTACCGTATTGTCTTATTCAATAAATAACAGTTTGGTTGTCTTTGATAAAGTAAGAACATCTGAAAAAGAAAACGTAAATAAATTACCACTTCATAAAATTTTAGATAATTCAATCAAGCATACTCTTGGCAGAAGTATATTAACAGCAGCAACGACTCTTATGACAATTTTAGTTCTAGCTATTGTAAGTTTATTTATGAACTTACCAACTTTATTTGAATTTACAATTCCAATTATATTTGGATTACTAGCTGGAACATATTCATCATTATTTTTAATAAGTCCAATGTATTTAAGATTTGAGGGTGCCAGAATTGCACGCAAAAACAAAGTAAACAAATAATATAAATATTTAATGCCATCTTTAATTGATATTGCATTGATATTGCTTGGTTTTTTGCCGCAAATTCTTGTGTTATATTTTTGCTTATTATTAATTCAAGATAGTGGCATTTTGAATAAATTTATAAAAAAATTTGGTTTAGATCCAGACTTTATATTACCCGTATGTGTGTCTTTAAGTTGTACGACTCTTGGAATATGTAGCGCATGTAAAAAGGCAGGACAGAAAAAAAATGTAATGTTTTTATCCTTACTGCCATGTAGCGCACAAATGCCTTTGATGTTGTTAATTATTTCAACTGTTCTTAAAATGCATATTTGGATGGTTATTTTTGTATATTTATTTGCAATTTTGTTAGCAATTATGATTACTTCATTTTTTTCAAAAACCAATGAAGAAGAATACATTATTCCGCTAGAAGATTTAAAAATTAAACTGCCTAATATTTTTAGGTGTTTTAAGCAAAGTATATTGCAAACCATGATTTTTATGAAAAAAATTTTTATTGCATTTACTTTAAGTGCGTTTGTTATTGTGATTCTAGCAAGATTCTCATTCGATTTCAAACAGGTTTATGATGTTCAGCAATCTATATTGTTTTCAGTTTGTGGAGCGATAAGCTGGATATTTGAGCCGATAGGTCTTGGAAGTCCAGCCATAATTTGCGCCCTTATATTTGGTTTGATTGCCAAAGAATCAACAGTATCTGTATTATTGTTTTTTCCAAATATCTTACAGGGTTTAAATTTTGCAAGTGGATTATCCTTACTTATTTTTTATGTTTTTTACCCAAAATGCTTATCTGCGCAAGCTGCTGTTTATAATAATTGCGGTGGTAAAGTTTGCAAGCAAATTATAATTATGAATTTCTTGATTGCTTATTTACTTGCTTTTGTTGTATATAATTTATGTGTATACATTAGATGACTATGATTATGAACTGCCAGAGAGCATGATTGCTAATCAACCTGCAGAGCCACGGGATGAATGTAAAATGCTGTCTTATAATAATACAAATGAAAGTATTGAGATTAAAAAATTTAAAGACATTTTAGATGAATTAAAATCTGGTGATGTTATTGTTTTAAATGAAACAAAAGTTATCCCAGCAAGGTTATTTGGTCAAAAACTAAGCGGTGCTAAAATAGAATTATTACTGCTTAAAAAATTAACGCTGGATAAATACCAAGCCTTAATTAAGCCTATGAAACGGGTTAAGATGGGCGATAAGATAAATATAGAGAATAAATTGTTTGCCGAGTTAGTATCAAAGGACGAGGAAGATGGAACCGCTATAGTATCATTAAGCACACACAATGGAGCTACCAATATTGAAGCAGTAATTGATGAAGTTGGTCTTATGCCTTTACCGCATTATATTATGGGCGGAGAGGCAACAAAAGAAAATTATAATACAGTATATGCAAAGGTTGCTGGCAGTTCAGCCGCTCCGACTGCGGGTCTTCATTGGACAAATGAATTAATTGAAAAGGCCAAAGCAAAAGGCGTTATTTTTACTAATGTTGTTCTTGATGTTGGGCTTGGTACTTTTAGACCTGTTAAGGTGGATGATATAACAAAACATAAAATGCATAAGGAAAGATATATAATTTCTAAAGATACAGCAGAGATAATCAATAAAGCAATAAAAGAAAAAAGACGAATAATAGCTACAGGTACAACCAGTTTAAGAACATTAGAAGGTTGCTTTGAAAAATATAAAGAAATTAAAGAAGTTACAGATGAAACAAATATTTTTATTTACCCGGGTTATGAATTCAAGGTTATAAGTGCATTAATAACAAATTTTCATTTACCAAAATCTACCTTGCTTATGCTTGTATCAGCTTTTATTGGCAGAGATAAAACTCTTGAATTATATGAAATCGCCAAGAAACATGATTTTAGATTTTATTCATTTGGCGATTGTATGTTGCTATATTAAATTAATTATAGTAAAATTATATATGACGAAAAGAGAAGAGTTTATAAAAATATATAAAGAAAATATTAAAAGAGATGGAGCAGATAAATTACTAGAATGGCTTGAAACAACGGATTTTTTTACATGTCCAGCTTCAACACGATTTCATAATAACTTTGAAGGTGGGCTACTTGATCATTGTGTGAATGTTTATCATAGATTTAAAAAAGTATTAGCTTTTGATAAAATTCAATTAAGTGACGAAAGTATAGCGATTATTGCTTTGTTACATGATTTATGTAAAGTAAACATTTATAAAACTGATTATAGAAATGTAAAGAAAAACGGAGAATGGGTAAAAGAACCATATTATACAGTAGATGATGCGTTGCCATATGGCCATGGTGAAAAATCAGTATATATGATTTCTGGATATATGAAACTTACCAGAGAGGAAGCTATGGCAATAAATTGGCATATGGGACCATATGATGCAAGAAATTCTGGTTCTAATTATGTATTATCAGATGCATTTAAAAAATTCCCTGTTGCACTTGCAATGTTTATTGCTGATATAGGCAGTACATATTTTGACGAGGAAAGTAAATAATTAAATTTTAACTCTGTCAGCCGCATCTTTACGGATATCTTCACTTATGGCTGCGTAATGTTTTTTCGTAGTGTTTATATCTTTGTGTCCCAGAATATCTGCTACGACATAGATGTCGCCAGTTGCGCGATATAAATTTGTTCCATAAGTGGATCTAAGTTTATGTGGACTTATCTTTTTTAATGGTGCTGCTTCTTTCGCGTATTTTTTTACTATGTTTTGTATTGAACGTACGGTTAATCTGTGATCGCATTTGGTAAATAATGGTGTGTCTTTAGCCATTTCTTTTCCATGTAAATATTCCATAAATTTTGAATGTAATTGAGCACCCATATGTAATATCGTTTTTGCGCCACCTTTTCTGGTGACCAAAAAAGTTTTATTGTCTAAATCAATGTCGCCATAATCAAGTCCGACTAATTCACTTACACGTATGCCGGATAGAAGAAAAAGCGTTAATATCATTTCATCCCTTGGATTAATACTAGCCGAAGTTATCATAGATTCAACTTCTTCTTTTGTAAGTCTTGTTATAGGCTTTTCGTGAATTTTAGGCAAATCAATTTTGGTTAATATGTTTTCATTAATATCTCCACGGACGTAAAAGTATTTAAAAAAGGAACGTAGTGTAGACATTTTACGCATTTTCCCTTGTTCGCCATTTATTCTGTCTTTGCCATTTGATATGTAATGAGATAATTTAGACATATAAATTTCCAGGTCATCAATAGTTATCTTATTTAGATCATCTTTTTCAAATTCATATGCTTTTTTATTCTTAAATAAAGCTATTTCATTTGTTAAGAAAGAAAAGAAAACTATAAGGTCTCTGGCGTAATTAAGTCTTGTAAGTGGTGAAGTTTTTTGCTCGATTCCAATAAAAAAAGAATTACAGAAATCTGGCAGCAACGGAAGTAATTCGTTGTTTAGTTTTTCTATATTCTCTATGTCTCTTTTTTGAATATACTTCATTAGATATTTGTAACACATATTTTGACAAAATTCTATTAAATTGTCATAAATTTTCAACCTTAGAATATTTATTATATATATTAATGGCTACAATTCTTACAGTTGCATTTGCGTTCGGTATGGCAATATATGCCTTCGAGGACGATATAATGCTTGTTGCTGCTGTAATTTTATTTTATTTAATTATCCAACTTTTAATTGATAAACATAGAAAACATAAATATTTAAATGAAACAGTAATTTATTATGCAGGACAAATTTATAATTTGCGTGGGTATATTGATTCGGGAAATGGTTTAATTGATCCAAAAAGCAATGCGCCAGTATGTATTATTTCATTACCTGTATTTTTAGATATCTTTCCAGATATTTCTGCAGATAAAATTTTACTTAACCAATTAAATAATGAGATTCCAAATGGATATTACATAGATTACAAAACAATAAGTGGGAATGGAAAGATATTTGTATTTAAACCAGATAAATTCAGAGTAGGCGGCATAGTAATAAATAATGTGCGTTTAGGTGTAAGTAGTAAAAATTTTGGAAACTTAAAATATGACGCATTATTAAATGCAAAAATAGGGGGTATGTTATGAACATAGTAAGCAAAGCATTGGAATTATTTAAAAGGATAAATGATAATAAGTTGTGGGACAAAGACTTTGTCTTTTTTATAAATGGAACTGAGGCACTTGCTAAACCTTTACCTAAGGACGAAGAAGAAGTTTTGCTGGCAGAACTTGATCAAGGGAAACCTGAAACCAGGCAGAAGCTTATTTCTCATAATTTAAGATTAGTAGTTTATATAGCGAAAAAATTTGAAAATACGGGTCTTGATATTGAAGACTTAATTAGTATAGGTTCAATAGGTCTTATAAAAGCCGTAAACAGTTTTAAATACGATAAAAATATAAAACTAGCTACATATAGCAGTAGATGTATTGAAAATGAAATTTTAATGTATTTAAGAAAAGTTCAAAAGAACAGAAGTGATGTCTCTATGGACGAATCAATAAATACAGATAGTGACGGCAGTGAAATTCATTTAGGTGACATAGTTTGTACAACAGTGGGCAATGTTGATGATGATCTTGATATTGGCGTGGAAAAGAATCTGTTGTGGCTTGCAGTAAATAAACTAAGTATTAGAGAACAAGAAATTATGCAACTTAGATTTGGGCTTGGTGGTGGAGATGAAAGAACACAAAAAGAGGTTGCGAATATGCTTTCAATATCTCAATCTTATATTTCAAGGTTGGAAAAAAAGATACTGGGGCGACTAAAAAGAGAGTTTATAAAAATTGACATCTAGACAAAATCAAAAGTATATGATACTATACATTGTATGAACATAGTAAGTTGGCTTATAGTTTTATTGGTAATTATAGTACTTATAACCTTATTATATTTTTTTAATATTGGGTTATGGTTTAGAGCATTGGTTTCCGGTGTGCATGTCTCTTTGGGGCAACTGGCTTCTATTGCAGTTAAAAAGTTAGATGTTAAATATATTGTAAAAAATTACATTAAAGCAAGGAAAGCTGGTATAGCAATAAATATAATACAAATTGAAAATCATATCCAAGCGCAAGGAAATATAGAAAGCGTAATTGATGCATTAATTGCGGCGCATAATGCTAATATCCCATTAAGACCTGAAACCGCAATTGCTGTTGATCTATCTGGTAGAAATATAAGCGACGCTGTTAAACATTGTATAACTCCACAAGTTATTCAGGTTAATAATATTACAGCCATTGCTAAAAATGGTATAGAGGTTACATTGTCTATGAAGATAACTCTTCGAATTAATTTAAAAAGAATTATTGGGGGAGCGCTTGAAGAAACAATTATTGCAAGGGTGGCTGAAAGTGCTATGACTATTGTTGGTAATTCTCAAACACATAACGAGCTTCTTGAAAGGCCAGACATTATAACAAGTATTATTGGTCAAAATAAAACCATAGCAAACGATACCTGTTTTGATATTATTTCAGTAGATGTAAGTGAAATAAAAGTTGGACGTAATGTGGGTGCCGAGCTTGAAATTGACAAAGCTGAGGCGGAAAAATTTATTAGTCAAGCAGATGCAGAAAGACGTAGAGCCGAAGCTGTAGCATCTGAACAAGAAATGCGTGCGTTGACACAAGAAATGCGTGCAAGGGTCGTAGCAGCCGAATCTGAGCTTCCACGAGCTATTGCAGGTGCATTAAGTAAAGGTAACATAGATGTTCCAGAGTATTTTCGTTTGGAGAATATGAAAAGTGATACAGCCATGAGAAACTCCTTAAGTGGTGTGCCGAACTCGGATATGCTTACTAATGCATTGCCCGCACCAAAAAAGAAAAGTAAATTACAGTAGGTCTTGAAATGGAAAACATATTATTAATTTTATTATTGATGGTAGGCTTGTTATTAATGATATATCTTGCAGATTTTTATATTAAAGGCGAAAAGAAGAAAAAAACAAAAAAAGCAGAACCAAAGAAAATTAAGGTAGAAGAAGCAAAAGAAGAAGTTCAAATTCCAAAACAAAATGTTGTGTATGAAGCCAATATTAATTTGGCGGATGAATTGGAAAAAATTATTGATACTACGGAAGCTATTCACGACGCTGCTAAAACTACAAGACTTAATCACAGTCGAATAGCAGATTATAGAAGAGCAAAGAACTATGAAACATTTAGTTATGATATAGAAACTTATGATAATAAAGAAGAAGATAATTTAGATTTCAAAGGCAGCGGAATAGAGTTAACAAAAGATGAATATAAAAAAATAGTAGCGCTTAGTAATATTGATGATAAAAAATAATTATATATTAATGTGAAGGATTTTTTTATCAATCAATCCAAAGACCAAAATGTTTTAATTGGTGGCGTAACGTCTCTTATGGATTTTACGTCTAATGAAATTTCTGTGCGTGTTAAGGGTGGCTATATTTTAATCAATGGTGATAAGTTATTAATAGAAAGATTTGATGAAAATGAAATCTTTATAAAGGGTAAAATACACGGAGTAACCACCAATGTCTAAATTAAACAATTTTTTTACAGGTATGGTAAAGTTCAAGGTAATGGGACTTAGCGTATCTTGTATAAATAAATTAAGGCAATTTAATGCGACAAGAATAAGTGTGGATGGAGATACAATATGTTTTAGTGTGCCGCTTGTATATGCAGATAATGTTAAAAAACTTGTTTCAAATTTTGAGTTTTCTTATACGGAAAACTTTAATATTTTTCGTGGATTAAATTTTTTATTAGCAAGAATGACATTGTCAATTTCGATTATATTTTTTATTATTTCATTTTTTGTTTTTGATATGGCAATATATGATATTAAGGTTGTTGGGGCAAATGCTGATTTGCAAAGTAATATAAAAGCATATTTAAGTGATTTAGATATAAATAAATTTTCATTAAAAAGCAAATTAGATGATCCCAATATTGCGTATGGTCTTGTAAATGAATTTTCAGAAATTGCACATGCAAATTTAAGGGTTAGTGGGAATACCTTGGTTGTTAGTGTGTCCGAGGCAGTAGATGCAATTGAAAAGATAACGCTTAATGTTTATGCACAATATGATGCAGTAATAAAAGATATAATATTATTTAGTGGTAAGGCTTTGGTTGAGGTTGGTGATGTGGTAAGAAAAGGGGATTTACTTATAGAAAATGCTTACCAAGGTACAGTTGCCGTTACGGGTGAGGTTGCGTATCTTTATCAAGATAAAGTTGTTCGATTGGACATATCTATCATATAGAGTTATATTATAATAATGGAAATTTTAGAAGCAGTATGTAAAGTGCTTAAAGAAGATATTAACAGTATAGAGATTAATATAAGCTTTATAAATGGGGAAGAAATTAAAGAATTAAACAATAAGTTTAGAAATATAGATAAAGTCACCGATGTTTTGTCTTTTCCGGACGGAGATATAAACCCAGAAAGCAATAAGAGATTTCTTGGTGATGTATTAATTTGTAAAGAAGTAGCCGAGAAACAAGCCGAAGAGTTTGGACATCCTATTGCAAGAGAAATGGCCTTTTTGCAGGTGCATGGAATTTTGCATTTATTTGGCTATGATCATATGAATGAAGATGACGAAGCAAAAATGCGTGGACTGCAAAGAGAAATTATGGCATTATTAAGTTAATGGAATTTATGTTAAGCAAAGAGGTTATTTCTAAACTGATAGATACTGCAAAACAATATGCTGATAATTCTTATTGTCCATATTCAAATGTGGCTGTTGGTTCATCTATTCTTTGTACAGACAATGTTATTTTTGGTGGATGTAATATTGAAACCGGAGATTTTTCTGCCAGTTCATTTTCTGCGGGAGACACAGTTATAGCAAAAGCAATAAGTGAAGGACACAACGAGATACTAGCACTTTGCTTATATTCTAAAAATAATTTAGTTTATCCTAATGCAACAACAAGACAATATTTATGTGAATTTAATGATGAAGTTAAAATTATCATAGCAAATGATGAGACATATGAAATTGTAGAAAATCTAAGTAAAATCTATTTATTTGCGCCTCTTCCTTTAACACAAGGTGATGAATGAATAAGTCAGAATTTAAGTGTGGGACCGTTGCATTTATTGGTGCACCTAACGCGGGAAAAAGCACATTGCTTAATTCAATAATTGGTTGCGAAGTTGCAATTACATCTTCTATGGCTGGCACAACAAGAAATGCTATACGCGGGATATTAAATACTGAAAATGCTCAAATAATTTTTGTAGATACTCCAGGGATGCAAGAATCCAGAAACTTATTAGAAAAGAAAATGAACAGATCAATATCGGGTGCTGTTAAAACAGCAGACGTAATTTGCTATATGATTGATGTAGCAAACTCTGGTCAAGATGTGCTAGATAAATTAGCTAACTATAAAAACTTTGGTGCGCCAGTTATTGTAATTATTACTAAGGTTGATAAAGTCTTACCAGAGAAAATATTTAAATTGTTAGATAAATTAAGAAAATTTGAATTTATAAAATCCTTTATTCCAGCATCCGCAAAAACAAAGAAAAATGTAGATCTTATAATTAAAGAAATAATAAATTATTTACCAAATGCCGAAAAAATGTATGAAGATGATGAATACACAGATATAACTCTTCGTGATATGGCCAGCGAAATTATTCGTGGCGAAGTAATAAATACAATTTGGGACGAGGTGCCAAAAGGTGTAAATGTTATTATAAAAGATTTTAAAGAAGAAGGTAGAGGTTATAAAATAACTGCAGATATATTATGCGATAAACTAAGTCATAAAAAAATAATAATTGGTGCTGGTGGAAAGAATATACAAAAAATTGGTACGAACGCACGTAAAAAAATAGAAAAATTGACAGGTAAACATATTGTCCTTAATACTTTTGTAATTGTTAAAGAAGGATGGCGTGACAAAGAAACCTGGATACAGGATTAATAAAAATTCTTACGGTTTTGTATTATTTGATAATATTGCTCTTGAAGACTTCTTAGAACTCTGTTAACTGCAAGTGGTCTTATATTTTTTGATATTAAAAAATCTACTAGTTTTTGAGCATTTGTTGGGCTAGTGGCTACGATAACAGAGTCTCCGCATAATTTAGTAGAAAGTCCTGTGCCTTGTTCAATTACTTTTGCTGCATAGTTAGGTTGTTCTACCGTAATTGATATTTTAGCAATATCCATTTCTTTTGCAATCATTTGATTATAGCTTTGTATAGAAACCATCATGCCATCATCAATTATACCAATAGTATCCGCAAACTGTTCAATTTGACGCATATTTCTTGCTGTAATTAAAATAGCTGTTTTTAATTTTTCGCAAATTGTTTTTAATATCACGCCCATATCTTTGGATTCTTTTTCATTTAAGTTGCTAAATAAACTATCTAAAATTAAAATTTCAGATCTGATGACTAATGGCATTGCAATTTTAAGTTTATCGTATTCGTTACTTGCAAGTTTATAGATTTGTGTATGTAAAAGATGTTTGATACCCAACATGTTAAGAATGTTTTTTATTCTTTTAATATTAAATACTTTATTTGTGATTTTGCAATAGTCTTTTATAACAGTAATAACTGTATCTTTTGGCATAAGTCTTTCATTTGGAATAAATGCACCCAGAGTTTGTCCAAAATCTACTTTTATTGTACCTTTATTTTTCTTAGATAATGCTAATACAATTTTAGATAATAAACTTTTGCCGCTGTCGTGTTCGCCAACTAAAGCAAAAATTTCGCCTGAATGAACGTGTATGCTTACATCGGTCATGAGCATTTTTTTAGTTGTTGTTTTTTCTATTTTATCTATTTTTAACATTTGAACATCTTACCTTTTTTTAAAATATTGATAAACAGCAAATCAACCAGCGGGTAGAAAGATAATATAAGCCCAGTTGGCCAAAAACCCGAAGTATCCACAATAATCATTATAATTGTGAAAAATAAAGATATAGATGAAATTACAACGCGTCTTGTTATCATTTTTTTCTGAGAAAGTAAAAACTTAGTTCTTGGTAATATCATATAACAGCATAACGTGATTGCAAGAACAACAAATATTATTATAAGTGCCATAGTATAGAAAACAGCAGGGATAAGAGAAAACATATCTAGTATAAAAAACAAACCATAAAATAATGCTGTTACGATAAATGAATTAAAAAATCTTAGTTTATTGATTAAAACAAAATCACTTCCTGCTTGCACAGAGTTTAATTTAACAAAAGGGCGTAATTGAACGCTTCCAAGTGTGCCTGTAAGATCAATTGTCATTTGTTTTGCTTTTGGTGAATCTGGAATTGGATCAGAAAGAGAGACATAAGGTGTGGTTGGTATAGTACGTTTAGATTTTTTTATTTCTTTTGGTGTTTCTATTTCTGTTCTTGTTGATTGTAATTGTTCCATTGGCTCTGGGCGTAATGGTTGTTCATTAATTGTTTTAATTTTGCCATTATCAACAACAGCTGTAACAATTTTTTCTTGAGGCTCCGTTTGAGTATTTGCACGTAGAACAAAGTCTTTCTTAGTTGGGTTATTTGATAATGGTAAATTAAATGCATCTTCTTGTGAGGAGGTTGCTTTTTTTAATCTTTTTGATGCGGCCAAGGTTTCTTGCCTTAGTTCATTATAATTTATTTCTACTTTATTTTCGTTATAAAATTCTTCGCCTTTCTTTGTTAGGTTGTATACATGTCTTCGCCCACCTATTTCGGCTTCTTGCCAATAACTGTTAATGAATTTCTTTTTGGATAATTTATCAAGCGCGGAATAAAGAGTGGGTGCAGGGATATCAACAAGATTTCCAGACATTCTTTTTATCTCGGCAACCATTTCAAGACAATACATAGGTTTGATGCCAAGCAGTGATAAAATCGCTATTTCAGTTGTTAATGTTTTGCCCTTTCTCACATATAAATTTTAATGTCGAAACAATGTTCTTGTCAAGTTATTCTGCAATAAGCTAGTATTTATTTATTATGTTAGACCCTAGAAATATCATAAGAACCAACAAGCGAACGCTGTCTTTGTTAGTGAATGCAAGGGGTGAACTTATTGTGCGTGCGCCATATAATTTTCCAGAACACAGAATATTTGACTTTGTAAGAGAAAAGCGAGAATGGATAGAAAAGAAGCAAAGTCAGGTTAGATCAAATGGATTTATAAATCAAAATGTATTGAATTACAGCGTATATTTATTTCTTGGCAAAGAACTTACACCTGTAATATCTACCGAAGTTAAAAATTTTTATATTGAGGAAGGTAAATTATTTATCCCTGCCAAAATACAGCAAAATAAAATATTATCCAAGTTAGAAAGATGGTATAAAAAAGTTGCGTTCGAGGTTATAGTAGAGCGCACAGAGCATTTAGCAAAAAAATTGAGGCTTAGACCTGTATCAATAAATATTAACAATAATAAAACTAGATGGGGAGTTTGTAATTCAAAATCTAATATATTTGTAAATTGGAGAGCCATATTTTTACCACCAGATTTATTGGATTATATAATAATACACGAGCTTTGCCACCTGCTTGAATTTAATCATACTAAGGCTTTTTGGGCTATTGTAGAACAGGTTATGCCTAACTATTCTGGTATTCGTAAACACCTAAAATATCTAAATTACTTGCTTTTACTGTTCAGAAAGGAGTAGAATATAATATGACAGGAAAAAAAGTTATATATTTAGATAACGCTGCTACGACATATTGTAACGGCGAAGTTTTTAGAGCTATGCAACCATATTTCTTAACCGAATATGGAAATGCAAGTTCAGCCCATTCAGCGGGCAGTGATGCCAATGAAGCCATAAATAAAACAAGAGAAGACATAGCAAGATTTTTAAATGCAGAACCAGAAGAAATTTATTTTACATCAGGTTCCACCGAAGCTAATAACTGGATATTAAAAGGCATTGTTGAGA
Source organism: uncultured Prevotella sp. (assembly GCA_964370495.1). Classification (GTDB taxonomy): domain Bacteria; phylum Bacillota; class Clostridia; order Christensenellales; family UBA1242; genus RGIG8050. The sequence goes on from CAYJJH010000005.1 coordinate 24,499, forward strand.
AGTCAGACATTAAAAGAATAATTGTAAGTGAAATTGAGCATCCAAGTATTTTAGAAACTGCAAAATGGTTGGCTAAGCAAGGTGTTGTGGTTGAATATGTAAAGGTTGATGATAATGGTATAATATCCGTTCCTGATTTGTTATCTAAGCTTTCTAAGCCTGCGTGTCTTGTGTCTGTTATGATGGCTAATCATGAAATTGGTACAATTCAATATATCAATACCATAGCAAAAATTTGCCAGTCTCATGATGTTTATTTTCATACCGATGCAACACAAGCAATAGGCAGTGTTCATATAGACGTAGCAGAAATGGATATAACAGCATTATCTCTTTCTGGACATAAAATATATGGTCCAAAGGGTGTAGGTGTATTGTACATAAAGAATGGAACAAAGGTAGCACCTTTTATACATGGCGGTCATCAAGAAAGGGGCAAAAGGGCGGGTACATATAATACGCCTGCCATTGTTGGTCTTGGTAAAGCTATTGAAGTATTAACACGTGACAGCACAATGTATAATTCAAGAATGAAACAACTTCGTGACTACTTTATAACCGAAGTCGAGTCTAAAATCGAACACGTTAAATTAAACGGACATAGAACGCAAAGATTGCCAGGTAATGTTAATTTTTCATTTGCAAGGGTAGAAGGCGAAAGCATAATGATGATGCTAAATATGGAAGATATATATGTGTCTACTGGCAGTGCTTGTAACAGTGATTTATTGCAGCACAGTTATGTTCTCGAAGCCATTGGTGTAAGTGACAAATTAATAAATGGTTCTATTAGATTTTCACTTGGACGTTTGATAACAAAATCCGACATAGACTATACAGTAAATAAATTAGTTACAATAATAAAAACACTAAGGGCGCTAAGTCCTTTACGAAAGGGAGATAAATAATTATGTATAATAAAAAAGTAATGGAGAGATTTTCAAATCCAAAAAATGCAGGGACAATAACATCAGCAGAAGGCGTAGGGCAAGTTGGAAATGTGCGTTGCGGTGATATAATGAAAATATATTTGAGTATAAAAAAGGGTGTTGTTACAGACGCAAAATTCAAAACTTTTGGTTGTGTATCAGCCATTGCATCAAGCGATGTGGCGTGTGATATAATTAAAGGCAAAACAGTAGAGGAAGCAAGTAAAATCACAAATAAAGAGGTTGTAGAGGTTCTAGATGGATTGCCTGCTCCAAAAATACATTGTTCAGTGCTTGCAAAAGAAGCAATTGATGCTGCACTTGCAGATTATGAAAAAAAATTAAATAAGAAAAAGAAGTAAGTCATTATGTTAGATTTTAATATTATTCAAAAAGCAAAAACTAAATTAGAGCAGATATCTAATCTTGTAATTTCAAGAGAGGAAGAGTTAAATTTGCTTTTAAAAAAACAAGAGCAAGATTGGAATAATATTAAACAAAATATTAAAATAAGAGAGCTGCAAGATTTTCTAGAAGAATATTATAAAATCAAAAAAGATTTAAATGACTTTTTAGAACTTATTGATATCTGCAGCGAAGAAGAGCTTTCAGATGAATTTTCAAGATTGCAAAAAGTTTTTAATTCATTTTATATTAAGACATTATTGGTTGGTAAATATGATGGCTGTAATTGTGTAATAAATATTACTTCGGGTGCTGGTGGAACCGAAGCTCAAGATTGGGCGGAAATGGTAATGCGTATGATGTGTAGGTTCTGCGAAGGTCAAAGTTTTAATTATGAAATCACGGCTTTGGAAGAAGGGGATGGTGCTGGTATTAAAGGCGCGTCTATTGCTGTTACTGGTACAAATGCTTATGGAATATTAAAGGGTGAGGCTGGCGTACATAGGCTTGTGCGAATAAGCCCATTTGATTCAAACAAAAGAAGACATACAAGTTTTGTCGCAATAGAAGTTGTCCCACAAATCGAAAAAGTAGAACTTGTTATAGATGAAAAAGATTTACGTATAGATGTTTACAGAGCCAGTGGCGCTGGTGGTCAGCATATAAATAAAACAGAAAGTGCAGTTAGAATAACGCATATACCAACAGGCGTTGTATGCTCTTGTCAAAACGGAAGAAGTCAAATTCAAAATAGACAGACCTGTATGCAAAACCTTTTATCTAAACTTGAATATTTGCATTATGAAAATGAACAAAGAAAGTTGAAGAATCTACAACCTATTCAAATGAAAATAGAATGGGGCAGTCAAATAAGAAGTTATGTTTTCTGTCCATATACAATGGTTAAAGATCATCGTACGGGCGCAGAAACATCTAATATTGAAAAAGTTATGGATGGCGATTTAAGAATGTTTGCGGATGCATATTTGCTTCAAAATAATGGTGGGACTTTATAATGTATATATTGGGGATAGAAACAAGTTGTGATGAAACAAGTGTTGCGATCGTTGATGACAAATTTAATATTCTGTCTAATGTTGTATCATCTCAAATCGATATACATAAGCAATATGGTGGAGTAGTTCCAGAGATTGCATCAAGAAACCACATAGAAAATATTATGCCTGTGCTAGACGAAGCTCTTAGTACGGCAGGCTTAAAAATAAATGATATAGATGCAGTTGCTGCGACCGTAGAGCCAGGATTACCGGGCGCTGTTATGGTTGGTCGAACAATGGGTGAAAGTCTGGCTTTCGCATTAGACAAGCCATACAGAGCCGTAAATCATTTATATGGACATATAGCCAGTCTTAAATTAACAAATAAAGATTTAGAACCACCATTTCTGTGTTTATTGGTTTCGGGTGGTCATACATCAATATATTATGTTAAAAAAGATTGGAAGACTGAATTATTAATTTCTACCGCTGATGATGCAGTTGGTGAAAGTTATGATAAAGTATCACGAGTACTTGGCCTTGGGTATCCAGGCGGTCCTGCAGTATCAAAGATGACAAAAGATAATTATTCAATGCCACCATTTGTAAGTAAATCACCAGTGGACAAATTTTCTTTTTCTGGACTTAAAACCGCAGTATTGAATTTCGTAAACAAAGAACAACAAAAAGGGAATAAATTGGATATAACAGAAATTTGTAGTAACTTTAGTGATTGCGCAATAAATCAGTTACTGGCAAGAAGTATTGAAAAAATAAAAAAGTACAAGGTTAAATCATTTGGGATTTGTGGTGGGGTTTCTGCAAATAAGGAATTAAGAAAAAGATTTTCTGATGCTTGCGAAAATTTAAATGTTAAATTATTTTTGCCTAGTTCGGATTTATGTGGTGACAATGCAGCTATGATAGCTGCAGCCAGCATTTTGCAAATAAAATAAATTGTCAAAATAAAGATAAGAATTTATAATGCCCATAGGGGGTAATAAATGACAACAGAAGAATCTAATGCTGTAATTAAGTCAGAGTCTGTGGCACAGAAAGCTGTTGCAACTCCTCGTAAAAGAAAAACTACTGCAAAAAAATCATCTAAAGATCAAAGACCAAAAATTGCAATGTTTCTTGATGTTGATAATGCAGGGATTAGTAGAGAAAATTTATTAGAATTACTTTTCTATATGATTGGTAAATTTAAAATTGAATTATGTAATATATATGGATATGATGAAGAAAAAATTCCAGGTATATCGGAAATCGCGGGTGGTTATAATTTGGTCCAAATTGGCAAAATGAAATTTAAACCTGTTGGAGAAAATGTAGTAGATCCAAGATTAATTTTGGATGCTTATGAGTGTGCATTAAAGAATCCTAATTCTGTTGATAATATTTTTGTTTGGTGTTATCCATGTGACTTATCACATTTATTTGAAAAGATAACAGACCTTGGCGTATCAACATCAACAATCGATAATCCTGCATTTGATTGTAAAAATAAATTTGTTTCACAAAGAATTAAATTATATTCTCCATATACAGTGCCTACTACGAACAAATATATGTATGGGGTTGATAGTAATGTATCAGTACAACAATCTAATCAAGATGAAGAAAAGAATGAAAACAAACCAGTTGCTGATCATAAAAATGC
>CAYJJH010000005.1:28593-50001 GCA_964370495.1 uncultured Prevotella sp.
GCAGAGCCAGAAGTACGTAAAAGTGCCTTTGAGGGGTTGACAGTATCAGAGATGATGGAAAAAGCCGGCTTTAATATAAACAAAGAAAAATCAGACAAATACGAAGACACAATTGGCGATTTATGATATAATAATTTCTATGAAAAAATTATCTTACAGAGAATTACGTGAAATGTGGTTATCTTTTTATAAAGAAAATGGGCATGCTGTTGTACCTTCTGCTTCTTTGGTTCCAGAAAATGATGGTAGTGTTTTATTTACTACAGCGGGTATGCATCCATTAGTTCCTTTTCTGCTTGGCGAGAAACATCCAGCAGGTAAAAGAATTTGTAATATTCAAAGATGTGTTAGAACGGGCGACATAGAAGAAGTCGGTGATAGTAGTCATTTAACTTTTTTTGAAATGATGGGGAATTGGTCTCTTGGGGATTATTTCAAAAAAGAAAAAGTAGCATGGTCTTATGAATTTTTAATAAGTCCAAAATATTTAGGCTTGCCAGAAGATAAAATTGCAGTTACTGCTTTCGAAGGTGATAATATTGCTCCTCGTGATAACGAGGTTGCAAAGCTGTGGGAAGAAATAGGTATACCAAAAGAGCGTATATTCTTTTTGCCTAAAAGTGAAAACTGGTGGCAATTGCCAAGCGGTACTGGACCATGTGGACCAGACAGTGAAATGTTCTTTGATACAGGTAAAGAGGCATGTAGCAAGAATTGCAATCCGTCATGTTCATGTGGTAAATATGTAGAAATTGGTAATGATGTTTATATGCAATATATTATTGATAACCCTGGTGATAAAGCCAGATTAGCTCCGCAAAAGAATGTGGATACAGGAATGGGCTTGGAAAGATTGCTTTGTTTTGTTAATGGACATAAGAGTGTCTATGACAGTGAAATTTTTGCACCTGCAATAAAAATTATATGTGAAAGTTCTGGCAGAGATTATGCGGACAACCAAAAAGAATTTCGCATAATTGCAGAGCATACCAGAACTGCTACAATGATGCTTGCAGATGGCGTAGTTCCATCTCCAACGGGTCAAGGTTATGTATTAAGAAGATTGATGCGCCGTGCTGTTAGAATGGCAAATAAAATAAATTGCAAGGTTGATGTATATAAAAAGTTAATAGAATTTTATACAGAATTTTTTAAGGGGATATATGAAATAAACTCTAATGTTACTGTGTTATTTTGTAACGAAGTAGACAAGTTTTCAAAAACAATTGAACAAGGGATTAAAGAATTTAATAAGGTTGTTTCTTTCACAAGAAATGGTTTGCTGTCTGGTCGAATAGCTTTCAAATTATACGAGACATATGGCTTCCCAATAGAATTAACAACTGAGCTAGCAAATGAGCAAGGTATCAATATAGATATGCCGGAATTCGAAAAAGCCAAACAGAAACATGCTGAATTAAGCCATACGGCAAGCGCTGGTGCATTTAAGGGTGGACTTGCTGATATTGGTGAAGAAACAGCTAAGCTTCATACGGCAACCCATTTAATGCTTGCTGGGCTTAAAAAAATAATCGGAAATGATGTTATGCAGAAGGGCAGTAACATAACCCCAGAGAGGTTAAGATTTGATTTTAACTGTGATCATAAATTAACGGCTGAGGAAATTATAGCTTTAGAAAATTTTGTCAATGATGCTATTAATAAAAAAATTGATATAACAATTGAAGAGATGACTTTGCAACAAGCAAAAGACAAAGGTGCGGAAGGTGCATTTGCAAATAAATATGGTGACATAGTTAAAGTGTATTCTGTTGGTAATGTGTCATGTGAAATCTGTGGTGGTCCACATGCAAAGAATACAGGCGACCTAGGTTCGTTTAAAATATTAAAAGAAGAAAGCAGTAGCGCAGGAGTAAGAAGAATCAAAGCTATTGTTAAATAGTGAATAATATAGAAATATGTGCACATATTATTTTTAGTTCAAAGTTTAATTTGAACGAAAGGAGGTGGACTATGGCACGCGGAACAAATAAAAAATCTGACATGAAAAAGTCAAAAAGCTCTGTATCAAATTGTAGTAAATAATTTGTTTCAGTCTGTTCATCAGAAACAAAAAGGCATTTTATCTTAAATGCCTTTTTGTATGTATAAGAATTTTAAAACTGCATATATTAATTATGGTTCTATTATTTAGAGCCAATCAAGATGGATTATGACGATATGTGCAATAAGTTATAGGAGTAATGATTAGTAAAAGTCAACAAGCCTCTGTAGCAAATTTTGTAATATCAGTCTCTTCATCGCAAAAAAAGGCATTTTATCTTAAATGTCTTTTTTGTTGCGAATTACGTATATAATATAAAAAACTGGATATATTATTTATAGTTCAAAGTTAAATTTGAACAAACGGATAAATAACTTCGGTTGTTTACCAAAATGAAAGACACTCTATATGGGGTGTCTTTTTTTGTCAAAATTTGTTTTATAAAAATATTGGACAAAATGCTACATAATTTTTATTATTAAATAACGATTTAAGAAATACATAGGAACATTTTAATAAATGGGGGTATGTATTTTTTTATGAATATTATTATGAAAGAAATGGCAAAGAAAGCAAGGGAGCGTATGGCGTCTGGATTTTGGCAAGATGAATCAAATCGAAGAAAAAAAACTTTGGCAATACTAGAGGATAAAGGGGCAGATATAACAGAGGCTAAGCAATTTTTTGTTACAAGTACAAAATCACAAATTGGATTTGAATATAATAAAGAGGATGAAGAGCTTTATAAAAAAGCTAAACAAGTCTTTTTATCCAATAATAATGAAAATGCATTGTCAGTTTTAATTGACCCAAAAACATTAGAAGACTTGGATGAAAATAGTAAACAAAGATATATATTTAATTTAAGTGCAAAGTTGCAGGAATTTAGGGAAAGGTTTGATAGTGAGATGAAATTTGATTTACAAAGTATTTCTTTGTAATTTTAATTTGTTGTTTTATACTACTTAAAGATTATGGAATTAACCGGAATACAAAAAGAAATTGTTTATGCTCCAATGGGGCCTATGTTGGTTACTGCGGGTGCGGGTTCAGGTAAAACCAGAATATTAACCAGCCGTGTTGCGCATCTGCTTGAAAATGGCATTCCGGATCACAGAATGGTGGCATTAACGTTTACAAACAAAGCCGGCAATGAAATGCGTGAACGTATAGAAAAATCCTTAGGACGACCGCTTAATATGTTCATAGGTACATTTCACAGCTTCTGTGTTAGATTGCTTCGAAAGAACAGTGGTAAGCCAAATTTTTCTATATATGCTACGGCTGATACAAATAAAGTACTAAAAGAAATAATTAAAGAGATGCTTAAAGAAGTTGATACTGAATTATTCAAAAAGGCTGTAAGTTATTTATCCGAGTGGAAAAATTCAGGCTATCTTGGTTATGACAATGACAGAGAATTATTAAAAGAAATATTTATTAAATATAAATCCAGATTAAGCAGTAACAATGCTTTAGATTTTGATGATCTATTATATGAAACATTAAAAATATTAAAAGAGCGTCCAGATGTGCGTGAAAAGTTGCAAGATCAATTTCAATATATCTTGGTGGACGAGTTTCAAGATACTAATGAAGTACAATATAAAATTGTTTCAATATTGGCCAAAAAGAACAGTAATATTATGGTAGTAGGTGACGAGGATCAATGTATTTATTCTTGGCGAGGTGCAAGCATAGAAAATCTTGATAGGTTTAAAAAAGATTTTCCAAATCTTAAGATTTATAAATTAGAAGAAAACTTTCGAAGTTCAAGCAATATAGTAAGTCTTGCAAGTGATCTAGTTTCAAAAAATTCAAACAGAATAAATAAGGTATTGTTTTCAAATATCCCAGATGGAGTAATTCGATTTGATACTTTTTATGATGAAAAAAGAGAAGCAGATAATGTAGTAAATGAAATTTTAAGAAATCAACAAAATGGTGGTCGTTGGTCGGATACTGCTATCTTAATGCGTATTAACTCTTTATCTCGTGTATTTGAAGAACGTTTAAGAATGTATAATATTCCATACATTGTCTGGGGTGGTTTTAAGTTTTATGAACGTGCAGAAGTTAAGTCTGTTCTTGATTATTTGCGTGTGCTTGTAAACCCCAGTGATGATGTATCATTATTCAATGTAATTAATTTTCCTAAGCGTGGTATAGGTGATGCAAGTATTGAAAAAATCCGTGCTTGCGCCGTAAAAAACAATATAGATAGTTTTAAGCTTATTTCTGCTTTAGATAAATATGATATTGATTTAACAGCTAAAACAAAAAACTCTATAAAAGACTTTGTAGATATAATTAATAAGATGATTGAATTATTAAATAACAGTTTAATTCATTTAACAGATGAATTGGTAGATTTAACGGGACTTCAAAAATATTATGAAAATGATAACAATGATGGTGAAGATAGATTGGAGAATATTTATCAACTTTGTACCGCTATAAGAGAGTTCTCAATGGTTAAGCCAAATGCAGACTTAAGTTCATATTTACAAACCGTAACCATCTCTGGGGGCGAGAATCCCGATTCTACGGACAATGTTGTAATTTCGACCGTTCATAGCGTAAAGGGTTTAGAGTTTAAGAACGTCTTCATAGTGGGCTTAGAAGAGGGTATTTTTCCATCATATAGGTCAAGTGGTGATTCGAGTCAAATGGAAGAGGAGCGTAGATTACTTTATGTAGCAATAACACGAGCAATGCGTAATCTCTCAATAACAAATGCTAAAAGTAGGTTTTATAATGGCGAACATACAAGAACATGTCCAAGCAGTTTTCTTATGGAACTGGGATATTTTAATGATAGTTACAATAGTTATTTTTAATAATTTATTCCAATGCTGAGCATCAAAGCTTTGTCTACCCGTGCTTGATCATATCTGTTTATTTCGGTTAATTTATGACGCAGTCTTGATTTATCAATTGTTTTGATTTGTTCACATAGAATAAGGCTGTCATTTGTTAATTCATAATCAGTTGATTTTAATAAAACATGAGTGGGCAGTTTGGCTTTGAAAATCTTGGTTGTTAAACATGCAACAATTACAGTAGGGCTATATTTATTACCAATATCATTTTGCACGATAAGAACAGGGCGATAACCTTCCTGCTCGCTATTAATGTTGCAGGTACTATCACCAAGGTTCGCGAAATAAATCTCTCCTCGTTTTACTTCCACAATTCATTGTATGTGGTGTATAATTATTTTGTGGATTTTGAAATTTTTGGTTTGACCATAAGCTTATATGGATTAATGATTTCCTTGGGTGTACTTGCTGCTCTTTTTGTAATGGTGTATCTGTGTAAGCGTAAAGGATATGACACAGATATACCTTATTATTTATTAATAATATTGTTCCCATTGGCATTGATAGGTGCAAGATTGTATTTTATTATATTTTCTGACCAATTAACAATTGGACAATTTTTTGAATTTACAGATGGTGGTTTGCGTGGGCTTGGTATTTATGGTGGAATAATGTTTGGTTTTATTGGTTTGATAATTTACGCTTCAATAAAAAAAGTAAGTATTGTATGCCTTATGGATTTAATTGTACCTGGTCTTATGTTGGCTCAGTCAATTGGAAGATGGGGGAATTTTTTTAATCAGGAAGCCTATGGTATAGCAACAAGCATAGAGTTCTTTCCAATCAGTGTCTTCATAGATAATGGTTTTGATTATGGTTATCATTTGGCTACATTCTTTTATGAAAGTATATTTAACTTTATTGGCTTCTGGGTTTTAATTCAAATTTTTATTAAACAGAAGAAAAGTGGAACGGTTACTGCTGGATATTTAATATGGTATGGTATATTAAGAGCACTTGTAGAGCCGTTACGTACAGATAGTTTGTTGATTATTCCAGGTAATGATTTAATATTTAATAGGATATCTTTTCTCGTAAGTATTGCAATGATAGGCCTTGGTATGTTAATATTATATCTAAATAAAAAGGGGAAAATATCACAAAATGACAAACAATTATATAAGTAGTTTATTAGAAGATTTTGATAAGGAGTTTGAGTCACTTGTTATTCCTTTTCCAAAGGAAAACATAGTAGCAGATAATATAATGGATTTATTTAGTTTGGATTCATTATATGAAGAAACAGAAGAAGATACCATGCTTGAAACAGCGGATGTGTCCGGGTTAGATGCAAACACAAGACTTTCAAGAATAGAAGATCTTGCAACAAAAATTTCTGCTGAAAGATATAATCCAAATTATAATCCTGAAATATGTTTGGCTAATTTGCTTGATTTAATATTAACAGATGGAGTGTCCGAGAGAGAAGAAGACAATTTCTTTGAATTGCTTAATAAAGAACGAAATCTTAAATTAAATGAAGTTTTAAGTGATTTTGATTTTTTCAATGATAATCCATACAAAGAGAAAGCTGAAAAGATTTTGTCAAAAATAGAGGCGAGAAAGAACAAATGAAAGTAATAGTTGGGGGATACGGTGAAATTCATTTGAAAGGCGCTAATCGTGGCTTCTTTCTGCGTAAATTAGAAAATAATATAAAAAGAGTGCTTCCTGCATCAGTTCAAATCATTGTGGAAGATGCGCGTGTTATAATAAAAAATTTTCAAGATGCTGAAAAGGTTGTTGATAAATTAAAAAAAGTATTTGGGCTTAAAAATATATGGGTTTCCGAGCAGATTGAGTATTCTGGTCCAGAAGATATATTAAAATTTTTAGAAAACATAAAAATACAAGGCGATTTTAAAATTAAAGTAAATAGGGCAAATAAAAAGTTTCCAATAAAAAGCCCAGAGTTCTCTGGAATTTGTGGTGGCGTTATTTTGGATAAAAACAAAAAGGCCGTAGTTAATCTGACGAATCCTGCTAAGACTGTTGAAATAGACATAAGAAATAATGGAGTTGCATTTATATCTCTTGAACATTACAAAGGCATAGGTGGACTGCCTGTTGGAACATCTGGACGTGCTGTGTGTTTAATCTCTGGTGGGATAGACAGTCCAGTTGCAGCTTATCTTGCTATGAAGCGTGGTATGGCTGTAGATTTCATACATTTTTCCACGCCGCCATATACAAGTGAAATGGCACTTGATAAAGTTAGAACGCTATGTAAAAAAGTTTGTGAGTATGGTGTGGATAGTAATTTATATATTATGCCGTTTACAAAAATTAGCAGAGAAATACAAACAATCTGCCACGAAGAATATATGATAACTTTAATGCGTAGATTTATGATTGCAATAGCAGAAAAAGTAGGAATAGAAAACAGTGCAGATTGTATAATTACTGGTGAAAATCTTGCGCAGGTTGCCAGTCAAACAATTCAAGGTATTGCAAGTAATAATTTTGTCGCTAAACAATTGCCAATACTAAGACCATTGATTTGTTTTGATAAAGAAGAAATAATTCATTTAGCTAAGCAAATTGATACATATGAAACCAGTATTTTGCCTTATGAAGATTGTTGTACTGTATTTGTACCTGCTCATCCATCAATTAAACCTAAGTTAAATCATGTAATTAAGGAAGAAAATAAATTAGACTTTGACAATTTAATTCAAACTGAATACAATAAGATATTATGCGAAAAATTACAAAATTCCTGTGCCGACTTGTAAAGAAGACATCACATATTATAAATAATTCATTTCAAGTTTACGAAAAAGACGATGAGGGTGATCTTGTAACCGATATAGATAAAAAGGTTGAAAAATTTTTAGTTGATAAATTAAACAAAAAATTCCCATCTTATTCAATTGTCAGCGAAGAATATAATGCAGACAATAATATGACAGATAATTGTTTTATTATTGATCCAATAGATGGAACTAAAAACTTTGCATCTGGAATACCTCTTTGGGGTATACAAGTCGCTGTTGTAGAAAAGAAGGAAGTTGCAGGTTCAGTATTGTATTTTCCTCCATTAAATGAAATGTTTTATGCTGATGCAGAGGGTGCTTTTCTTAATGGCAAAAAATTAGACTTATCAACAATAAAGCCTGTTCAAAAGAATAGATTAATTTATGACATAGAGGGTGGCGATAAATTTGGTGCATTAGAAACCCTAGAAAAAGAAATAAGCAGAAATTTTAGATATATTGCTTGTTCTTCGCTTGGTTACTCGTGGGTAGCTGCAGGCAGGCTTAATGGTTTTATTTTAAGAAAAAATCAAAAATGGGATAACATACCTGGTCTTTATCTTGTAAAAATGGCAAATGGTCATACCATAGATGAAGAAGGTGCGCATATTGGTGCAACCACAAAAGAAATGTGCGATGCTCTTTATGAACACGCACGACTTCTTAAGCCTAAAAATAAAATTAAAAGCAAAAAATAATTATTTAAAAATTCTTGGTATGTATTTTAATACGGGTGCAGGTTTGTCTAGTATTACAGATACAATACAATCTTTAATTTCATTAAGTGCATTATGATCTACTTTTTTTAAGTTAGTTATAAAAGCAAGTCCAATTCTGATACCGCTTGTTTCTCTTGCTGATCTTGGGTCATCTTGGATTTTGTTTTTATTTGTTACAATTCCAAATTTTTCTTCTAATTCATCTTGAACTTCGCGTCCTGATTTAGTTGTTTTTCTTAAATCAATAAGGAATAAATGAGTTTCTGTTTTACCAGAGACTATTTCAATTCCTTCTTTTTTTAATGCTTCACATAGATAGTTAGTGTTTTTTATAACTTTGTCCATATATGTAACATATGAAGGTGTTAGTGCTTCTTCAAAGCATACGGCCTTTCCGCCGATTATATTAACAAGAGGTCCACCTTGGCAGCCAGGGAATATTGCTTTATCAATAGCTGCTGCGTATTCTTGTTTACATAGAATCATTCCACCACGAGGCCCTCGAAGTGTTTTATGTGTTGTTGTTGTAACAATGTCTGCATACTTCATTGGATTTGGATGAAGCTTAGCTGCAACAAGTCCAGCAAAATGTGCCATATCTACCATAAAAATAGCACCAACAGATTTAGCAATTTTTGCAATTCTTTCAAAATCAATAACAAGGCTATATGCACTTCCGCCGGCTACGATGATTTTTGGTTTATGTTCTTTGGCTAGTTTTTCAATAGATTTGTAATCAATAACGCCATTTTTATCAAGTCCATAGTGAATTATATTATAAAGTTTTCCAGAAAAGGAAACAGATGCTCCATGTGTTAAATGTCCACCAGCATCAAGTGACATAGATAAAATTGTATCCCCAGGTTTTATTGTCGCAAAGTATACAGCCATATTAGCAGATGAACCACAATGTGGTTGTACATTCGCATGATCTGCTTCAAATATTTTACATGCTAAATCTCTGCAATAATTTTCTACTTTATCTACGACTTCGCAACCAGAGTAATATCTTTTACCTGGATAACCTTCTGCATATTTATTTGTAAGGCAACTACCTACTGCGTTCATTACATTTTTACTTGTAATATTTTCGCTGGCAATAAGATTGATTTTCTTCCATTGCCTTTTGTTTTCTTCTTTTATAAGTTTTTGAATCATAATTCATTATACATCTAAAAAATTAAATATCAAATAGAATATAAAGATAAGTTCAATTATTGGCTTATTTTTATCACCATTATATTCTTCTTCCATTTTTATAGCTGATTCAGTATTATAAAAATTTTCATCCATAATGTTTATTATGATTTTGGATTTTATATTGTTAAATGTATAAATATTATTGCTTGTGGGTAGACTAAGATTATGGAAACAAAAAAAAGTAACTCTTCTGTTAAGTCAAAAAAGAAATCAAACGCAGAACTTGATACGGCTATGTCTAAGATGGGCAAAGCTGTTAAAGATACATTTATTGAAATGAGTGATAGTTTGGCAGGTTGGATAGATGATGTAAGTACAAATTTTACCGGTAATAAAAAACCAAAAAGTAAATCCAAAAAAAGAGTAAAAAAGCCAATGCCAGAATCGTGTGATTGTTCGTCGGGCGCAAATGATTATAGTAAACTTGAAGAAGTTTAAGGTATTGAATTTAAACAAAAAACTGCCCCAGAAGATTAACCAGGGCAGTTTTATTGAGTAGTAAACCTTTATTAAATAGAAGGGCAATTGTAAAGTGGCCAAGGCGTGCTGACCTTGAATTTTCCAAGTGCATCATTTCTTGCGGCTCCATTCATTGTCCATGTAGCAGTATTTGTGATAACTGTGCCTGGTGCTACATTTGAATCTAATGTTACTTTGAACTCTATCATATAGGTTTCGCCTTTGAAACTTGGTAATGTAAAATTCATTGTAGAATCTGTCCAGCTTCCTGTAACTCCGTTTTGGCTTGAATCTGTGTATAGTCCAGTAGAAGCATCATTTCCTACGGGGGTGAATGTAGTAACAGGAACTAGACCTGTGGGTAAGATATCTTGTATTACTGCATTTGAAATACTAGCTCCAAGATCGCCTGTATTTTTTAAGTATAGTTTGAATAAGATTTCACTTCCTGGTGCAATACTTCCATAGATAACTGGTTTTTTATATAATATAAAATTTTCATTTAACGTAAGTGTTACGGCTGGTGCTGTGGCTGTTCCAATTGATGTATTGTTAGCATATAAAGTTGCAGTATTTTCAAATGTGTCATTTTCCACGCGTCCAGGTCCAAAACAACACGCCACATTAAATTGAAATGATGTTTGTGGTGTAACAGGCCCAAATTCAAATGTTACAGTCGTCCCATCCACTCCTGGTGTTTGTGTGATGTTTTTTATCATCCCACCAACAGGTGGCAAAGCATAGACAATTTTACTTGGAAAAAAATCTTCTAATTTGCTGGTTAAGGCAGGTTCGCTTAATTCGTTAAATGATACATTGAATGTATAAACAAATAAGGCCGAACCGTTTACAGCTGTTGTATTTACTGTTTTTATAATAGACATAAATATTCTCCTTTATTTTATTACAAAGAACGATCTTGCGTCCCTTTATATATATTTTATACAGGCACTTGTTTAAGTGTGAATATATAAAATAAAGTTAAATAAATATATTTTTATTTTTTGAACATATTAATTCTATGTTTATTAATATATTAAAAAGATTAGGATGTGTAGCATTGGTAGTTACGCTTATAACAGGAATTTTTATGGGGATACTTTGCGTATCAAAAATAACTTCAAATAGGGCATATTCAGTTTCGGCAATAAATCAAGAAGCAGAATATATATTTTTAGATTATATTGAAGCAACGGGTACGCAATATATAGATACAGGGATAAAGCCTACAGGTAATATGAGAAAAACAGTTACCGCATCATATTCTAAGCATGATAAAAGTATGCAGGTTCTTTTTGGATCAAAGAATGAGCAAATGAATATACGTTCAGGTGGTATTGGTATAGATGGTGTTCCAACCTTTTTTAGTATTGTTTCAGATCTAGGTTGGATAGAAGTTACACCTGTTCCAGCCGTAAATGAAAAATTTATCACAAGCATTGAAATTAGAAATAATAGTAAATATTTACTTACACATAATGGTGAAGAAAATGCTGGTTTTTATGAAACAGGAAGTGTTGAGACTGATTTAACCGAATATTTGTTTGCCATGAATCTAGACGGAAGACCATTTGAAATGACCGCTGCTCGTGTTTATTCATTTATGATAGAGGATTTAACAACAAATACAGTATTACAAAATTTAATACCAGCCAAAAGAATTAGTGATGAAGAAGTGGGAATGTATGATACTGTAAGTAAGCAATTTTTCACAAATCAAAATACTGGAAGCTTTGAGGCAGGAGATGTTGTTGTCTATAAGAACGGGATTACGTATAAGTATTACGAGAATTATAAATACAAAGAAGATCAAAGCGGCGAAATAGGTTATCCAGGATATGTTGTAGTCGGTGTGGATAATAATACAACAGATGCAATTGTTTCATCCTATGTTGATGATGGAGTAAACGGAAATCATCCTGTCGTAGCAATCCAAAATATAAATGAAAATGAAATTTATGGGTTGTTTGAAAATACAAACGTTATTAATCTTAAATTAGCAAATAGTATTATAGTGATAGATGAAAATCTTGTATCAGAAAAAACAAAGATAGCAAAAATAGAATTACCTAATAATACTAATTTGATATTCGAGAGTTCAGTAATCAAAGATAATTTATCCACAGAAATTTCATTTATTGTTAATGACTATGATATTCGTGAGCACATTGTAACTAATACTACTGCAGGATTAATTGAAGAACAAATTACCGTAAATTTTACGCCAAACATAAAATATATGAACGAGGAAACTACAAAAGAAATAAACCGAGCATTTTTTGAAGGTGGTGTAATTGGAGAATATAAAATGCCTAGCGCTCCAATTAAACAAGGGTATGACGGAAGCTGGGTAGTTGCAGAAACAGGAAATGCGTTTAATATAAACGATGTAATCACAGATGAAAACTTGCCAGAAGTATTAAATGAGCGTCTTGTATTAAAACCTGTGTATGAACCTAGGGAATATACTTTAACAATAAATCACACATTTATAGATCCATTACTTGGGGAAGTAGATCCACAAATAGAAACAGAAACTATTAATGTTAAATATACTGAAGAATATACAATAGAGGCAAAAACAAAAGACGGTTACTCTTTACTTGATGGTTATGAATCAAGCTTAACTGGAACCATGGACAAAATGGATAAAACCATTGAACTTTATTACTATGCTGATGTTGAATTAAAAATCAAACATTTCTTGCAAAATACAAATGGGACAGATATAGCATCATTAAATAAAGAAGTTGATTTTGAAGAAAATCTTGAATTGGCTGAAATTGTAACAATGACATTTAATGAATACAATTCAAAATTCGGAGCAGGTCAAGAGCAGGCCATCCCATTATATTTTGATATAATTGATGGTTTTGATTCTTGGCAATATGATGCTGTAGCGTCACAAGAAGAGGGTGTGATCTTAGAAATTTCTTTATATTATAACAGGCTTAAATATGACATTATATATAAAAACTATGATGGTGTTGAGTTACAAAAAAACAACATTCCATACGGAGTAGAAACCAGTTATACGCAAAGTATTCCAACAAAGCCAGCTGATGAAAATAATATTTTTGTATTTATTGGCTGGGATACAGAAGTAATTTCGCCTATAGTTGGAGGCGCAGAATATACAGCTGTGTTTGAAGGAATTGCTAAAATAAATCAAATATATCAAGGTGAGAACTTTGTAACCTTGAGCTATAACGTTCACCCAGAAAGTAGCCTAGAAGTAAGCTTAACTCTGTCAGAGGGCAATTATGACTATATAGTGACGCTGTATGATGAAAATGATACAGAAATTGTAATGCCAAGTGATGCTGTGGTGACAATTAAATTGGAAGAAAGTTGCAGTGATTATATAGAAGTTTTAGTGGATGATCAAGTTATAGAAAGTGATAAAGTAGATAGACAGGTAAGCGTAACTGGAAAAAATATTTTTAGTATTAGAGAGCGAACTGCGGAGTATAGAGTAGAATATTTATTCCAAAATTTACAAGATAATGAATATACAATTAATTCTGATCTTACACAAACAAACACAGGCAAGATTGGCTATAAAGCGGTAACTGAGAAAAAAGAGATTGAAAATTATGAATACAAAAAAACTAGTGAAAATGATATAATCGCAGAAGATGGAAGTTTAGTATTAATGTTATATTATGACAGAGAGTTATATGAGGTAACATACGTAAATGACGACGGAAGTAGCAGTGAAACAAAGTCGTTAAAATACCAAGCTAACCCAGAAGACTGGGCACCGAGTACAACAAGACCAAACACAGAAACAAGTATATATGAATTTGTAAACTGGACACCAGCCTTTGCCCCAGTAACAGAAGCAGTAACATATACAGCAAATTATATAGAAAAGTTAATACTTGTAAAAACAGAAGAAGGAGCAGAGATAGAGGCAAGATTAGAGATTCCAGAAGCAAAGGCAGTAGAAATGGGAACAACACTGTCTGTAAATAAAGACGCAGATGGACTTTACACAGTAATAGTACTAAGTAAAGACGGAACAGATATAACGGATACAATATCACCTAACTCTCTTCTTAAATTAAATTTACCACAGGAACTTACAGATAAAAATATAGAAATAAAATATACAATTGATGGAGAAGAGAAAGTAGAAAATTTATCTGCAATGGGTGGAGTTCTTGAAGTTAATCTTGCAAACTATAATAGTTTTACGCTTAGAGAGCAAGAGGTAGGCATAATTGGAGGCAATGAAGATATGACAATGATTTATGCCATTGCCGGTGGAGTAATGTTATTAATTATAATATTAATAGCATTAACATCTAAGAAAAAAACAAAAACTACTAAGCAAGTCATTTAGTGCATTTGATACTTATTATAAAACAATTGACAGCGGCCATAAACTTTGTGTATAATTAACTTAGTTTTTGGCCCGCTAGCTCAGTTGGTTAGAGCGCATGCCTGTCACGCATGAGGTCGACGGTTCAAGTCCGTTGCGGGTCGCCAATAAATTTTATTTATTAATAATTAGCCTTAATATTGACTTAGAAGTCTTCTATGTTATAATTAAGTTATGAATAATTATGAGAGAAGACAATATATAGAAGTATTAATTAAAGATAATGAAAAAGAAGTTTTTGATGGTGTTCTTAAATTAGAAGAATCTATATATAGAAATAAAGTATATAGTAAATCTGGTGACGCAGTTGTTGAATTAAGAAAATTTTTTAGTGGATTTAATAGAGATACAAAAAATGAAATAACCAAAGTAGAAGGATATTTTAATATTTCACCTGATAATTGGTCGGCTACTAATATGATGTTACAAGGGTATACAAAAGGTGATGATAATGTATTTATTGTTGAATGTAATTTAGAGTCGGGGATAGCTGATAAATCAGAACTTTTTGTCAATGATGAAAAATCACAAGATATAAATATAGAAATGAATAAAGTAGATCTTACAGATTTAGATTATAAAGAATCAATTAAAGATTTTATGGAGTATGCAAATGCTGTATTTACCAAGAAAGATATGCACGAACTGCAAATAGAAAGGCATAAAAAGACATTTGAAAAATTTAGCAATTTTAAAGCTACAAGTTATATTTCCAAAGCAAACTTGTCTTTTTCTCCTATTGAGAAGGAAGATGATGAGCTATCTGTTAATTTTTAATAGATTATAAAATTAAATTAGGATACATATGTATCCTTTTTATTTACTTTCTTAATATTGACATAGATATAACCTGTGCTATAATGATATTTATGAGTATAAACGAAAGAAAATTTTTAGGATTAAATATAGTCATTAAGGACAATACAGTATCTCATGATACAATATCCGCTTTTATGGATGGCGAAGAAGTAGGCTCGTTTAAAACTCAAAATAATAATTCAAGAAATATAGAAGCTTTTGTCGAAGTGGAAGATTTTGTATATGAGCAAGACAATAATTACAAAGACTATACAGCAACCCAATTAGTTAATGATCCGCAACAGTTTTTCCAAGGATTTTATAGAGATGAAAAAACCAATCTACCTTGTAAAATACTTGGTTCTTTTGATGTTTCGTCTAGAGACTTGTCAGCAACTGCAATTAAATTACAAGAGTACACTCCAGGTAATGAATATTCTATTATGGTAGAAGCTAATTTATATGGTGGTGTTGCAGATAAGGGCTATTATGCTTATAATGATTTTTTTAGAAAATCTGATTTTATCGGTAGCGCAAACGTTAAAGTAAAAGAGATAAATGACATTCAACAAAAAGAAGAGGTAGATAAATTTCTAAGGGGCTGTTCTAAAGATGTTAATGATGTTGATATGAATGTATATCAAAATATATTTTATACTGACCAAACTTCAAATATTGCAAGATTTAAGTACGAAAGTTATATGCTTCCACATAAATTTTCTCTTGTGCCTGAAGAAAAAGAAATTAATGAACCAGGTATAGAAAGATAATTACGGAGAAAAATATGAGTTTGGAAAAAGAATTAGAAAATCAAAAATATCTAGAGATGTACATGATATATCAAGATGAAAAGAATCAATCTAAAAAAATAAATGCTTATATCAAAATGGATGACTATGTTTATATGAAAAACAAAAATGGTGGACTAATTAGTGATATACAACAATTTTTCTATGGATATTATAAAGATGAAAAAAACTATCCATGTAAAATTTTAGGATCGTTTAATTTAGATGCTGAAAATATGTCTCCAAAGTCAATGGCCTTGCAGGAATATACACCAGATAGCATTTCATCACTTGTTGTTAATGTTAGGTTTGAAAATGATAAGGTTGAAAAAGCATACTGCACTTATAATGATTATTTTGTAGATTCTAATTTTATTAACGAGATTGATATGGAAATTAATGATGTAAGAAATATAAATGACAAAAGATCAGTAAGAGACTTCTTACTAAACTGTAGTGATAGTTTCTATGATTTTAAAATGAATGATAGGCAAATGGCGGTTTACAATGAGCAGTTAAGTAGCATAAAAGATTTTAAAGAAGATAGTAATGAGATTTTGCATAAATTTAAATTAAACCTTTCATTGAAAGATTTTGATGAGCCAACAATTGAGTTATAATCAAATAATATGATTGTAATATAGATTATCTTGCAAAATACGTCGAAAGAAAAACTAAATAAAGTAAAAAAATCTCTTAAAGGGTTGACATTGGGTAATTGTATACAATATAATAAGTTATATCGCGGGGTGGAGCAGCTCGGCAGCTCGTTGGGCTCATAACCCAAAGGTCGTAGGTTCAAATCCTGCCCCCGCAACCAAAATAAAAAAGCCGTTATTCACGGCTTTTTTTATTGTCATTAATTTTAGATAATTTTTTATCAAGTGCTATTACACAAAATCCAACAGCAAGGAATAATGCTAGAAGTATACCCAGCCAAGCAATGGCCATAGCCATACCTATTTTACTTACTTCAAGGAAGAAATAAGGTTCATAGCTTGTCAATACACAAATAAACCAATAAAGGAAAGGGTAAACTAGAAAACATAATATATCTTTATAATTAAGTCCACCTTTGGTTTCGAATAAATAATAATATATGATAAAGAAAAGTGGTGAGAATACATGAGTAGAAGCATCAGCATAACTTGAAAAGTATGTGGCACTTGTGAAAGGTACAATAAATAAGTTTTGAACAATTAAAGTAATGAAAATTATTATGCCTGCTGTTGCAAATGTTAGATTCCTAAATTTGAAATTTGTTTTTGTAAAATCTAATACGCTAGCCATAAATAAAGTTAATGCTACAATTATATTTGATTGATATGTAAAATAAGTTATAAAGTCGGAATTGAAATGACCGCCTTCGAACATACCAACAAATATTCCTGCTGTTACGTAAATAGCAATAGCAAGTGAAATTAGTGCTTTATAATAAGTTTTGAAAAAATTTTTCATTATATATCTCCTTTGACTCGATTTGTATTATATAACACATAATCTTATTATGCCAAATGAAATAACAAAAATTTATCTTTCTATATCATTGCTAGGTTCTTCTTCTTGATCATCAAAATAATTATATGGACAACTTTCATAGTTCTCAAATCTTTTACAATCATAACAGTTAATACAGTGTTTACAACTTGTACATTTTTTACAAAAAATACATGTATCACAATTTCTGCAATCCTTACACATCGAACAATTGGTACAATCAATACAATTTTCGCAATCCGTACATTTCGTACAATTAATTAATGTACTTGCCATTGCTTGAGCTTCTTCTAATGTATATTTGGATTTTGTCCAATAATTTTCGTCAATAATATGAAAAAAATTTATGTCGATTTTTTCTTCTGGTTCTGATTCTTCTATGTCTTCATCATCTTCATATTCATCATAATAATTCATATAACATATTATCAAAAATAAGCTAAAATGTCAATTTCTATGGTATTTCAGAATATTAAATTCCATTTAACAAAATAAATCCAAAATTTAAATACAAGGCAAACATAAGCCAAAGCAGGTAAGGGATAGTCATCCAAAATGATAATTTATTTTCTTTATATGAAATTGATAATAAAGCAATTACAAGAAAGATAATTATTATAAGATCAACAAGTGCAAGTAATCTAAGTTCCCATTTGAAAAAAATAGCTGTCCAAAAGAAATTAAAGAAAAGTTGAGCTGCGCTTAAAAAATAGTATTGTTTTTTTATTGGTGAATCACTGCGCCAAACAAAAAATATTGATAATCCTATAAGTAAAAAGAGTATTGGCCATACTATTGAAAATACTACACTTGGTGGTGATAAAGGTGGTTTTGTCAATTGAGAGTAAACCTGGCTTGTGTCCCCAGCCATCAGTGCGCCCAGGAACCCAACTAATTGAACTCCGACAATAAAACCTAATGCGATTAAAATATTCAGTATAATACTTTTTGTCTTCATATTATAAGATATGCAGAAGAAAAAAATTTATTTGTGTTTTATTTTAGATAAATAATCTAGTGCTAATTTAATGGCGGATTTAGATGCTTTTGATCCAAAGTTTAAGTGATAACAATGATTCTCAAAAACACTATTTGTATAATGTTGTTCGACTGGAATATTATGACTTTTAAGTGCAGAATAAAGTCTTTCACTTTCGCCGGCTAGAAGTAAATCTTTCTTTGCATAAAATAATTGAATTGGACACCAGTTTGAATTTAAATATTTTATTATAGATAAATAATCATAATGTTTATATTTCTTTATATCTTCTATGGTTTTTAATTTTATGCCTGTCATTGTTTCAATTAAATTAGACATAAGCATTTTTGGTCCTTTAAAAGTATTTAAGGCTTTATCAATATCATAAACACCACAAAATAAAATACCTGCCGAAAATTTTATATTTGGTAGTTTTTTTATTTTGAATTTTTCTTGCAACTCTTTTGAATTCATTATAGCTATCATATAGGCAGAAAGGAATGCACCGGCTGAATCTCCTGTTATAACTATGGTAGAAGTGTCTAGGTCATATTTATGTGCAATTTTTTCTATTCGTTCAATTATGCCCCATACATCGGCTACTTGGTCCATAATTTTAACTTTTGGACAAAGGCGATAATTAGCATTAATTACAAACCAACCATCATTAGCAAAAAGGTCGCATAAATATCTTCTTGAAGATTTATCGCCAGAGACAAAACCACCACCATGTATGTTAATTAAAATAGGTTTATCTGTTGAGACACCATTAGAATAAGATAGATCATAAAATCTATGCTTAATAATAGTTACATTCTTAAGACGTGCAGGGTGCATAAAAGTAGACATAAATTTGTCGAACACATTAAAAATCACGCTAGATGGTGCCATATATATATTATATATATTCTAAAGCAAGAAGAAAAGGTTTATTTGAAAACTGCCATTAAATATTTTTTATTAAATCCTTGTATTTTGCGTTTATAGCTTCTGTAAGGGCAATTGGTGAAGCAATTATTGCATAATTAATAATGCCTGCACCAATCCCAATTTTGTTATGTATAAGTGCAGAATTATCAAAAAATATTTTATAATCTCCTCCCATAGTAACAGGTGTCAATAATTCTAGGGAGCAACCAGTGAATTCAATTGTTTCATTGTTGTTAAGTAATTTTAAATTTTTAAATGGACGGGTTTTTTCTGGATCTAATTCACTATTTATAGGAATGCAAAAAACATAGAGATCACCTTTCTTATTTTTGCCAATTAATGTTTTGAAAATATTTTCTTCTGTAAGTTCATATTCGGCTAAAGTATCATACTCAACAAGTTGGTATTTGATGTTGGCATTATCTAATATATTCAAACTCTTCATGTTATCGTTTTAAATTATTGCCAATAAATTAAGATATAAAAATTTGTTTCTTGCAAATAATAAATTAGTTAGGGGGGGAATAATGGATAAAGAAAATCGAGCAAGGCAATTTATGCCTTTTGATGCCTTAAAAGGCTTTCGCGAAGCACTTGGGCAAAAGGAAAAAGATTTATTAAAAGTAGAAAGGCATGAGACAACCCGGGAACATGCATTATATTTAGAGGCTAAACTTAGCAAGATAAGAAAAGGTAATAAAATAAAAATTACGTATTATGATAATGGATTCTATTTAACAAAGATTGGTCTAGTTTCATTGGTCGATTATGTTAATTCAAAAATTATAATTAATAAAAATGTAATTTCATTTAATGATATTTTGAAAATTAACCCCATAAAAAAGAACTCAAATATTTTAATTCAAACATTATTAATTTTGACATTGCCGATTGTTATGGTCTCTGGTTGTGTATTTCCAAATAATTCAAATCAATCTTCTGTTGCTACTCCAAATGAAACAGAAGAGAATATTGAAATTATAGCATATGTTGATGGTCTTAAAGCAGCAACTTTTGAAACAAATGATGATAATGATTACAAAATATCAGAACCAGTTTTGGCAACAAAATATATGAATACCGGAGACCCAAGCAGTAATGAATATTTTTATGGTTGGTTTTTAGATGAAAAATTTAACCAACCACTTTTAAGTGATTATCAGTTTAAAAATGATTCAGAAATTTTTTCAAAAATTATTAATAAATATTCACTTGATGTAAAATATACGATAAATAATGGTAATGCTACAATAACAAGTATTGGGGAGAGTGGCGATAGAGTTATAATTGTGCCTGATTATATAAATGGATTTCCGGTTGTTGAACTTGCAAATGAGATATTTAAAGACAGAGTAGAGTTAACAGAGGTCATTATTTCTAATGGTATTAAAAAGATAGGTGATATGGCATTTTATGGGTGTGAGGCTTTGACTAAGGTATCAATGCCCGACAGTATAGTATCAATTGGCTTAGATGCTTTTCATGGATGCAGTTCATTAGTTGATGTAAATATTCCAGAAAACTTAACAACGATTCCAAATAATGCCTTTATTAATTGCAAGTCTTTAAAAAGCATAATGATCTCAAATAGCGTAACAAATATTGGTTCCGGAGCCTTTTATAATTGTGAGCTTTTAACGGATGTAGTAATCCCAGATAGCGTAATTAAAATTGGGACCAATGCCTTTTATAATTGTGATTCTCTTGAATCAATTAAATGTGAGGCAACGACAAAACCAGAGGGCTGGGGTGATAGCTGGAACGCGGGTTGCAGCGCCGAAGTAATTTGGGATTATCAAAAGTGATGTATATAAAATTATTTTTTTGTTTAAGTTCAAAATAATTTTTTCTTGATAAAAAATCTTATTAAAAGTATACTAATATTGATGTACACGAAAGATGAAAGCGTAATGTTTTATTATGGAAGTTTGGCCATTAATCTTTTGTGCGTGAGGGCATAAAGAAATGAGAGAATACATCAATAATGAAGAAATAGAATTCGAAGACG
>CAYJJH010000006.1:0-40361 GCA_964370495.1 uncultured Prevotella sp.
ATGGAACAGAAACTTCACCTACTCTTTCAATTACTATTTTACCTATAACTGATTCATGTTCTTTTCTTTTTGCATCGTCTAATGCAATTGTACTTAATGATGATGACCCTGCTTTCCCCGCTTCCCCTAAAGCAGAGGGACCAGCATCAGGATATCCACCACCACCACCTGCCCCTTGCCATTCTGTATAAGTTTTATAACTTTGATTAGCTACATTCTGTTTAATTTTTTCACCACCAGAAGAATCTCCAGCAACAACAGCATCAATTGAAGCAATTGCATTTTTACTATCTTGACCTTTTTTGACATCTTCATAATCTTGAAAAAACCAAAAATCAGTGTAGACCGGTCTAGTATCTTTTACCCAATTATCAACCCAAATATAGACATCATTATCACTCCCTTTTTCATCTACTACTTTTTTCTCAACTGGTTCATTCCTTTCATATTCTTCAGTCCCAGTTTGTGTGGGTATTAAATGATTAATTCCAGTTACTCCACTGTCACCGCCACCACCACCTGCCCAACCTTTAACAGAGGTAGCACCTGATGGCATTGTAAATTTGTCCGGGAATAATACATTCAATCCATCAATAGACACATATCCACCACCAGAGCCAGATCCTCTCCTATCATATGGTATTTCATTTGCATCCCCATTCGTAACTTGAGATCCTTCAGTCTTTGTGCCTGCGCTATAACCAGAAATATGTGCATTAACATTTCGAGCTCCACTTGTATTTAAAATCCAACCTTGTCTGACCGCCCCCTCACCACCTATAGAGACTTCATTTCCATTATCATCATACCCTTGTCCGTCCCCACCATACAAAATAACCTTATAAAGTGATCGCGCTGAAAGCGTAACAACATGATTACCTGTTTCTGTTAGTGTTGTTATATTTGAATCAATATTTGCATTTATTGGTTGATCAATTTTATTCCTACCTGAAATAAATATATTAAGCGAAGTGGAAACAATTGCGATAGCAGAAAATGCTATCCCAAGAACAATTGCGATTATTCTTCTTTTGTTCCCCATTTATAAATATTATTTAACATAAATTAAAAAAAATGTAAAAACAAATTTTACATTTTTTCAAATTATTAATTAATTTTGTATTATCTTATGCCTAATTTCTTTTTTAATTCACGATAGAAATTAAGATCGTTTCTTTCAAGATAATCAAGTAGTCCCTTTCTTTTACCAATAAGAACCAAAAGTCCACGACGACTGTGTTTGTCTTGTTTATGAACCTTTAAATGCTCGGTTAAATCCGAAATTCTTTTAGTAAGCAAAGCGATTTGAACAGCTGGTGAACCTGTGTCTGTTTCAGTTTTGCCGTGATCCTTTATGATCTTTTTTATTGTTTCTTGTGTCATTATAATGACCCCCTTTTATATTAAAACCGAGAACGAATTTAATTATCCGATCCCAGTAGTAATTAATAAATAATATACCAAATTTAAAGCGTATAGTCAACAATTAACTTTGTTAAAAATATATTTGTAAATCTATAAAGCATATGTTACAATGAAATGTCATGGAAGGGTTGCAGAGCGGCCAAATGCTACGGACTGTAAATCCGTCGTCTCACGACTTCGATGGTTCGAATCCATCCCCTTCCACCAATTAAAAACAATCACATATTTTAGTATCAAGTGAATTTAATAATAAC
This sequence comes from uncultured Prevotella sp., assembly GCA_964370495.1. Classification (GTDB taxonomy): domain Bacteria; phylum Bacillota; class Clostridia; order Christensenellales; family UBA1242; genus RGIG8050. The sequence continues at coordinate 1,680 of CAYJJH010000006.1, forward strand.
CATTTTTCAAGATCGGTTTCATAAAATACTTTATTATTTTTATCAAGAACAACAAACTCTGTTGGATACCTTTTATTTATCATTTTATACGCCGAGAATAAGGTGCTGTGAGATAATATAGCACATCTTGTAAACTTCCCTGTTTTTATTTGATTGCCCGCAAACTTGCTTTTATAGGTTATTTTCTTGTATTCAAAATTAATTTGTATCAACATAAGCACACTAAAGAAAATCATAATAAAATTAAAAGATACAACTGAATGAATTAATAAAATTATAAACGTCATATTGGAAATAGCCAAAACGGTCTTTGGTTTAAGAATGGAAGAAAGCATCTTCCCACCATCAAGTGGGTATATAGGTAATAAGTTCATTGCGCCTATTAAAAAATTAGCTGAAACAAGATATTCGAAAACAATAAAATATTCCGGAAACAACCAGACAATTACTCCAAAAATGAGAGAGGCCAATAAACTTACTATCGGGCCAGCTAATAATATAATATTTTTTTGTCTAGATGTTAAAAAACTACATTCAATTTCCATTGCACCACCAAAAGGCATAAGTACAAATTTTTTAGATGCTACCCCAAAATACCTTGCTGTCATGGCGTGAGCAAATTCATGTAATAAAACCGCTGCAAGTAAAGCAAATAAAAATATGGTCGCCGAGTATATAATTGTAATAATAACTACAACAAAGAACAATGGATGTATAATAATTCGCACATCTAAATTTATGTATTTTTAGTTAGTTTAAGAAGTAGTTTAGAAGAATTTAATATTTCTCCTGCTCCGATCAAAGTAGAATTATGACAATCTTGTGCTATTAAAGATTGAAGACCTAGTATCGAGTATATAGCCTCTGATAGTCCACGCAAAGACGCACCCACGCCACCTAATAGAATTCCAGATTCTGTTATTTGTTTTATAATAGGCGCAGTAGCTTCGGATAGAAGATGATTAATTGAACTTATTATTTTTTCATAATGAGCATAGATTATAGAGCGAACTTGTTCTGCTTTAATTATAAACTCAGGAAATTTAGAATATCTTGCATCATTAGGAAGCAAAGAGGCAATTTCATCAAATATATCCTTACCTTGTTCAAAGCTTAATTCTAAGCCATTAAAATTTTCATAAATAAATTGATTAATACTATGTATACAAGAATTAATACCAACATCTACAATACCGTTGTATAAAATTTCGTTCCCCAATATTATAGCTAGATCAGTAGACTCCTCACCAATTACAACAGACATAATCGGCATATCTTCTGTAAAGGTATAACCAAAATAAGAAGCCAAAGTTAAAGTTGGCTGAATATACATTAACTCACCAATACCCATATTATAAAGTATCGCTTTTTCATGAGCTGTTCTTTCATTAGTAGCACCCGCAGACGATACAACAAGTATCTTCTCGTTCGCCAATTGTTCAGTTATAAATTTCTTAAATTCTTTTTTAGAACAAGCTGACATTTTTTCATTTAAAAATATACCAACGCCTTTCTTGAATAATCTAAAATTGGATAAATTTATTTCTGCTACATAGTTTATATCTAACATAATTTAAGTATATAAAAATATTGATGTAATAGCAACTTATCTCTTTGAGAATTGTGGAGCACGACGAGCTTTTTTCAAACCATATTTTTTTCTTTCTTTCATTCTTGGATCACGAGTTAAGAATCCAGCTTTCTTTAATTCAGTTTTATAAACGCTATCTTCTTTTGCTAATGCTCTTGCAATACCATGACGAATAGCACCAGCTTGACCGGTTAATCCACCACCATCAACATTTACAAGTGCATCAAAAGATGCCAAGTTTAATAAAGAAAATGGTTGATTAACTGTTAATCTTAAAAATCCATCTCCAAAATATTCTTCTAAAGCTACGCCATTAATAACTACTTTACCTGTACCAGCAAGCAATCTAACACGAGCCACACTACATTTTCTACGTCCAGTTCCAAGTGTTTGAACTTTTTTATCTTTCTTTACTGTCATTTTAATTTGCCTTCCCTTTTATATCTATTTTTCTTGGTCTTTGCGCTTCATGAGGATGTTTATCATTATCATAAACTTTTAATTTTTTAAACATTTCACGACCAAGAGTATTTTTTGGCAACATACCTTTAATAGCATGTTCCAATACCCAACATGGTTTTTTCTTCATAGCATCTTTTGCTTGAAGATATTTATCTCCACCAACAAAACCACTATAACTGAAATAATACTTATCTGTCATTTTTTTACCAGTAAATACTACCTTGTCAGCATTAATAATTATTACATAATCACCAGCATCAAAATGCGGTGTAAAAGTAGGCTTATGTTTTCCACGTAAAATTAACGCTACTCTACTACATAGCCTTCCAACACTTAAACCAGCTGCATCAACAAGCAACCATTCTCGTTTAATGTTTTTTTCATTTGCAAAAAAAGATTTATCTATTGTCATATTTTATAATTATATAGGTATTACTTCATTTTGTCAATTATTTTTATGCTTAATACTTTATATTATATTTAGCGATTATTTAAAGTTTTTTAAGTGATTTTTTAGATAAAGAGGTAATTCCTTGCCTGGAGCTTTTGGCATAGAAACATCTAAATCATTATTCATTGGAATTTTTTCTTCCATTTTTTCTTGAGGAAATCCAGAAGCAATAATTAATACTTCAACCTCGTCCCCATAGTTTGGATTTATGTCTATACCATATTTAATATTACAACGTTCATCTACAAGAGTTTTTATATACATAGCATAGTTCGAAACTTCTGTAAGACTAAGTCCCTCACCACATTTTATACACATTATAAGACCAGTTGCCCCATTAATAGTAGTTTCAACCAATGGAGTAGCAACCGCCTGTCTTATACTATTTACTACACGATCTTCGCCCCTTGCTCTTCCTACGCCCATATGTGCTAATCCTGCATCTTTTAATATATTTCTAAAGTCTGCATAATCCACGTTAAGTTCAATAGAACGAACAATAGTTTCAGCAAGTCCAATAACACCTTGTCTTAATACTTCATCAGCTATTTTGAAAGATTCACGCATCCCTGTTTTTGGTGGGAATTTTTCAACAAGCTTTTGATTAGGAACAATTATATATGCATCAACAAAACGAGATAAATTTTCAATACCAATTTCGGCATTTCTCATTCTATGTGCACCTTCAAATTCAAATGGTTTTGTTACAATTGCTACGGTTAATATACCAAGATCCTTAGCAATAGAAGCAATTACAGGTGCTGCACCAGTTCCGGTTCCACCGCCCATACCTGCAGTAATAAATAATAAATCTGCACCTTCTAAAACTGCACGAATATCATCTTCACTTTCTTCAGCTGCTTTTTGACCAACATTTGGATTAGTCCCAGCTCCCCATCCTTTTGTAGTATTAAGACCAATACATAATTTTTTTGATGCTTTATTTCTGGATAATGAACTCTTGTCAGTATTTATAGAAATAAACTCTACACCTTCTAATACAATATCATCCGACAACATTCTATTTATAGAATTACAGCCGCCACCGCCAACACCAACAACCTTAATATTTACATCAGGTAAACTACCCAACGAATCATCAGCTTCTGTTGCGGTTTTTAATTTAAGATCAGTTTCCACTTCGTAACTCATTGTTCTATTTTAATATCCTTTTATAAAAATGTCCATCATATTTTATCTTTTATATTAGTAGATAATTCTATCTTAGATAATGCATTATTAAAGAACGAAATCAAACTGTAGGCCACAAATAACATCAACAACATAAGTAATACATGAACTTCTTGATTTAATTTAGCGATACCAAACATATCCGGTGCAAACCAAACAAATAGTAATGTTACAAGTGCAACAGAAAGGAACATTGTAATTCTGTAACTATTTATTGGTTGTATCATTCTAAATAACATTGCAAATCCTGTTAAAATTACTGCATATATAGATAGTGTTGTAAAGATTGATTCTGTATCTATTCCAAATAGTCCATAGTTTTGAAATAATAATAGCGCGCAAATAAACACTAATACAACTAAAGCAGACGATAATGCATTTCTTAATATATGTACAATAAACCTACCTTTAATCTGTTGACTATTCCGTTCTAATGCTAACATTACAGATGGAACGCCAATAACAAAGGCTTCAAGCAATAATAAATTACTTGTATCAAAGAAATAAATACCATCTCTCATAACAAGACAAACTATTGTCAACATTATTGTAAAAAATGTTTTAAATAGATATAAAGAAGATGATTTTTGTATATTATTAACTACACGTCTACCTTCTAATACTACCTTTGGCATACTTGCAAAATTACTGTCCATAAGTACAAGCTGAGAAACATTTCTAACGGCTTCACTTCCAGATGCCATAGCGATAGAACAATCTGCTTCTTTCAATGCAAGAATATCATTTATTCCATCACCTGTCATAGCAACCATTCGCCCATTACTTTTAAATTCCTTTATTAAAAGTAATTTTTGTTCTGGTGTAACTCTGCCAAATACAGTATAAGTTTTAGCTGCGGCTCTAACCTCTAATGGAGAAAGTCCATGCAAAGAAATAAATTTTTCAGCACCCTCTACACCTACACGCTTGGCAACCTCACTAACTGTAATTGGATTATCGCCAGAAATTATACGAATATCAACACCATTATCACGGAACCATTTTATTGTTCTTGGGGCTTCACGTCTTATTGTATCTTGTAAAGTAATCAAAGCTACAGGTTCTATTGCAAGAGATACTTCTTCATTTTTTATTTCGCCCTTACTTTTACCAATTGCAAGTACTCTGTATCCTTGGCTTGCTAATTTAGTAACTACATCACCAAGCTTTTGACTCATATCTTTGAACATAAACTCAGGGGCACCAATGGTATAGGTTCCAATTTCAGAATTAAATGTAACAGCAGATAATTTTCTTGCCGAAGAGAAAGGTAAAATTTGTTTTGCTTTAAAAATACACTCTTGGCCGAAATAATCTTTCATAGCAACAGAAGTTTGGTTATTATCACCAAGTGCATATAGCATAGATGAAATAACTTGTCTTAAATGAAATTTTTTGCTGTCTGGTTTAATTTCAATAACATCTACAATTTTCATTGTTCCATCTGTTATTGTACCTGTTTTATCTAAACATAATGTATTTACGCGTGCCAAAGTTTCTATACAATAAAGCTCACGAACCCAGGTATTTGCTTTACTTAAATTAATTACACCAACAGCCAAAGCTAATGAAGTAAGTAAAAACATTCCAGCAGGTATCATACCAAGTATAGCTCCGCTTGTTTGAATAATAAGTCTAGAAATATTTGAATCTGTCACTACTGTCATTCCAACTAATTGAGCCACAATTAATAAAATTGTAAGCAAGAAAATAATACCACCAATTGTTTTTATTAAATAACGTAAAGTAGATAATAATTCGGATTTTGGTGTTGTATATTTACTTACGCTTTTTGCCATTGTTTGAATATAGTTATCCTTACCAATCTTATTTACTCTGTAACTACCTGTTCCACTTACAACAAATGATCCTGCAAAAATTTCATCGCCTTTATTTTTTTGTACAGGCACAGATTCCCCAGTTAATAAACTTTCATTTACTTCTATTGCGCCATGCAGCAAAATACCATCGGCTTGTATTTGATTACCTGTTTCTAACATTACAACATCATCAAGTACAACATCTTCGGGTAATACAACATACTTTTTACTTTCACGAAGAACTGATACTTTTGCTGATGCAATTATAGATAATCGCTCAAGCGTGAATTTAGACCTTAGTTCCTGGACGATACCAATAATAATGTTTGCACCAAAAATGCCAAGAAACAGCAAGTTTGATATTCCCATTCTTTCTTCTGGTGGTAAATGATCGCCAAGTACAGCCATATTCCAAATTAAAATCACACCAATTATTAAAGCTAATAAATTATAAAATGTACATATATTAGAAATTAATATTGATCTTACGCTTTTTATTGTGCCCTTTCTTACATAGTTAACAAAGTAATTATCTATTCTATCGTTTACTTGTTTAATTGTTAGTCCTTTGTTATGTGCAGGTTCAAATCTTTCCGGATGAGCAACAGAAATATTTTTCCAATGCTTTTCATACGCTTTTTTATATTGCATTACCTCAGGCTTTTTTTTATTAGTAAAAGCCAACTTCATATCGGTTATTTCTGCCATTTGATTATTATACACCAAAGAATTATCTTCTTGCAAATAATTTTTCAATTTGAGCCCTATTGTAAGTCAACAATATTGGCCTTCCATGTGGACAAAGTGGTATAATTTTACTTTTCTTATATACTTCAATAAAAGAAATTATTTGTTCATCAGACAAAATTTCACCGCCCTTTATACTTGCTTTACAAGCTATTGAAGCTATTTTATCTTTGATGGCATCACTCAATTTACTATCAATAATATCTTTATCTGATAAAATTACACGCAAAAATTCTTTTACCCCCATACCCGACATTATCATGGGCACAGCACTAAAGCGTATAGCATCAGAACCAAATTCTTCACAATCAAAACCCATACTATTTAAACTTGCTTTGATTTTTTCAAAGTTTGATAATTCCTTTGGTGTTAAATTTATTATCACCGGATCTAACATCTGTTGAGATGAAATTATTCCTTTATCTATCTGCTCTTTTAACTTGTCATAATTTATTCGTTCCGCCATTGCATGTTGATCAACAATCATAAATTCATTATTTGTATTAATAATTAAATATGTTTCAAAAACTTGACCAAGTATTCTGAAGTCATATTCAGATAATACTGACTGTTGGTGACTTTTTACAGGTTGGATACTAGGTTCAAAATTACTTAAAATATTTGGAGCAGATTTTAATTCGCTATCTCCTGAATTAAATAAATCTAATGATTTTATCAATACAGCCTCACTGCTTTTATTTTCTGGATTAAAAGATTTTCCAGCAGGCAAAATTGGTAAGCTTGGTAAATCTACTGGCACCACTTTACTTATGGTAGTTGGCAAGCCTTTCATAAAATAATCATCCATTGCGTTATTAATTACATTTTTTATAAATAGAATAATTTCGGATTTGTCTTCGAACCTTATTTCTTTTTTTTGCGGATGAACATTTACATCTATTTTTGTATTGTCTAAATCAAGTAATAAAACAAATATTGGAAACTCGCCTACCATTAAATAATTACTCATAATTTCATTTGCAGCAAAGGATACAACCCCACCATTTATAGCCCTACCGTTTACTACTACCACTTGCCTGGTTTTATTATTTTTAGATAATTTAATATTCGAAATCGCACCTGTTATTTTCAGACCACGAGCTTCCCCATTTAAGGGCATCATATTTGTTTCATCTATTTTATAAATTTTCGAAATAGCTGACAATAAACCCGTTCCGCGAAAATCGATAAAGGTCTTTCCATCAATTATATATTTTATATTAAGCTTAGGATTGGCAAATATAAGATTCTGCATTACCTCTGTTACACTATTTCTTTCTGTATTTATAGATCGTAAAAATTTCCTTCTTGCAGGTGTATTATAAAACAAATTAGAAACTTTCACCACAGTACCATTATTAGCAGTAACTGGAACACATTCATTTTTTTCATTAATTTGAAAAGCATTTTCTTGATCGGTTGGCTTTGAAATAAATTTAACTTTTGCAACAGCAGAAATTGAAGCCATTGCCTCACCACGGAACCCAAGTGAATTTATATTATCTATGTCACTAGCTTTGCTAATTTTACTGGTAGAATGTGGTAAAAATACCTTTTCAAGTTCCTCTTTGCTTACCCCTACACCATTGTCAGTGACCGTAATTTCGTCTATGCCGCCATTTATTATCTCTACGGTTATTTTATCAGACCCGGCATCAATTGAATTCTCGACCAACTCTTTAACGATTGATGCTGGGTTTTCTACGACTTCGCCCGCAGATAATCTGTTATAAATTTCAGGTGATAGTATATTTATTTTGTTCATACGACATCCTCCTCTTGCATTATACTTTTGGCTTTTTCTATTATTTCATTTGGAATACCTGATAATCTAGCAACCTCTGCACCAAAGCTGTTTTGCTCTTGCCCTTTAACAACTTTATGTAAAAATATTATTTGCCCATTTATATTACTGGTTAATACTTTGTAATTTTGAATTTGATCATACTCTTTGGTTATCTCACTTAGGTTATGAAAATGTGTAGCAAACAATGTCTTGCTTCCGATCTTTTGTACGATATATTGCAATATTGCTTTTGCAAGAGCAAAGCCATCTTTGGTTCCCGTACCTCTGCCAATTTCATCAATAAGCAATAAACTGTTGCTGGTTGCGTTATGAATGATATTTGATATTTCATTCATTTCTACCATAAATGTAGATTTGCCCGTTAGCATATCATCACTTGCACCTATACGTGTAAATATTCTATCCATCATAGGCACAACAGCAGACGAACACGGAACAAATGATCCAATATGCGCAAGGATAACATTAAGTGCAACAGTTTTCATAAATGTTGATTTACCCGCCATATTTGGCCCGGTAATAAGCATGGTAGTATTAGATGAATCCAGATCACAATCATTAGCCACAAACTGACTTCTTGATACAATTTTTTCTACCACAGGATGCCTTGCATCTTTAAGTAACAATTCTTTTCCTTGCGTTAACTTTGGCTTTATCCATTCTTCTTTAAATGCAATTACAGATAATGTAGAAATTACATCTATCAAAGCTACACCCTCGGAATTAAGTTTAATACTTTGCATTTCCTTTTTAACCAATGTTAAACAATCTGCAAATATTTGTTGTTCGATTTTTATAGACTCACCGGATGCATTCATAATTTTACTTTCTATTTCACGCAATTCATCAGTAGTAAATCGCTCTGTATTCATTGTGCTACCTTTTCTTATGTATGAATACGGCATAGAACCAGCCAAAGAAATAGGGACCTCCAAATACCAACCAGTAACACGATTATAAGAAATTTTAAGTTTATCTATTCCCGTAGCTTTTCTTTCTTTTTGTTCAAGTTTCAAAAGCCATTCTTTACCAAGTGTACCAATATTTCTTAACTCATCAAGTTTTTCATTGAATCCATCATTTACATACCCACCATCATTTAATACTGCAGAAGGCTCAGCTTTTATTGCGTTCCTTAAATATTTTTTTAATTCCAATAATGGATTAAGCGTATTTGCTGTTTTTTGAGCTAATTCATTTTTTATAGATGTCAAAAGCATATTTTTTATTTTTTCTATTAAATCTAAATTATTACAGAAGGCCACCAAATCTCTTGGATTTATATTTCCATTTGCAACCTTTCCACTGAATCTTGAGATATCATTAAATCCTTTAAGTACTTCTCTTATTTCATCTGACAGACTTGGATTATCTACCATTTCTTGAATTGCGTTCTGACGCTTTTCGATTTCCTTTTTATTACATAACGGCGAAGTCACCCAAGAGGCCATCAATCTTGCACCCATTGGGGTTTTAGTTTTATCCAGAACAGAAAGAAGACTGCCTGCTTTAAGATTATCTCTATATGATGCGACTATTTCCAAAGTTTCTCTGGCTGTTTTATCAATCAACATAAAATCTTTATTTTTTATTAAAGATACTTTTGTAATATTTGATAACTTGTTTTTTTGGGTCATTAATAAATATTCAAGCAATCCACCTACCGCATTGATAAGCGGTGATTTTTCAGAAATATCAAAAACATCGGTTGAATTAATGTTGAAGTATTTTTTTACAGTTTCGTTTGCATGCTTAGTCGTAAAAGCATATTCATAATGTTTTTTTGTAATTGTTTCTTTTGGTCTTATTTGTGATATAGCATTTTCATAATTATCGAATTGACCAGCATACAATTCACCCGTTGTAATATCTGCCCATGATGCATAAACCATACCTTCACCGTTTTCATATATTGCAGCAACAAAATTATTTTTGTCATCTGCAAGCATCGCATCATCAATGACAGTCCCACTTGTAATTACACGCACAACATCACGGTTTATAAGTGTACGCCCATTAGAGGCCTCCAACTGCTCTGCAATTGCTATTTTAAAACCAAGTTCTACAAGTTTTTTAATATATATATTTGCTGCGTGGTATGGCACACCACACATAGGCGCCTTTTCTTCAAGTCCACAAGATTTGCCAGTAAGCGTCAAACCAATAGCAGCAGATACATTTTTAGCATCATCAAAAAACATCTCATAAAAATCGCCTAAACGATAGAATAGAACACAGTCAGGATATTGCTCTTTCAATTCTAAATATTTTTTCATCGCTGGTGATAATGCCATTTGTTCTCCTTATAGTCCTATTTATTATAATCCATCTTCCTCATAATTTCAATCAACTTTGTAGCTCGCGCTCGCCTTACCCTAAATGGCAATTGGCCTTCCAATTTGTCTGCCACTGTACCACTGCGGTTACTGTATGGAAATATATAACAAGCATTAAATTTTATTCTTTTTACTGTTTCAATTGTTTCTTGAAAGTCTTCTTCTGTTTCACCAGGGAAACCACAAATTATATCAGTGGTTATTTTTGCATCAGGCACATATTTTCTAAGAATCTTAATCTTGGCTTCGTACTCTTCTACCGTATACTTTCTATTCATAGCTTTTAGAATTTTATTACAACCACTTTGAATAGGCAGATGAATATCTCTTTTGATTTTTGGATTTCGTGCTATTACTTTAACCAAATCTTCACCAAAATCTTTGGGGTGTGAAGATAAAAAGTTCAATTTAAAGTCACCATCATATTTTGCAAGTGTTTCAAGCAGATTTGGAAAATCTGGATAAGCATTTACATTTTGACCAAGCAAAAAAATTGTATTACTTTTATCTTTAATTAAATTAAATTCTGCTATGATTTCTTCTTTTGGTCTTATTCGTAATTTTCCACGAACAAATGGAACAATACAATAACTGCAATAATTTTCACACCCATAGGTAATATCAATATAGGCTATATCTTTGATTTCATGCTTAATATCTTTAATCTTTACGCCTAATTTTTCTACAACTTGTTCTGCATCTGCTGTCCCTAAAATTATATCCACGTTTCGGATTTTTCTTTTTGCGGTCAAGCAACCAATTACCGCTATTATAAGATTTGGATTATTTACTTTTAATTGTTTTGCTAATGCAATATGCGATAAAATTTTTTGTTCAGCTGTATCTCTTACGCAACAGGTATTAAAAATAATAACATCTGCTTCTTCATCACTTTCCGCATTTATCCACCCATCAGTAATTAATTGATAAGATATTTTTTCTGCCGTGTTTGTATTCATTTGGCAGCCATAATTCTTTATTAGAAATTTCATATTTAATTAAATTTTAACACAAAATAATTTGTGGCAAAACAAAAATCTTTTATAAGAAAAATAGTATCCATAATATTATTTTCAATCTTAATTTTTGCAATAGCTGCAATTATTGTTTTTTTCTTTATATGGGAAAGCGAAACAATAAATAAAAAACAATTATCCGAACTCAGCGAAACCGCAGTATTTTATGATACTAATGGAGATAGCATAAAAAATCCAGACACAAGACAATATCATAAAATAGACACCTTAAATAAGAACACTCTTAACGCTTTTATTTCTGTAGAGGATAAAAATTTTTATTCACATAATGGACTATCTTATCCACGAATAGCAAAAGCTCTTTTAAATAATATTGTTGCTGGATACTCAAAAGAAGGTGCAAGTACTATTTCCCAACAGCTTATAAAAAATACTCATTTAACCAACGAGAAGACACTTAAACGAAAAATACGCGAAGCCATATTAGCATTAAAATTGGAACAAAATTATACAAAGGATGAAATACTTGAACTTTATTTAAATGCTATATATTTTGGTAACAATATTTATGGCATAGGTAATGCAAGTGAATATTATTATAATAAACCTGTAGCAGAATTAAACGCCATTCAAAGCGCAGGACTTGCTGCTATTATTAAAAGTCCACAAAAATATGATCCAATTTCAAATTACGAAAACTTCAAAGCTCGGGCAAATTTAATATTAAATTTAATGCACGAGCAAAATTACTTAACAGATGAAGAATACGAAGAAGCTAAAAATGCACCACTTGAAATTAAATTACAAGAAGATATTTGGATAGGCAGAACCTATCAAGATGCGGCGATAAAACAAGCTTCTCAAATTCTTAATCTAAGTGAGAGTGACATAATAAACTATGGGTATCAAATTGAAACATATTATAATCCAGAGAAACAACAATTAATCTATGATGCAATTAACCAAAATGAATACAATTTACCCGGTGATAAATTTATTATGTTGTCTTCGCCTAATGGGCAGACATCAGCTCTTTGGACAAGCAACCCTCTGCTTATATCTGCAAAAAGAAATTTTGGAAGCGTTATGAAACCCTTGCTCGTCTACGCTCCTGCTCTTGAACTTGGCATCATACAACCCGAGAGCACGATAGACGATAGCCCTCTGATAGATTCAGAATTCAATCCAAAAAACGCAGGTGATAAATATAATGGAAAAGTATCAGTAAGAGAAAGTCTTTCACGAAGTCTTAATATACCCGCAGTAAAAATAATGAGCGCCACAACCGTGAAAAAATCAACAGAAATTGCAAAAAAATTTGGACTTGATTTAGGCGAAGAAAATTTATCAGCATCACTTGGAAACACTATAAATGGTACATCATTTTTTGAACTGGCCACTGGCTACCAAACTATAGCAAATCAAGGCAAATATTCACCTGTTCGTTTCATACGAAGCATACGCGATCGTAATGGACAAATTGTTTACTTTGATTTAACAAATAAGTATAACTACTCTTCACAAGTTATCACCCAAGACACAGCATATTTATTAACAGATATGTTGCTAGATACAAGCAAAACTGGCACAGGAAGAAAACTTTCTTATCTTAAAACTGACATAGCATCTAAGACAGGAACAACAGAACGAACAGATGCAAACAGCAATACAGACGCTACATTCGTCTCTTATACACCAAACGATGTTTTAGTCGCTTGGATTGGTAACAGCGATATGAAGCCCGAGAATGACCTGCCAGCGGGCACAGTGGGCGGCGGAAAGCTTGGCTACGCCGTGAAACAAGTGCACTCGTCAATATCTAAACCAGATATAAAATTTATACGACCTTCTTCGATAAAAGAAATAAAACTTGATGCCCTTGATTACAACAAAAGCGAATTAAACTTAGCCAGTCCACTAACACCAGAAGAAGAAACTGTTCTTGGTTTATTTGCAAGTAAATATGCCCCAACGCAAGTTTCTCAAAATTATCTAATAACCACACCACCAGAAATTGATGGAAAAGTTGGCGACAATAATGTACCGATAATTTGGTTTAACACCCTTAAACATCAATCTTATGAAATCTATAAAAACGATAGATTACAAGAAGTTATAACTGGTAAGAATGGTCAATATATTTTCACAGACAAACACCCAAACAAAATAAACACTTACCGTGTTAATGCTTCTATAAATGGAGATTGCATACGAATAAGTAATGAGATTATTTTATATTCAAGTTCAAATAATAATAAAGAAGTTAAACAAATTGAAAGAAAAAAAATTCCATGGTATTTTTAGTATATGGAATATCTAAATGACGAAGGACTACTTATAGAACAGCCCGAAGATATGTATAAATTTTCCAGCGATGCCACGGCACTTGCAAATTTTGTTTCATGCAAAAAAAATGATACAGTTATTGATATAGGTTGCGGTACAGGTGTTTTGTCATTATTGATTGCATATAATCATCAACCAAAAAAAATTATCTGCGTAGATATAAATAAAAATGCTACGCATCAAATACAAAAAAATATTCAGATAAATAGTGAAAAATTAATAAACACCAATTTTGAAGTTTTAAATACTGACGCACGAACAATGCATAAACAAACAAATGGAAATGTTGCCGACGTAATGGTTTGCAATCCTCCGTATTTTTTCACAGGTAAAAAATCATTAAATCAAAATAAAAACCTTGCACGTCATGATGATACTTTAACACTTGAGGAACTATCCATATTGTTTACTAAAAATGTAAAATTTGGTGGTATCGTATATTTTTGTTATCCTTCAATTTATATAGCAAAAGCAATTACAATATTTGAAAATAATAATTTTAGGATTAAAGAAATAAAGTTATTAACAAATAACAAGGGTGTATACCTTGCATTATTTAAATGTAAAAAAGGTGGCGGACACAAAACCACTATCCTTGTTTAAAAAAATAATCTCTATATGGACAGGTTTCACACTCGCCATTGCCTTGATCATCTACGCTACAAATACGTCGTATAGCACTATCAATTTGTTTAATTGATTTATCTTGTTTTATTTTATTTAAATTTATTGCACCGCTTGCAACCGAAACCATTTCATCACCAACCTGTTTAACTATGCAAGCAAATACCTCGTAATTAAGATTTATTTTTTGATTTATTTCATATTCCATTACAGAGTTATCTATTTTTAGAACTTTATTTTTACCTTCAATTACAATTGATAGCATTAAACCTTCTTCAGCTATAGACTGCTTTAACCTTAGATGCGTTTTATCTTCTGCTGGCCTTATTTCAATAAACCCTGCAACAGCGCCTAAGGGTTCATATAAAATTATGTTCTTAATAAGAATACTCATTAATTATAATTTACCGCTTATTATTACTTATATTTTGTAGATAATTGATTTATTTTAAGATATTCTGTCGGAGAAATGTTTTCAGGTCTAACAGTTGAATCTATACCACATTCATTTAGTAGCATCATTGTTTTTTCTTTATTAATATGCAAAGTATTTGATAAAGAATTAAGTATGGTTTTTCTTCTTGATGCGAATACTCCCTTTAATAATCTTTCTAAACCATGATCTAAATTAATCTCATTTTTCACTATACTAACAAATGCACTATCTATTTTTGGCATTGGCCTAAACATTTCTTTGCCCACAATTTTAAGTATTTTACACTTGGCCTTTGCTTGACATACCACAGACAAGGATCCATATTCTTTGGTTCCCATATTAGCAACTATTCTTTCAGCAACCTCCTTCGCCACAAGAACATTTATATCCGTACAATTCGGGGCATTCAAAAACTTCATAATAAGCGGCGTAGTAATGTAATAAGGCACATTTGCAATAACGCGAAAGTCTTTTATTTCTGAAAAATCTTTTCTCAGTCCATCTTCAAAACAAAGATTTACATTTTCTAAACTTGCCAGTTCTTTTTGTAATATTGGCTTCAATCTTTCATCAATCTCAACAGTAGTTATATCTGCCTTATGCTCTGCCAACACCTTTGTAAGCGTACCCGCTCCTGCCCCGATTTCTATTATTTTGTCTGATGGTTTTATATCAAGCCCTGAAATCATTACACGCAAAAAATCTAAATCATAAATAAAGTTCTGTCCCAAAGATTTTTTATATTCAAAATTCATTGATATATATTAACATAAATGTTAGTATAGTAACAGTTTATTTTGCAGAAGATAAACTTATTACGAAAGAAGAACTTTTTACAAAAGAAGTACAATAAGAAAGCACCTTACATGGGTGCTTTTTTAATTTTCATAAATTTATATGCATTATCTGTAGTTATTTTTTCGATTTCATCAAATGTAAGATTCAATACTTCTGCCATTTTAAGTGCAGTATATTTAATAAATTCTGGATTATTTATTTCCCCACGCTTTGGTACAGGTGATAAATATGGAGCATCTGTTTCAATTAAAATTTTATCAAGCGAAATAACTTTCATTGTTTCATGTAAAAAAGTTTTATCTTTATAGGTTATATGACCACCAAAAGCAAAATATATCTGGGCACCTTGTAATCTTTTTAATAAATCAAGTGTAACTTCGGCCGTATAACTCATACAATGAAACAGAACACCATTAACTAATTTATCTTTATTCGCCTCTAATACGGCAATTGTATCTTCAGCTGCATCACGTGAATGAATAACCAAAGGTTTATTATATTTATATGCCATTTCTATTTGGTGTGTAAATACTTCAATTTGTTTTTCTTTTGTTGGTAAATCATTGCGATGGTAATCCATTCCACATTCACCTATTGCAACAAATTTTGGATTATCAATATTACTTGCTACAAAATTTTCAAAATCATTCATAGAATAATCTCTAGCATATGCTGGATGCACACCTGCGGTACAATAGATATTTTCATGTTTAGATGCAAAATTAAAAACCTCTTTAAGTTCTTCATAATTAGCACCAATTTCAATACCACAAGATGCAAATCCTACACTACGTGGATCTGTTTGATGAAAATGTGAATCAAACATAAATTATCCTACTTTAGAAATCTTAACAATTTTAAGCTCTGTTATGGAAATAGGTGTTTTAATAATAGCTATATCTCCAACTTTTTTACCAAGTAAAGCCTTGCCCTTTGGACTTTCATTTGAAATATAATTTTTATCAATATCAAATTCCAATGGACCGGTTAAAACAAAATCCTCTTTTTGTTTTGTTTTAACATTTTCAACAGTAACACAAGTACCAAGATTAACGACACTTGTATCAACATTTTTATAAGAAAACATTTTTAATGTGCCCATCATTTCTTCAACTTCATCAATTCTAATTTCAAGATTATTTTGTGCTTCTCTTGCAGCAGCATATTCAGCATTCTCTTTTAAATCACCAAATTCTCTGGCTTCCTTTATTTGTTCTGCTATGCCACCTCTTTTATCAATTAGATCCGCAAGCTCAGCCTCTAATTTTTTCTTTCCTTCTATGGTTACATAGGTAAAATTTTTGTCATTCATAATTCGCCTCCTTAATCAGCTTTTGTCATTTTATGATATTAAATATATTTTTGTCAAGATAATAATATGTCATACACGCTTTCATTTGGCCTTAAACACTTATGTGCTAAAGTAATTATCATTTTAGCATTAGTTGGAATATCATCAAATAATTCTTTAAACTTTTCACTTTTTGACCAAACGTTTATTAATGTTCTTAAATTTCTTTCAATACATAATCTTGAAATTTTACATCTCTTTTCTAACTCTATATAGATACTTTTTAAATTGGCTTTAATTTCACCCAAATAATCTGAAGCAACATTAATGGCTTCCATTAAAACAGAAAACCCAATATACTGAACCGGACATTCAAAATGAACTAAAAAGTCTCTTATATTTTCCTTCATATGTTTCCCTCCACAAAAACTTATTTAATATTTAGGCACTAAATGAATATGGGCATGCATAATTTCTTGCCCTGCCTCCTTTCCACAGTTTACCTTAATATTGTATCCTTTTGGATTATAAGTTTTTTCAATTTCTTGTTTAGCAATATTTATCATTTCCCCTATCATTGCCCATTCATCTGACGAGGCTTCAAATACGGTTTCAATATGTCTTTTTGGTATAATCAAACTATGTCCCTTACTTTCAGGAAACTTATCATAAATAAAATAAGCCTCTTTATTTTCTTTAAATGCATTTTTACTTAAATCACAAAAAAGACACATACGACGACCCTCCACATGGTAATACAATTTTTTCATTTGTATTCAATCCAATTTCATAAGTTTCTATTTCAAAGTTTTTAAAGTTAACTAAATTTTTTCTCAATACATTTTCAATAACAGTAGCCTGAACAGAAGCCGTATAATTGTTAACCAAAATAAAGAATGGTTTATCTGATAACAACTTTACTACTGTTTCAACCAAACCATTCAAATCATCTTCCAACTTCCAAATTTCTTTGTTTGCACCACGCCCAAAATTTGGAGGATCCATTAAAATAGCATCATATTTATTTCCACGTTTAACTTCTCTTTCCACAAACTTTTTACAATCATCAACAATATAGCGCACACTTTCAAAAGGCAGTTTATTCAAAGCTACATTTCTTTTTGCTACATCAACCATACCTCTGCTGGAATCTACGTGTGTAACCTTAGCTCCCGCCATCGCGCAGGCCACACTAGCACCACCTGTATACCCAAACAAATTAAGAACTTTTGCACCTTTATTTGTTTTTAATACTTCCGACATTCTATCCCAATTTACGGCTTGCTCTGGGAAAAGACCAGTATGCTTAAAATTCATTGGGCTTATGATAAAGGCCATATCACGATATTTTATCGTCCATTCTTCCGGAATTTTTTTTGCCCATTCCCAAGCGCCACCACCAGTAGCCGAACGATTATATTTACCAGCTAATCCTTTATATTTATCAAAATCAAATTCTGCTTTCCAAATTGCTTGTGGATCAGGACGAAGTAAAATAACATCGCCCCAACGCTCTAGTTTCCTACCATTACCCGTAGCGAGAATTTCAAAATCACGCCAATTTGATGAATATTTCATTGCCTGATTTTCCTTCTTTTATATTCATTTCAACGGCTAACACTTCTTCCATTATTTTTTCTTTATAATTGTTAACCGCATTCAACATTTTTTTATCTTGAATTTGTACTGTTAATTTAATTCTGTCTTGTATATCAAATTTTTGATTAGCTCTTTCAATTTGTGTATTTCTTATAAATTCACGTACCATACCTTCGTCTAGCAATTCTGGTGTTATAGCAGTATCAAGAACCACTGTTATATCACCTTCTGCACGAATTACGAAACCTTCTTTACATAACAACTTCTTTTCAAATAATTCTGGACTTAAATCTTTAAATTCGCCTATGGTTAATTTATCGCCCTTCTCGAAGTATTTTACAAGTGTTTGCATATCTTGAATATTAGATAATGCTGTTTTTAATCCTTGGACTTTATCTTTAAGCACTGCACCAGCTTTTTTGAAATTAACAATTAAATATGGAGTATTAAATTTATCATCTTCTTCAACAATCTCTATCTCTTTAATATTCAATTGATCTTTAATTAAATCAATAAACATTTCTAAAGATTTTTCTTTGTTAGATTTTACAAACAATTTTGATAATGGCTGCTTAATTGCAATTTGATTCTCGGCACGTAATGCCAGACCCAGGCTTATTACTGATTTCACAAACTCTACATGTTCAAGCATATTCTCTTTACTTTTAATTTTTATCTCATTTGGATAGTCATTCAACATTACATAATCTTCACCTTCGCCAAAACAATTGCTCCACAAATATTCACTATAGCTTGGAACTATTGGTGAGATCACTTGCACAATAGATCTAAGAGCCGACCACAGACACCAGTAAGCATTCAGTTTATCTTGACCCTGACCATTCTTCCAATATCTTCTTCGATTCACGCGAATATAGAAATTAGATATATCTTCAATAAATTCATTAGTTAGTTTAATTACATTATGTGCCTTAAAATCTTCATATTCTTTTTTAGTTTGTTTTATGTATTCATTTGTTTTTTGAACAAGCCATATATCTGTAACAGTTAAATTTTCAGGTTTATGATTTTTAACATCTGGTTTGTCAATTATTGCATAAGTAACATAAAAAACATATGCATTCCAGATTGCCAATAATTTCTTTTTAGATTCTTCAACAATACTTTCACCAAAGCGCATATCAAAATTAGGGTTAGCCGACACAAATAACCAACGCAAAACATCTACACCATATTTATTTGCAACCTCTTCTACCTCTATTTTCTTTGGTCCAGTTTTAGAAAATTTCTTTCCATCTTCATCAAGCATAGTTGAATATCCTACGACAGATTTGTATGGTGCTTCGCCCGTTAAAACAACAGACATAAATAACTGAGAGTAGAACCAAAGCCTAACTTGTTCTTTCATTTCTAAAACCATATCTGCTTTGAACTGACCTTCAGGTTTCGTAGAAAAAGGTGCGATTCCAGCGTCTAGCCAACAATCTCCAACCTCAGTTACCCTTGATAGTGTTTTATTACATTTTTCACATAAAATCTCTACATCGTCTATATACGGCCTGTGAAGATGTGGCAAAGCATCCACTTTGCTTTTATCAACTGCACGATTACGTAATTCTTCCTTGCTTCCAATGACATTAATATGCCCACACTTACAAAGATAAAATGGTAATGGTAATCCATAGAAACGACGTCTGCTTATATTCCAGTCCCCCATATCCGTAAGCCATTGATTCATAGTCTTCCCCATAAACTCTGGCGACCAATTTACAGAGTTAGCAGCTTTAATCAATTTTTCTCTTATCTTATCTGTAACAATATCAAACCCAGATACTAATCTGAAAATTACATCTGTTTTACATCTCCAACAAAATGGATATTTATGTTTGTAATTATGATTATAATAATATGTTTTATTTTCTTCTAACTTCTCGAAAATTTTATCTTTGCATTCGTCAGCAGACATCCCCGCCAACCATTCAAATTCTTCATCAAATCTTCCATCTTCACCAACAGGAATAATTTGTGGCAGATTAAGTTTTTTACCTAATTCAAAATCCTCTGCTCCACAACCCGGCGCAATATGTACAGCACCTGAACCTTCTTTTGCATCTACATCATCCCATGCAATAATCTTATGAACAAAGTCTTGTTTTTTTAATTTAAGGAAAGGACTATATTCCTTGCCCACTAATTCGCTACCTTTTATTTCGGAAACTACTTTAACTAAATCTTCACGAAGAACCTTTATTGCATCTTTACAAACAATGATTAAATCTTTATCAGATTTAACCTTGCATTTTACATATGTTAATTCAGGGTTAACAGCAATCGCTACGTTAGCTGATAAAGTCCAAGGCGTAGTTGTCCAAACTAAAATCTTTTCTTCAGAGTCTTTAATTTTAGCTTTAATGAATACAGCTTTATGTGTTACTTCTTTATAACTACCGCTCATTTCATGTTCACTAAGACTGGTCCCGCATCTTGGACACCATGGCATAGGCTTATAACTTTGCTTGATCATTTTTTTATCATTACAAACCTTTAAGAAATTCCAAATTGTTTCTATGTTTTTATCTGAATTCGTAATATAGCTGTTATCCCAATCACCAAGTTGAGCCATTCTTTTACTTTGCTCTATTTGAATATTTTTAAAATGATCTACACGTTCAATACATTTTTCTGTAAACTTATCTAAGCCATATTGCATAATAGCTTTTTTATTATCAAGGCCTAATAATTTTTCAACTTCGACTTCTACCCACATACCCTGTGCATCAAAACCCCAAACAAAATCAACTTGTTTACCTGCAATTGCGTTATAACGATTAAACAAATCCTTTAATGTCCTACCCCAAATATGATGTAAGCACATTGGAGCATTTGCTGTTATAGGACCATCTAAAAAATTATATTTTGGTTTGTTTTTATTTTTTTCTTTTATTTTTAATAAAACATCTTCTTTCTCGTAATTATGAGAAAAATCAAAAATTCCGGTTTCTTTTTTCATTACTAATTATCCCTTTTTTATTTTTTTAACTAGATCCATTATATCACTATTTGTAATAATTCCAATAGGCTTTTCCATTGCAGTCCCAGTCTTAGTAATAAGTATAGATGATAATTTTCTATTATTATCAAAAATAGTTAATATTTCTTCCACTGTTACGCCCGCACTTACAACCGCAAAATGTCCAGATTGTGGATAGGTTCTAAGATATTCTTCAATTGATACATTTATAATAAATTGATCAATTCCACCATTTCCAATGATAGAGTTACCAAAATCTTCAATTAATTTTCTCCAACGAACCACACCAATTAATGTACTTCCTTTGTATGCTGGAATAACACCATATCCTGACTTACCTGTTTCTTTTATAAGATCAGCCACACTTCTTTGTGCATCTATAATTAATACACTTTTTGAATTTATAACTTCCATTGCCAAAGGTGGTCTTGTAATTAATGCACAGATTTTCTCCATTAACTCTACAACGGTTATATGCGGTTCAGCAATTACGCGACTAGAATCACTGTTATGTATAATAGCATTTCTTAATCTTGCAAAATTAATAAGTTGATTTTCATAACCTCTTATAATTTGATTAAGATCAGCACATCTTCGAATTAAGTCTGAAAATGAAATTGTTACCTTAAAGTTATATTGAACACGCAAAGCCTTGTCCAAAGTATTATAGGCGTCTAAAAATCGTATCCCTAATGTTTTTTCTTTATTTGATATATTTGACATAAATCCATTATACCCCTATAATTGTTTGTGAGTAAAATAGAAAATATACTGAAAGGAACACTTACCGTAACGTTAAAAGGTTTCGGGTTCGTAGAAATACAGGACAAAGATGAAGATGTTTTTATTGCTAAGAATAATCTAAACGGCGCAGTTGATGGCGATGTTGTAGAAATTAGATACAAAAAGAGAAAATTTAACGGTAGACCAGATGCTGAGATCGTTAGAATCCTATCTCATGATACAAAAAATGTAGATATGGCAATGATAATGAAAAAGTACAATTTAAGTCATGACTTCCCTTCTGCTGTTATAGCCGAAGCACAACGCGTTTCTAGCGTTCCAATTAACGAAGACTGTATGTCCAATAGAATTGATTTGTCTAATGTTACAACTATTACAATTGACCCAGCAGATGCCAAAGATCTTGATGACGCAATAAGTCTTGCAGAAAATGAAGATGGAACCCTTACCCTTGGTGTTCATATTGCAGATGTAACACATTATGTTACCGAAAACAGCGAACTTGACAAAGAAGCATTCAAACGCGGAACAAGTGTATATTTCCCAGATAAAGTTATACCAATGCTACCACCACAACTATCAAATAATATTTGTTCTCTTAACCCAAATGAACCAAGACTTACTTTATCTGTTTTAATTACCTTGGATAAACATTATAATATTGTTAAATATATAATTTCTAAAACTCTTATTAATATAGATACTAGATTTTCATATGATGAAGTTCAAGATATATTAGATGGAAAAAAACACAAACTTCGTGAAGTATTATTAAAGATGAGCGATATTGCTCTAAAATTCGAACACGACAGAAGATTACGTGGAGAGATATGTTTCCAAGTTCCAGAACCTAAAATCTTACTTGATGAAAATGGACAAATTAAATCTGTTTATGCACAACCACATACATTAAGTCATCGTGTTATTGAAACATTTATGATTTTATCTAATGAAATCATAGCTGAACATTTTAATAATTTGAATTTACCTTTCGTATATCGTATTCACGAAAAGCCAGATCAATTAAAAGTTGTCAAATTTCTTGGTACTCTTACTCCATTTAATATAAATGAAAATATTAACCCAGAAAATGCAACCGGAGAAAGTTATCAAAAAATGCTAGATGGCATCTCAGATACAAATATAAAAACAATTATTTCTACACTAGCACTACGCTCTATGCAAAAAGCCAGATATGACACCGAATGCATTGGACATTTTGGGTTAGGCTCGAAATTTTATTGTCACTTTACTTCCCCAATCCGAAGATATCCTGATTTACTTATTCATAGAATTATAAAAATGTTTTTAGATAGTAAGCTAAACAGCCATAAAATAGAAGAACTTAAAACTTATGCTGAAGAAGCAAGTGTGCAAAGTTCAAAAACCGAACTTGATGCTTCTGAAGCAGAACGCGAAGTAGATAATATGAAACGTGCAGAATATATGCATAGCCGCATTGGTGAAAGTTTTGAAGGTATTGTTAATGGTGTTACAGACTTTGGTATATTTGTTTATATACCAGCAAATACAGCAGAAGGTTTGGTTCGAATAGAAAATCTACCTGCAGATAATTATATTTATAATGAACCTACTATGCAAATGATTGGCAAAAAACAAAAAATAAAAATGGGGGACCCAATAACCGTAACTGTAATAAGTGTAAACTTACGTAAATCAAAAATTGAATTCACTGCTAATCCATTGTCTTAATTTTATATAATTTAACATAAAAAATAACATCCAAATATAATAAAATTAATGATCTATATTTTATATAGGTTAGTTTATATAAGGAGTTAAATATGAAAATTGATAATTCAGCATCCATTGATTTTAATTATGAATTCCCAGACCATACCGAGGTAGGCCACTCTACCAGTAACACTGTTTCTACCAGCAATATGTCTAAATTCGTAACTAAAGTAAAATCATCTGAAACAAATCAAGTATTAGAAGGAGAAAAAGTTAAACAAACAATTATTGTTACAAATAATTCTGATGTCCTATTAGAAGAGGTAAACGTATTAGATTTTTTAACTGGCGGCGCATTACTAGAACCTAATTCATTAAAAATAAATGGCGTTGAAAATTCTGGAATAATCACAGATGGTGTAATACTTGAAGATATAGCAGCAGGAGAAAGCGTGACACTTGAATATTTTATCAGAGGCAAAAGCCCTGTAGAAGAAACCAGTGTAACAAATTATGCAAATCTATCTTACAAAACAACAAACCCAGACGAAACAAAAACAGAGTTTACAGAAGCAACTAATACAATTAATCTTGATGTTGTATCTACAAGAATTGAAATAGTTAAATCCGTAGATAAAACTTTTGCAGCAACTGGCGACGAATTAGTTTACACTATTGTTATTACAAATTTTAGCACAGCTAGAATCAAAGACATTCAGTTTAATGACCAATTACCACAAGGCACAACTTTCGTAAATAATAGCGTAGTTATTAACGGTACAACAAGACAAGGTGTCAACCCAGCACATGGTACAAATCTAGACCCAATTGAACCTGGTGAAAGTTGCACAATTTCATTTAAAGTTTCTGTAAATTAATGAATAAATTAATTCATAATACTGCAGAAGTTAGCTACAGTATAGGTGAACAGAAGTTCACCAAACAAAGTAATACTGTAGCTTGCTACATAAGGAATAATGAAGTTATTCCTTGTTTATGTAATAATCAAAATATCAAGCCCCTATGCTTATGTACGAAGAAAATAATTCTGTTTTGCTTACTTGTTATAATGATTTGTAATAAAAATAAAAAATAGGCAAATTGCCTATTTTTATTACTATCATTAAGTATTTTTTACTTTACCCTTCTCTTTATATATTCCCGTGCTTCTAATATCTTTAAAGTTATATTTTGCATTTTCACAAATAAAAAATTTTGCTTTGTAATCCAAAAATTTATCTATTTTAGATGTACCATCTTTAAAGATTATAAGTACAGGAGTTCCTTTCTTAAAATTGTGATGTAGCATATAATTTTATACTATAAAATATATGTTTTTCAAAGCATAAAAAAAGATAGGTCACTTACCTATCTTTTTATTTAATTTTTATGCACCTGACATATTGAATATACCGAATAATACAAAGTAAGCAATTGTCATAATCGCTATTAAACTTGCACATACGATAATCAAGTTTCTTATCCGCCCAAGATTATTCTTACTTTTATTTTTAGAATAATAGCTCTCGGTTACACCAGTAATAGAATTTGTTCCATTAGCCGAATTTGGTGGTGATGCCAAAATTGCAATAATCATAATAATACTAACTAATGTTATTATTGCAACTAATACCCCCTGAATAATCGGGAAGCTGTCCGTTATCCATTGCGGACGCCCCGAATTATCAGTTGTTAATAATAAATTAATAAAATTACTTAACATTTTTATACCCTATATTTTGGTATAGCTTTAACCCTGTTCCAGCTGGGATTAACTTACCAAAGATTACATTTTCTTTCAAGCCAAGCAATTGATCGACTTTTCCTTTCACCGCAGCATCAGCAAGAACCGAACTTGTTTCTTGGAAAGATGCAGCAGATAAGAAACTATCCGTTCTAAGTGCAGCTTTAGTAATTGACAACAATACACGTGTTGCTCTTGCTGGACGCTTACCGTCATTAATTGCAAGCAAGTTATTGTGTTCAAATTCAATTGAATCAACAACTGAACCAATTTGGAAGTTTGTTTCACCTGGATCTTCTATTTTAACTTTTTTAAGCATTTGTCTTATAATTATTTCCAAATGTTTAATATTTATAGATATATCTTGAGTTTTATAAACCTTGATAATCTCAGTTAATAAATAGTTTTGAACGGCTTTAATACCTTTATTTCTTAGTATATCGTGTGGGTTGAATATACCCTCTGTAAGTGGCGAGCCTGGTTCAACTACACTGCCTTTCTTAACGATAACTTTCATACTTGCATTTATAAGGTAAGACTCTTCTTTTCCTTCGTTAGTTCTAATAACTACTTCAACACGTTTTTCAACATTATTTACAGCAGTTACCACACCACCAATATCACTTACAAGAGCAACACCCTTTGGTACTCTGGCTTCTAAAATTTCTTCAACACGAGGCAAACCTTCGGTAATATTCGCAACCGCGATACCACCACTATGTTTTGTTCTCATAGTTAACTGTGTTCCTGGCTCACCGATAGATTGAGCAGCAATAATACCTACCGCTTCACCTATACTAACTAGACTGTGACCACTCATATCTCTACCATAACATTTTGCACAAATTCCGTGTTTACATTTACATGTTAATACACTTCTTATTTCAACTTCTTTGATACCAATGCTTTCAATATGCTCTGCCATTTCATCAGATATCATAGTATTTCCTTTAACCAAAATATTTTTTGGATTTTTTGGATCAACTATATCATTAACTGCATAACGACCTTTGATACAGCTTGATAATTTTTTAACATAACCATCAAGTTGAATTTCTCTCATTATTACGCCCTTTGGTTTTTCGTTAAGTGAACCAAAGCAATCTTCTTCTGTGATTATTACATCTTGTGATACATCAACAAGTCTTCTTGTTAAGTAACCAGCATCAGCAGTTTTAAGAGCAGTATCCGCAAGACCTTTTCTACCACCACGAGATGACAAGAAATATTCAAATGGTGATAACCCAAGACGGTAACATCCCTTTGTTGGAACGTCCTCTTTTCTTCCAGATACGTTAGCGATAATACCACGCATACCTGATAGCTGCATAATTTGTTTGTTAGATCCACGAGCACCAGATGATGCCATCATACGGATTGGGTTTGTTTGCCCTAATGCGTTAACAACACTATCTTGAATTTTTTCAGTAGCTTCTTTCCATAAAGCAATATTCTTATCCAACTTTTCGTCAAGACTAAGTTCACCTTCAGCGTAACCTTTTTCAATCTTCTTAACTTTTTCTTCTGTATTTTTAATAATTTGAACACGATCTTCTGGGATAATTGCATCAAATACAGATAGAGTTATAGAACCAAGTGTAGAATATTTGAAACCTACTGTTTTAATTTTATCTATTGATTCACTTGTTATTGTAGCGCCATGTATTTTGAAAGTTTTAACAATTATGTTGTTAATATCTTTCTTGATTACTTCTTTATTTATTTCGTAAGCAAATTTATTTTCTGGTTTTGTTCTATCAACAATACCGATATCTTGTGGGAAACATTGGTTAAATAAAATGCGTCCTACTGTTGTTTCTACTCTGCCGAACTCTTCTTTTTCATCCATATTACCTTCGATTTCAAAATTAGATCTACGTACTTGGATTTTAGCATGCAAGTCAAGTTCACCGACATTATAAGCATATTCAGCTTCTGCTTCGTTTTTAAATACTTTACCTTCACCCTTTGCTCCATCAACCTGTATTGTTAAATAGTAACAACCTAAGATAATATCCTGTGTAGGTGTTACAACAGATTTAGAGTCACTAGGTTTAAGAATATTATTAGAAGATAACATAAGAATTCTAGCTTCTGCTTTTGCCTCTGGCGACAATGGAACGTGAACTGTCATTTGGTCACCATCGAAATCGGCGTTAAATGCAGTACACACAAGCGGATGCAATCTTATTGCTCTGCCATCGACTAATATAGGTTCAAATGCTTGAATAGATAATTTATGAAGGGTTGGTTGTCTGTTTAATAATACTGGATGATCTCTAACGACTTCTTCCAATACATCCCAAACCTGAGATTTTTCTCTTTCAATTAAACGCTTAGCGCTTCGGCTGTGATGAGCAAGACCCATATCAACCAATTTTTTCATAACGAATGGTTTGAATAATTCAAGTGCCATTTCCTTTGGAAGACCAACTTGATAATGTTTAAGTTCTGGACCAACAACGATAACAGTTCTTCCAGAGTAGTCAACACGCTTACCAAGTAAGTTGTTACGGAAGCGACCTTGTTTACCACGAATACCTTCTGCTAATGATTTAAGCGGACGACCCTTTGCACCTTGAACAGGTTTACCACGACGGCCATTATCAATAAGAGCATCAACAGATTCTTGAAGCATACGTTTTTCATTTCTTATAATTACTTCAGGAGCACCCAAAGATATAAGCTTTTTAAGACGGTTATTTCTGTTAATAACACGACGGTATAAATCGTTAACATCTGTTGTAGCGAAACGACCACCATCAATTTGAACCATAGGACGAAGTTCAGGTGGAGTAATAGGCAATACGTCCATAACCATCCATTCTGGGTTATTTCCACTTTCCTTGAATGATTGTAAAAGTCCAAGCTTCTTAATAGCTTTTTCTCTTTTTGTTCCTTTACCTGTTTTAATAACTCTATTACATTCTTCAATTTCTGCATCAATGTTTATGTTAGCAAGCATATATTTAATTGCTTCTGCACCCATGCCATATTTGAAACCATCCGTTCCAAATTTTTCCATTGCGTCATGTAATTCTCTGTCACTTAATATTTGACCATAAGTCAATGTAGTTTTCTTTGGATCAGTAACAACGAAAGAAACAAAGTAAATTACTTGTTCTAAGTTTTTAATTGTCATTCCAAGTAAAGTTCCAATTTTTGATGGAACACCTTTGAAATACCAAATATGTGTAACAGGAGCCGCAAGTTCTATGTGCCCCATTCTTTCACGACGTACAATAGAACGTGTAACTTCTACGCCACACTTGTCACATACTGTGCCTTTATAACGGATAAGCTTATACTTACCGCAAGAACATTGCCAGTCTTTTTTAGGCCCAAATATTCTTTCACAGAATAAACCATCTTTTTCAGGTTTTTGTGTTCTGTAATTTATGGTTTCAGGTTTTGTAACCTCACCATGACTCCAACCTCTTATAGTGTCTGGGCTGGCTATACTTATTTTTAAACTTTCAAAATTATTTAATTCAAACATTATTTATTTCTCCTTATTCCTCAAACAACTTATCTATATCAAATTCTTCTAAATCTTCCACACTTGGTTCTGTGGCTTCATTATTATCGAATTCAATTTCTTTTTCAATTTCTTTTTCTTTATTACTGTTTATAGCAAGCAATTCTGTATCATCAATAATTGGATCAATCTTATCAAGTTCAACTTCTTTTTTATCTGCTGTATAGATACCAATATCAAAACCAATACCTTGCAATTCTCTTATCATAACTTTACTTGCTTCTGGAATACCTGGATCAGGCAATCTTGAACCATTTACAATAGCCATAAAGGTTTTAGTTCTACCTTGCACGTCATCAGATTTAACAGTTAACATTTCTTGCAATAGATTTGCACAACCATATGCTTCAAGAGCCCAAACCTCCATCTCACCAAATCTTTGTCCACCAAACTGTGCTTTACCACCAAGTGGTTGTTGAGTAACAAGACTATACGCACCTGTAGATCTTGCGTGAATTTTTGTATCAACCATATGATGAAGTTTAAGCATATACATATAACCAACTGTTGTTTTGTTTTGGAAAGCTTCACCAGTTCTACCATCAAACAATTGCATTTTCCCATCTTCTGGCAATCCATTTTCTTTAAGCAGTTTTTGTATATCTTCTTCGTTCGCTCCATTAAATACAGGAGTAGCAACTTTCCAACCAAGAGTCTTAGCAACAAGACCAAGATGGACTTCAAGCAACTGTCCAATATTCAAACGAGAAGGAACACCCAATGGGTTAAGTACGATATCAACAGGGGTTCCATCTGCCATATATGGCATATCTTCAACAGGCATAATTTTTGATACTATACCTTTGTTACCATGACGCCCTGTCATTTTATCACCGACCTTGATGTTACGTTTTTGAGCAATTGTAACCTTGATTATTTCATTAACGCCTACATCGATTTCATCTTTGTTCTTACGGCTGAAATATTCTACGTTTACGACTACACCATCTTTACCATTTTCAACACGCATAGATGTATCACGAACTTCACGAGATTTTTCACCGAATATAGCACGAAGCAATCTTTCTTCTGGTGTAAGTTCTGATTCACCCTTTGGTGTAACTTTACCAACCAAAATATCGCCTGTTCTAACAAATGATCCAACACGAATAATTCCGCGTTCATCCAAGTTCTTTAAAGCATCTTCACTTAAATTTGGAATATCTCTTGTGATTTCTTCATCACCAAGTTTAGTTGTTCTAACTTTACATTCTTTTAAGTGTAAAGCAATAGAAGTAAATTTATCTTCTTTAACAACCTTTTCTGAAATTAAAATAGCATCCTCGAAATTATAACCTTCCCAGTTCATATAAGCTACGCACATATTTTTACCGATAGCTAGCTCTCCGTTATTTGTAGCATAACCATCTGCAATTATGTCGCCTTTTTTAACCTTGTCACCTTTCTTAACGATTGGCTTTTGGTTAATACATGCTTCTTCATTAAATCTTGAGAATTTAATTAAGCTATAAAATTCTTTTTCTTTTGTATCATTGCATTCTATTGCAATTTTGTCTGCAGTAACAGAAACAACAGTTCCATCTACTTTTGATGTAACTAATACATTACTGTCAAGAGCTGCGCGATGTTCAAGTCCTGTTGCAACTAAAGCTGGTTCTGTTTTAATAAGTGGAACAGCCTGTCTTTGCATATTTGACCCAAGCAATGCTCTACCTGTATCATCATTTCCAAGGAAAGGAATTAATGCGGTGGCAAGTGAGATAAATTGTCTTGGACTTGCATCTATGTAATCAACTCTGTCTCTTGTTACTTCTAATATAATATCTCTGTAACGGCATAGTACATATTCATTAGCTAGTTGTCCATCTTCTGTCAATGGCTCTGTAGCTTGTGCGATAAAGAACGCATCTTCTTCGTCTGCTGTTAAGTAATCAATTTCATTTGTTACTTTGTTTGTATTCTTGTCTATTCTACGAAGTGGCGCAGTAATAAAACCATATTCGTTTATTCTTGCATACATAGCCAAGCTATTAACCAAACCGATAGATTGACCTTCCGGTGTTTCTATAGCACAAAGACGGCTATTGTGAGAATAATGTAAGTCACGAACTTCACTGGTTGCACGTTCTTTGGTTATACCACCTGGACCAACTGCTGTAATTTTTCTTTTTTGTGTAATTTCTGTAAGTGGATTATTTGTATCCATAACGTGAGATAATTGAGATACCGCACAGAAATCACGAAGTGAACGAGTAATTGCTTTTGCATTTATAATTGTCAATGGATTGATAGCCTTACTGTTAATTTCCATTGTCTGCATAGCTTCACGCATGCTGTTTCTTAATTTAAGCATTCCATCTTTGAAATGACGAGACATCAAATCACCAACAGTATTAAGTCTTCTGTTACCTAGGTGATCGATATTATCTTCAACACCTAATCCGTCATTCATATTTAATAAGTATGAAATTGTAGCAACGATATCATCTCTATGTAAATGACGCATTACTAAATCTTTTGCAGCAGCTTTAACAGCCTTGATTTTGTCAGCTTTAGTTTCTTTACCTTCAATTACTTTAAGTAATGTTGGGTAATGTACAAGCTCTCTTATACCTGAATCAAATTCTGTACAATCAAGATAATTGTTTACATTAACTCTGTTAGATCCTACGATCTTAACAACGTCGCCACCTTCGTTTTTAACCAAGACAATATTAATACCAGCATTTTGAATTTTTTCTGCCATTTGTTTGTTGATTTCTTCGTCACGTTTAACAACGACTTTGCCATTTATTTTAATATCTTCAGCAGCTATCTGTTTTACTATTCTGCTGCTAATACATAATTTCTTGTTGAATTTATATCTACCAACCACAGCCAAGTCATAGTTAGGGAATGTGAAGAACATATTATTAAGCCCGTTTTCCATAACCTCTACGTTTGGTAATTCAGAAGGACGCATCTTACGTGAGATTTCAAGCAATGCTTTTTCTTTGCTTATTTCTTTATCTCCGTCTTTTGCTTTTTCTAAAGTAGCCTTAATAATAGGATGACCACCAAATAGATCAAGTAGCTGCTCGTCATTACCAAGACCAAGACCACGTAAGAAAACACCAAGATTGATTTTACCAACCTTATTTGGTGTTACATTTATAATATTATTTATGTCTTTATTTAATTCGATATAAGCACCATGAGTTGGACTCATTGTACATTCAATAATATCTCGCCCTGTTTTTGCTTCTTTTGATTTTGTGAAGTATACACTTGGGCTTTTAATAATTTGGTTAACTATAACACGCGCTACACCATTAACAATAAAGTAGCCGCTGTCTGTCATTTGTGGAACATCACCCAAAAATACTTCTTGCTCTATTACTTCGTTGGTTTTTCTTCCTTCGCTGTCTTCTTTGAAAACAACACGAACTTTAACCTTCAAAGGTTTTACATACATTTGACCACGACGCAAACATTCAGCTTCTGAATATTTTGCATCATCGCTTATATAGTGATCAAGAAATGATACTTCGACTTTTCCTGAATAATCCGCAATAGGATTAAACTCATCCAATACTTCACGTATTCCCCTGTCTAGAAATTTTTTGAAACTTTCCTTTTGAATGTCCAAAAGATACGGTACTTCAAGTAACTCTGGATTTTTTCTAAACGTCATACGTTCAGTCTTGCCATAAGTATCCTTAAAAAGTCCTGTCTTTTCAAGATGCACTCTTGCCATTATTTTACCTTCCTTAAATATATTTTTACACCGGGCTTTGTTCCAATCCGCCCAGTCGTAAATATCGTAATTGCCTAAAAGATTTATTATTATCACATAAAAAAAAGATATTGTCAAATCTATTTTTTCTTGACTTTTTGGGCAATCTTATATATAATAAAGCTATGAAAAATTTAAAATCTAAATTAAAAGAAACTGTATCAAAAGGGGCTTTAAAAGCGAGTAAATTATTACCGCCAGCCATCTTAACGGCGCTTATGCTTAACTTTGCAAGTTGCGCATCTACACCAGATATGGGAGGAAGATATGAATATAATTCTGCCAACTCAACGATTGAAATGATAGCAGACAGCAACCTTACAGCACTTGAAACTTCTTCAATCAATGAAGCTGATGTACGCGAAGAACTTAAAGACATAGTATTAGAAATGAATAAAGATAGCGCTGCTCTTTCACATAGCTTCATGACAATGGAAAAAGCAACTTGGGCAGAAAGTGGATTAACAGCAGATCGCGTAAAAGATATAATGCTAGACCAAGGCACACCTGCTACCCAAGCTGAATACAATTACGCTCTACAAGGTTCAATACAACATTATATGCATTTAATGAGTGACGTTGTTGCAATGCTTAGAGTAGGAGCAACAGAAGCCGAACTTCAAGCAGCAGATGAATTTGATGGCAGAAATGAATTTATGAGACTTATAACACCAAACGGAATTTCATATAAAGACACAGAAATAGTTTGGGAAACTGTATTTAAAAACATTCCTGTATTCACAAATGATTATAAAAAACTTAGCGACACAGTTATAAGCCAAGAACAAATTAATTCTCTTCCAACCAAATTAGAATCTCTTAAAACAATATCTAAAAATATTGCAACTAACCTAACCTCAGGAGTAGACCAAACACAAAACTTTATGAATTTAGATATTCTTATAAATGATATTTCTGCTATTCTTCCAAATGCTTATTTTGGCGATCTTGCTACAAGAAAGGCAATGTTAAACCAATACGCAAGCCAAGTAGTATTTAATGAAGTAGCAATGGACCTTGAAGCATTAGGATATAATGTTACAAACCTAACACTTACACAAAAAGAAGTTAGAACTATTGAAAACGCACCTGCAGCTAAAACCGTACAGCCTGCTTCAGTTATTCCTACTTCAACAGAAAAAGAAAACGAAAATCCATATGAATTCAAAGAAGCAGTAGCTTATTTAGATATTACGAATACTGATCTTAATCTTGGCGGCGAAGTCCATTGGGACAAACAAACAAATTCTTGGCATTCAACTGCATTTGGCGCTTCTCTTGGATACACATATAAATATGCTGACGAAGAAAAAGGGAAAGATGGGGAACATTGGGGTACAGTTGCTGGTCATTATAAAAACCAATTTGCACTACCAAATAATCAAGCAATTTCTTTAGATACATCTCTTGGCCTTTCATTCTCAGGCAATGATCAAAAATACCCTACTAACGAAGTTAGCGCAGGTGTAGAAATTCCATTTAATCTTGGGGTTAAATATATGTTGCCAATTGATGAAAACTTCGGTCTTGAAACCGGATTAAATTATAATGTAAACCTTGCAAGTTTATTTGCCGAATATGGTGCAGCTCATGATCTAGCATTAAAACTTGCTGTTACTTATCAATTTGGGAAAGTAAAAACAAGATTGTCTTACGGACACAAAGTGTTTAATTCATTAGAAAACATTGAAATCCCAGAACCTGAGCCAACACCATCACCAAAAGATCCAATCGACAATGGAACAACAGATGACGGACTTGGAGCAGGTACAGTAACAGAAGATGATATAACAAATTTAGATAATCATACTTCAGACGATATTAGTATTTAATTTTAAATTAAAATAATATAGAAAATAAAAAGCAGGACTACACTGCTTTTTATTTTTGCAAGTAAACAAATAACAAACTTACGACTAATCTCATATAATTAAATGTGTAACAATACACTAATAAAACTAAGGAGATTAATAAATAATGGCAACTTTTGATATCATCATAAGCGATGGGACAGGCACAGCTTCTATTCCAGCTGGGGCATATATTACCAGCGCAATTGTACCAGGATATGACAATACGACACTGGCGCCAACATCTGTAACCATAGGTGCTTCACCAGCTACTACAGCATTTACTATTACAGCAACTGGAACGTTAACCTTTACTGTAAATGATACAGGAGCAATAGGTGGGAATCCAATCACAAGTGGAACAATTGTAATGACAGACTCTACAGGGACTATAGAATATGGAAGCGCACAAAGCATTTCTGCAACTGGTCAATGTATATTTAATAGCGTTCCATTCGGAGATTCAGGCACGCCTTACACCCTGTATTTCAAACAATTGACATCGGACTCTGGACATGTTCCAGAAAGCAATGTAATAACGGTAAGTATGATAGCAGCTACACAAGGAGAATTTATTCAAAACAGTTCTACTTCTGCACAAACAGCTTCATTAAGTGATGCAACTTATACAAATATGCCTATTGCTAATGGGGCTATATCATTTACAAATTAAAAGGAGAAAAATATGAATTTAAACCTTTCATTATATTCTAATAAACCAGTTCTTGAATATTCAGTAGCTGTTTATGACTACTGCAACAACTTGGTTTATAGCGGGGTTTTTATGACTAATCGTATCAGAATCTGCAACCTACCTTACAGTAGTGTTTATAAAGTTTCAGCAACTTGTACAACTACTGACAACTCTACTTTAGTAAGAACATTTTGTGTTAATAATTACTATTGTAATAATTGCATTTCATGGTATGTACCCTTTTGTTTTAGCTCTGTAACTCCACTGCAGACTGTAACACTAAGAGATAGTGTTTATTCAATGCCTGTTCAAAATGGAGTTATTACTATTTCAAATCTATTATAGTAATTAATGATAATAAAAAATCTCGTAAATTTTACGAGATTTTTTTGCATTAATATTGTTATATTTTTCTTTGGTGTTCCCGCCGTGATTCGAACACGGGACCCTCGCCTTAGAAGGGCGATGCTCTATCCAGCTGAGCTACGGAAACCTATATATTATTATACCCCTAAAAAATCCTTGTTGCAAGAAAAAATATTTGGATATAAAATATATATATGAAAGAAATAAATATTCAAAATTATAAAAATGAAATTAAATCTGGAAATATTATTGTAGACTTTTTTGGTAAAGGGTGTGGCGCTTGTAAAATGATTGAACCTTTTTTAAATGACTTAGAATCTGAACATACAAATGTAACATTTATAAAAATTGATGTAGACCAAGCAGCCGAATTAGTTAATAAATATGGAATTACATCTATACCTACATTGCTTTTTATAAAAGATGGTAAACTTTTAGAAACGATCATAGGGCTTAGACCTCGTGGGGTTCTTAGCAGAATGATTACAGAATTATTTAATTAAAATCGGCTGTATCTGCTTCCCTTCAAGAGCAAGCTTAATTGTTTCTATTACTTGCGTAAAATCACATACACAAGAATATGGTTTGTTAACTATGTCATCTTGTCCAAATGGCACAAAGTAAATATTTTTTCTATTAAGTAATTCTCCTATGTTTCGTGCATTAGCCGTTAATGCATCATTTGTTGAAATTCCAATGATACAAGGCTTAGCATTGCGGAGCAAAGCTTTTGCCGACATAAGCACACATGTGTCAGTTATACCATAAGTAAGTTTTGCAATTGTGTTTCCAGTTGCAGGAAAGATTACCGAACATTTAACATTTTTATTTGCAGATAATGTTTCTGCTCCTGCTATATTAGTTATAATATTATGCCCTGTTATTTCACGAAGCTGCCCTTTGAATTCTGTTATATCAGTAAATCTATTTGGGATATCTGCATTAGGAGAAAGTACAGGAATAATTTCGAAATGCCGAACCATCTCTTTTAATACAGGAATAAGTTTCAGATAGCTACAAGAACTTCCAGTAATGCACAAAACGATTGTAGGCCGCTCCAATGCCCTCAGATAACGCTCGATACAGCTATTTACTGCTTCCGCAGCATCTTTTGGATAATACTTCCCTGGAAGAGCTGGCAATATATTATAGTCAAATTTTTCCTTATCGCAGCCCGCCCAAACAAAACCATAAGGGGGCGATGCTAATTCATAAATCTTTGTTTTTGACTTTAAAATTTTCCATTCGGATGGCCTTAATAATTCTTTCGGGATTGTATTTATTATTACATCAAACTCTTCAAAAGGAGCTTTTTCAAAATATGCTTTATCCGCATATTTATCTTTTAATTCTGGGATTTTATGTATATTAAAATTAAGTATACTTATATCCCAATCTGTAAATACTTTTTCAATTTGTGTTGTCAACTTCCCCCATCCACAAATTAGAATTTTTTGTTTCTTGTTTTTAAAATCTTTGTTTATTATCTGCATAAGGGCCAAAGCCGTAAGATAGTTATTGTCACGAATAAATAACTCATCATCACTAAGTGATATATATTTTATACCTTCTATATTCTTGGCATATCCAAAAGCTATACTTCCATTAACAGATTTTTTAAATATATCTTTACCCGGAGTACATCTTGGTTCAATAAAATAAAGGCTTTTTTTATCTGTATATTCATCATGATCAAACACCTCATATCCTTTGCTTTTGAATATACCCTCTAACTCCTTAACACGAGAGTCTGAACTTCTTTTGTTTAATTTGATAACATATTCCATATCTATGAATATGATAATATTGTGGAAATAGTCAAATTTGGTGGATCTTCTTTAGCAACAGAAACAAATATCCGTTTATCTGCGGATATTGTTAAAGCAAATAAAAAACATAAAATTATTGTGGTATCTGCCCCTGGAAAATATAAACACATTACAACAAAGGTTACGGACGATCTTATTCAGTTTTTTAGTAATGGAAAAAACCTAGCAAAAATTATTAATCGATTTGAAAGGTTAGCAAATAAATTGCTTAAAACCCCCAAATTAATTAACTATAAAAAGGAATTATATTTAACACAAAATTTGATTTTAAATAACCTAAACAATTACAATTTAATTGTATCCCGTGGTGAATTTCTTATGGCAAAGCTTTTCAGCTTATACCTTGATATACCATTTATTGATGCAAAAGATATATTAATAATTGAAAACAATGGTATGGCAAATATTCAAGCTACTAAATTTAGAATAAAAAAAACAAAATTAAAAAGAAATAAAAGCTATGTAATTGGTGGTTTTTATGGGCAAGATAAAGACGGTAATATCGCCTTATTTTCCAGAGGCGGAAGCGATTACACAGGAGCAATTTTAGCAGCTCTTATGAATGCAAGTATATATAAAAATTATACAGACACAAATGGAATACAAACAGCAGATCCAAGATATACTTATGGAACAAAAACAATTCCCTGTCTTGATTTTGATTCACTTGATATTATCACACATAACGGAGCCTGCATATTACATCAGAATGTAGCAAAGCTACTTAAAGACTATCGTATACCATTACGTGTAGATAATACATTTGATCCCAATAAAATATATACAGAGATTCATAGTCAAAAATGCAAACGATGTATAGGGGCTTTCTTCTCTATTACACATAAAAATAATAAAATAATTATTATCGAGAAAAAGAAAAAAGAAGTCCCAACTGTTCAAACTATTAATACATCACCAGAAACGGTTTATAACGATATTCAAGCAATACACAATGAACTTATCGGGGGGAGGGAAAAGAATGCGGCGGCTGGCAATAATTTAAATCTTTAATTAAATG
>CAYJJH010000007.1:0-40149 GCA_964370495.1 uncultured Prevotella sp.
ATGTATCATATAATTGATGAAAAATATTCAGATGCATTTAAAGCTGAATTAGGTACAATAAAATATGAATATAGATTAAATGATGAATATAATACACTTGGATGGACATTATGGGAGGGTCAAACAAATTATACTCGTGGAACATTTGAGATGCGAGCGATAATGGAAGGAACAAATAATATTAATGCATATATTCAAACAGAAGGGATTGAAAAAATAGTTGTCGCTCCTGAATTAATGCTTAATCTTAATATTGAGGGTAGTATCCCTAAGTTAAGAGTATGGTTAGATCTTACAGGAGATTGGACTTGGGAAGATGCGCCTGCTGAATATAAACAAGAAGTTCAGGATGGACAGGATGTTGTATTTGAAAGTGTTGCTACACATGGTAAATTAGGTGAATCATCTATTAAAGTAATGTATGCAGATGAAAATAAATATTATTATTTATCAGCTAGTAGAATCGATAAATACTCTATAAGTCTTTCAGATAATAATACATCTAATATTAGATTATCAGTAAATAAAGATTTAATAGATCCTATCGCAAATATGTATGCATCTGAAGTTTATTTAATTTCCTATAATCCAAATGGCGGTAATATGGCAGCCTTACCAGAGAATGGATGGAAATGGCATGGAATAGATTATAATTTATCAGAAAATATAATGACAAATAATAATGGTGACCCTTTAGGATGGAATACGGCTAGAAGTGGTATTGGCACAAATTATTCAAATAATGAATTAATTTTCGACAAGAATCAATCAACAGAACTTTTTGCACAGTTTACCTATGTTGATCCAACCATACGCAACGTTAGATGGATAATAAAAGATCCAAACGGTATTGAAGAATATGAAATTACAAAAGGTGGAGCATGGAGTAAGGATGCAGCGACAAATCAAAAAGGTATTGATGTACCAATTAAAAGTGATAAAGATGATGGAAGAATATATCTTCCTGAAATACCTAATATAATTTTAGAAGAATATAATTCTTATATTTGGGGATGGGTGTTAGAAGGTGGAATCCCTTATAGTGTAGGGGCAGAGGTACAGAGTGATTACTCAGGAGAATATGTATTTTATGCAATTTTACAAGATAAAAGCTTTGGCTCAGTAAATAGTATCTTCATAGGCCCAGATGGAGAAGAGATTGTTGGAACAAGTAATGAATTAGCTCTTGGTGCAGAAAGTTATATGGCGTTATCAGGGCTTGATAAAGAGGATTTCCAAAAATACGACTATAACAATTGGGCAAAAGAAAATGAAGGTATAGCTTTACAAGAAAATATATCATATTCATTTGAAAGTGAGCTACCTCCAGTTGATGATGGTTCAAATAATACAAATGATGATACTGGAATTGTTGTTTTTACTATGGATTGGGGTAATATGTGGTCAATTATATTTATTACAATAGCGTTTGGTGCTGTTGCTATGGCATTATATTTCTTCGTTATAAGAAAGAAACTTAATACTAAATGGTATTAATAAATAGACTTAAATTTATTCAAATGTTATAGTAATAGTACTATGTTAGAAATTAAAAATTTTTCAAAAATTTATTCAAATGGCAAAATTGGTGTTAAAGATATTAATCTAGTGGTTAATCCTGGTGACATTTGTGCATTTATTGGGCCAAATGGATCAGGCAAAACAACGACTATACGATGCATAGTTGGAACTTTAGATTTTACAGAAGGTGAGATACTTGTTAATAATCTGTCTGTTAAAGAAAATAAACTTGAATCAAAACAAATTATTGCATACATACCAGACAACCCAGATATTTATAATACATTAACTGGACTTGAATATTTATACTTTGTTGCATCTATATATAAAATAGATAAAACTCGTAGAGATGAACTTATAAAGTTATATGCAGATAAATTAAATTTAATAAATGACTTGGGGTTAATGATAAAAGCATATTCACACGGAATGCGTCAGAAGCTTGTATTAATTTCAGCATTTATGAGAGAACCTAAGCTTCTTATACTAGATGAACCATTTGTTGGGCTTGATCCACAGGCTTTATTTACCTTAAAAGAAATGATGAAAGAGTTTGTAAAAAATGGTGGTGCAATTTTTTATTCTACACATGTGTTAGAAGTTGCTGAAAAACTTTGTAATAAAGTAGTTTTTTTGAAAAATGGGGAAATTATAAAAAGTGGCACAATGGCAGATGTAAAAAAAGATAAAAGCTTAGAAGAGGTATTCCTTAATGCGTAATATTTGGATATTAGCAAAAAACTATTTTTTATGTACCTTGGGTGGTTTTCGTGGTAAAAAAAAGAGAGCAAGTAAAATAAGTGGTGTTGCAGTTACAATAATATTATTTATAGCTTTTTTTGCATTAATGCAATTTATGGCAATAGGTAAAATCAAATATGCTGTTACGCCTTATAATGTTGTTTTATTTTTAGATGTATTTGTCGCATTTATTTTTGTATTTATTTTATCTCTACAAAAAGTAACAGGCGGTCAAAAAAGCAATGATATAGAATTACTTGGTGCTATGCCGCTAAAAAGATATGAAATAATAATAGGAAAATCTATTTCAAGATTTTTAAGTAATTTTATTGTAGTATTTATTTTTGTTATGCCTATTGTAATTGCTTATATGATATATGTTTCATCTAATATTGTTACACTTTTTGCATTTATATTACTTATGTTATGTATTTCGTTTATAACGGAGGGAATTTGCTATATTTTTGATTTTATTGGAACTATGCTTTTCTCAAAGTTTAAAATTAATCCAGTTATAAATTCTATATTTATTATTATTGTTATTATAGGTTTTATGGTGTTATACCAAGTTGTATTATATATGCCTAAATTTTGGGATTTTGGTATATTTCTTATGGATAATGTTATTTCATTTAATTTCATATTTATGATTTCTATTATAATTATTTCACTTGGTACATATATACTTGGCGCTACAATTTTTAGTTTTACTTTGGGCAAGTCAACAAATACAGGTAAAGCTAAGATTATAAAATTAAATCAAAAGAATAATAACGGAATATTAGCAACTTTATTAAAAAAAGAAAGCAATAAATTTATGAATTCAACTGCCTTGTTAATTAATAACTTAATTGGTCCATTAGGTATATTAGCAGTAACTGTTTGGTTAATAGTTGACCCTAGTGGATTAAATTC
Source organism: uncultured Prevotella sp. (assembly GCA_964370495.1). Taxonomy (GTDB): domain Bacteria; phylum Bacillota; class Clostridia; order Christensenellales; family UBA1242; genus RGIG8050. Next base: position 3,178 of record CAYJJH010000007.1, read on the forward strand.
ATTTATGTTACTGCCAGGCTTTTCTCCGGTATTGATATTATCATTGATATTTATGTTTTTAGCAGCGATGACCTTTGCATCCTCATCTTCGATTTCATTAGAGGGATTGAATTTTTGGATACTAAAAACTTTACCAATAAAAACATCTAATATATTACTTAGCAAATCATTATTTAATGTAATATTATTCTCTCCATTGAGTATAGTCTGCTCAATTATAATTGGGAATGTTTTATCTTTTAATGCTTCTGATTTTGCTTTAATAATTTTATTACCAGTTGCTGTTAATGTACTTGTATCATTTATGGGTGTATTTATAAATGTATTATATCCTAAATTCGATTTTGAAAGTGAATATACTTTAATTAAACAAAGTTTACCAAGTTTTATTATGGCATTAAACTCCATGCTTATTTTAGGACTTATGATATTACTTATTTCTTTTTTTCCAGCAAATATAACATTAATATTATGGTTATCATTTGGAGTAATTGCATTACTTGCAACTATTTTTATAATTTTATTATTTACTGTTGGTAAACGCATTTTTAACAAATTATAACGAATACTAATATATATGAAAAATATCATTGTTGGATTGGCTGTAATTTCTTCAATTATATTTGGTGTCTGGTTCTTAGTCTTTTGTGTATTATATCCACTTAAATATGAAGATGAAATTATACTTATGGCTGATAAATATAATATTGATTCTGCGTTAGTTGCTTCGATAATAAATGCAGAAAGCAGTTTTGATAAAAATAAAGTTTCACCAAAAGGTGCAGTTGGACTTATGCAAATTATGCCTTCAACAGCATTTTATATATCACCAACAAGCGATAACTTATTTGATACAAAAACTAATATAGAAATTGGTGTAAAATATTTATCATATCTTATTCAAAAATTTAATGATATAGATACAGCATTATTTGCATATAATGCCGGAGAAGGAAATGTAAGTAAATGGTTAAATGAGCAGAGTATTACAAAATTAACTACATGTCCATTTCCAGAAACTAATGCATATGTAGATAAAATAAATAGTTCTATAAGATTTTATGAACTAAGAATATAGTAAACTTTGACAAGTGTCTTTCATAATTATTGTTATGGAAAATAAAACTGTAAATTTTCAACAAATGACTTATCCTTTTGAAAATATAAACTTACCATATTCTTGTTCTGCATTGGAACCTTATATTGATTCAAAGACAATTGAAATACATTATAAAATTTTATCACATTACATTGAAAAACTTAATATGCTGCTTGATAATCATCCTGAGTTTCATGGAATGAATTTACAAGAACTTATTCAAATAGGAGGCTCTACGCAGGACCTAGAGCTTATAAATTACGCCGGGTGTGTATTTAATCATTTTTTCTACTTTTCTCAACTACGGCCTGCTACAGGGCAAATTATAATAGGTATAAGTCCAAATGCAACAACAAAAATTACTGAAAGCTTTGGTAACTGGAAAAATATGAAAGATCAATTTGCTGAAAAAGCAATAAATATTATTGGCTCAGGATATGTTTGGTTGGTTAAAAAACCTAGCGGATTACTTGAAATTATAACTACTCAAAATAATGAAATTTATCCAAGAGAATATACCCCAATTATTAATTTGGATTTGTGGGAGCATTCATATTTTATAAAGCATAATAATGATAGAAAAAAATACATAGAAGAATTTTGGAATATTATTGATTGGGTTAAATTTAGTAGTAAAATTTAATTTACTTTAAATTTTCAGGATTTAAACAATCTAAATCTTTATGTACAAATCTGCCATTTTTTGATATTAATATATCATCAAAATAAACTTCGCCACCTCCGTTTTCAGGTGTCATAGATAAAATTAAATCCCAATGGTTTTGGCTTTTATTTCCATTTGGTGCATTGTCGTAACAATTACCCATGGCCATATGTATAGATCCAGTCATTTTCTCATCAAATAAAATATCAAGCATTGGTTTAGTTATATATGGATTTACTCCAAACGCAAATTCACCAACATAACGTGCGCCGTCATCTGCATTAAATTCCAATGTCAATGCTTTTGTGTTAGAAGAACTTTCATTTATTATTTTACCATCTTTAAATTCTAGACGTATATCACTATGAACAATTCCATTATTTAATGATGGAATATTGAATTTTATTTTACCATTTACAGATTTAAGCAATGGGGAAGTATAAATTTCTCCGTCTGGAATATTTGATTCGCCAGAGCATATTACGGCTTTTTGATTTTTAATTGAAAAAGATAAATCAGTTTCATCAGCTATAATTCTAACTTTGTCTGCTGAATGCATAATTGTTTGTAATTTTTCCATAGCTTTATGCATTTTATCATAATCTAAATTACATACATTAAAAAAGAAATCTTCAAAAGTTGCTGTTGACATTTGTCCAAGTTGAGCAAAAGATGGTGTAGGGTACTTTAAAATTACCCAGTTTGTTTTTTCAACGCGTATATCCATATGAATTGGCTGACCATAAAACTTATCATAAATTTTATTTTTGTCATTTGGTACGTCAGACATTTCAAAAATATTACTTGGTGAACCAATCCCAATATAAGCATAGGCATCATTAAACATTTCTAGAGCATACTTACAAGATAGTTTAGCTTGTTCTTCATTCATCCCCATAAGAATTTCCCGTGAAATTTGACTGTTGCCGAGTCTAACAAAAGGATGCGCTCCCATTGCATATGATTGTTTAACTAATTCAATAATTAAATCCTTAGATGATTCATTTCCTTCTATTATTATATTTTTATTTTTTTTAAGTTTACAACTATGATTAAGTAAAATACTGGCTAATTTTTCTATACGGTTATCATTCATCATTATACCTCCAATGCAAAGAAATTTAATTTACCCACTTTTATTTGTATATTGTCATCTACAATAGTATTTATGCTTAGTTTTTTATTGTTGCTTACATCAGATACTGCATTAGATTGAAGTAATCTTTTAATTTCTCCTTTTGATGCAAACTTATTTGAATTAAATAGAGCATCTACAATATTAGTTCCTTTGACTACCTTTATTATAATAAAATCATTATCAGTTAACTCTTTTTTAGAAAATTTCTTTTCAAATTTTTCACGTTCTTCTTTGCCAATATTAAGATTTTTTCCATCAATAGAAACAAAATAAGTAGCAAGTTGCTTTTTTGCTTCCATAGGATTATTTTTAATAAAAGTTTCTAATTCTTTTAGTTCTTCCATATATAAATATCCAAATGTCTTATAATATTTCAACAGTAAATCATCTGGAAGTGACATAAATTTTCCAAATTTATCTTCTGCAGATGAAGATACGGCAATATAATTATTATAACTTTTACTCATTTTTCTTCCATCACCGGATAAGCCTTCAAGGATTGGGGTAGTTAAGGCTATTTCTGGTTTTTGTTTATAAATTTCTTGAACTAATCTGCATTGAGAAAAATTAAGTAATTGGTCAAGTCCTCCAAGTTCAATATCTGTTTTAAGAGATACAGAATCAAGTCCCATAAGTACTGCATAACTTACTTCTGCTAATGATACATTTTCAATTCGATTTCTAAAGTCTTCTCTTTGTGTAGCAGTAGATAATTTAATGTTTTGTAGTAAGCCTAAAAAGTCACTTATTGTGTATTTAGAAAGCCATTTACTGTTTTTTTCTACTGATAATTTTTTCACATCAATATATGGAGCAATTTGAGAAGTATATGACGCAAAATTTTTAGCAATTTGTTCATCAGTTATCATTGCTCTTTCTGTGTTTCGGCCACTTGGATCCCCGATTTTAGCTGTAAAATCACCAATAACAAAATCAATATGATGCCCACATTTTAAAAACATATTCATAATAAAGATGGGGGAGAGGTGCCCAATATGAATATCGCTTCCTGTTGGATCAATACCAAGTTTAATATTTTTTTTGCCAATAAAATTGGATTTATCTAATTTCTCTGGGAGGCTTGTTTTTATTTTTACATTTAATAAGGACATAAATTTATCAATAGGCAAATTTGTCCAATCTTCATTAAATCTATTAAATAATAATTCATCATATCTCATTAATAAGCCCTCGCAAATATAATTTGAACTTTCGCTGGTTTTCCACATTTTACACATTTAGTACCAGATGCAAGTTTTTGTTTCATAGGCATTACACGGGTAGAAACACCGTTTGTTTCTGTTTTAATTGCCTCCTCGCATTCTCTACAATTACACCAAGGTGCAGATACAAAATTCCCATTTGTAATAGCTCTTTTTAGTTCAGGGAAGGTGGTAACCTCTTTTATGCGTCTATCTCGATTAATTAAAGCTGTTTCAAGCATATTGTTTTGTATATCTTCAAGTAATGCGCTGACATAACCTTCTATTCGATTTAATCTTATTGTTTCTTTTGTAAGAGTATCACGACGGAAAATTTGACATTCAGAATTCTTAATATCATTTGGTCCAATTTCTATTCTAACAGGTACGCCTTTCATTTCCCATTGATTAAATTTCCAACCAGTAGAATTATCGCTATCGTCAATTTTAACACTATAATGTAAATTAGTAAGTGTACGTTGTATGTTTTTTGCAGTATTAAGAACATTACCTTTTTGTTGTGCTATTGGGATAATAATAACTTGTATAGGAGCAATGCGGGGTGGCAGTACAAGCCCACGATCATCACCGTGTGTCATTACAATAGCACCAATTAATCTGGTAGATGTACCAAGACTTGTTGTATATGCAAATTTTTCTGATTTATTATTATCTTGAAATTTTATATCAAAAGACTTTGTAAAATTTTGAGCAAGGTAGTGACTGGTTCCTACTTGAAGGCTTTTACCGTCTTTCATTATTGCTTCGACACCATAAGTAGTTTCAGCGCCAGCAAATTTTTCTTTTTCGCTTTTTTGTCCGACTAATGCTGGAATAGCTAAAATTTCACGCATAAATTTTTCATACAATATCAGATCATCTAATGCATTTTGTTTAGCTGTTTTTGCATCGGGGAAGACAGCATGGCATTCATGCCAAAGAAATTCACTTGTTCTTAAAAATGGGCGTGTAGTTTTTTCCCATCGTACAACATTACACCATTGATTTAATTTAACAGGTAACTCTTTGTAACTTTGAATCCATTTAGACAGCATATTTCCAATAATTGTTTCTGATGTTGGACGTATATATAATTTTTCTGCTAAAGGTTCATTTCCTACATGTGTTACCGTAGCAAGTTCAGGCGCAAACCCAGCAACATGTTTTTTTTCTTTTTCAATAAAAGAGGAGGGTATAAGGAGTGGAAAATATGCGTTTTCATATTCTACTTTTTTAAGACGTGAGTCTAATTCATTTTTTATATTTTCCCAAAGAGAGTATCCATAAGGACGAATAACCATTGTGCCTTTTACAGGTCCATAATCACATAATTGAGTTTTAAGAACAATGTCAGTATACCATTTTGGAAAATCAGCCATTTGTCCAGTTATATTCTTTACAAATTTTTTCTCATTTAATGGGGAAGTGCTTCCCTTCTGAGTAAGATTTTTTTTAGCCTGATTTGACATTTCATTCATTTTTTTATCTACAATTATTGTTGTTTTCATATACAGTTTAATTATATAACATATAACCCAACAAGACAACATTGTTTTGTGCTTTTTGCTGATAATTCTATATAATTTTACGTAATATATACAAATCTTCGCAAAAGTTGTCTTTTACACAAAATATGATTATAAAAATCACTATAATGTTTTACTTAGATACTGATAGTAATAAAATAAATATTGCTGCAATACCCCAGCATACTTATTGTTTAATAACAAATTAGGTTCATTTATATCACATAATACTTTATTTAGCCAAGTGTCAATTGGTGCAATGTCAAGTCTATGGAATATTTTAGAAAACAACATAATACACGCTGAGACCTTTGGGCCTACACCAGATATCTTGCACAACTCTTTTGATAAATCGTTATTAGATAAAGCAGCTATATTGCTTAAATTTATATTACTTAACTGCTCTACTGCTTTTACAAGATATGGACTTCTATAGCCACAGCCAATTATTTTAAAATCTTCTTCGGTTGTTTTTGATAACTGTTTGAGAGTTGGAAATGAAAATAATCCGTTGTCTAATTTGTCGCCATATTTTTCAGCTAATAAATTAAGTGTTTTTGTAAATCTTTTTATATTATTATTTGCTGATATTATGAAGGATAAAACTATTTCAAAAAAGTCTGCATTAAGAATTCTTATACCGCCACTTAATGAAATAACATTTTGAAGATCTTTAATTTTATTAAAACTATATTTAATTTGATTATAGTCTCTGTGTAAATCAAAATAATTAAAAAAATATTCTGCATCACTGCATATAATTATAATTTTGTTATCTTCTCTATAAAGAGAGGCATACTCTACCCCACTAACAATATCATAACCATTTTTTGTTTTGAAATATCTAAACACTTGTCCGCTATGCATTATTGCATCAAGATCAAATTGTGTTATGTCATATATATTAATTGTATTTTTATTAATTATCTTTGCTATCATCATTATTATCTTTGACTATTTCAGTTCGCTTAGATGGAAATTTATCATAAAATTCTATAACATCATTTATAAATTGTTTAGCTGCTGCTTTATTCCAAAATCCATCAGCTGTTCCCCATAATGACCAAATTTGATTTTGACAAACAAAATCATCAAGATTAGTAAAATTTAACCAATTTATAACTTTTAAGAAAGTAGATAATAAAGTACCCTCTTCTGTGTAATATATTTCATTTGGAACATTATAAAGTAAGCATTCTGTATAATATCCACGAATAGGATTAATATTTAAATCTTCTCTTTCGCTTATAGCTATTAAAGTTTTAAACAGTCGAACCATATCTTTGAATTTACCTTTAGTAAGTTCATTTTTAAGTTCACCATTATCACTATGAAGATTTGTAAATATTAGATAATGTTCGTCTAATACTTTATTATGAACTAATTTACCTGTCATTTGTCCGCCATCTTGATTAAAGAATTTATATGTGAAGCAAGGAAAAATATCAACTATATGTCTTAATTGTTTATGTGCAGGAATAGAAAAAGTTACAGGATTAATTTTTATACTTTGTTTTGTTAATGTTTTTAATTCAGTAATAAGTGCATTCTTGAATCTTTTAACATCAAAAAAATGATTAAACTCTATAAAGAAATTATCATGTATAATAAAATCTTCTTTTCTCATTAAAGAAGAATCAAAATCTTTTATCTTCTTTATTTCTACCACTACCTCTAATTTAGATTGGAATGCAGTATTTGTTCTTGACAAATAACTGCCTTGTAAAAATATTTTTACATCTTTTGGATCAAAATATGGCGTCGATACAGCCACTCTTTCTACTGCTTGTTTTAGTAAGTCCTCTATATATTCATAGTCTGCATCTACCGTTTTTGACTTTACTATATCCGATGCGTTTTTTATAAACTTTTCAGAAAATCCCATTATATTCCCCCTATGAGGTATTTTAACAAACTATCTAAAAATTGTCGAGCGAGAAAATTATCCTTGTAATAGCAGTATTTAACTGAGAGAGGAATGCAATATCAGAATTTTTATTAAATAATAAGTCTGCAATTGAAATTAAACTTTGGTTAGTCGAGTAAATTAAATAAGATAACGTTTGATGTTGTAAATCTAAGTTTAACTGATTAAGCTTAGTTCGATTTTCTTTTAAATTATTATAAATTTGATTTAAAGGCGTTATATCGACTTCAACATTTTTTAAAAAATTGGATCTGGATTCAATTAATATATTTAATGCCTCTTTAATATCTTTAATTATATCTAATGCTATATCTCTAGCTGTTTCAGGTATTTTTAATGTTCTATTCTTTATTATATATTTACTGCTACTTGCTTCCTTAGGTATATTTGCATTTTGTAATTCAGCATTTGCCTCTATTGAACTTAAATATACTGCATTTATAACAGCCCAGTTACCGTTATCTTCTTCTATTACAAATTCAGAATACCCTTGTAAAGTATTTAAAGATGCTTTTTTATATGCTTCCATTTTAGTATTATATTCAGATTCTTTAACAAGCCAAACTTCTATACTTTCTAATTCTATGTCACTATTTTTTTGTAGTAATGTTTTAAATGAAAAACCACGAATTACAAGTGCAGTAATGCTGGCTATTACTGACAACATTATAAGAATTAAAAATAACTTAAAAAGAATGGGCTTCCCTTTTTTATATTTACCCCTTTCATATTTATAGCTAGAATATAAATCTTCGATAAATATATTTATTCGATAATTTTAAATGTTATTCTGTGTAAATGAACGAATGATCAGCTACTGTTAATGTATCACCATCAACCATACCCATTGATTTTAATTTATCCATAATTCCCATTTTAACCAAGCGTCTTTGGAAATAGTTATTGCTTTCAGTATCTTCAAGAACTACTCCACGAATTAAGTTGTCAATAAATGGACCGGTTACTATATATTCGCCATTACCACCATCAACATGATATTCATTTTTATCGATTATTTTTTCCAATATAGTATCTGCAATTAATGGTTCAGCTTTTGGAATTGTTTGTAAAACATTATATGTATAATCTAATAATTCTTTAATACCTGTATGGTTGATAGCAGATATTTTAAAAACTTCTTTGCCCTTCCCTACTTGTTTAATAAAAGTTTTAATTTGTTCTTCATCTGCGCTATCTATTTTGTTTAATACTATGATTTGTTTTTTGTTTTCAAGGTCAGCATTATATTTAGATAATTCATTATTAATTATTTTATAATCCTCTATTGGATCACGCCCAGCCATAGCCGCTATATCAATTACATGAAGCAATAACCTGGTTCTTGAAATATGTTTAAGAAAGTCAATTCCAAGCCCTACGCCCGTGCTAGCGCCTTCAATTAGACCTGGAATATCTGCAAATAAAATATTTTGATTATGAATTTGAACAACTCCAATATTAGGATATAAGGTTGTAAAATCATAATTTGCAATTTTTGGTCTAGCTCGACTGATAACAGAAAGCAATGTGCTCTTCCCGACATTTGGGAAACCTATTAACCCTATATCTGCAATACAATTAAGTTCTAATCTAATCTTATATGGTTTGGTTTTTACACCTGTTTTAGCAAAGTTAGGTGTTCGTCTAACAGATGTTGCATAATGTGTATTTCCGAAACCACCTGCTCCACCCTTTAATGCAACATATTCTTGTCCATCTGTTGTTATGTCAAAAAGTAACTCTCCATCTTCATTTAAAAATTTAGTCCCTAATGGAACAGCAATTTTTAGATCTTTACCATTAGCGCCTGTTTTATTACCACCTTGTCCATTGATACCATTTTCAGCCTTAAATTTTTGGTTATAATGGAATGCAACAAGGTTATCCATATTATTTGTGCCAATAAAAATAATATCGCCTCCGTGTCCACCATCGCCACCATTTGGGCCACCATACATTGTAAGAGCATCACGATGAAATGTTGCGACACCATCACCGCCAGACCCCGCCTGTATTGAAATTTCTACATTATCTATAAACATTAACATATTGTATCAAAGACTCATATAAAAGTATATGGATTTTGATAACATAGAAAATGCAAAGAAACTATTAGACGAAGAAGAAAAGAAAAACCCAAAAGGAATGTCTAGTGTTAAAAATAAAATTAACGAGTTATCAAAATTATCTGATGACCAATTAACAACAGAATTTAAAAAACAAATTGCAATGAAAAAAGAAAATGGAACGCTAGGTGATATTGAAAAAACCGTACGAATGTTAAGTCCTTTTTTAAATAAAGAACAAAAAGAAAGATTACTAAATATTCTTAAAAACCTTCGAGATAATTAATGGAGGCAATATGGATGAAGATGCATTATCAAATATAATAAATTTATTACAAGGAAGTAATAATAGCCAAAATACCATAAATAATAACAATGGTGGTGGTTTTGCTAATAATCAAAATAATGATATGCAAGCATTATTATTGAAAATGCTTATGTCGGGTGCATTTAATAATTTACTTACACCTAAATCAAAAGAGCCTGAAGCTACCCCACCCATAAAAAGAACAATTGATTTAGAAAATTATAAAAGAATAGATTAAGTAATATCTATGCAAACAGATTTAATATTTTTTGCAATTATTTCTTCACTTATTCTATCTTCAATTTCGGTTTGTATGGTTCTTCGTAAAGGTCTTACCCCGTATTCCTTGCTGTAACTTCTTTTTGCTACTTGCTCTACCGTGCCATCTGTATATGTCATATCAACATCTACTGCTGCTAATTTTTTCTTTAATTTTTCTAAATGTATTCTTGCTACTTTTTTTACATCTTCCATAGATAAAGCATTGAAAACAACTATGCTATCAATACGGTTAATAAATTCTGGACTGAATTTATCTTTCATTCCTTGTAAGATAATTTCTTCTTCTGCTTCGTCACCAATTTCTTTATCATTTGGAATATTAGATACACCAATATTAGATGTCATAACAATGATAGCATTCTTAAAAGAAATCTTTTTACCATGCGAATCTGTTAATTGACCCTCATCAAGTATTTGGAGCATAAGATTATAAATTTCACTGTGTGCTTTTTCGATTTCATCAAACAAAACAAGGCAATATGGATTGCGTCTAACCCTGTCACAAAGTATGGATGAATCTTCATATCCAACATAACCTGCAGGTGCTCCAATCATTTTACTTACACTATGTGCCTCGCTATATTCGCTCATATCTAATTTAATAAATGATTTATCTGAATCAAATAATTTGGCAGATAATTGCTTACATACTTCGGTTTTTCCAACGCCTGTACGACCAAGGAAAAAGAAAGAACCAACGGGACGGTTTTGGTCAGCAATACCGCTTCGTGTTCGTCTTATAGCTTTTGCGATTGCAGATATAGCTTTGTCTTGTCCAATAATAACATTTGATAAATCTTCTTCAAGTGACATAAGACTTTCTTTGTCTTTTGAATTTATTTTTGAAAGTGGAACTTTTGTAATTTCTGAAACAACTTCTGCAATATTATCTTTTGTTATAACAGGGTTAATACTGGTTGAACGAACTTTACTTTTTGCACAAGCTTCATCAAGAACATCAATTGCTTTGTCTGGTAAATTTCTATCAAAAATATATCTATTTGATAAAGTAACGGCTGCTAGAATTGCAGAGCTTTCTATTTCAACATTATGAAAATTTTCAAAACTTCCACATAGCCCTTCAAGAATTTCTACCGTTTGTTGTGGTGTAGGCGGATTTACCATAATTGGTGCAAAGCGTCTGTCAAGAGCAGGATCTTTTTCAATATATTTACGATATTCATCAATCGTTGTTGCACCAATGCAATGCAAACTGCCACGAGCCAAACTTGGTTTAAGAAGTTCCCCAATTCCCATTTCACCATCTTTGTTTCCGCTTGTTGCTATATTATGTATTTCATCTATAAACAATATAATATCTTCTCGTTCATTAAGCTCTTTTATTACTTTATTTAATCTTGCTTCTAATTCACCACGATATTTTGATCCACCAATAAGAAGACCAATATCCAAAGAAAATATAAGTTTATTTTGTAAGTTATGCGGTACTTTATTTGCAATTATACGCTTAGCAAGACCTTCGATAATTGCACTTTTTCCAACGCCCGCTTCCCCGATAAGTATAGGATTGTTTTTTGTTTTCCTGCATAGGATTTCAATCATTCTGTTCGTTTCATCATCTCTGCCGATTATTTTATCAATCTTGCCGGCTTTTGCTTCTGCGGTAAGATCTTTGCCATATACTAAAATTTCTTCAGAAAGTGTGCTGGTTACGGTATTACTTTTAACTGGTTCGTTATTTACTGCTTGGTTAGTAGATGTATTTGTTTTTGGTATATAAGGACGTTCTGTATATGCTGGTTCTGGTTTTGGTTCAGGTTCTTTAATTTTTTCTGGTATAGGATTAGTCATAGGTTTTGTGGTTGGCATCTCGCTTTGATATCCAACTTTACTTAGGATTCTCTTAGCAATTCTTTTAGATGATCCAGTACTTATCTTTTCTAATATACTTTTACTTTGATCACATTTTAGACATAAAACATAAAGCAAAGCCTCACTTACTATTACAGGTTCATTAAATTTAAGACTTTGAATTTCTGCAAGAGCTATTATTTGCGCTGCTGATTTGTCAGCAAAAAATGTAGATGGTGTTTTGTTTATTTTTGTTGCTGTAATTCCTTCACTTTCAAGATAGGCAGAAGCCAAGCTGCTTGTTTCCATGCAACAAGCATAAAGCAAATGAATGGGTGTTATTTTCTTCTTTTGTCCAGCAACCAAGGTATTTGCTATATTAATTATCCGTGTTACGCTTTGTGAGGGTATCATATAAATAATTGTAGTATTTTTATAATATATTGTATACTAAATTATAATGTGGAAGACAGAAGAAATAAGAAAAAGTTATTCAGTAAGCAGTCTTGATAATTCATCAATAAATGCTAGAATCCCCAGTATTCGAAATAAAATCTGTCCAAATTGTGGATATGATTTTAATACCTTTATAAAAACAGGATTATTGGGATGTTCGCACTGCTATGAAATATTTGAAAAAGATTTAGAGGGTTATATAAATGAATATAGATAATTTAATTATGACTACTCGTATACGTTTGGCAAGAAATATACACGGCGCTCCATTTAAGGCAAAAGATAAAAAACTTTTTCAAAGTATTGCAAACAGCATAGTTAGCAGAAACCAAAATTATTCATCATATGAATTATCAAAGTTACCAGAATTAAACAGTCTTTTTGAGCAACATATAATAAGTAAGGAATTTATTGATAATGCTGATTGTGGGGTCATTGTAACAAATAAAGATAATAAAGTTTGTGTTATGATTGGAGAAGAAGATCATATAAGAGCTCAGGTAATATCTAATGAGTTTAATTTTGAAAAACTATATAAAACTGCAATAAATATTTGTAATAATTTAGAAATAGATTTTGATATTGCAAGAAATGATAGATTAGGTTATTTAACGGCCTGCCCTACTAATCTTGGCGGGGGTATGCGTGCAAGTGTTATGATATATCTTCCAGCTCTTACAATAAGCAAAGAAATTACAAAAATATTTGAACAAGTAGATAACAAAAAAATTACAATACGCGGAGTTTACGGAGAAGGCAGTAAATCAAGTGGTTGCATTTATCAAATATCAAATCAAAATTGTATAAATATGCCAGACTCTGAAATACTTACAATGCTTAAAAATATAGTTTTTCAAATTACGAATGCGGAAATAAATGAACAACGAAAATTATGGGCTAAGTCTTCAGATAAAATAATAGATAATGTTATGCGTGCTTGGGGTATTCTGACCAATGCACATTTATTAAGCAGCACGGAAACAATGGATCATTTAATATGGATAAAACTGGGATCATTACTTGGAATTATTTCATTTAAGAATGATAAAATTATAGATGATTTATTCTTTATTACTAAACCTGCTACTCTTGTAACAAATAATGGCATAAATAATGATAAAATTTTGCGTGATAAAGTGCGTGCAGTCAGAATACGTGAAAAATTACTTTCATTTAGAATTAAATAATATTATAATTGGAACTATGATTAATAATGATACACAATCATTAATCAAGCGTATTAGAAATACATATGATGTAATGTTTGTAATTGGAATAGGTGGAAGTTACGCAGGCAGTAAAGCGGCGATTGATTTCCTTGAAACGGACTTCCCCGTTGAATTTATTGGTAACAGTTTTGAATCTAATTTTATTAATGATAAATGGAAACAATACCAAGATAAAAAAATCATAGTTTGTGTTATTTCTAAATCGGGCGAAACTTTTGAAATTACATCTACATTTAATTTAATTGAAAAAAAATTAAAAGAAAAATATGGTGAAAGTTTTTATAATCATATAATAGCGATTACAGGCGAAGAAGGAATGCTTCGTAAATATGCTAATGATAAAAAAATTCAAACACTACTCCACCCTAACGTAGGTGGCAGGTATTCAGTATTAAGTATTGTTGGTTTATTCCCTATGGCCGTGGCAGGTATAAATGTAGAAGAAATAATGCAAGGAGCAAATGATATAGAAAAAAATGGAAGTTATATTATCAAATCATTTGCTGAAAATAGATTTCAACAATATAAAAATAAAAAAACAGTAGAAGTTTTTGCTGTATCTTCTGTTTATGCTAAACAATTTGGTAATTGGTATCAACAATTATTTGGCGAAAGCGAAGGTAAAAAGAAAAAAGGTATTTGGACATCTGTTCTTGTATACAGTCGTGATTTACATTCTATGGGGCAATTCATTCAACAAGGCAATCCTACAATATGTGAAACAATTATCAATGTAAAGGATTCTTCAAACCCTACTGCTGGACTTAATGAAATATGTATACAAGCTGTTGTTCAAGCACATAAAAAAGCAGGTATTGCTGTTGAAAAAATTGATCTTCCACGCTCTGCATTTGGCTTAGGTAGATTATTTCGTTTGTTTATGTCAGCATGCGTGTTATATTGTGAATACTTGGGTGTTAATCCATTTGACCAACCAGGCGTAGAAGATTATAAAAACGAAATGAGGAGTTTATTAAAAATATGAATAACGTAAGAAAAGCCGTAATACTTTGTGCTGGCAGAGGAACAAGAATGATGCCATATACAAAATCTCAACCAAAAGAAATGTTGCCTATATTAACTACACCACTTTTACAAAAAATAATAGAGCAAATAGCAGAAGCTAATATTAAAGAAATCTTTATTTTAATCACAAAAGAAAAAGAATGTATTATTAAACATTTAGATAATTTATTCCCAGAAATTAAAATAACATATGATTTTCAAACACAAATGCAAGGTACTGGGCCAGCAACTATGATCGCAAAAGAATTTGTAAATAACGAACCTTTTTTACTTATCTTCCCTGATGAATTGATGTTGGACGAAAATCCTTATAAGATACTAGTAGAGGATTTTGAAGAAAATAATTCAGCTGTATTATCTTCCTATAAAATACCACTTGAAGATGCACATAGATATGGCATTATTATTCCAAAAGAAGGTAACAATATAAAAGGTGTAATTGAAAAGCCAAAAGATAACCCACCATCTGATTTAGCATCTCTTGGCACATATTTATTAACACCAGATGTTTTTGATCATATCGAGAATAACTATCTTGGTGAAGAAATATGTATTGTTGACGCTGTTAACCTTTTACCTAATTTACGTCATATAGAACTTATGGGGAAACGTTTTGATTTAGGTAACCCATTAGGTTTTGCAAAGGCAAATGCTTATGTTGCATTACAAACATATCCAGAATTTAAGGATTGGATAAAGGAGCAAATATAATGTTAAAGTTTGGGACCTCAGGTATTCGTGACTTAACTGATAATTTAATAAAAAATAAAGTTGCTACATTATTAGCTGAGAAATTAAATAGTTTAGGTTGGATGGAATTAAATATTGGCAGAGATGGCAGGAATTTAAGCGATAAGTTATTAAGTGAATTTAAAGAAAGTTTTAAAGGTGAAATAAATGACTTCGGAATTACCACTACCCCAGAAATGGCAAGTAAGTCTGGTCTATCTGTTATTATCACTGCATCACATAACCCATGCGAATACTGTGGTTTCAAATTATTTTTAAATGGCAAAGAACAAAGTTCGGCAGAAATTGTGCCTCTTGGTAAATATAATAAATGGGAACAATTTCCAAAAGATATTATAGTTGATTGTGCTAATGGCGCATTAGGATATAAACTTAAAGAACTTGGCTATAAAAATATAATTAATACAGAAGGTGAGATAAATAAAGATTGTGGTGTTACTCATCCAAATAACTTATTAAATTATTGTAAAGATAATAATCTTGATATAGGTTTCGCTGTAGATGGAGATGCTGATAGAATCTTATTATTTCTTGGTAATAAGATTTTGGATGGAGATGAACTTGGATTTTTACTTGCATCCCTACTTAAAATAAATAGGATTGTAATAGATGAAACAATGAACAGCGAATTTACAAATCATTTCGAAGTAATTCGTTGTAAAGTTGGTGGGCAAGCTGTTATATCTTCAATGAATAATGAAAATATCAGTTTCGGCGCAGAAAAAAGCGGACATTACTATTTTGATAAAAATATTGGAGCATCTGATTCTGTAGATGCAATAATACTATTAAGTAATGCATACAAAGAAAAAGGTAGTAAAGGTCTTTTAGAAATTTTATCTTATTTTAAACCATATTATCAATTTAATAAAAACATAAATATTCAAGACTTACCAACAAATTTTGAAGAAATATTAACAACCACTAAACTAGACAAAGATATACGAACAGTTATAAGAAAAAGTGGTACTGAACCTCTTCTAAGAATCATGCTTGAAGGTAAAACAAAAGAAAGCGTTGATAACGCTTTCAAAATTCTGGCAAACAAATTAGCTTTATAATTAATTGGAGCGGGAAATGAGGTTCGAACTCACGACCTTCGCCTTGGCAAGGCGACGCACTACCGCTGTGCTACTCCCGCATAATGCTATTATATAATAGCATCTTTATGAAAAATTAACAAGCAAAAATTAAATTAGTTATTATAATCTTTAACATTAATATCATATGCGCATTGATCAGCAACATGTTGCATACACTTTTGTTGAGCCGATACTAATGCTTCGTCATTTGTAATTAAATTATCACAGTCTTCTGCTTTAATTTTTTCAAAATCACCAATACATTTTAAGCCACACATAGGCATATTAAATTTTGTTTTCTTAACTATCATTTTATTCTATTCCTTTTGTTTATTTATACTATTATAAGGTTTCAATCCTACAAAGTCAATACACAGACTTTTAATAAAAATTATATTTGAAATTGGATTTTCTACGTAATTATTTATTACTTCATTTAAGTTATCAGAGCAATTATATTTTTTAATTACATTTCCCTTCCAATATCTTCAACCGATTTATTCATTGCTTTTTGGAAATCTTGGAAACCTTGCATTGAATTTGAATCATCAAATTGATAAGAACCTTCAGAAATATTATTCATCATTTCTTTAAGATCAAGTTCACTTTCATTTATTGTAACATTAGCTGTTTCTTTGGGTAATGATTCTATATGCTTATCAATTATAGCTTCTGCTGCATCTTCGTATGAAAGTGGATTAGCTGCATTTTCTGTGTATAGTGTCCCACTGTCTGTATTATATATTTTTTCGAGGTTGGCCATTTTAATTCTAAGTGTTTGATCTTCCACATTAGAAGCAATTTTTTGGATAAGTTCATCTGATGTTAATTTTTTATTATTTTGATAGGCTTCGGCTATATCAATTATCGTATCTTTTAAGTCTGTTAATTCAATATTAGAGTAATTTCTACCTCTGATATACGCTTCAAGAGTAGCTATTATATTTTCTTTTTCTATATTATTATAAGCATAATAGCCTAAATCGACATCATTAAGAATTTTATATATTTCATCTTTATTATCTGGATCCAAAGTTTTTACTTGATCCAATGCTTCTTCAAGTTTCATACTTGTATTTAGATTTTCCTGTATCCCTTCGTCAATACTTTTTATCAAAGCTTCGTCTGAACTGAGCGCTTTACCGTCTTCTGTATATAAAACTGTTCCATCATTATTATATAAATCAATAATATTTTTATTATTTGTATTAAAATGACCGGTTGGATGGGAATCAATTATTTTTCCAAACGCTTCATTTTTTGTTAAATTATCAGTTTCTGAAAAAGCATCTTTTATTAAATCTGTAGTATTAAGTAGTTGTTCTGCTTCACTTTTAATTGGGGCTTTGTATTCTATTGGTGCAGGATCGCCATTAATATGTTCTGATATAGTTTCTTCTAATGCTTTTTCATAATTATTTGTTTCAAAATTATCCAAATATATTGCTCCGTGTTTTTCATTATAAATTTTATCTATATTTTTAATTTTTTGCTTTAATTCTTGGTCTTGAATATTTTCCACAGTATTATTAACTGTTTCCCTTAGACTTAAACTTTGATTTGAATCTTTATAAGCATCAGAGGTGTTATCAATTGCATTTTTTAGCTCTGATAATTCAATAATTGCCTTCTCTTTTCCTTCAATAGACTTTGAAAGACCTTCTAAAATATCTTGTTTATCTGGATTGTTACTATAAAAATTCTGGTTAATGTCATTTAATATATTTAGCATTGCATCTTTATTAGAAGGGTCTAGTTTTTCTATTTTATTTATTGCTTCTCTTATTTTAAAATTATCTGCATTAGACTCAACAATTTTATCATCTATTCTTTTGTCCAGTGCCTGCTCAAGGTCCAGTGCTTCGGCATTTTCTGTAAACATAGTTTTCCCTTCATCAACGTACAATTTAGCTAAGTTATTAAGTTCTCTACTTATTGTTTTATTTATATTATTATCTTCAACTACTCGCTTTAATGCTTCATCATGAGTTAATTTCTCATCCCCTTCAAATGCTTGATTAAGTGTTTTAACGGTTTCTAATACTTCTTTATTTTCTTGTATTGAAACATTATTCTCATTACTTATTATCTCTTCATTTGAAAATTGATCAGCGAAGATACTTTGTGTATCTGTTGATATTGAAGTCTTTTTATAATCCTCACTCTCTAATGATTCTACATCAGCACTATAATCTATCTTTGTTCCATTCTCTTCATAATTATTAAGAATATCAAGAGAGTTAGGTCTAACTGCTACATTTTTTAATTCCACAGGTTCACTGTATTGTTCTGCCATTAAATTATTTGTTGAAATTAAATTTGTATTTACCTCAGATAATTTTGAAGTATCTGTATTTAATCCGTCGGCAATTATTCTTTGAGAGTCAGAAGATACTTTAATAATTTCGTTTGTTGTATCATCTGCATATTCTTCCGCAATTATTTCTTGTGATTCAAAATTATTTATATTGTTTGTATCAGCGGTTTTTTCTGTATAATCATTAGCTATAACATTTTGTGATTCAGGCAATGTTACTGTTGCATCTTGTGTTCCTTCTGAATAATTATCCGCTAATATTTCTTGTGTAGCTGTAGATTTTAATATTTCTGGTTCAGAAGAAGAAATATTATATCCTTCTTTAATAATAGTTTGTGTTTCTACTTTTTTGAATTCTGATTTCTTACTTTCAAGATCAGCTGTTTTATCTAATATCTCATCAGCTTTAAATATTGAATTTATTGTATCTTGATCAACTTCTCCACCAGAAAGTAATTCATTTAATTCTTCTGTGAATTCTCCACCCTCAAACATTCCTGCTCCCGCTAATACGCGAAGAGCTCCATCGGCATCTTTAACGCCTGCTTGTTTCAAAGATGAGATTGCGTTATCGTATTGTTCTTTTGTATACCAATCTTGTTGTGTGTATTCACCTGTGGCAGGGTCTAATTTATACATTCTGTCATTATCAGGATTTGCTGTGTCTCTTGCATTATCTGTTAAATCAAATTCATGATTTTGTAATCTAGCAAGATCGTCTTTATTTACGTTGCCACTGTTTTGGTTAATCAAACCATCCTCTGAATGAGTTTCAATAGAAGTAGAAATATTTGGTGTATTGTTTATAACACCACTAAGCTCGGACCCTAAAAACCCGCCAGCCATCATTGCTCCAGCTTTAAGCGCAGCATTACCAACAGATTTAAGTACGTCAGTAGCAGATAATTTATCAGTTCCTAAAACCGCTTTTCTTTTCTTTATATCTGCTAAGAATGTTTTTGTTCCCATAATTGCGGCACCTATACCACGACCCCATGAACCGCCCGCAAGCATCACTGCATATGGTAAAACGGCACTTCCTGCATTTATACCTATGTTAATCTTTTCCTGAATTGTAAGACTTCTACCTTGTTCTTTTGCTGTTTTTAATGCTTTCTTTGTTTCATTTATAACACTACCAGCCGAACTTACAAGAGCAGCACCACCTAAAATTGGTCCAATAAAATCCCCTATAACAGGTAATCCGGAAATAATTCCCAGTCCCAATGATGTACCTGAAGATATACCAAAAGTAGCAAGCGCGCCCGGTATTGGGTTCGGCATTTTACCGTCAGTTGTTGTTATTGTATCTGCAAGAAAAATATCTTTATAGTCTTCTTTGTCTTTGCCAAAAGCTTCCAAAACAGCCAGTCTGCTTTTGTCATGAGCATTAAGATAAAATGTTTCTATGGCTTTTTTCTCTTTGCTGGTTTTGCCCAATTTAATTGAAGCTTCTCTTGCATCTGCTATTGCAGCTCCACGCTCTTTGCCATAAAGATTCATATCGCTTACGCGCATTTGATAAATTTTATCTTGCTTTGACGACCAAATATTTTGATAAACAGTTGGTTTGCCTAATTTAACATCAGCGGTAAATAACATAGTAGTTTTTTCAATTGAATCCAGCATATCTTTTTTTTCGTTTTCTTTGTACCCCGAATTTTCAATAATAACTTCAAGATTATTTTTATTAAGTACTATATCTTCTGGATCTTTATCTAATAAATTATTTAAGCCTAGCAACTTGCTAACTTTCTCCATAAAGTCTTTTTTATCAGATGCTTTTTCTTTTTTATATGCTGGACTTTGCAAAATTTTTGCTATCATATTTGCTGGAACAAGGCTAAGATCCATTAACTTCAGACCCATTATACCTTTAACCAGTTTTTCATCGCTTATATTTGAATTTGTATAAAGTAATTTATTTAACTCTTGTTGCATCTTGTCTATGCCCATATCATCTGAAATTTTAACACCTAAAACTTCTAATAATATTCTTCCAAAAGCAGCAAAGTTTATAATATTTACGTTATTACCAAAGAAAAACATATCTGCAACTTCTTTTAATAATGTATTGTCTTTTAATCTTTCGTTATTTATTTCATTTAATAATGCTTTTGGTAATTTCTGAATATCGTCAGATGACACATTATTAAATAACTCTATAAGAAAATCTTTGTCATTTATCTTCATTAATTCAGCTTCAGTTTTAGAGTTTAAAAAAGGTTCCAAGATTTTCTTTTCTGCCTCTGTCAACCCATTCATTATTGAAAGTAATTTATTTATAAGATTTTGCGCCATAATAAATTATACAATAAAATGTGCTTTTAAGCAATAGATGTTTTATTTAATATAAATTTTTTTTAGTATTTTTATATAAAAAGAAAACTAAATGCATTGAATAAATAACCAATGATAATTATACCAATTGTTACAATTAAAATAAAAGATATCAATAATTTTGTTTTAACAACTTTTTTAAGCATAATCAAACTTGGAAGACTTAATGCTGTTACGCTCATCATAAATGATAATACGGTACCTAACTGAACGCCTTTTACCCATAATGCGGTAGCAATAGGTATAGTTCCAAAGATATCAGCATAAATAGGCACACCAAAAAGTGTAGCAATTAAAACGGCAAAAGGGTTTTCTTCACCTAATATAGGTGCTATTACAGATTCTGGAATTACATTATGGATAAGTGCACCTATACCAACACCAATTATAATATATAGAAATACTTTTTTAAGTGTACTAAGCATTTGATCTTTTGAATAAATCAATCTATCTTTCATTGTAAGTTTTTCACTCTCAACATCGATATCTTTGCCATCTTTAACAAAGTCTGCTATTTGATTACCAACACCAGATTTTTCAATAATAAGTCCACCAATAACCGCCAGCACTAAGCCTACAAGAACATAAACAAGAGCGACCGGGAAACCAAAGGATCCAGCAAGCATTATAAAAGCACCAAAGTCTACAAGTGGGCTGCTTATTAAGAAACTAAATGTTACACCGCTTCTTATCCCTGCTCTGGTAAAGCCTATAAATAATGGTATAGATGAGCAACTGCAAAATGGCGTAACGGTTCCAAGTAAAGCACCAATAATATTACCTTTTATGCCACCAAATTTTGATAATATTTTTTTTGTTCTTTCTGGCGGAAAGTAACTTTGAATATAACTGATTATGAAAATAAGTACACATAGCAAGATTACAATTTTTATTACATCATATACAAAAAATGTAATTGCACCGCCATACCATGTTGCAAGAAATGCATCCCCAAATATAGATACGAAAATCCAATTCACCGAACTTTGTAACCATTTCATTCCAAGAAGTTGATCAGTAATAAAACTTAGTACTGCGTTCATACCCGCTACCCCATTTATTAAAGCAGCAATTCCAAAAATTAAACCTATTCCCAGTAACACACCAAGAAATATAAAAGTCTTCTTCTTTCTTACAAATATGCTTTTATGCATTTTAGCACCTCCAAATTAATTGTATAATAATTCCATGTGCCTTCCTTCTTGTAGTTAACTAAATTACATTCTACAAGAGTTTTCATATGATAACTTAATGTAGGTTGTGTAATGTTAAATTTTTCTAATATATCACAAGCACATAATGAGGCATGCTTTTTAAGCATTGTTACTATTTCAAATCTTATTGGATCGCTTAATGCCTTAAATACATTTGCGTATTCTTGTGTTGTCATTTTTATTCCCCTTTTTATTCTATATATAACTATATGCTAAAACATAGATATTTGTCTATATAGATAATTATCTATATAATATATAAATAAAAATAGTATGTCAATACTATTTTCAAATTTTTTTTGAATATTAATTTTTATATTTTGGTGCCTTCGCGCGGAATCGAACCACGGACACAGAGATTTTCAGTCTCTTGCTCTACCGACTGAGCTACGAAGGCAAACATTGGTATTATAACACAAGAAATAAAAAATGCAAACACTAAAAAAGTCTGCAAACAAATGCGGCTAAGATAGCAGATACAAAAGTACATATTAATGCAATTGGAATTGCCGCACCAAGTTTTTTTATTTTAGTTTTTGAAAAATAAATTGTGGCTATATAAAACACCGTATCACTGCTGCCTGCTATTATACTTGCCGTTCTGGCTATATAACTATCAGGTCCATAGGTTATAACAATGTCATTAAATAATGCCAGCGAACCAGCACCCGTAAAAGGCTTTAAAAACACAAAATGCGACAGTTCAGATGGAATTCCTAATAGATTAAATACAGGTGATATCAGCTCACATAACATGCCAAGAAGCCCAGATGCTTCGAATAACTTAATTACAACCAGGATAGTAATAAGAAATGGTAAAATACTTACCAACAACCCTAATGCGTCTTTTGTACCCCTTACAAAGGCTGAATAAGCATCCACCTTCTTATATGTTGCATAAACAAATATAAATATAATAAAGCAAGGAACTATATAAAGCATCATCTACTCACTTCTTTTTTTACAAAAAGCTTAACCAATATAATGCCTAACAATGTAGATATTGTAGAAACAATTAATGTCGGCAAAATTATACTGGTTGGATCTTTGCTTCCGTTTGCTTGCAGTATTCCCATTACAGTAGTTGGTAAAATTTGCAAAGATGTAGTAGCCAAAATGAACAACATAATCATTGGGTGGTTTGCTTTTGTTTGATCTGGCTTTCCTAGTTTTTGCATAGCTGAAATAGCGGCCGGTGTAGCAGCCCCCGAAGCTCCAATAAGATTAGCCGATATATTTATTGCAATAACTGAATTCACTTCTTCGGTTTGTTTGCCAAATAAAAATTTTAATACAGGTTTAAGAAAATTTGCTATTTTATCTATTATACCTGTTTGGCTTGCTATTTCTATTATGGCCATCCAAAAAACATAAATACCTGCCAAAGTAAGCAATAAATTAAAACTGCTTCCTATGGCTTCAAGCGAGGTTGATAGTATTGCAGATGGATCTATGAACAATAGCCATATGCCTGATGCAAGCATTAAGAATAAAAAAATAGATGCCATTTTCTATAAATATGCTGTATAATATAATTTATATGAAACTATATGCTATTGAAGGAACAGATGGAACAGGCAAGAAAACTCAAATTAAGAAGTTATATAATTACTTAAAGAAAAAAGGAGAAAACGTTATTATCGTATCTTTTCCTGATTATGACAGCAAAAGTTCTGCGCCGATAAAAATGTATTTATCTGGTGAATTCGGCGATGATCCAAATGTACTAAATCCATATGAAACCAGTACTCTCTTTGCGACAGATAGAATCTGTAAGATGAAGAAACTAATGAAAGAATTAAAAGATAATTCGGTTATAATATTTGATCGTTATGTTCAATCCAATATGTTACATCAATCAGGCAAAATCAAAGGCCGTGAAGAGCGTGAAAATTTTATAAAATGGGTAGATAATTTTGAATTCAATTTATTACAACTTCCCCGCGTAGATAAAGTTTTATTTATGGATATGCCTGCTGATAAAGCAATGGAACTTATAAGTTTAAGACAACAATTAAAAATTGGTGAAGAATTTGATAAAGATATTCATGAACAAAATTATACACATTTATTAAATGCATATAACGCTGGATTAGAGGCAAGCGAACTTTTTGGTTGGTCAAATATAAAATGTTTAAATGAATTTAATGAACTTCTTTCACCAGATGAAATACATGAATTAATCAAAAAGGAATTGGGGGTTTAATTTGACCCACTTAATTGTAAGTAACGATACAGTAAGAATTCAAAACCAAGCATTAGAATTGGCAAAAAAATATAATCCGGCTGATGTTTTTTATGTAAAGAAAAACGAAGGTAAAAAAGAGATAACTGTGGATGTAGTTAATAAAATGATTGCACAATCAAATTTAGCATCAGTTAGCGGTAAAAAATTATTCATTATATTTGAAGCACATTTAATGAATGCTAATTCTCAAAATAAAATATTAAAAACAATTGAAGAAGCAAATGATGATACTACATTTTTATTACTTTGTGAAAATTTAACAAATATACTACCTACTATAAAAAGTCGTTCTATTGTCTCTTACAAATCAAATGATGATAATCTTACAATAAAAAAGATCATAGAAGAAACACCAAATGCAGAATTAATTTATGATTACGCTGAAAAATTTATTTCTTCATCATATATAAATGTAGCAATTACATATTTGCCCGTATTATCTAAGCCAGAGAATTTAATGCTTTCAATTGATGCACTTAATAAAAGCATAAAGAAAAGTAATTTACCAGAAAAAAAGAAGTTATCACTTTATCAAGCACTTGCTGAAATAAATCAAAGAATTCAAGCAAATTGTAATGCTGTAAATGTTTTTGATTTGTTGTTGATTGCTATGTATTAATTTTGTATTAAATTATCTAAATTAAATTTTCCAATTTTGCCTTCGCGATATTCAGACAATATTGCTCTTGATGCTCGGGTTGTATCTATTTGTCCACCTTTAATAATACATCCTCTTTTTTGAGCAATGACATTAAAGTCATCAGATCCAAATCTGTCACTTATTGCACTGCTATCTAGATTTGATATATCTTTAACTAAACTTAAACTTAGTTTTTCGATATCTAATATATCGTCTTTAATAGATCCAACATACGCTAAATTCAAACCTACTTGTTTATTCGAGAAGCTTGGCCATAATGTACCTGGTGTATCAAGAAGCCACAAATTATCTGTAATCGCTACCCATTGTTTTGTTCTGGTAACGCCAGGTCTGTTACCAGTAAGTGTTTTAGATTTATTTGTCATATTATTAATAAAGGTAGATTTGCCACAATTTGTTACACCAATAACAGCAACACGCAAAATTTTATTAATACCACGCTCAGATTTGGTTTTAATTTTCTCTGCTAACAATTTTTGAAGTGCTTTAACAACCACATCTCTGCCTCCACTTCTTACAGAATTTCTGGTAATGATATCATATTTTGTTGTTATATTAAGTCGCTTAATAAATTGATCTTTTATTCCGGGAGCCGCAAGGTCTATTTTATTTAAAACAAATAATACAGGCTTTCTTCCCATAAATTCTTGAAATTTAGGATTAATACAAGAGTATGGACATCTTGCATCAAGTACATAAATGATTGCATCACAAATTTTTAATTCGCCAGCGATCATTTTAAGTGTAGTTGCCATATGTCCCGGAAACCAAGATATAGTCATAGAAGAAGATGCAGTAACACCTTGCTCCTCTTTTTGTTCTCTTATTTTTCTACGCTCTTCTCTTTTTTGATACATATTCATAATGTGTTTACCTCCTTTAATTGATACAACCTATATTTTGTTTAATAAGTATTGGACCAAATCCTTTTATTTCATCTAATAAAATATTATTTACATCTGGTAAATCATTATATAAATATATTTTTTTATTTTGCATGTAAGCTTCATACATTTCTAAAAAGGTAGAGGCACCGATATAATTAGAATATTTAACGCCATTTTTTTCTTTATCAAAATTCAATACTAAAACTGCATCTATATTTGTTATGGCATTTCTGCTTCTAGCGTACATCTCTTTGAAAAAATCCAAATATTCTTGTTTAGTCATATTTTTATTATCATCATTCGTAACTGGATTATCATAACAATTGGGTGTTTCAACTGTGTGTCCAAGTTTTTCTAATTCAAATTTAATTTCTTCAATCTTGTTATAAAAAGTTGTTGCACATATTATTAATATTTTCATTTTGTTTATCTATCCTTTCTTATTAAGAATAGCATATTTATAATTTATTTCAAAATCAAAGAATATCATTTTAATTTTTATTAAACTTATCTAAATTAAAAGTTAAATCTATTGCGGTTTTCATTATAAATGTAGAAATTATAATTACTGATAAACTTTCAAAAATATTACTATCAAAAAATAATGAAAAGAAAAAGCCAACTAAAATAGTAACTGATGAAAAGTTATCCATCCTATTATGCCAAGCTTCGGCTAAGATTATATTAGATTTTGTTTTTTTAGCATAATATAGTTCGTAATAAAAAAGCAGCTCCTTTATAATTATTGTAAATATTATAAACCCGATAGTATATAAATTAACGTTTGTCGGTTGTGGATTAAGAATACTGACATATCCATTATAAGCAAGCATAACCCCTATGCTACACACAAGAATACCTAACAATATTGTCATAATTTTTTCAAGTTTTGGATAGAATTTACTTTCTGTAAAATATACCGCAATTAATACAGAAAAAGAAATAATCAAATCCGTAGCCGCGTGAATAGCTTCAGATATTATTGCTAAGTTATTAAATATAATTCCAAATAAAATTTTTAATATAAGAAGAGAAAAATTCACAATTAAAGCAATCCAACATACGGACCTAATTATTTTAGAGTTTGTTTGCTCCCTTTGGATTTTCACTTTGCAGACATCCTTTTTTATATTTGTCAGAGATTTGCAAACTGGCTTGTTTTTTCCATTTTTCTATTTCTGCATGATTGCCCGATAAAAGAACATCAGGAACTGTTAAGCCTTGCCACTCTCTTGGTCTGGTATACTGAGGGTGTTCCAGGATGTCTTTCTGTATATGACTTTCATTTTTAAGACTGTCTTTGTTTATAACTCCGTCTATGTAACGTGAGACAGCATCAACAAGAATCATAGCAGGCAATTCTCCGCCAGTAAGAACAAATTCACCAATTGATATAACTTCATCGAAGCATTTATCAATGACACGTTGATCTACGCCCTCGTAATGACCACACAAAACCATTATATGCGATTTAGCAGAAAGTTGCGTTACGCGATCTTGCGTTAACACAGGTGCCGCTGGCGTCATAAAAATACGATGTGCAGTATGATCTGGATCAATGGACTGAATACAGTTATAAATTGGGTCACAGGATAATACAAGCCCAGCTCCACCAGAATAAGAATAATCATCTACCTTCTTATGTTTGTCTTTTGAATAGTCACGAAAATTAACTATGTTAATCTCTAACTTTCCTGACCTCTCTGCTCGGGCTAAAATACTTGATTTTATTGGAGCAAAAATTTCAGGGAATAAAGATAAAATTGTCCAACGCATTATAAAACTTCCTCTACATCTAAGGCATTATCTTTAAGGGTCAAAGTTTTATTTGTCATATTAGTCTCTTCTATAAAATCATCTTCATTTGGTATTTGAACAAAGCCTGTACCGGTTACTGCAATTTCAAAAAAGTCACCGCCACCAAAATTTTCAATAGATTTTATTCTCCCGATTTTTTTATTTTTATGTATAACATCAAAACCAATAAGGTCAGTAGATAGTACTTCATCATCTGTAAGATTAAGATCTTTAGAATCTATAAAAATTTCTTTACCTCTTAATTGTTCAGCTTTATCGATGTGATCAATGCCCTCAAGATACATAAAGCCTGAACCATTTTGAACACTACCTTTCAAAACATTAAATGTTTTTTTATCAATATATATTTGGTTAGCTGTATTAAAAACTTCTGGTCTATTTGTTAAAATTTGAATTTTAACTTCGCCTTTTAATCCTCTTGATCTTACTATTTTACCAATAAGAACTTGCATTAATTTAATTCCTTTATTTGTTTATTTAATATTTCAACAAAAGCATCAAGTGTCATTTGCCCCATATCCACACCTTCACGTGTTCTTACAGATACAAGATTTTGCTCTTGCTCTTTTCCTCCAACAATAATTAAATATGGTATTTTCTTCATTGTTGCTTCACGAATTTTAAGACCGATTTTTTCACTTCTTATATCAGTGCTTGCACGGAAACCTAACTGTAGTAACTTCTTTTTGATATCATTACAATAATCGTCTTGGTTATTTGTAATCCCCATAACCATAGCCTGTGTAGGAGCCAACCAGCAAGGCATCACACCCATAGTCTTTTCTATTAACATAGCCAATGTTCTCTCGTAGCAGCCCATAGAAGCCCTGTGAATAATATATGGTCTAGCTTTTTCACCTTTTTCATCTATGTAACTTAAATCAAATCTTTCAGCAAGTGCAAAGTCTAATTGAATGGTAAATAATGTATCTTCTTTACCATAAATATTTTTTGCTTGTATATCTATCTTAGGTCCATAGAAAGCAGCTTCGCCATCCGCTTCAATAAAATTAAGTTTATTACGAACAAGAGTTTCACGAATTTCTTTCTGTGTCCATTCCCATGCATTTTTATTATCTATGTATTTAGATTTATTATTTGGATCCCATTTTGAAAGACGGAACGAAATATCATCTTGCATTTTAAGTGCTTTTAGTAAATACATTGTTAAATCTAAACATTCATCAAATACTTGTTGAATTTGATCTGGACGAACAATAATATGTCCATCGCTTAACGTATATTCTCTAACTCTTATAAGACCGTGCATTTCTCCACTATTTTCATTTCTAAATTGCTTAGCGGTTTCTGCATATCGTATTGGCAATTCTTTATAAGAATGAAGTTCATTTTTATAAATTAATATATGTAATGGACAAGTCATAGGTCTAAGAGCCAACACATCATCATCAAGAACTTCATCACCAAGTACAAACATTCCATCTTTATAATGATCCCAATGACCACTTATTTTGTATAAATCACTTTTTCCAAGTGAAGGTGTTTTAGTACGTAAATAGCCACGACGAGTTTCTTCATCTTCTACAAATCTTTGTAAAGTTTGCATTATTGTAGCACCAGCAGGCATCATCAATGGTAACCCTTGCCCCACAATATCCGAAGTCATAAAAATACCCAGTTCACGTCCGATCCTGTTATGATCACGTTTCTTTATATCTTCTTGCCATTGTATATATTCTTCAAGTTTGCCTTTTTTATCAAAAGCCACGCCATATATTCTGGTAAGCATTTTGTTTTTTTCATTTCCACGCCAATAAGCACCCGTAATTTGTGTTAGTTTTATATCCTTTATCTTTCCAATTTTTTCAATATGCGGTCCAGCGCAAAGGTCTGTAAAGTCACCTATAGTATAAAAGCTAATAGGTTCACCCTTTGGTAAGTCCTTTAATAATTCTAGTTTATAAATTTCTTTATGCTTGGTTAAAATTCGATTTGCCTCTGTTCTTGTAACTTCTTTTTTTTCAACAGTAAAATCAGATTTAATTATTCGCTTCATTTCAGCTTCAATTTTAATAAGATCTTCTTCTTTTATTGGAGTAGCAAAATCAAAATCATAATAAAACCCATTATCAATTGCTGGCCCAATAGCTAATTTAGCTGTAGGATAGATATTTTTCACAGCATATGCCAATATGTGTGACGCAGTGTGTGAAAGTATTTTATTCATATCTTTATTCATAACAGGAATATAACATAAAATAAATATAAAATCAATTACATAAACTATTCATATGGAAATTTCCACAGATAATAGATTTGTAAAAAACTTGCAAAATATAGCAAAAAAATTTGGTATTAAAATAACAAAGGATAAAGACCGAACTATTCTTAAAGTCTCTGACAAGATTGATGAATATAAATTACTTGATTGTATTGTAAATCAAATTATAACATCTATTAAAACTGAGTATATAAAATCTAGGATTCAAATTAAAGATGAAACATTGATTCGTGTACTTTTAAATTATGATAAAAAAACTGACTTAATTATTGCATCTTCACTAATTGAAATTACGCCAATAATGAGGCTTGATGCCATATTAGATTTCAGACTGTCTAGCATAAAAAAGCGCTGGGACGAAATTATAGCACTTGTAAACACTAACTATCCAAAACTTATTAACAAAGAAATACTTAACGAACTACTCCGCTATCTTATTCAAAATATGGATTTCAAAACCAATGAAGCCCATATAATGAGAGATGGCAAAGTCATAAAAATTCTTAATGAAAATCTCGAACCATTTAATTATACAGACAATAATTTAATTAATGTATTAATTGATGTAGCACCCAGACAAATCTTTATACACCTTAATAATGATTTTGAAGAAAATCTAGTCGAAAATATAGAAACACTTTTCCCTAATTGTGTTTGCATAGAATATGATAATACACCCAGTTTTTGTTAGATTATAAAATTTACTTTTATATTTAATTGTGTTAAAATTATTTTATGCAAACAGTTAATGTAAAGATAAGTGAACAATCACAGCCTACAAAGTTTGATACAGAATTAATTGAACTTAAAGTTGGTGATTATGTAATAGTAGAAACTGAATACGGTGCAGATTGGGGAGTAATTGCCTCTGAACCCGTAGAGAAGAAAAAAAATGCACCATCAAATGCAATGGTATTACGCAAAGCAGATGATAAGGATAATAGCAAAATAAAAATTCTCAAAAATTCAGCAGACTATGCAATTAAGAAAACAACAGAATTAATAGAAAAATTTAAACTGCAAATGAATATAATTTCTGCGCACTATTCTCTTGATGCTTCTAAAGTAATAATATTCTTCTCTGCAGAAGCAAGAGTAGATTTCAGAGAACTTGTTAAAACGCTTGCAGGTGCACTTCATGCACGAATAGAATTAAGACAAATTGGATCAAGAGATGAAGTTAAAATGACAGGCGGACTTGGTCCCTGCGGGCAAGAATGTTGCTGTAAAAGGTTTTGCCATAACTACCCCGAAGTATCA
This sequence comes from uncultured Prevotella sp., assembly GCA_964370495.1. GTDB lineage: Bacteria > Bacillota > Clostridia > Christensenellales > UBA1242 > RGIG8050. The sequence continues at coordinate 34,731 of CAYJJH010000007.1, forward strand.
ATTAAAATGGCCAAGAACCAACGTATATCACTTACACCCGAAAAAATTAATGGTGTTTGTGGAAAATTAAAATGTTGCTTGTCATACGAAGAGTAAAAATGTTATAATTATATATGAGATGTCCAAATTGTGGTTCACAAGATAATAAGGTAATAGATAGCAGAACAAATGATAATGCTAATTCTATAAGAAGAAGACGTGAATGTCTTAAATGTAGTAAAAGATTTACAAGCTATGAAACAATTGAGCGTGTATCTTTATTAGTTGTAAAAAAAGACGGCAGCCGTCAATCTTTTGATGTTCAGAAAATAAAAGCTGGTATAATTGCATCTACTGCAAAAAGACCTGTATCTATGCGTCAAATAGATGAAATGGTTGAGCGTATAGAAATGAAAATAGTAAACAAAGCAATTGGAGAACAAGAAATCCAAAGTGAATATATTGGGGATCTTGTAATGGAAGAACTTAAAAAAGTAGACGAAGTTTCTTATGTTCGTTTTGCTGCAGTTTATCGTCAATTCAAAGATATTTCTACATTCTTTGAATTCGTAAAAAATCTTGAAAAAGAAATTGGCGCTAATTAATATAAATTAATTTTGATTATTATTTGCTATTCGTAATGCTTCGACCATATCGTCGATTTGACCATTTACGAACATTGTTAAATTGTACTCGGTACGATTTATTCTGTGATCTGTAACACGACCTTGTGGATAATTATATGTTCTAATTCGTTCACTTCTGTCTCCGGTTCCAATTTGTGTTTGTCTGGTTTCTGCATATTTTTTATCTTCTAAAGATTGATAGTAATCAGCTAATTTAGCTGTTAAAATTGCCATAGCTTTTTCTCTATTCGATAGTTGGCTTCGTCCGTCTTGACAAGTTACAACAGTATTTGTAGGTAAATGAGTTATACGAATAGCACTCTCCGTTTTATTAATATGTTGCCCACCAGCACCACTAGCACGATATACATCTATACGAAGATCTTTATCTTCTATTTTGAAATCAACTTCTACAACTTCGGGCAAAACAGCTACTGTTGCCGTAGATGTATGAATACGCCCTTGTGTTTCGGTTTCAGGTACACGCTGAACTCTGTGCACACCACTTTCAAACTTAAACAGAGAAAATGCACCTTCGCCCTTAACCATAAATGTTACCATTTTAACTCCACCTATGCCGGTATCATCTATATCACTTATTTCTACGGTAAAACCTTTGGACTGAGCAAACATAGTATACATTCGAAGTAAGACTGCGGTAAATAATGCTGCTTCGTCTCCACCTGCTGCTGGACGTATTTCTATAATTACATTGGCATCATCTCTTTCGTCTTTTGGAAGTAATAAAATTTTTAATTCCTCTTCTAATTTTTCAAGTTTAGCTGTATTAGATTTTATTTCTTCTTCTGCCATCTCCAATAATTCAGCATCAGTAATTTTTTTAGCAGATTCTATTTCAGCTTTAATTTTTTTAAGCTCTTTAAATTTTGTAACTGTTTCTTGCATTTTAGAAGCTTCTTTGGTTATTTTTGAATACTTCGCAAGGTCATTAAAAATACTAGGCTCTGTCATTTCAAGCATAAGACCTTCATATTTTTTTTCAATTTCTTCTAATTTTGAATACATTATACTCTTATTGTAACCACTCTATCATTATTTGCCAAATCTTTATATACATTAATTTTCGAAAAACCATTACTTGTGGCAATATTATATAAATCTTCTGCTTGGTCATAACCTATTTCAAACATTATTGTCCCACCTGGTGCAAGTACTTTATTTATGTTTGATAATATTCTACGATAAAAATATAAGCCATCAACGCCACCATCAAGCGCCATAATAGGCTCTTTTAATATACGTTTATCTTCTACACCTATATCCTTTGTTCTTATATAAGGCGGATTACATAATATCAAATTAAACTTTTCATCTATCTCATCAATTAAATCGCTATGTACTAAATCAGCATCAATATTATGTATATTAATATTTTTTTTAGCTACCATTAATGCATCAATACTTTTATCTGATAAAGTTATTCTGAATCCATCATCAATTTTATCTCTTTTAGATAACCAGTCACATAAATGAGCAACAGATATTCCCACAATCCCCGAGCCACAACACAAATCTAGTATTTTATATTTTTCATCTCTTGGCCTCATCATATCAGCAATAATTTTTCTTTCTGCACATTCTACCAAAATTTCTGTATCAAATCTTGGAACCAAAACATTTTCATTAACAAAAAATTTCCTGTTATAAAAATAAGCAAATCCCAATAGATAGGCTAATGGGATTCCTTTTTTATATTTATCAATTATTTTTAATGCATCTTTAACAATATTATCATCTATATCATTAGATAAAAATAACGTAGTTCTATCGACATTCATTAAATGACACAAAGTTTGAATAACAGCCTCTTGTTCTCCTGTTTTATTTATTATTTGTGCTAATTTCATTTTCTTATTATTTTGCGTATCTCTTGTTGAATTTGTCTACACGACCCGCAGTATCAACAATTTTTTGTTTACCAGTATAAAAAGGATGACAATTTGAACAAATGTCCACCTTTATAAGGTTACCTTCTTTAGTTGTTCCGCAAGTAAATTTGCTGCCACAAGCACATTCAAAAGTCGCTTCGTGATAATCTGGATGTATTTTTTCTTTCATAATGTAATTATTATATAATGTCATAAAAATATTGTCAATCTAAAATCTTTTAATCATCTTTGATTAGGAATTCACCACTAACTACATCGCCCGCTCCACATAAAATTATTGCATCATATTTCCCATGATATTTTTTAATATAATTTTTAAGTGATTTGGTTTTTGCAAAATACTTACATTTTAATATTTTCTGTAAATCAAAAGCCCTACCGCCCCTTATTTCCTTTTCTCTAGCCGCAAATGTTTTATATAATATTAAATTAGGTATTTTAGCAAGGGTTAAGATAAATTCGTTCCACAAAGCAATTGTACGCGTGTATGTATGTGGTTGAAATACGATTAAATAATTTTTATATAAAGACTTAGCAGTATCAATTGTCGTCAAAATTTCCTTAGGATGATGAGCGTAATCTAATATAATTTCTGTATTATTTAATTTTGATAATATTTCAAATCTACGTGATATTCCACGATAATTAAAAATTGCTTCTTTAATTAAAGAGACATTAATTCCAGACATCAATCCGCAGGCAATACCTGCTAAAGCATTATATATATTATGTTTACCCGCAACCTGCATTTTAAAAGTAGGTATATTATTAAAAACTCCAAATTTATTTTTATCTAAAACCAGATCAAATGAATAACAACCTTTCCTGATTTCTTTAAGATTTTTAGTGTGAATATCTCCATAGTTAATTCCAAACGTTATAGTTTGTTTTTTACCTTTCAAATCAATACTATTTCTATCATCTACATTTTTTATTAAAATATCTACATTAGCCGAAAAGGATTGAAAAGTATTTTTTATATCATTAAGATCTTTATAACAATCCAAATGGTCTTTATCAACATTTGTTATTATTGCAATTTTAGGTTCTAAAGTTAAAAAGCTTCGTTTAAACTCACAAGCTTCTGTAATGAAATATTTTTTCTTTCCAATATATAAATTATCTTTAACACCATTATGTACAGTAGGCTCTTTTCCAGATAATTTAAAAATTTCGCCAACAATAGCTGTTGTAGAACTCTTACCATGACACCCAGCTACTGCTATTACATTTTCATATTTTCTAGATACTTCTGCAAGTAATTGCTCACGTGAAATAATCTTTATATTATTTTCTTTTGCATAAAATAATTCAGGATTATCATCTGAAATGGCTCCATTAATAATTAAATAGTCTATATTTTTATCTTTTATATTTTCATTGCTATGACCAATATATGTTGTTATCCCCAGGCTACTAAGTTCTTTAATATTTAAGGAATCAATCATATCACTGCCATAAATTTTATGACCATCATTTAATAATAGTTTAGCCAATGCGGACATAGAGACGCCGCCAATACCCACAAAAAAATAACGCACAATTTTATATATGCGTTATTTTCTTTTAATGCTATTTATAATTGGATTATAATAATCCCATATCTTTTGCAACTTTAATGGCTCTTGCAACTTCTCTTTGATGAGATGCACAAACACCAGTTTGTCTGCGTGGCAAAATTTTCCCATTATCTGTAACATATTTTTTCAAACGCCCATCTTTATAATCAATATAAAGTGGTTTTTTATTTTGGTCTTTTTCCATACAGAATGGACATACCCTTCTTTTAGGTTTTTGCATACGTTTTTCTTTACGTTCTTCGTTATTTTCTGATGAGTTCTTACGCATAGATCTATTTTCTTGTCTGCTTAACTCTTCAATAACTTCTCTTGTTGATAAATTTTCTCCCATAATATTCCTCCTTTAATTTTAGAATGGTAATGAGTCATCCGAAATCGGTTTCATTTCCGTAACGGTAGATTGTTCATTAGCCCCTTCGCCTTTTTTATCTAAAAATTCAACAGCATCAGCCGTAACATCTACAGATATACGTTTATTGCCATCTTTATCTTCATAATTACGAAGTTGAATATCGCCTGAAATTGCGACTTTACTTCCTTTTTTTATAAACTTAGCACAATTCTCACCTAATGCACGCCATGCATTAACATTATAAAAATCAGTTTCTTGATTTCCACTTACTCTGCGATTTACAGCGATACTGAATCTACAAACACTTGCACCTGATGCACCTGCTTGTAACAATTCTGGATCTCTTGTTAGATTTCCAACTAAAAATACTTTATTCATTAATTATTCTCCTTCTTTTTGTTTAGCTTCTTTTTCTTTTCTTGCCATATACTCTTCACGAGCTTTCATTTTGTTTTGTTTTCTTATTACATCTTGAGCTAACATTGTGTCAGTTTTAACAATAAATAAGTATCTGTTTATACCTTCTGTTATATTCATTAACGCAGTCATCTTAGCAGGAACTTCTGGTGATGCTTTGAAGTTTAATAAGAAATAATATCCATATTTCTTTTGTCCCATTTTTTCAACTGAAGTATTGCTACCAGCCATTTTTTGGAATTGTTTTACAAGTTCCTCTCTTTTTGCTTCATCGACTTTTGCGTCAACAACTAACATACATTCATATGATCGTTTGTTTTCCATTTTATTACCTCCTTTTATGGTCTAACGCCTATCATTACAATAGGAAAAGATTTAAATAATGTAACATATTTTTCTTACAAATGCAACCAGTAAAAATATAGATAACTTTTGATTGTTTTTTAAAAAATAATTTGTTATAATTAATTTATCTATGGTGGTATAGCACAGTTGGTTACTGCGTCTGGTTCATACCCGGAAGATCAATGGTTCGAATCCATTTACCACCACCAA
>CAYJJH010000008.1:0-37091 GCA_964370495.1 uncultured Prevotella sp.
TATCCATTAACCCCTTATTAGGATCTGTCCAATAAAATCCCGAAGTTGCTTGGGCATTAACATCAACAATATCTGAATCAACTTTTTTTGCTGTTGGCAAAATTAACATCATAGAAAAAAATATACAAGCTAATGTAAAGAAACTTACGATGTTATAAAACTTCTTCATTTGTTTTCCCCCAAAGATTAATCTTAGTATATATCATTATTACAAAATTAGACAAACCAAATTTATTTATTTTTCATCTTATCTAAAAAAACATTTTCTTTACCTTGTGAGGTTGGTCGATAATATTTTTTGTCTTTAATATTGTCTGGTAAACACTGCATATCCGTTGTTTTTTCTTTATAATCATGTGCATATTTATAACCTTTTCCATACCCTACATCTTTCATAAGTTTTGTTACTGCATTTCTTATATGCATTGGTACAGGCAAATTAGGCATTGTTCTTACATCATTCAATGCTTCATTGTGTGCAACATATACAGCATTGGACTTTGCAGCCATAGCCAGGTAAATTACAAGGTGTGCCAAATTAACGCCGCATTCCGGCATCCCTATATAATGACATGCATCATAAGCAGCAGTTGCAAGTAATAAAGCATTACTATCTGCAAGACCTATATCTTCACTTGCAAATCTTATAAGCCTTCTTGCAATATATAACGGCTCCTCGCCAGCATCTAACATTCTCATAAGCCAATACACACTGGCCTGTGGATCACTGTTTCGCATACTCTTGTGAAGAGCAGAAATATTATTATAGTGCTCTTCCCCATTTTTATCATAAGCTCCAATTTTTCTGCTAGTAACAGTTGCAATCATTTCTTCCGTAACAATCACATTCTCACCAGAACAATCCAAACTGTTTAAAATCATTTCAATCATATTCAAAGCATTCCTAGCATCTCCATTGCAAAAACTAATAATTGAATTAATAAATTTTTCTTCTATTTGAATTTTAATTTTTTGCTCTTCTTCATAATAGCTAATAGCACGCAATAATATTTTTTTTATATTATCATCTGATAATGATTTTAAAATAAAAACCCTACATCTGGAGAGCAGCGCATTATTAATTTCAAATGATGGATTTTCTGTTGTAGCTCCAATCAATGTTATACTTCCATTTTCAACATATGGCAAAAATGCATCTTGTTGAGCTTTATTAAACCTATGTATCTCATCAACAAACACAATAGTTTTTATTCCAAGACGCCTGCTTCCTTCTGCTTTTTCCATAACTGCACGAACCTCTTTTATCGAGCTCATTACAGCAGAAAAATTTACAAATTCAGATTTTGTAATGTTTGCAATTATTTGTGCAAGAGTAGTCTTCCCAACACCAGCAGGTCCCCAAAATATAAGGTTTGGACATGAATCTAATTCAATAAGACGCCGTAAGACCTGCCCTTTGCCCACTAGATGCTCTTGACCCACATATTCGTCCAAATTCCTTGGACGCATCTTAGCCGACAGAGGCGTATTAAAGAATGATGTCATACTCACCTCCAACCTCTAATTCTCCATCTACAATTACACAAGGATCTACTTCTGGACTCTGCCCAAAGGTTCTGCATTTTGATGCCCCATCCAAAATTTCATCACATACAACCTTAACTTTCTTCCCTTTATTTGCAAGATCTTTAGCTTCTAAAATTTTAGATTGAACACTCTCAATTATAGCTAATCTTTTTCCCTTAACCTCTTCATCAACTTGCTGCATATCATATGCTGGCGTCCCTTGCTCTCTTGAATAAATAAAGAACCCAACATAATCCAATTTTACATACTTAAGAAATTGCACTAACTGATCAAACTCTTGCTCTGTTTCAGTTGGAAATCCAACAATAAATGTAGCCCTAATAGTAAGATCTTTTATAGTCATTCTTAATTTTGTAATTAAATTTTCAAACTCTACTTCTCCACCTTTCCTTCTCATTGCTTTAATAATTCTGTCGCTACAATGCTGAAAAGGAATATCTAAATATTTTACTATTTTTTCATTACTTGCAATTTCTTTGATTAACTCATCACTTAACATATCTGGATAGCAATAATGCAGCCTAACCCGTTTCACGCCTTTTATGTTTGTTATAGACCGAAGTAAATTAACAAGGTTAGTTCCTATATCAATACCATAACTTGTAACATCTTGCGCAACCAAAATGTATTCCGGAACACCTAATCCAGCAAAGTGCTCAACTTCTTCAATTATCTCATCTATTGTCCTTGATATATATCGTCCCTTTATTGAAGGTATAGTACAAAAAGCGCAGGCCCTATTACATCCTTCTGAGATTTTAATATATGTATAACTTTTAGGTGTAGACAATAATTTATGACCTTTTATCAATTTATTTTGAGAAAGATTTTCTACCAATTGTTCATAATCTTTGGTTCCCCACCATACATCAACTTGCGGTATTTGTTTGGTTAATTCATCTTTGTATTTTTCAACCATACACCCACAAACAATAATTTTAGCACGAGGTTTGAATTTTATTTTTTGACTAATAGCATTAAGACTTTCTTCTCTTGCGGTATTTATAAATCCACAGGTATTGATAATAATCATATCCGCACTTTCATCGTCAGCAATCAATTCAAAACCTGACGAACGCAAAAAGGAAGCCAAACGCTCACTATCCACTCTGTTTTTATCACATCCTAATGTAGTAATAGATACCTTCATTTTCCCTACCTATAATTAGCAATAAATCTTGCCATTGCGTTTATAGTACACTGCGGGAAATAACTAAGTCCCGTAAGCGGATCTACTGCATCCTTTATTCTTTTGTTGCAAGCGTTGGCTAATATATTTCGTGCACCGTAAATTTCATTCAAATTCCCACCAGTGATATATATAACATTAGCTATATTTACTTCTGCAATTCTTTCACCAATTTGTTTTATTTTTTTAGTTATTAAAGAATTCACAATACCAGATGGAAAAAGCTGACCGTCTGCTATATATCCTTGTCCTTGATGCATTTCAAGCTGAAATGTCGGCATAGATTGTTTAAGCAACTCAGCCGCAGTCCAATAATCCGTAGAAAAGTTTTCCATAAATTCTTTTATAATTTCTTCTATGCCCATATTAAAATAAGACATACCATGAATTCCATCACCAGCAATATTAACAATAGATGTAGAATGAAAATCACTTCTTATAATACTACACCCTGGATCTCTTTCTTCTTCTGGTATCATAAACAACTCACATTCAGCGATAGACAAAAATTCAATGTTAAAACCCATAGAACGTATATCATCATTATCGATAAGCATTTTCAGTTCTTTTGAGATCGTAATTATACTTGCCCACATTTTAACGCCACTGCCTGATACACCAACAGCATCTAACAAAATTTCTTCACTATCTTCAATTTGATAATACAAAGCTTTTTTAGATACTATTTCCAAACTTAAATCATCAAGATCCATACTGTCCCAAAGCGTATCAATATGTTTCTTGGTTATTTTTGTAATTTTATTAAATTCGATTTCACGCTCTGGGGTTTGTACACTGCAAAATTCATTAGGCAGCCCAACATAAATTGTTCTCGGCATAACGTCTATACTTTTTCTTAATTTGTCTATAACACTGTAAAAAGTTAAAAGGAAATTCTCATTATCTTCAAATTCACCATCACGTATTCCACTATATTCTTCGCATTCCATAGCAATCGTAGTAAATGCTTGCCCAATCTCTTTTTTTAATATAGTTCCAACAATTTGAGTATTATCTATATAAATGATAACTGTTTTATCATTCATAATACACCTTTTCCATTTCGTTAGCTTGGTTATATTTAATTATTCTTATTTCTTGATTTTCATTATAATAACCTGAAAATAATTCATTTTGCCCTGGGGTCCTATTATTTCTATAACTTGAGTATGTATAAGTTAAAAGCTTAATAAAATCTTCATTGTATCCAGTAGTCATTCTTAATGAGCTACCATCATTCATTAAAATATTCATACATAGCATATTGGCCCCAATAGCATTAGAACTGTCATCATAAGAAACTTTCCAGCCTTCCATCTCTTCGAAATAATTACCTATTATTTTCAATTGGTCTATTTTTTTATTATCAGCAATTGTTTTGCCTTCAGCTACATCGCCAGCATTTGTGCTTTTTAATTCTATATTAGTATCCATTATATTGGCCAAACCGCTAGTTCCTCCGCCAACAATAACCATATCTTCGTCAAACAACAATGTTCCATTATTATAAATCGCACTTCTGCGTATAACATCAATTACAACCCTGTTTGGAAACTCTGATTTTACATTAACAACTTTTAATGTAGGACTAACGGCTTTTACACTTTCACTTATTTCTTCTTCATCTAATCCAAATAAAATATTTTTTCCTTGCAGGTTTATTTTTTCAATAATGTTTTTTTCTAAATCTGGTTCACTTGATGACGCAGATAAACCCTTACCATCAAGTTTAATTTGTATTTCATCCACTATAAAAACTGTGCCCCCCATAATCCAAATACCAGCCAGCACAATGAATGTAATCAACATAGAAAGCAAAGCTCTACTCTTCACATAATAATTATAAATCACACAATAGCCAAGGTCAAACATAATATAATGTAATGCAAAAACTGCAAATACAGGGCGGAAAGCCTCTTTTTGGAACAATACATATAGAGGGTGCAAAAAACTCTTTACTGCCTATAATGTCAGCCTGCCTTATGACCCACGGAACAACCATATTACATACTGTGCCACGTATAACAGATCTAACAAACATGATGAATATACTTGCCAGTCTAGGACTTATAATAAACATAAAAAATGATACTGTTAAAATTGACGCCAATAACATAACCTCTACCGAAATACCAACTGAATCAGGCAATAAAATTCGTGGCAGTATTTTTATTATGGGAGCCATGCTTTCACGTACAGGAACCGTTAAGCTGCCCTATCCGGGTGGCTGTTCTATTGGTAACCGTCCGATAGACATACATATTGATCTTCTTAAACAAATTGGAGCCAAAATAACGCAACACAAAGAATTTATTGAATGTACATTAAAACAAAAAAAATTTAATGGAACGAAGATACTAACCTTGGATTTCCCATCCGTAGGCGCAACCGAAAATATAATACAAGCCACAGCCCTAGGAATTAGGGGTAACACCTATAAAATCATAGGCGCCGCAAAAGAACCCGAAATTATTGATCTATGTGATTTTATAAATGCATGCGGCGGAAATATAATGGGTGCAGGTACCGACACATTAATCATTCATAGTGTAGAAAAATTACATGGAATTGAATACACCCCAATTCCAGATAGAATTAACACGGGGTCATATATGATAGCCGTAACAGCATGCGGCGGCGAAGTTACTCTTAAAAACTCAAATCCAGAACACAACATAAATTTAATATGCAAACTCAAATCTCTGGGTGCAAAAATAAAAACAACGCAAGACACAATTTACATCAGTTGTAAAAAAATCAAGCAACGAAATTTCAACATTCACACTTCCCCATATCCCGGATTTTCTACCGACCTTCAAAGTCAATTTGTATCACTTACTACGGTTGCATCCAGGTCAACTATGGTCACTGAAGGACTTTTTGAAAATAGATTTGGATACACTAATGAACTGCTTAAAATGGGTGCAAATATAACAGTAAACGGCAGCAAAGCCCATATAAAGGGCAAGAAACGACTTTATACCAAATCCACAGATAATCTATGCCCAGCATCTTATAATTTACCAGCAGATGCTGATTGCCTGGGTACTGTTCTTTCTGCTGGTGATTTACGTGGTGGAGTGGCTCTTGTAATCGCTGCATTGATGACAGACGGCACAACCACTATAACCAATGCTGACTATATTTATCGCGGACATGCAGATATTGTTAAAGATCTACGCGGCGTAGGAGCAAACATATTATCAATTAAAGAATAGTTTGCTTTACCAATTTACAGAATTTATCTCCTCTGTCTTTATAATCTTTAAACTGATCAAAACTGCTTCCTGCTGGACTAAATAAAACCACACCTGGCTTAACAGCCTTTTCCGTTGCAATTGATACGGCTTGCTCTAAGTTATCTACTTTGAAAATATTTTTAAACCCAAACTGCTTCCCCTTCTCTTCCACTTCATTTTTGCTTTCTCCAAATACAATTATGTTTAAAATATTTTCGGGTAATAATGGAAACAATTCCTTATAATCTTGCCCCTTGCTTTTGCCACATAGTATTAAATTAATTGGAAGTGCGAAACTTTTCACAGCTGCCACAGTAGACGCTATGTTTGTAGATTTACTGTCGTTATAATAAACCACACCATTGTTATCAAGCACACGCTCTATTCTATGCCTTTGCTTCTTATACTGGCAAACTAACTTAATTTTTTCATTTTTTATTCCAAGCAACTTTCCAACTGCGACTACTGCCAAAGTATTAGATAATGTATGAGGCATACTGCCAATGCTGTTTATACTCAACAACCTTCTTGCACCATACCATTTCGACTCATAGATATAATCACCTTTTATAAAAAATCCTTTTATTGTTTCCTGCGTGCTATACCACACAACTTTTTGCTTTTTCTTTTTAATAATTTCAAGACCAATACTTCTTGAATTTTCATCATCCCAGTTAACAACAAGAATGTCGCTTGCCTTCTGGTAAGCTGTAATTTGTTTTTTACATCTTATATATTCTTGCATGCTTTTATGCCTGTCTAAATGATCACTTGTTACATTTGTAATAACAGCTATGTTCGGACGCAGTAGCTTAGTCTGCTCTAACATAAATGAAGACACTTCTAACACAACAATGCTGCCTGACAGTTTATCCGCAACATAACTAATGGGTGTGCCTACATTTCCACACAGGACGGATTCCAGCCCCGCATTAACACACATATCATAAATTTGATTTACTATCGTGGTCTTCCCATTTGTGCCCGTAACAGCAACAAGAGATTTCGGTTTTATTCCCGGGTCAATATAAAATGCAAGCTCGACTTCGGGCACAACTGGTTCTTCTATGTTTTCAACAGCCTCAGCAGGCACCCCAGGAGATATTACAACAAAATCAAATTTATCATTACTTTGCTCTTTATGATCCTTTACCACTACTGTCTCTATATGTTTTTTTTCTAAATAGCTTTCAGCCGCCTTACCACTTTTTCCATATCCAATTATCTTAACCTTCATTACAATTTATATGAAATTAAAATTTATCTATATTACACTTGTTGAAAGTACTAATAAGATTCCCATCAATATTGTTATTAGAGAATAGACATTAACTATCTTTGGTTCGCTTACACCAATCTTTTCTAAATGATGATGAAACGGTGCCATAAGAAATATTCGCTTACCATTTGTAATTTTGAAATATAAAACCTGTATTATTACAGACAAGGTAGACCAAACAAAAATTATTCCAAGAAATATTATAACCAAGCCAAGATTGGAAAACAACGACACCATGGCTATAAACCCACCAAGAAATAAAGAACCAGTATCTCCCATAAATACTGATGCTTTTTTTGTATTAAACAAAAGGAATGCCATCAAAGCCCCAACAGCAACTGCTATTATATTTCCCATAACAAGACCTTCATCACCAAACTCTGTAAGCGTCATTAATATATAAATAAATATCAAATAAAGTACAGATACATTGCCTGCAAGCCCGTCTATGCCGTCTGTAAGGTTCACAGCGTTTGTACTTGCAATTAATATAATAAATGTAAGTGCAAATATCCCCAATGCTCCGATACTTACAAATCCGTTAAAGAATGGAATAAACAACTCGCCATTTGGATTTATTGTCATAAAAAAATATGACACCAAAGCAGCCACACCGCCTTGTCCAATTATTTTTTGATAGGCTTTAAGACCTAAATTTTTCTTACCACGAATTTTAAGGAAATCATCAAGAAAACCAATCAGTCCATAACCCACACTTGCAATTATTAAAATCATTGATAATGGCGTATCAAATCCCACAAGAAAACCCGCGACCATAACCACGGGCAAAATAAATATAATCCCACCAATAGTTGGCGTTCCTGATTTCTTTTCATGCATATCCACATATTTCAATATGCTTTGTCCTGCTTTTAATTTTTTCAATATAGGGATAAGAATCAAACCAATAGATAGCGCCAGAACAAAGCCAACAAGTAATAGCAATAAATCCATTTTAATATTCATAGAGCTTACCCCCGTATTATAGTATCTAACACTTTACTGTCCATATACGGAATCTTGTTTCCATTTATATCCATATATGGTTCGTGCCCCTTACCCGCGATAACAACTATATCACCCACCTTTGCTTTTTGCATTGCTAAATAAATAGCTTTGGTTCTATCTACTTCTTTTATATATTTCTCATTAATTTTATCATCAAGATTCATTTCAACGGCTTCTATACTGCCTCTTTTAATTCCTTCTTCAATTTCATCTATAATACTCTCGGGATTTTCTGTTCGTGGATTATCACTTGTAAGCACTACAAAGTCTGCATTTTTTATAGCAATCGTACCCATAGCTCCACGCTTACTTCTATCTCTATCTCCTCCACATCCAAAGACACATAATAATTTTGCTACTGAATTTGACAATAACCCCCTGCATTCCAGCAGTATTTTTTCCAAAGCATCAGGTGTATGAGCATAGTCAATAACAGCTGTTACTCCATTTATATTATATGTATTAAATCTGCCTGGCACGGGGGGAAGAGTCCTAAGCCCCTCTTTAATAATATCCCAGCCGATTTTATAACTGTTACAAAGCAGGGCACTTGCTACCGCATTATATATATTAAATAGACCTGGCACCGGAATATTACAGCACCCAACACGCCCTATGTGAAATTCACTACCGACCTTAGATAAAACTACATTCTCTACAAATGCCCATTCATTTGTTCCAATTATACTATCTTTTTTAAGACTATATGAAATTGATTTTATATTTTTCCTAGGCATAATTGCAGATGCCACCTCTCCTGAATATTTATCATCAGCATTAATAACAACTGTTTCAATTTCTGCTTGTTTGAAAAACAGTGTCTTTGTGTTTTTATAATGATCAAAACTTGAAAAGAAATCCAAATGATCTTGCGTTATATTTGTAAATATTACACCACTAAATTTTATTCCTGCAATTTTATTATAATAAATTGCATGTGCAGACACTTCCATTACAACATCTCTTATCCCATTATTATACATAGCAAATATTGCACTATGCAGATCAATTGGATCAGGCGTAGTTAATGTAGTAACCCCATCCCATACAGTACCTGCACCCATAATACCCGTAGTCCCTACAAGTCCTACATTCTTCCCCGTGGCAATTTCAAGCAAATGCTTAACCATATAGGTAGTCGTAGTTTTGCCATTTGTTCCGACTACACCTGTTACTCTCATTTTATCAATTACATTATCATAAAATTGTTTTGCAACTAATGCCATGGTTTCGCGTACATCATCAACAATTATATGTTTTACTTTTGAATCTACAAATACTCCAACTTCGCTAACAACCACACTTGCGCCATTCTTAATTGCTTCTTTTATATATTTACCATCGCGTAAAACAAAAAACATAGAACCCTTTATAACCTGCTTGCTGTTATGAAACAGTCCTGTTACTTCGGATTCTATGCCATCAATAGATACAATTTTATTATTCCTTCTCATATCAAAGGATTATGCAAAATGCATCTGTCATAATTTGTCTTATTTTTATTCAATTGAAATTAGATAATAGTAAATGCTTTGTCCACCATCAATGCAAGATACATCAATGGTATCATATTTATTTCTCAATTTTTCAGCAACTGCTTCTGCATCTGCTTCTTTTACGGTATCACCAAAAAATAATGTAATACAGCCTGTGCTTTCTTTAACCAATTTTTCACAAAGCTTAATTGCCACTTCTTCAGGTTTTTTACCCTTTGTAATAATTGATTTCTCGTCTAATCCAATTATATCACCTTGATTTATTTCAAGATTATCAATTTTTGTATTTCTTATTGCATATGTTACAGAAGCCGATAAAACCATTTCAATGGTAGCTACAAATGACTCTGTATTTTCTTCCACGCTCATATCTGGAGAGAAATTAATAATAGCTGATATACCTTCGTTCATACTTTTACTTGGGATAACTACTATATTTTTGTTTGTTAAAGATTGAGCATTCATAGCGGCTAAAATTATATTTTTATTATTTGGGAATACAAATACTGTTTTAGCATGTACACGATCACATGCAGATGCAATTTCCTCTGCACTTGGATTCATTGTTTGTCCACCCTTGATTATAAAATCAACACCAAGCTCTTTGAACAGATTGCATATACCTTCGCCATTTGCAATAGCCACAATACCTTGCTCTTTATCTGTTAAATTTCTTCTATTTCTTAACTCTCTGTTTTGTTCAAGCATATTTTCAATTTTTATTTTTGTAATTTCACCCAAACCAAGCGCTAATCCTAACGCTATGTTTGGTGTGTTTGTATGAACATGAACCTTAACCATATTAAGATCACCAACACATATAACACTATCACCAAGTTCCATCAATTTAACACGGAAATTATCAATACTTGCAACTGTGGTTGTCTTTTTCATATTAACTACGAAAAATTCTGTACAATATGCAAATTCAATATCACTTATATCTTCGATTTCTGCTACTTCATCTGCTGTGTCCTTGATAATATTCATATCATTTTCAAGTTTTAATTCAAGCATTTCGGAATTACCCTGTAATATTGAAAGGAATCCCATAAATATAGCTATAATTCCACGACCACCAGCATCAACAACACCTGCTTTTTTTAATACAGGAAGCATATCCGGTGTTTTAGCCAAAATATCTTCACCAGCATCAATAACTTTTTCTAAAAATTCTATAAAATCTGTTGTACCACGTGCAATTTTAACAGATTCTTCACCCATAACACGGATAACAGTTAATATTGTCCCTTCCTTTGGTACAGTAACAGCAGAATATGCTGTTTTAGCACCTTCTTCCATAGCAGAAGCAAAAATTTTGGTAGTAATTCTATTGTTGTTGTTGCCTTTACTAAATACAGACATCATACCTTTTAATATTTGACTTGTAATAACGCCACTGTTACCTCTTGCACCTTTAAGTGCTCCTCGCGCAATCCCTTCGGTTAATTCTATTACATTTGCAGGGTTAATATTTTCTACTTCTTTAATAACCGACTTCATAGTCAAGCTCATATTAAGACCTGTATCACCATCTGGAACAGGGAAAACATTTAAACTGTCTATAAAATCTTTATTATTATTAAGCAAGTTATACCCGCCAATAAACATTTTCTTTAAGTTAGTGCCTGTTAAACTTTTGATGCCCGTCTCTTTTTTTACTTCATTTTTAGAAGATTTTTTTGCACTCTGACTCTTACTAGTTGTTTTTTTCTTTGTTTTTGTATCACTCATTTTTTAAATTCCTTTATTATTTACGAATACCCATGACACGAAGATCAATAAACAGAACCTCCATACCACTGAAATTTTCAACCTTGTATTTTATAGCATCTCTAACCGATTCAATTACAGCATTTATCGGCATACCAAAACCCACAATTACGTCTATGTATATACCTATTTTATTCTTAGCTGACCAAACTCTAACACCGTTTTTTATCTTGAATTCACTTTCTCTTTTTCTTATTATTCTGCTTTTTCCAACACCCCATATACCATAACATTCTAAAGCAGCGATACCAGCAACTGCTCTTATCGCTTTTTTAGAAATTGTAATTCTACCGTATAGGTTGTCTGTACCAATACTCATTTTTTACCCGACTTTATTTAATGTCTTTTTGCACTTTGTACAAATTTTTAATGAAACCTTAGTTCCATCATCACAGGTAATGGTTTCCCTTTGAAGATTTGGTATACTTTTTTTAGGCGCTCTACGATTACTGTGAGAAACAGTATTTCCCGCCAATTTATCTTTTCCACATAATTCACAAACTCTGCTCATAAAACGAATTATAACACATAAAAATCATACACGCAACAAGGTATTTACACCTTTTTCAAAATTACCATTTTCATAGCATTTTTTCGCATAATTCCCAACCACAACTATGTCTGCACCTGCATTTTTAACCAAATTAATGTTATTTTCATTAATCCCGCCATCAACCGTTACTATTATATTTGGATTAATTTGTTTGATTTTACCTATTAATGGAATAGCCGATTCATTAAATACCTGCCCAGACTTACCACATTTAACCGTCATTACTGTTGCATAATGACTATTAAGTAATTTTCCATCGTAACCTGATAAATCTTGCCCCAAATCAAATACTAAATCATATTCATAATTACCCGATCCATCAATATTTCTAGCAACAGCTTTAAATCCAGATCTATCAATATCACCCGTCATTATATGTACATAAATATCAATTTGATTTGAATACCCACGCACAAGTTCAAGAATGTTTTTATCCTCTGAAAAATAATCAAAGTGTATTGAAACATTTGAAACTTTTTTAGATAAATGAATAATTTCTTCTATATAATTTCTAAGTATTTGTTTATCGCCCTTTAAATAAGGTTCTATTGAAATTGAAACTTGCATTTTGCCCCCTTTAATTATTATACAAATAAACTAAATAAAACCAAACCCCTATTTATAAAATTCCAAATATAGCGCTGTCAGTGTTTTGACAGTTACTGAATATTTTTCACCCTCTTCGGCAACATCATGATAGTTCAAAGCATCCTCTGGCAACAAGCCCGAGAAAAAACCATTAATGGCTGTAAAAAGATCAAATGATTGCGTATATAAAGTATTATAATTAGATTCTGTGGTTCCAAGCTTATAACTATCAGCTACTGCTTGATTCATCTTATATATAGTAAAACTATAACCAGAATATCTTAAAAATTCATCTTCACTTAGAAGTAATACATAATATGCTGTTAAATTGGTTTCCCATTCGGTAAAGACACCCTGTGCATGCGCATATTCATGTGCCATAACCTTAGCCATGGCTTGCGTTTGCATACCTCCAAAAATATTCGGCTCTCCAAATTGAGGCAAATACATTCCACCAACACCCGCAAGAATAGTTGAAAAAAATTCTTCAAACATAACATGTTTAATTTCTGTAGTATTACCATAGAAATAATCATTATCACCAAGAAGTCTTACATATTCATCTTGTATTAGCTCTTCCAATTCGTTAAATGTTGGTTCAATAAAACTATCATCATTAAATTTTTTACTCAAAGTAAGGAATTCAGCATTATAATAAGCAGCAGCATCACGAACATCTGCATCAGTAATTGTTTCGATATCCAAACCAAGGTCCAAGGGTTTGCGATAATAACCAGCAACAAACAAAGGCAACGAGGTCACAATAAAAAACAAAACTACACAAACAAAACCATAAAGACCTTTTCCAATAGCCCTAAATCTAAACCTGAAAACATTAACTATAATAAAAATTATAAAAACAATAACGAATAATATACCCATATACATAAGTAATTCCAGCAAAGAAAAAGGAAATATCGAAGACATAAAGCTAAACATTACATTTAAAGGGCCTCCAATGTATTTAATCATGAATTCGGCTACATCTTGTGATTCTTTTACAATAAGAAACACAAATATAGTAAAAAGTGATAAAAATATCGGCATAAATCGTTTAACAAATTTATTCATTTTTAGCCCCAGTAAATTTTATTTTAAGTTGACCACACGCACCATCTATATCATCACCTTTATTTTTACGCATAGTGCAAGATATACCACTTTTTATAATAGAATTCATAAATTCCTTTGCAACTTCTCTTGTCGGAGGCGTTAACTCTGCTTTTTCTAAAAAATTCAAGGGATTAAGGTTTATCAAATTTATATGCGCAGGGAAACCACGAACTAGATCCGCCAAAATTTTGCCTTGCTCAACGCCACAATTAAATTTCACACCATTTTTCAACATTAAAGAATATTCAAATATCACACGCCTATGCGTTTTATTAAAAAAATATTTGGCAGCATTAATTAATTCTTTAACGCTATATTTAAATGCTACCGGCATAATTTGCTTTCTAAGCTCATCTGTGGGTGCATGCAAGGAAATACACAAGTTAACCTGGGTGCCCGCATCCGCAAACTTTTTAATCTCTGGAACCAATCCAGAAGTAGATAAACTTATATTTCTTCCACTTATATTTATACCATCTTTATCTGTTACTAATTTTAAAAACTTCATTACATTTTCAAAATTATCTAACGGCTCGCCCGATCCCATAAGTACAATATTCGTAACACCGCGCGCTTTCCCCTGGGAATGTAATTTATTCATTAAAATAACCTGTGAAAGTATTTCGCCCGCACTTAAATTACGTATAAGTCCATCCCTGCAACTGGCACAAAACTTGCACCCCATTCGACACCCCACCTGGGACGACACGCATATAGTATTACCGTAATCCTGTATCAAAAATACACATTCAATTAAATCTGTCTTATCTTGGTTTTTAAAAGCCAATAAATACTTCCGTGTTCCATCTTTTGATATTTTTTCCTCGACTATAACAGGCAACTCACAAATAAAATCAATATTTAATCGTCCACGTAGTTCCTTGGAAATATTACTTATATCCTTTACTTCTACACCATTATGCAACGCCGAAAAAATCTGTCCAGCACGAAAACCTTTTTCCCCTATACTAGTTAAATATTCTTTTAATTCAACCAAAGTCAGACTATATATAGATTGCATTAATCCATTTTATAACAAAATCAAAAGCAAAACAATGAATTTTATTAAAATAAATAAAACTGTAGCATAACAAAAATATAAAAATTTAACACTAATCAATCATATAATTTTAAAGAAACTAAACCATAATAGCCATATAAGCCCCAAAATGGCCCTACAAGAGGTATTTATGCAAATTTAAAGATTTTTCCAACCTTACATAATGCACTAATCTATGGCTATAGTTTTATTATAGCCATTAAGAAATTCGGCAGCTGTCATTGCGCGTTTCCCTGCTGGCTGCAACTCTTCTAGACTAATCAATCCCGAACCACAAGCAATAACAAGACCACCTTGCATAGTCGCAGAGACAATAGAACCAGGCTTCCCTTTGCCATTTAATACACTTACTCTATTTATTTTAATAATTTCGCCATTAACCGAAACAAAAGCCCGTGGCCAAGGATTAAGGCCGTGAACTAAATTAGCTATTTTCAAAGCAGACATTTTCCAATCTATCTTTCCCATTTCCTTAGACAACATAGGCGCATGCGTTACTTCGCTTTCATCTTGTTTAACAAAGATTGCAGTTTTGTTTTGTATTTTATCTAATGCTTTAACAAGAACTTCTCCTGCCATAGGAGCCAATCTTTCGAATAACTCCCCCGATGTTTCATATTCCATTATATCAGTTTCAACTTTTTCAATAATCTCACCACAATCAAGCCCAAGTTCGGTCTTTGCAATCGTTATACCTGTCTTTTTGTCTCCATTTATTACCGCCCATTGTATAGGAGCAGCCCCACGATAAGCAGGCAACAGGCTGCCATGTACGTTTATTACACCATATTCAGCTAAATCAAGTATGTTTTGCCTTAAAATCTGACCAAATGCACAAGTAACCAATATATCCGGGGCAAAAGATTCCAATTCTTTTGTATCAAGACTTATTTTCTTTGGCTGCAATACGGCAATCTCCTCCCGCATAGCCAATTCCTTAACTGGATTAAACTTAATTTTATGCCCACGTCCAACTTCAGCATCAGGTTGAGTAACCACACAAACTACTTTATGATCAGATTTCAATAATATATCTAATACAGTAGCAGCAAACTTTGGTGAACCCATAAAAGCAACTTTCATATAGATATTATAGTACACACTGACGTCATATCCAAGTATTTTAACTATATCGTATATAGTGTTTGTTATGATGATAATTAACACTATATATAGTATTATTAATACAATTGCAATTCCCCACTGCAGGGTATATAATATCATATGGCATTACTAAATATAATAAAATCAGATAATCCATTAATAAGAAAAATCAGCAAGCCTGTGACAAATTTTGATACTAGATTGCACGAACTGCTAGACGATATGAACGAAACTATGCTTTATCACAATGGCGTAGGTATTGCAGGTGTCCAAGTTGGCGTATTATATCGCATTGCACTTATAGAAACCGAAAAAAATGGACTTATAGAAATAATAAATCCAATAATTACTTCTGCTAAACGAAATAAAACTGCAATAGAAGGATGCCTATCCTGCCCTAATATCAATGGACGTGTTCGCCGCCCAAGCCAAGTAACAATCAGCTTCCAAGATCGAAACGGTAAAAACAAAACTTTGGACCTATATGGAATTGACGCAATTTGCGCCAGTCATGAAATCGACCATATGGATGGAATATTATTTATAGATAAAATGGAAGAAACTAAATAAGGCATTTATGGGACTAATAACTTTTTGGAAAAACAGAACATTAAAAAAAACACTTAACAACAACGATGAAAAATTTTATGCTGCAATTTATAATGAAATTTTAGAAAATGGATCTATTAAAATTTTTAAAACCAGTTTAACAAACAATGACAAATCCTTACTTAATTATTTAAAAGACTCGGATTCAAAAGTTTACGCCCTCTGCCCTGACGCAAAGAATCTTAATAAATTATCAAATGATAATAACAGTTATATTAAATCAGGCAAGTTGATATTAAAAACTGGCGACCTAGACAAATCACCTTTTGATATTAAATTCGACTTTATACTTGACCTAAACACTTTCTATAAATGGAAAAAGCCCATACAAAAGATTACTCAAATATACAGAACTCTGGAAGAAAGCGGAATTTTTCTGCTTGCCTTCAACACACGAAGCTTCTTAGACAAATCTCCTTCAACAAAAGCTATTAACCCCTACAGCGAAAGGCAGGTACTTGATGCCATATCCCAAATTGGCTTTATAACAGAGTCATATTACGTTAACAACACTACAGGATACATTATACGGGCAATTAAGCCACTATCAATTGATTAAATTTGCAATTTTCACATTAGCCATTTGATTGATAAATACTTCAAGTTCTTCAAAAGTATACGGTACAGCCTCACCATCATCTTTACCATATTTATTAAATATAATTTCCTGCCACTCTTTTGTTAATTCCTTTAATCGTTTTTTATGCGTAGAATCATCTAAACTTACATCATATTTAGATAACAAATATTCACTTTCTCTTTCTGTTAAAAATGATAATACGCGCTCCCCTTCCCGATAAGAAACACCAGATATATAATGATTTAAAAATTTATTATAATAAATATCGTCTACTAATAGGTGCAAATACCAACCTAAATCTTGTTCATTATGTATACCATGCTCATTTATAAATCTTTGTGGATTAACTTTCTCTTGACACCTTTTTGCCATATTCTCTTTTTCCATTCTAATGCCATAATGAGACACCTCTTTATTATCAGCTAAGTCAGGCATAATATTTCCATCTATAAATGCTTGCTCATCATTTATTTGAGAAGGCAAACCTTTGTTGCATTCAATATATTTTTTTGCAATTAAAATGTGTGTTAAGTAACAAGCCATACCTTATGTTATCAAACTTTTGCTTTGTTTGTCTATGTTTAATACTATACCAATTGCAGACATAAAAACTAACAAACTTGTACCTCCAAACGAAACAAAGGGCATAGGAAGGCCTGTAGGGGGTATACAGCCCGTTGCGACACAAAAATTGAGTGCAGACTGCACCGCTATCACCGTGCCTATACCAAAGCACAGGAAGCGGCCAAAGAAGTCTTTACTGGCATATCCTATCTTAAAAATTTTATAAACTATATAAGCAAAAACGCAGAATAATAAAAGGCACCCCACCAATCCAAACTCTTCCGCTATTATAGAAAAAATAAAGTCACTTTCAGAAAAAGGTAAAAACATATTCTTTTGCATACTGTTTCCATAACCAACCCCAAACAATCCTCCATTAGCAATACCATATAAACTTTCTATAAGCTGAAAGCCCTCTTCCTTTGGATTTGCCCATGGATCTATAAAAGCAGATAATCGCTTCAATCTGTACGGCTCGGCTACCAACATCACCACAACCGCAACAATAGCCGGCAGAATTATAATCCCCATTGTCTTTACGGAAACACCACAAAGAAACATAATAACAAACATGACAATCCCCACTGTCATCGTAATTGACATATTTGGCTCCATAATAATTAACAAACACATAAGCCCGCCCGCGAATAAAACCAATAACGTTTGACCTAGTCCAGGTTGATTTAATCTATTATTAATCACTTTGCCTTTATTTGAAAAAACTTTTGCAGCAAAAATAACAAAAGCAAACTTAGCCACCTCACTGGGTTGAATGGATAAGCTTCCTATACCTATCCATCTTGTAGCTCCCAGCTTAGATATGCCTACCCCTGGAATAAAAACCATTGCAAGCAATACAACCCCAACAATATAAATTAAATATGCATACTTACTTATTTTTTTATAATCAATAAAATACATAATAAATATTGCAACAATTCCCATAAGCAGCCCTATCAACTGCTTAACCATATAAAAATATTCGTCATCATAATAAACCACTGCATTATATCTGGATGCCGAATACACCATAAAAACGCCAAAGACACAGAGCCCCAATACAGCTAAAAGAAGACCCAGATCGCAATATCTTGGGGTCATTTTGTCAACAATATGCACAATTTTACCCACATTGACAGTCTTAGGCTGCTTCTTCACCTTAACTTTATTTTTACGCCTGCCTTTTTCAGAAGCCTGGCTCACCAATAGCATATTATATATTTACGATAGATTGCCTGGGTTTATTTCTAAAAAGATTTTTACGCTTTTAGCTATCGGTTTTGATTGCACTGCTTTTACATATCTATCCATAGCATCAATACTTGCCTTTGTTTTCTCTTCTTTAATCCTTGCTAAAATCTGATATCTAAATTTATTTTGCAACCTTGGGTATGGACACTTCATAGCACCCAAATATATAAACGAACCCGTCTGCTTATCATACTCCCTTAATGGTTCCATAATCTCTTTAATAGCAGATATAATTTTAGTATCCACCTCGCCCGAAACCAAGACTCTAACAATAGAAGCAAATGGTGGATATTGGGTTATACTTCTGTTATTAATCTCTTTTTCATAAAAACCCTCATAGTCATATTCTTTTACAAATTTATAAACATAATGCGAAGGCATATAGGTTTGTATAAATACTTTGCCATTTATACCAACTTCACGCCCTGCTCTACCTGCTACCTGTGTAAGCAATGAGAAGGTACGTTCAGCGGCCCGATAATCCCCAAAAAAACCAGCATCTGCATTAACAACACAAACATAGTCTACATCAGGGAAATGATGACCCTTTGCAATCATTTGAGTACCCACCAAAACAGCTGGCGAGCTTTTACCAAATTCATCTAAGATCTTTATCAGATCGCCTTTATTCTTTGTATTATCTGCATCCATTCTTATAACCGAAGCTTTCACATTTGCATCTTCCAATAACTTAGACAACTCTCCACATATTTTCTGTGTCCCCATTACGCCATGTTTAAGATATGTCCCACCACAATCCGGACACTTAGAGGGTAATGTCATTCTGGTCGCACAATAATGACATTTTAATTTTTCTTCATCTTTATGGTATACCAAAGACACATCACAATTTTGACATTTAGCAGTCCAACCACATTGAACACATCTAACGCTTTGTGAATACCCCCGCCTATTCAAAAAGACAATTGCTGATCTACCCTGCCTTAAGGTCTCTAAAAGCTGCATAAGTACATTACGAGCAAAAATACCACCATTACCCGACCTGATTTCATGGACCATATCTACAACATCTATTATAGGCAACGGTACATCATTTACCCTTTTAGTAAGTTCAAGTAATTTATATTTCCCTTGCTTTGCTAAATGAAAATTCTCAATAGAAGGCGTAGCAGAGCCCAGAACGACAGAACAGTTATTTTTCTTACTACGCATTACAGCTATATCGTGCGTCATATATCTTGGATTACTATCACTTTGGTAACTGCCATCATGCTCTTCATCAATTATGATGACACCAATATTATCTAATGGAGCAAATACAGCAGATCTGGCGCCTATTACGATTCTAGCTTCTCCGCCCACAATACGCATCCATTCATCGAACTTTTCACCACCATATAATTTACTGTGAAGTACAGCAACTATGTCGCCAAACCTAGCATTAAAGTTACTAACAACCTGAGGAGTTAAACCAATCTCAGGCACAAGAACTAATGCGGTTTTACCCATTGCTAAAACCTGCTTAATAATATTCATATATACTTCGGTCTTTCCACTTCCTGTAACACCTTTAAGTAAAAAAACCTCACCTTTGCCACTTACTACGCTTTCCACGCATTTAACCTGCTCTGCATTCAAAACCACTTTATTATCTACCCTATCCATAATTTGCGGAGCCCTACGCTTGCCATTACGTTTAGGTTTAGTATTTCTTATAGTATTTGGAATAAACAACCTTAGTACATCTATGTATCTTAATTTGAATTTATCTGTTATTTCTGGCAGCAAAGATAATAGCTCCTGCTTTACAATTAAATTTTCGGATACTGAAGAAATAGCCTTTAATAATTTTGGATCGACATCTGTTTCATTACTCAACGACAAAACAAAACCTTCTACCTCTCTTCTGCCAAAAGGCACAGTAATAACCGAGCCCTCTTTAATATCTAAATTATCAGGGACAATATAATCCCAAATCTGCTTGTCCCCCAAAACAGCATCTACAACAACTCTTGCGAATTTTATCATAAAAATTATTTACTAGAACTCTGAACACTACCTACGAAAGAAGGAACTATCTTTCCGTCAAATACCTCGTGCAAAGCATAAGATACTTCTTTTTCCTTACCAATTTCGAATTGACCAGGAACACGTATAGATAAATCTTTAGCTCTTTTAGCTACTAAAGATACCAAAACATATTTAGAGTTTTGGGCATTGATTAAACAATCTTCAATTTTAGGATATAACATATATTGATTATATCACGTCAAGTTATTTTAACAAAACATAAATTTGATGTTTTTTAATTAATGCATAGAAATAGTAGTTTTATCATCTCTCATACACTTAAATGTCGGAAAACGCAAAGAATACCCGTTATCATTTTGGTTTTGTGATAATTCAAAATAACCAATTTCAATAATATGCCCCACTATCTTACTTGGGTCTGCATAATATTTTTCTCTTTCTTCTTTTTCAAAACCACTACCAACCTTGCATTTGTATTTATTCCCATCTGGCGCGATAAACTCTACGATAACCGCCCCTAACTTTCCTTTATTAGCTCCTGCCCCTTCTTCCCAATCAAGAACTAATACATCGGCTGCATTAAATCTTTTTACCTTTAATAAATTCTTACTTCGTTTACATTCATATGCTGCATCTGCTATGTTAACCATGATACCTTCACGCCCCATATCTGTATATTTATCACATATAGTGTCTATTTCGCTCACAGAAACCCCTATATATTGTGTAGGCAGGCTTTTTATGTGCGGGAGCACTAAACCAGACAATTCTTTATCAAGATCTGACTTTCTTACTTCGCATGGAATATCACTCCTTCCATTAAGCAAATCCGCTTTTGGAAAACGGTCAAAAACATTAAAAACAAGACCTCGCTTTTCACCATCTTTAGCGGTTACTTTAACCGTCATTCTATACAGATCGGCGCTTGATATACTTTCGTCGCTTACGCCTAAAAGTAATTCTCCGTCGTATACCATAGACTTATCAAGAGACATAGCTTCTTCTCTTAAAATTACTAAATCTTCAAATGACTTCCCCGCTCTGGAAAAAAATATAGGTTCGCCTAATTCATTAAAAATAAGCATGCATCTAACACCGTCTAACTTTTCGGTAATAATAAATCTTTTACCTTCAACATAGTCCATATTCTCGGCATACTTTTCCGCCAGCATAACATTAAAGGATGGAATAAAGCCTTTTCCAAAAACCTTATTAAGCGTGATTTCGCTGGCGCCGATTGTAATATCTTTTTTAATTATCCCGTATATTAATTCTTTTATTTTATCATCAAAATTATTTGCAAAATTTTTAAGCACCAAAATGTCTTCATCCCTACCTGTATTGTGCTTGGTGAAATATTTTAATAAATCACTAACTGAGTCTAGCTCAACACTAGATTTGCCCTCTACAGACTTTGATAGCTTCTTGGCACTTATCCCCGTTATAATAAAAGGATTAAATAAAAAATGCAGGATCTCTTTTATATCCTCCTCAGCCTTGTAATCACTTAAAATTGACTCCTTCGCAAGCCTGGATGAAGTAGATACAATCTTATCATAAAATTCAGAAAATTTATTTAGCGTCTGCATTCTTGAATACGATCCTTCGACACTCTTCACATATACCCCAGCCTTCAGCATCTACCTTGCTTATAATCGCTCTTGGCATTTCCATATAACATCCACCACAACGTTCATCAACAATAGGCACCACCACGTCTTTTGAATCTTCGTTCTTTTGTTTTCGTATTGCCTTATATTTACTAACTAGCTTTTCATTTATGTCTTTTACCTTAGCTTCAAATTCTTTTTCTAATACTTTAACTTGATCAGCCAGTCCGGCTTTTTGTTTTTCAAACATCTCTGTCTTTTTCTTTACCACTTCACTAGCCTGCATTGCCGCTATTGTAGTGTTTTTAAAAGCTGCAACCTTCTCTGCTATTCTCTTAGCCATTTCTGATAATTGCCCTTCTAAAATAGAAACCCTAGATAATAAACTACCCAGGTTTCCTACATCGCCATCTTTATCTTTTTTAGCTTCTTCCACAGATTTAAGAGTTTCTTTTAATACTTTTTCTAATCTGTCAAAATTCGCCCTTACGTCCTTTGCTTCAGCTTCCAAGGTAAGTAATGCAGTTTTAGAATTCTTAACTGTTTGACTAGCATTATCTAAATCATTTTTTACATCACCCTTCTCTATAGACATAAGTAAGTCTATACGTTTTTTATCTATCTTTTGTGCTTCCAATAACTTTGAAATATCCATATATCTATATTAACACTCAAAACAAATTTAATCAATGTTAAATTATGACTCTATAAAATCTTTTAATGTCTTTGTTCTATTTGGATTTCTTAACTTTCTAAGCGCCTTTGCTTCAATTTGACGGATACGTTCTCTGGTTACCATAAACTCTCTACCAACCTCTTCCAGCGTCTTTGTACGCCCGTCATCAAGACCATATCTTTGGCGGATAACTTTTTGCTCTCTTGGTGTAAGAGAAGCAATAACAGCCAGCAGTTGTTTTTTCAGACCCTTTTTATATGCGTCTTCTTCTGGTTGAATTACGGTAGTATCAGACACTGTGTCCATAATGGTTCCGTCACCTTCATCACCAAGTGGAGTATCAATACTTGTTGTGTCTTGGCTTATGCGTCTTATTTCTTCAATTTTATCTTCTGTAATTTCTAATCTAGCCGCCAGTTCGCTTGTGGTTGGCTCTCTACCAAATTCTTGTTGTAACATTTTTGTGGTTTTAAGCAACCTGTTAATTGTTTCAACCATATGCACCGGAAGTCTTACAATACGGCTTTGATCAGCCATAGCACGCGTAATTGATTGCCTAATCCACCAAGTAGCATAAGTCGAAAATCTAAACCCTTTTTTATAGTCAAACTTCTCTACAGCCTTCATAAGGCCAAGATTACCTTCTTGTATTAAATCTAGAAATTTCAAAGGTGTTCTATCTACGTATCTTTTTGCTATATGTACAACTAAACGTAAATTACATTGATTAAGCCTCATCCTAGCTTCGGAATCGCCCTCTGCCATTTTCTTTGCTATTTCAACTTCTTCGTCTGCCGTTAATAATTTATATCTACCTATGTCTCTTAAATAAATTTTAATTGGATCATCAACAGAAGCATCTGACATAATTTTCTCTATCATATCAACGCGTAACTTTTCGTCTTCATTTACTTTTTTAATAACAACACCAGCTGAAGTAAGTAATGTCTTAGCATTTTCAAGATCTTCTGCGCTTGCACCTCTTTCAAGTAAAGTCATAGTCAAATTATCTTCATTGATTTCTCTGTTCTTACCAAGCTCTAAAAATCTATTTAACAAGTCCTCAATATCAGCTCGAGAAAAGCCCAGTTTCTGATCTTTATTTGCAGCAGCAGGAGCTTTTGTAACAGCAGCAGCTGATGTCTTTGCTTCTTTTTTTGTCACAGCCTTAGCAGCAACAGGAACAATTTTCTTGGCTTCGGACTTTTTAGCTACAGCAGTTTTTGCAGCTGGCTTTTTAACCGCAGCAACTTTTTTTACTTCTTCAACCTTTTTAACAGCAACAGGTTTTTTCTCTTCTTTCTTTTTCGTAACAGCAACTGGGGCTTTCTTAGCTACAACAGGTGTAGTTTTCTTAACTTCTTTTTTGACCTCTTTTTTCTCTGCAACTTTTTTAGTTACTTTTTTTACTTCTACTTTTTTTACTTCTACTTTTTTAACAGCTTCTTTCTTCACCACTTCTTTTTCTTTTTTTACAGGAGAAGGCTTTACCGCCTTTTTAACAGCAGGTTTAACTACCACAGCAGCTGGTTGCTTTTTGGTTGTACTTTTACCCTTGTCTTCTACTTTCTTTGTATCTACTGTTTTTACTTTCTTATCTGGCATTTTTCTTCTCCTTTATTTTTTGTATTTCCTTTTGCAATTCATTTATTTCAACAATATCCTTGCTATTGGCTTTTTTAATCCTCAACTCTTCTAACCTTAAACAATCAATGCAATCATTCCATTTTATAGATTGCTCTTCGTCAGATTCTTCGAATTGATACTCTATAAGTGGCCTCAGTTCTTCAAGTTCTTCTTTATTTAATATATCATATACCGAACTTAATTTCAATTTTTCCTGCAAAATTCTATCATATAATTTATTATTCATTCTTGGGATGGGCAATTTCGCACAAGGGCGACCGTGAAGAAAGGCCGCAATTATAAATCTTTCAGCCTTACTTGATGCAGATGTCACGGGCAAAGTGGGCTTAAAAATTTTAACTACTGGCTCTTGTTTTTTTTCTTCTTTATTGTTTTTATTTTTCTCAGCTAATTTATTATTAATATCTTCCCTTACAGACTCCACAGAAACATTTATATTACCTGCTATTTTCGAAATATATAATTCGCGCTCACCCGAGCTTTCTATTTTTGATAATATATCTACACATTCCGCCAAATATTTACTTTTACCAAGATTATCATCTAAATTACTTTTTTTCTGTATATAGTATAACTTATAGTCTATACTACCCCTACTGGTAGTGATTAGGCTTTTTAAAGCCTCGGTTCCATTTTTTTGCAAAAAGTCATCTGGGTCTTGTTTATCTGGCAAAACTACCACTCTAACAGAAAGTCCCGAATCCTCTAAAACATCAATAGATTTTAAAGCCGCCAATTCCCCAGCGTTATCGCCATCAAGACATAAATAAACAGTTTTACCAAATCTTGCAAATATTCCAGCATGGAATTTTGTAAGCGCTGTACCCATACATGCTACGGTATTATGAAAACCATTTTTAATCATTGATATCTCGTCTACATTCCCTTCAACTACTATAAGCCCATCAACACGTTCCCCACGTATTTTGTCCTTCATTACATCTATTCCATAAACTATGTTACTTTTCTTGAAAACCAATGTTTCTGCAGTATTTTTATATTTAGCAATATTTTCATCACCAGACATAGTACGTCCAGTAAAACCAATACAATTCCCATATACATCATGAATAGAAAATGTAATTCTTTCAAACTGCGCATCCCACACCCGCTTATTTTCACCAGATGAAACTATCCCAGCTTCTTTCATTTGACTGTCTGTAAAACCTTTTGATCTTAATTCGTCAACCACACCCGACCAACTGTCACTATAACCTATGTGAAATAATTTAATAAGTTCATCATCAATACCACGATTATGAAGATAATCAAGTGCTTTTTTGTTTTTTGTATTATATAAATTTTTACAATAAAAATCTCTTGCAGCAGACAAGGCTCCAAGCATCTTGTCTTTTTTTATACGATTCTTTTCCCATTCTTCACCATTTGAAAATTTAGGTATTTGCATATTCGCTTTTTTAGCCAATAGTTCTAATGACTCGAACCAGGTTAAGCCCTCCATCTTCATAACCAAAGAAAATACATTACCACTAGCCTTACATCCAAAACAATAATACATTTGACTGATAGCACTTATTTTAAAGCTTGGCGTCTTTTCACTATGGAAAGGGCAACATGCCCAGAAGTCTTGACCTTTCTGTTTCAATTGCATATAAGACCTAGCAATCTCTACGATATTGCTTGCAGATCTAACTTTTTCCACAAAATCACGGAAATCGACTTGGTTTAGCATTTGATTTGACATTATGCTTATATATACGAAATAAATCGATAAAATCCTAAAAAATAATACAAACAGAAACGGCAGTAGACTTTGTATGACTTATAGACAGCGTTGCACTGCTATTATTTATATAATATGGCCTGCCTTGTGCATCGTGCCCAATCTCTACCTCGGGTAATTTGCTTTTAATTATACCTGTCCCCACGGCCTTCAAATAAGCTTCTTTAGCCGAATAAAGCCCTGCTATTGTTTGAATTGATCCATGTTTTGATTTTATGTATTCTAATTCATTTGGCGAAAATACTTTATCCATAAAAGCAAACTTTTCAAATCTATTACATTCTTCAATATCTATTCCAATATTCATTTACTACCTCCCCACATAATTCAAAATCAAATCCCTTAGCCAGCATATACCGAAACAACTTACTTTTGTTTTCCAAAGTTTTATCCTTACTTGCCATATATTTTTCTGCTTTGCTTATTGCTAAATCATATTGATTTTCAACCTGAGTCATTGCCTTTTCAATAAAGCCACCCTTTACACCATTAACAATAAGTTTATTTCTAATTACACCTACACCCAGTTTTTCTTTTTTACATGATACAAATGCAGCCGCATAGTCTTCATCATTTATAAAATTATAATCTTTTAGTTTTTCAATTAATTCATCAATTAAGTTCTTGTCCATTGTTTTTTTAGCAAACCACATGCGAACTTGTCTTTCCGTTTTTGGCATTCTTAATATATACTCTACCGCCTTTTCATATAAAGCAGCCGGATCAAGAGTTTTGGTTTTCGTCATCGTCTTCACCTACCAAACTATCTAGTTTAGAGAATGTAACGCCGTCTTCCACATACGAACCAGTTTCGATGGTTCTAACCTCTTCTTCCTCTTTTTGCAATGTAGCAATAGGTTCATCATCATCTCTAAGGAAAGCAAAACTGCTGGTTTTAGCTGCTTCCAATTCATCAGCCTTTTTCTTTAAATCTTCCACCATCTCGCTGGTTAAATGATTGTCATTCATAAACTTACGCTTCTCTCTCTTCTCGCGCAACATACTGG
This sequence comes from uncultured Prevotella sp., assembly GCA_964370495.1. Lineage (GTDB taxonomy): Bacteria > Bacillota > Clostridia > Christensenellales > UBA1242 > RGIG8050. The sequence goes on from CAYJJH010000008.1 coordinate 27,631, forward strand.
TAAACCTTCCTTCTTTCACTTCGTCCTCCACAACTGGCTTATCTTCTTCTTTGGTCTCTTCTTTTTTAACAGGGGTTTTAAGTTTTTCTTTAAATCTCTTAAAGAAAGATTCCTTGTCGTCTGCATACGCTTCCGGATTCTTCATCTTAGCAATTTTAACATTTTCTGCGTAAATTCTGTTCTCGTTAATTTTACGTAGCATTATAGGTGATATAAATGCACCAACACCAAATAGCATTATTATTGAACCCGCAATAACAAAAAACACCCAAAGCGTAGATAGGTTTATTGGCCTAGACCCAGTATTATCAATTATAAATTGTCCATAAACATTACCATTATCTTGACTTTTTAATTCTATCACATAAACATCATCACCTAATCTAACACCATCAAAGTCGATAATTATCTTGTTACTATATGATGGAGCTGCATAAATCTCGCCCGGGTATTCTTCTCCAGATAATGACCTTATAGACAATCTAAGACCCTCTCCCTCAATTACATCTATAATATTTATTATTTCACCTGACTCTATCGCGCCTGCTTCTACACCACCTGTCAGACCCTCTACTACCTCCAACCCCGAAACTGTGGAACCAGCATTATAACCAATAGTTAATTCCAATTTTTGTTCTACACCGCGGAAGTTTTCAATTTCCATATTGCCATTTGCATCAGTCATTGACACATAAGTCCATTCATCTGTATAAACAACTCTGTAAATTATAGTAATGCCATCTTCATATACACACTCTATTCCATAAACGCCAGGAGCTGCATCTTCTCTTAAATACCAATTAGCCGAAGCCATATCTGCACTAGCAACACCTACAAAGCCAGTAGTACTACTATCGTTTGGATACCACCAACCATCAACCATAATTCTTGTTCTAATTTCTTTAAAAGTCGAACGCCCCGCTGGCACAAATACTGATCCCCAATATTCATTCTCTGAATTTATTTCATCTGGACGCTTAATAAAAATTCCGGTATCCCCAAACTCACCGGCATTAGGAACGGTTACCTCTATATCTGCCATAGTACTTATTACTAAAGGTGCAGATACAGCATCTTTCTCTATAAATGTATCATTAATCAAAAATCCAACACAGGGCAAAATAATTGCTACGATTAACAACAAAGAACATACAAATGACTTCTTAAGTAAAGTATGCAAATTAATCCCCCCAAATATTATTTTAATTATATATTAGTTATGTGGAAACGGCAAATAAATATTAATTAATAGCGTTACTTTCATCTGTGTCAATATGCACGATTGAACAATCTCTCACATTACTTATTCTTACAACAACATTATGAAATGTTGCTTTGCGCATATCTCCCGCAGTTATATCAATTATGTCTCCATCTTTAAGACTATGATCTTTTGCATCCTTATCAGATAAGTGTATATGCCTACCCGCAACCATTAGACCTTCATTTAAAGTAATTTCTTTACCCCCTGCTCTAAGTGTTATAGGAGCAGACCCCGCCAAATCACCACTCATTCTTGTAGGAACATTTTTGATTCCTAATGTAAAACAATCTGTTCTTGAAATTTCTACCTGAGTTTGATCTCTAAAAGGCCCTAAAATAGATACTCTCTCAATATTTCTTTTTTGCCCAACCAAAGTAACTGATTTATCAGATTTAAATTCACCAACTATACTTAAATCTTTTTCATTGTTTAACTCTGCCCCTTCGCCAAATAAAGCAATAAAATCTTTTTCTGAAATATGCAAATGTCTTGCAGATGTTTCTATTTTATAATTCATTTTTTCCATACTCTATTCTACTAAACAAAAAACATACCGACAACATATATAATGCCATGTGTGGAATTTTTAGCTGTATATCAAATGCAGATATAATCAATAAAACCCTAACAGGACTTGAACTTCTGGAATATCGCGGCTATGATAGCTCGGGGATAGCATTTATAGAAAATAAAAAAATTCATAACATTAGGTCCATAGGTAATATATCAAAATTAAAAGAAAAGATTATAGATACAAAAACAAAAAGTCATATTACCCTGGGACATACACGGTGGGCGACACATGGCAAAGTAAGTGAAAAAAACACACACCCAATATTATCGAATAACAACAACATAGCCGTGGTTCACAACGGGATAATTGAAAACTATGACGAGTGTAAGTCACTGTTAAACACTAACAATCTTAAATTGCATACAACTGTAGACACCGAGATTGTACCCAATATATTGTATATGTTACGACATAACAATCACAATATACACGATTTACACAAATATCTTACCGGACACTATGCAATTTGCGCCTGCTTTAATGACGAACCAGAATCTATATTCATAGCAAAAAAGGGCAATATGCCACTTCACATTGGGGTATCAAAAAACTCCATTTATATCACCAGCGACACACTAGCTTTTCCAAATTCCGTTATCTACTACACCACCCTTAGCGACAACGAAACTGGACTTATAAGAAAAGATAATATGCTTTTCTACAAGCTTGGAGAACCAATAAGCAAAGAACTGTATGACTTTACCCCATCGACCCAAGAACTTGATAAAAACGGTTTCACAACCTTTATGGAAAAAGAGATAAATGAGATCCCGGAAATAATAACAAAAATAATAAATGAATACAAAAACAACCCCAAGATACAAAAAGAAAGTGAAAAATTTAATAAGCTAATAAACAACACAGAATGCCTGCATATTTGCGCCTGTGGGACAAGTTACCATGCAGGGCTCATAATAGGAGATTTAATAGAAAAACGCCTTAGAAGGCGCGTGAGGGTCCATATAAGCAGCGAATTCAATAAAGATCAAATAATAAACGACAAAGAAATGGCCTTAGTTATAAGCCAATCAGGCGAAACAGCAGATACGCTTGGATGCATTGATACATTAAAGGCACTGAATATACCTATTGCTTCTTTATGCAATGTAGAAGGTAGCAGCATTGAAAAACAAAGCAATATTAAACTCCCACTACTCTGCGGTCCAGAAGTTGCAGTAGCGAGCACCAAAGTTTTTGTAGCAACTATACTAATCGGCAGCATACTTGTTGGAGGTTTCGAAAAGAAACATTATGATGAACTTTACACATTGGCCCTTCAAAATATAAAACAAGCTACAAAGCTTATACCCACACCAGCGAAAACAACAGAAAAAATATTTTTCCTTGGGAAAGGTATAGACTATTTCCTATCTCTTGAATCCGCATTAAAAGTAAAAGAGCTAACCTATCGTCATTGCGAAGGATATGCGGCAAGCGAATTAAAACATGGCCCATTATCAATGATTGACGCAAATACACTATCTATTGTGTATCTTTCCGACACACAAAACACAATTTCAGAGATTTCAGCACGGAACGGAAAAGTAATAGTACTTCAAGATCCAGCACCAAACAACCCATTATCTTTTATTATAAGAATAATTCCTGCTCAACTATTTTCATTAAGGTTCGCCACACTGCTTGGACTAGATTCCGACAAACCAAGAAACTTAGCAAAAAGCGTAACTGTTTTATAACATTATTGTCAATACTCCATTATAAGGAGTAATAATGATAACAACCAAAACCCTAGAAGACATGCAAAATCTTTTACATACAGAACAACTTATATGCAGTATCGCATCTCATTTAACAAAACTTACTGCGTCAAAAGAAATAAAGAGTATTTTAAATAATACAATCTATCAAAGTTCAAAAAATATAAGTAGTTATACAAATTTTTTAGAGGCTGAAAAATGAGCGATAAAATAATTTTATCTTGTATCTTACATCTCGTAAAAGATATTATTAAAATGAGCAATGACGCAATGATAGAAGCCTCGACAATTGAATTGCGTAATATTTTTAACGAAAGCATAACCCAACATGGGCATAACCAATTCGCCATTTTTGAATATATGAATCAAAATAATATGTATCAAATCACGCAAGCGCCAAAAAGCGACATAAAGAAATTACTCGCTTTGAGGTTCATAGACTGAGTGTGTATACATACCGTCTTCTTCTCTAACTATTGTCATATCAAAACCTTCACGGTTTATTTTTTCATCTTCTATACTTTCTAATATACCATCTGCATTACGCTTAACTACACCATGTCTGTATATACCAAGTGGCTTTAGTTTTTTAAGCCCTTCAGCAAAATCAGTTTTCTTGTCGTAGAAAGCCCTATAGTTATATTCGAATACCGAAGGCAAGCCAGCAGCATGGAATACACGATTATGCAGTCCCACTGCACCACCGAATCTTGGATTGGCCTCCATTACATAAACTTTTCGATCAGCCGAGAATAATAGGTCAATATGCAACCAGCCACGCATTTTATATTTCTTATGAGTTCTAACAAACTCACCAAATTTCATACCCGCTTCATGAGCCTTTGCTCTTAGATCTTCATCAAGCATTGTATAGGCTTTCAAATCCATATATGATAATTTATGGTGCTCTTTGTAACCATGTATACTTGGTGGCAAAATAACGACTTCGTTATTAGATACCAATAAATGCAAGCTTGAACAATGCATAGTTTCAATAAAATCACCAACAAGATATTTTTCTTTAGGTTCTATTTCGCTTATGGCATGTTCTTTGATTTCTGGACTTTTAAAATAATCACGAGTAACAACCAAAGTACCAAACCCGCCTGCTCCATATTCTTTTTGGATAACAACTTGTTTCTTATCTGGATATGTTCCATCTTTAAGCCTTTTTAAAACCTCGGATCCCATTACATACTCGTAAGGCGCAAAAGGCAAAATATTTTTGAAAATTTCTCTAAATTGAAATTTACTATCTAAAACATCAAATACCTTAGGGTCATTACAGCACAAAATTCTATCACGTAATTCTACAGGCACATAGCCAGCGTTGACAGGACAATAAGGATAAAAATATGCATCTGGAACCTTTGCAATAATCTCTCTACACTTTCTGTTAATGAAATGCTCTAACATTTGGCTGTTACGTTTTGAAAACTGCACATTTCTGCTAAACTGCATCATTGTGGTGGCATTAAACGCCATATTCCCACGCTTGTTGTTTCCGAAATGGGTAATACTGCCTGCGAAATAGCCGTCCATAGTTTGATTGTGAAAACTAGCTTCCGCATCTCCTTGTTTATACCCAATATAATATATATTTTTCACCAAGTATTATAACATATTTCTATCTTTATCGTCAAATCATTCTGCAATTACATAAGTTCAACTAAAGCATCCCAGGTTTTAGGTCCAACTATGCCATCTGTATCTAAACCATCAAATAATTGAAATACTTTAACTGCCTCTTCTGTTCGTGGTCCAAATATTCCATCTTCATCAACTGCTGGTATAGCTGAATATGTCTTTCTAGCGTTATTCAACATGCTTTGTATTGTCCTCACATCCTCTCCTCTACTTCCCAACTTAAAGAACTCTCCCGGCCAGGTTGTAGCTGGCGGCGTCGTATCTGGCACATCAGGGATAATAGGCGGAACTACACTTGAAGGAATACTATCTTCTACTGCCTTAAACACTTGATATAATTTTTGCCAGGTTGTCGGTCCAACAATACCATCAACTGTCAGCCCAAATCGGCGCTGAAATGATTCTACTGCTATTTTTGTTGACTCACCAAATCGACTGTCTATTACAGGTGGATCAATATCTGGATAAGCTTGTGCAATATAATCAAGAATAAATTGTAATTGCGTAACATCAGCCCCACGACTGCCCTCTTTTACAACAACAGTAGGAGGTGTCGGACTTAGCCCTATTCTTTCACCTTCTCCATTAAGCTCGGATAAACCCGTAACTGCGCTGAAAATTTGAGAAATTTTATTCCATGTAGAGATACCAACTATGCCGTCATTAGTTAAATTAAAAGTCTTTTGAAATACTTTAACTGCATTTTCTGTTTCTTCATTAAAAACACCATCTACAACGGATATAGCAGGTATCAATGGATAGTTTCCACGTATTCTATTAAGCAGCTGCTGTATTCTGCTAACCGAAAATCCGGTAGAACCCAACCTTAATGGAACACCTGGATAAGAGCCTTGCACTACACCACTGGGAGCTACGGTTAAATCTATATCATCTGGATAATATTTTCTTAATATTTGAAGCGGAGTCAAACCATTATTTGCATCTGTTACTGTACCCCATTGAGATAATCCATTACATGTAGCTGTGGTGCCATTACAAAACTCTGTAAAATATGGATTCCTAAAGCCTTGCCTATATGCATAAACATTAAAAAATGTATCTACCAGCTCTGCTACATTTTGAAATATTTCCCTATTAACTACATACGCCATATCAACAGTAGTCGAACTGGTAATATCATAAGCAAAACCCCGCGCCCTGTACCATTCCGTATAAATCCTATTCAAAGCAAATGTAACAATTACATTAATATTTGTTATTAAAGAATTTTGTGGCCAGGTTGGATAAATTTCACTGCATGCTACATTTTTCACATAATCAATAAATTTAACGCGAAGATCGATAGCTGAGGTATTAGACGGCGTTCCAAGATGCACAGTAATATAATCTGGAACGACTACACTGGGTAAAATTATAGGCGAAGTTCCATCCCTTAATTCACCTACAACTATATTGGTTCCAACTTGCCCCAATGAAGTTGTAGGCAAGCTTACAGTTTGCGGTGGCGTAACAAAATCTTCACCTGTATCATCTTCACCACTAACCAGTGGTTGCATATTAATAACTAAGTTAGTTAAAATTCCGTCAAATATTTGTAAATCAATTTTGTTTACATTACGGAAACCTGGTTTACGTAGCATTACATCATAAAGAGCATAAGGCTGCGATCGTACATTTGGGTTTTGTGAAAAGAATTTTTGTATAGTCTCTAAACTATATACTTCACTTTCCCCATTTTCACCTGTTAATCCACTATGTAAAATTTCTCCATTTTTGTTTTTTATTGCATATGATACATTTTCCAATGGCACAGCCCCACCGACTATGCTGGTCTGTATCTTTAAACTGCCAGTTGACATTTTATTCTCCTTTTTTATGTATAGTTAATTTTACGACAGTAACAAAAAAAATGTTAATTAGCATAAGAATAATAAGACTAAAAATAAAGGGGGATTTATGCCAACAGTTGTTATTGATGCAGGACACGGAGGATATGACGCAGGCGCGGTAAACGGGACAAGATACGAAAAAGATGATAATTTAAGAGTAGCATTAGCAGTCGGCAAAAAATTAGAAGAATGTGGAATAAATGTTGTTTATACACGCAAAACCGATGTATTTATACCATTATTAGAACGCAGTAAAATAAGTAACAATGCCAATGCTGATCTATTTGTTTCTATACACAGAAATTCATTCACTAATCCAGAGTCAAATGGTGTAGAAAATTTTATATACACTAACCCATCCGCAAAATCTATTATTGCAGCGCAAAATGTACTTGATGAAGTAGTAAAAGGTGGGGTTCAAAATAATCGCGGTGTTCAAAGACAGAATTTCAGCGTACTTCGTGAAACAGCAGCACCAGCAATGTTACTTGAACTTGGGTTTATAAGTAACGAAGAAGATAATAGATTATTTGACCTTAACTTTGATAAATATGTGGACGGCATAGTCAAAGGCATAGGAGAAAGTGTGGGTGTCAGTTGCCCTATTACTACTATTCCACCCGTAACAGACGGAATAGAAACAATTAAAAGAATACAATCTACGCTTAATCAAAGATATAATAGTGGACTAGCAGTAGATGGAATTTGGGGTCCCGCATCCCAAAAGGAACTAACCCGTGCACTGCAAATTGAACTTAATAATATATATGGAGCAGGTTTAGCCACAGATGGCATTTGGGGACCAAAGACCCAAGCAGCGATTAGAAATGTAAGAGAAGGTGATCGAGGAAATCTTGTATATATATTACAAGCTTCTTTGTTTACCCAAGGTTTCCAAACCACGCCAGATGGAATTTTCGGACCTAATACTAAAAACGCAGTCATAAATCTTCAAAACGCAAGCGGACTTATAGGGGACGGCATAGCGGGAAGAAACACATTCACCGCCCTATTCGGATAAATCTTCTATAATAAAAATATAAGCAAATTGCCTTCACCCAATACAAATCCATTTTTATCTCGGGTAATGTTTTCTAATATATTATAGTATCCAAGAAGGGTTCCATTTGGAGCAAGCAAAACGACCCTATTCCCTATATTTCTAATTTCACCCAGCCTGACTTTATTTTTATCTCGTAGAATCTCTCTTATCATATTTATCCTCCTTTAATACTGTTTATAAGAATGTCTTAATAAATACAAAAATACTATTATCTTATAATACATCATTATATGATGTAAATAAACTATTTTACATCACAAACTGGTATATTTTTCTTATATAAGAGATATATAATGAGAAATATAGATAGAAATAATTTAACAATAAAAATAGGAAGTAACCTTAAAACACATAGAAAAAATAAAGGTTATACTCAAAGTAAAGTTGCAGAGCTACTGCATATGACACAGCAACAGTATAGTAGATTTGAAAATGGTATATTTCAATTAAACTATCAAGACATAGCTTCTTTATGCGAGATGCTTGATATTACGCCTAATGATTTATTTGGAATCTTTTAATTATAAATACTTATAAAATGCATAGTCTTTTTTATAACCAATTTTTGTATAAAATTCTTTTGCACCCAGGTTATCATAATCACAACCAAGGAAAACAAAATCTACCCCAATAGACATTCCATAACTTTCAACAAACTCCATAATTTTCTTACCAATCCCCCGCTTTCGATAATCTGGTAAAACTCTTAAATTCCAAATCATAATAATTGGCTTCTGCTTTTCCACTATGTCTTGATTTACAACCATACTGCAATAACCTACTAACTTCTCTTGCTCTACAACTGAAATAAATTTATAATTTTCATCTTTTGATAATTTTTTGAACTTCAAAATCATACCTTCAACATCTGTTTCAATTTTTGTATCACCATTATGATACTGCCTATATAAAAAAGGCAACTGAACCAAGTCTTCTTCTTTCGTAAATCTTATTTCCATAATATCTCCAAGTTATCTATATTATAACATATTTAGACACAATACGACATATATTTACCTATTAAAACAATAGTCGACATTGACCAATAAATTTAATGGATGCTACTATTATTTATAATATATTTCAAAGGAGAGATTAAAATGCATACAAACAATATTGACAACATAGATAATGAAAGCACATTAACTCTACATGCAAGGTGGCAGATTCTTAAAGATAAACAACGTAAACTTAGTAAATTTAATGGTGGCGAGTTACACATTAAGAACGAAGAACATGAAACCTATCTTTCAAATCAAGAATTAATAAATAAATTAGAGAAAGAAATTTACAAGCGTGCCAGTGCATACAGGCACCACACCGAAGACTGCCCAAGTATACGAGC
>CAYJJH010000009.1:0-27847 GCA_964370495.1 uncultured Prevotella sp.
CGTCTTCGAATTCTATTTCTTCATTATTGATGTATTCTCTCATTTCTTTATGCCCCCACGCACAAAAGACCTTGCCTTAACAAGTATAAAAACAGAAAGCACTCCATCATTTGTATACACTAATAATAGTATATATTAATTGCATAAAAGTATCAAATATAAAATATACAATCTAGCCTATAAAACATATTTTCTAAGGTCTGTTTTTCGTATAAGTTGCTTCATATGTTTTTCAACAAAAGCCTTATCAATTACAATTTCTTCACGTTGTTTTTTGCTGCCTGCTGTGAAAAGTACATCTTCTAAAAGTTGTTCCATAATAGAATGAAGACGCCTTGCCCCCAGATTCTCGCTTGTATCATTTTCATTTTCAGCAAGTTCAGAAAGCAACTCAAGCGCATCCTTATCAAACTTCAAATCTACATTATCAACTGATAATAATTCTTTGTATTGCTTAGTAATTGCATTATCAGGTTGAGTTAAAATTTTAAGAAAATCATTTTTATTAAGTGAAGACAACTCTACACGAATTGGAAAACGACCTTGAAGCTCAGGGATAAGATCGCTGATTTTGCTGACATGAAATGCACCCGCAGCAATAAATAACATATAATCAGTTTTAACCATTCCATACTTTGTTTGAACTGTACAACCTTCAACAATTGGTAATATATCTCGCTGTACGCCCTCTCTGCTGACCTCTGGGCCATTTCCACTGCCCGCTGAACCAATTTTATCAATCTCATCAATAAAGATTATACCGCTCTGTTCTGCAAGCGCTACACCCTCTGAAGATATGGCTTCTTTATCAATAAGTTTTTCACATTCTTCTTCGATAAGTTTTTCGCGCGCCATCTCCACAGTCATAGTTTTCTTCTTGCTTTGCTTTGGAAACATGCCCGGTGCAACCTTGTCAAAGATAGATCCAATTTCTATCCCCATACCCATCCCCATTGGGATATCGATAACTGGTTTAACTTCTTTTGATACTTGCAATTCAATTACAAAAGTATCCAACTTGCCCTCTCTGTACTCGCTAACAGATTGTTCACTTAAAATATTTTCATCAACATCTGGGGCTTTCTTTTTCTTCTCTGCCACGATAGCAGCAATTATACGTTTCTCTACTATTTGCTCTGCCTTCTTTTTAACTTCTTCATATTTCTTTTCTTTAGTCATTGCTATTGCAACTTCTACAAGATCTCTTATCATACTTTCAACATCTCTACCCACGTAACCAACCTCTGTGTACTTTGTAGCTTCAACCTTAATAAAAGGCGCACCAACAAGCTTAGCCAATCTACGCGCAATTTCGGTTTTACCTACACCGGTTGGACCTTTCATAATAATATTCTTTGGTGTAATTTCATCCGCAACAGACTTAGATAATTTTGAACGGCGATAACGATTACGCAACGCAATCGCAACAGCACGCTTAGCCTCCTTTTGACCTATTATAAATCTGTCTAATTGTTCAACTGTTTCCTTTGGAAAAATGTTCATTTTTTATGACCTCCTACTATACGACAATATTATATTGTATTTTACAAATTATCGCAATTATTATATTATAAATATAATTAAGCGACAAAGTCATAAATGCATTTTGTTATTTAATTGGGGGAAATATGTCATCATTTTTTAAAAGGAATCTAGTATGGTTTGCCATTGGGTCTTGTATCGTTGGCGTACTGTTATCTATAATTGGCATACCAAACAATCAGCCAATATTCTTTTTTATTGGCATATTATTTGCATTACCATCTGTAGCTTTTATTATTTATGAAGTATTTTTTGAAAAACTAAAAACTGAAGTTACTTATAAGAGACTAGAAAAAGATTTGGAAACTAAAAACATAACTCAAATAATTGATTCAAGAGATAATCTTAAATCATTTTCTGCTATGAACTCGGTCAAAGAGCATGATGAACATTTAGAAGAGCTTTATAACGGATACGCAAGTCGTGAGGAAATTGAACGCAATATATCAAACTTCCTTGAAAAAGAAAGAGAAAAGGTTGTAGAAACTGCTCCATCAAATGTATTATCAGAACCAATTATAATTAAAAAAATCGAGCCAATTAATCAAGAAGAAATCGCAGAAGTAACAACCGAGGAATTATTAAGGCAAAGAGAATTGGAAACAATAAAAAACGCTTGGGAAACAAAAAAAGAGACAGTTCAAGATAATGACGAAAATTTTGACTTCTTTAATAAACCATTCGAGGATACTTTACCAATTTCAAAAGAGATAATAGCAACAGAGCCAGAAAAGATAATTACTATGCCGGTTCCTGCAAAAAAGAAAAAGCCAACCCCTACTAATGACAATGCAAAACCGAAACTTACAAAGGCTCAACAAAAAAAGATAATTTTATCACAAATTAACTTAGAGCATTTTTTACAATATTATTTCATTGAAATAGCATCATGTTTTTTTATAAACAGAAATATCTTTAAAGATGCAAAAGGCATTGCACCATATAACAATATAGCAACTAACAAGGAAACTGGATTCCAAGAGCATTGTATGTCGCTTACAAAAGGTAAACTATATAAATTCTGTTCTTATCTTGCCGATGTAGAAAGATTTTTAACACATCCTGTGTTATACCAAGATTTTATGAACTTTATGGATAAAGATATTTCTTTAAGCCGAATAAGCGAAATGTTACACATTACATATAGAAAAAATTATAAAAAAGATTTTGTATTAAATTTATCTAACCGTGAAGATTGGGACAATATTATTATTCTAGTATTCAATAACTATATTCTTGATAATAATAATTTCAAAGATATATTCACTTATCTGCCGTTTGAAGTTCCTGTTGCATTTAATGAAGAAAATATAATTATGTATTTATCTGACCCAGATTTGCAAGAAAGATTTATTGAAAAATTTCCAACATTCACAGAAGTCGGATTTCCTACATTATACGAAGCGTTATATATTTGCTTTATAAATTCTATCAAATCCAAATTATCTCCTGTTCACCTTGAACAGGCAATACTAAAAGGTTGTAAAAAAATTACGAAAGCATTAAAGCGTATCGCAAATAAAAATAAGAAACTAAGCAAAGCATCATAATTCTTCTATTGTTAAATTACTATTTGTAAATACACATATATCACTTGCTACGGTCATTGATTCAACTGCAATTTCTTTTGCAGACATTTTAGTATTTTTCATAAGAGCCTTAGCCGCAGATAAAGCATAGTTTCCACCACTACCAATAGCAACCACACCGCCATCAGGTTCTATTACATTTCCATCTCCACTGATAAGGAAAAACTTTTCTTTGTCGGCTACTATCATCATTGCTTCTAATTTGCCAAGCGCTCTATCTGTTCTCCAACTTTGTGCAAGCTCCACAGCAGAACGAAGTAGATTGCCCGAGAACTTCTGTAACATCTCTTCAAACTTATTTGATAATGTAAAAGCATCTGCCACAGACCCAGCAAAGCCTACAACTACCTTATTATTATACATACGTCTTACTTTAACCGCATTGCCCTTCATTATAATTGATTGCCCAACGGTTACCTGTCCGTCACCCGCAACCACGGTTTTATTATCGCGTTTAACAGCAATTATTGTTGTTCCATCTATTTGCATTATTTACCTCCTTACTTGCATTCTCTATTGCTACATTTTACAACATCTTTAACTTTAACCAAAGGACTTTTACATTTTTCACAAAGTTCGCCTGTTGGTTCATCAAATGCCACAAAATCACAATTCGGATAACTTGAACATCCATAGAAGAATTTACCTTTTTTACTTCTACGTTTATATATATCGCCACCACATTTTGGACACTTACATACTGGCTTATCAAATGGCTTGGTAGTTTTACATTCTGGATATCCACTGCATGCTAAAAACTTACCAAAACGTCCAGTACGTATTAACATAACCTTCCCACATTTTGGACACATTTCATCACTTTCAACAGGTTTAATTTTATTCTCTTCACCTGTTTCTTTTACATCTTCAACAATCTTAATAAATGGTTTATAGAAATCATCTACGACTTTGGTCCACTCTATACCGCTGCTTGCTATATCATCAAGCTTATCTTCCATGTCCGCAGTAAATCCAATATCCATAATATCTGAAAAATACTTAACCAGCCAATCAACTACTATCCCACCAAGTTCAGTTGGCTTTATAGCCTTACCTTCTCTTTCTAAATATAATCTTGTAAATAAAGTTGCAATAGTTGGCGAATATGTTGCTGGTCTGCCTATACCTTTTTCTTCCATTACTTTTACAAGTGTAGCCTCTGTATATCTTGCAGGTGGTTGAGTAAACTTTTGCGCAAAGTCTAATTTATTAAATTGCAATTCATTTCCAACTTCAATTTGAGGTAATACACCTGCATTTTCGCCTTCATCTTCATCTTTTTCTTTATCACTTTCTGCTTTATTTTTTACACTTGCAGAAACAGATAACCATCCTTCAAATATTGGAGTACGACCGGTAACACGGAATGTATAGCCACTTGCTAAAATATCTACACGGACACTGTCAAACGTCGCCTCAGACATTTGAGAGGCTAAGAAACGATTATATATAAGTTTATATAACTTTGCTTCATCAGCTTCACAATGTTGTTCCACTTCTTCTGGTGTAACATCTAAATTAATTGGTCTGATAGCCTCATGCGCATCTTGTGCAGATTTTTTCGACTTATAAAAATTTGGAGTAGCTGGTATAAATTCTTTGCCAAACTTATTTGATATAAATTCTCTTGCAGCTGTTTGAGCATCGGGCGAAACACGAACACTATCCGTTCTTATATAGGTCACAAGCGCCAACATTCCACGCTCTCCTACCTTTACACCTTGGTATAATTTTTGTGCTGCCATAGTAGTACGTTTCAATGACATACCTAATTTTGAACTTGCATCCTGCTGCATAGAACTTGTTGTAAATGGCGCTGGCGCATGTCTTTTGGTCACAGATTTTTTTACATCATGAACAATGTATTTTGCACCATCTAAATCTGATATAACTTTATCTGTCTGTTCCTTACTAACTAATTTCATTTTGCTACCATCTTTATCAAAATGAAGAGCAGATCTGAATTTAATTTTATCTTTTTCTAAACAAGCAAAGAAGTCCCAATATTCTTCGGGTTTAAAATTTGCTATTTCCCTTTCTCTTTCAACTACTAACTTTAATGTAACACTTTGCACACGTCCCGCAGAAAGACCAGATTTGATTTTCTTTGATAGCACAGGCGACAACTTATAACCCACCAATCTATCAAGAACTCTTCTTGCTTGCTGTGCATTAACCAAGTTCATATCTATCGCTCTTGGCTTCGTAAGTGCTTGATTTATTGCATTCTTTGTAATCTCATTAAATTCTATACGTTGAGCTTCCTCTGGCTTAATATTAAGAATATGTGCAACATGATAGGCTATCGCTTCGCCTTCACGGTCCGGATCGGTTGCGATTAATAATTCGTCCGACTTACTCGCCGCTTCTTTCAAAGCCTTCATTACATCTTTCTTATCCGTAGGTATAACATACTGTGGCTCATAATTATTTTCTACATCAACAGAAAGTCTTGTCTTCTGTAAATCACGAAAATGCCCACCAGTTGCCATAACTTGATAAGCACTCCCTAAATATTTTTTAATTGTTTCTTTCTTACCCGAACCTTCTATTATTACAAGTTTCATTTCTTCTCCTTTTTAAGTATTCTTAGCTACAATTATGTTACCCGGCAATTTTTCTATTAAACCAGTCATTTCCATATTTGTCAACAAGGTTGATAACATAGGCACACTAAAACCGCTTTTTTCAATTATTTCATCTATATGTATTTCATCATTTTTAATGATATCTAATATAGCCTTTTCATTAAAGTCTAATTGTATTGAGGGCACCTTTTCTTTTTGACTGGCATTCTTACCAAAGTATTTTATAATATCATCTGTCGACGAAAGCATTACTGCATCTTTATCCTTAATTAATTTGTTTGTACCCTGACTTACACTTGATGTTATATTACCCGGAACAGCAAATATATCTCTGCCTAACTTCTTTGCTAATTTAACTGTAATAAAGGTTCCACTTTTTATATCGGCTTCTACAGCCACAACACATCTTGCAAGTGCGGCTACTATTCTATTGCGCTGAGGAAAACTTCCTTTATCACCACGAAAACCTATTGGATATTCAGATAGCAATAAACCATTCTTACCTATTTGATCTTGTAAATTTTTATTAGAAATTGGATAATAACAATCCAATCCATTCCCTAGCACAGCAATCGTGCAATTCTTTGCACCTATATGCGCTGCGGTATCTATACCATCAGCAAGACCAGATATTACACATATACCATTGTCTGCACACTTACCCGCCAACTCTTCCGCTACCATTGTACCGTACCTAGAACAAAGCCTGGTACCTACAATACTTACCGCAGGCCTTGTTAAAAGTTCAAGATTTCCAAGCGCGTAAAGTTGTCTTGGCGGACTTGTTAAATCAAGAAGCCCACGTGGATATTCAATATCATCTTTTCTAATTATTTTATAATCCATATTACTTTACCTTAATAAACCTATCTAAACTTCTGTAGGATACAGCTTCGCTTATATGTGAAGCTGTTATTTCATTACTTGCTTCTAAATCCGCGATTGTACGTGCAACCTTTAATATCCTTGTATAAGCGCGTGCAGATAAATTCAATTTATCAAAAGCATTTTTTAATACCTTCTCACTATCTTCCTCCAGCTTGCAATAATCCTTTATCATATTTGAATTCATTTTTGCATTCGAATATATACCCGTACCTTTAAGTCTTTTGATTTGTAATTCTCTTGCCTTAGATACTCTTTCTCTTATGTTTATACTTTGCTCTTCCAACTTGGTTGTGGATAAGTCATCATATGTAACTTGGTCTACTTCTATATGTAAATCAATTCTATCCAACAACGGCCCAGAAATTTTTGACATATATCTTTGTATAGCCGAAGACGAGCACGTACATTTATTTATTCTACTTCCATGATAACCACATGGACACGGATTCATACTTGCAATCAATATAAATGATGCTGGATATTCTACAGTAGACACAGCACGTGAAATAACTATTTTATCATCTTCCAACGGCTGTCTAAGAAGTTCTAAGCAAGCTCTGCTATATTCTGGCATTTCATCTAGGAACAATACACCATTGTGCGCAAGCGATATCTCACCCGGTCTTGAATTTCTGCCGCCACCTGCAATTGAAACAGATGAGGCTGTATGGTGCGGACTTCTAAAAGGTCTTGTTAAAATTATACCATTATTTGAATCTAACGTCCCCGCGCAACTATGTATCTTGGTAGCTTCTAAACTCTCTTCAAATGTAAGCTCTGGCAGTATTGTTGAGAAACATTTAGCAAGCATGGTTTTACCACTGCCTGGCGGACCAATAAGCAAAATATTATGCCCACCAGCAGCGGCTATTTCCAAAGCCCTTTTTGCTATGTATTGACCTTTTACAAATTTCATATCTACATTGTATTTACTCTCTTTCTGTATCTCGTCAAATTTTATGCATACTACCTTTCTTAAATATTCATCGGGCTCTGCGTCCATAGAAAACAAGTCAACAATTTGTGATAAAGATTTTGCAGTATATATATTTATTCCAGACACAAATTGTGCTTCTTCATAATTACCTTCTGGTATTATTACATTTTTAATTCCTTTCTTTACCGCGGTTATAAGCGAAGGTAAAACACCTTTTACGCTTCTTATATCTCCATTCAAAGATAATTCACCAATAAATGCCCACTCAGCAACCCAAGGATTAATTATTTTCATACTGGCCAATATGCCAACAGCAATTGGCAAATCATATAACGCACCTTCTTTTTTTGCGCCAGCTGGGGCAAGATTTATAACAACATTACCACGAGGAAATGTTTGACCAATATTTATAATTGCACTTTTAACACGTTCTTTACCTTCTTTAATTGCATTATCTGGTAATCCAACAACAGTATATCCGGGCGCACCTTTGGCTATATCTACTTCTACATCTACAATATAACCGTCCACACCCATTATCCCGAAACTTTTTATTCCAAACATAATATAAAACAATAGCACCATAATGGCAGTTAAGTAAACCGCTTTACACTTGCTATATTAAAATAACTTATATTTCGACAATGTTCTTTTATATTCGGCAATATTCGTTGTTGCGCGTCAATAAATTATAAAATAACATAATGAAGCATTCGCAAGAAAAAAAGGAGAAAAACAAAAATGGAAAACAGAGTTTACTTGTACGGCTTAGTAATAAGTCAACCAAAAGAAAGCGGAGATTTTTATGGGAGCGATTATTGTGATTTACAATTGTCTGTAAAAAGACTATCTAGCATAGTTGATATAATTCCTATAACTATCCACAAAGATTTATTAGAGGAGCATAATATTGCATTGGGATCCAACCTTGCCGTATTTGGCCAATTTAGGAGTTATAATAAAATTGAAAACGGTAGAAGCAGATTAATGCTTTCCGTATTCGTAGACGAAGTAACAAACGAGATAGATGACCAAAATCCAAACATAATTGAAATATCAGGCCATCTTTGTAAAACACCAATTTACAGAACAACACCATTTAATCGAGAAATTGCTGATCTATTAATTGCGTCTAATCGCAACAGTAATAAAAGCGATTACCTACCTGCAATAGCGTGGGGACGAAATGCCAGATTTGCTAAAAATATGGCTGTTGGTGAACAAATAAATATATCTGGAAGAATCCAAAGCCGAGAGTATCAAAAGCGACTTGAAGACGGTTCAACCCAGGTTCGCGTAGCGTATGAAATTTCTATAAATCAACTATCGTGTGAAAATGCAAACTCTCAAATGGGTGATTCTAATTTTGTAGTAAATAACTAACTACTTTGCTTGTTCCATCTATCCAATCCTGAGTTTTAAGATTTTCTAAAATTTGCTGTTTCTTTTCGTAAACTTGGTTTAGCTTTTGTAAAAATACTTCATTGGTTAAATCTTCTTGATAAAGAATTTCACAAAGACCTAAGTTATTAAGATATATTGCATTTTGAATCTGATCGCCGCGACTTTCATCTTTGGGTAATGGAATATATAAGGCGGGCTTCTTTAAAGCAAGCATTTCGGACACTACACCTGAACCAGCTCTGGAAACCACAATATCAGCCCATTCAAACGCATTCTCGGGGCTTTGCTGGTACTCTGTTTGCAAATAATTATCTTTCTTAATATTTGGACTAGACTTGCCTCTGCCTGTAATATGAAGCACGTTATAGCTTTTCAATAAATCATCTATTACATTCCACACAAGATTATTTATTGCCACGGCTCCAGAACTTCCACCCATAATTAATAAATTTGGCTTACCATTTTGTCTTAAATGGATTTTACTTCTATCTCCATCATAAATACTTTTTCTTATAATTGCACCCGTATGTACACTGTTTGGATAAAGCTTTTTGTCTAATGGAAAAGTCGAACAAATTATGCCACATTTATTTGCCGTTAATTTATTAGCAAGCCCCATAGTCATATCACTTTCATGCGCTACAATTTTAATACCTAATTTACAACCAGCCTTCATAACAGGCAAAGCAACAAATCCACCCTTTGAAAATATTACATTTGGCTTCAATGCTTTTAATAATTTCTTGGCTTGACTTATTCCCTTAAGAAGTTTGAATGGAATTAACAAATTTTCTAAACTAAATTTGCGCTTTAATTTTACAGTAGTTATGCCATAATATTCCAATCCATTTTCCAGGGCAATTTGCTTTTCTATTCCATTCACACTGCCAATGTAATATATTTTATCAAAGTGTTTTTTTATATAATGAAGCAATGCAATATTTGGCAATACATGTCCCGCAGTGCCGCCCCCTGTTAATACAATTGTTCGCATAAACTAATTATATGCAAATTAGCCAAGGTCTATTGTGAATATTTTATTTTCTGTTAATTTAACATTACGTATGCCATTTATTGACTTGTCCCATTTCAAATCTTTGTTTTTTAATTTCTTGAAATTATCATTAAAAATAATATCTATGTGTGTACTTTTCTTTGGGTTTATTTTTATATTCAATTTCCCTTTAGATGAATCCCAAGACATAGAAACATTAGCAGCAAAGTCTGTAGCAAAATTTTTAATACTTCCGTTTGAAATAGCATTAAACATAATTGGTAACACCTTAAGCGTTTTATTTGTACTTTGCAAAATACAATCTGAGATAGCAGTAGCCAATCCAAATGATACAGATAAATCAAGGTTCGGCTTACCATTAACTGTCATACCAGATCCACGCCAATCATTAGACAAAAGTAAACCTGATTGAGTAGCAGAACTGCTTATTATTTTAACAAGAAGATCATATACAGATTTCGCTTCATTGGCGTATGCCATTTGACAAGCCGCCATAGCCAAATTTGATGTTGGTTGAAACCATGAAGCATTATTTACTCTTAATTTAACAGCGTTACCTGACGCTATACTTGCACGTATTTCAGCATCTTGCGAAGAGCCTTGAATTACATTTGGTCTGTATGTAATATCATAATCACCATCAATATAATGTTTAAGTGGAAATAATCCATATCCATGCATAACACCAGCATTCTCAGTTTTGTCTACAAACACAGAATTTGTATATTCCTTCATGCATCCATTTCCGTTTACTTTTAATTCTGGTATTTTTGCAAGCATTTCTTGCCAAACCGCTATATCATCTTTTGAGCTTTTTAATACTGTTGCAGAATCTATTAAGTTAAGTAATAAAGTTTTAATAGCCAAGAAGTCAATTGTAGATGAAGAAGATAATGCAAAATTTGACAAAGGACGACCCACCACAAGATTACCAGGTGTTGAATTTGGACTGTAACTTGGGATTGTTACATATTTACCCGAAGAATCAAGCTTCAAGAAGTCAGAATAAAAATCAAATACATCTTTCATAAATGGGAATATTTTACTTCGTAATGTTCTTTCATCCCCTGTGGTTAAATAATAATCATAAAATAAATTAGCAACCAAAGCCGAAGATGCTATGAAATGCAATGTGCCTGAATCTACTGCACCAAAAGTTGCTGAATCCATAGCCAAGACTCTTGGCACAAAATATCCTTTCATACCATATACTCTAGCTGCATTTTTTTTCAAGTCAGATTCAAAGCCCATTAGATAGTTTAATAAATCAATTATAGCAGATGGGTTTACTGTTTTATTCATACCAGAATAAAGTAATTGAGCAACGCCATCAAAAGCAATCACACCATTATTACAATTATTATCCGCACACCAAAGTCCGGCTGGTGTTAACTCACTGCCACTTAAACAAATTGAAATATATTTCGAGAAGTTCCAAAATCTTTCAAGCAAGTCTGCTGTTAATTTATTGTTATGCGTCTTCTCGATAAGCTCTTTCATATCCTTTTCTGTTTTCTCAGTATTAAGTTGAAATTCTGTATCTTCAAATGCTTTTTTGAAATAGGCAAAGTTTTTAGAAGCAATTTTATTATAGGTTTCTTTTATTAAGGATAATTCCATTTTTATTTTGCTTAATTCTATTGAAGCATCAGCATTAGCAAATGGCTTACAAAATAATGAAAGTTCATTTGCATCTTTTATCATAACAACATTATCATTTATTGATACCACACCACCAGCAGATATTACACGAATAACCATTCCATAGTCTTTACCGTTTTCTGTTGTACTGCTGAAGTAAAAATATCCGTTTTCACATTTAACAGAATTAAATCTATTATTTGGATTCATTGCTTCAACAGATATCGATACATTTATCTTACCATTTGTTTTTGTTACATTATATGCAATTATATCCGTAGCACGAGAAATACTTGTTCGTCTTAATGTTTCTTCTTTTCCATCTGCCAAAAAGCTTACCGCCAATTCGCCATTTCTTAAATCGGTTACACGCTCGTAATTTGTAATTACACCAAAATTTTGGAAATCTAATTTTATTTTAGCCATAGGCATTGGTTGCCCTGCAATTAATTTACAGTTCTTTTTTGCTAATGCTTTTTCCAATACTTTCTCGGCATCTACGATTTTACCATCTGTAAAATTTTTTCTAACAATTCTAAAATCATCACTTACATCTTGTAAAACGCCATTTTTACCATTGTGTTTTAATGCTCCATGATTTATCAAAATTTGTTCATTAGATATTGCACCTGTTATAGCAACACCAATTTTCCCATTACCTAAAATACTTCCATCTAAAAATGGATTAGCCATAAAAGATGATGGCGTACGCGATAGAAGTGTAGAACTGTCATATTTATTCATATAGTTAAATTATAGCATAATAAAGTATTAAATTTCAAGAACTAATTGCTTATTTTTCGTCAAGATATCACTATTAAAGTGATAAATTTTATCATCTTTGGTGTGTTTGTCTATTGCCTCTTCCACCATATCATTTATTACTATACCGTATGGAATATTTGCTTTAAGCCATAAATGATACCCCATAAAACCTGGTATAGTATTATTTTCATTTAATATAACTTTTTTGTCTTGAATTATAAAATCCGTCCTAACTACTCCGCTTGATCCAAAAGTTTCATAGGCCCGCACTGCAATCTCTTTGACTTGATTTGCTATTTCATCTAAAAAATCTTCATCCGGATTTTTTCCGCTTTTTTTAATAAAGCCACTGCTACTGTTAAGATACTTTTCATCAAATGAAAAAAAGTTTTCATTGCCTACAACTTCCATTGCCGAAGTGATAACTTTACCATTACTTCTCATAACCGCAATATTGACTTCCTTAATATTCTCAAAAAATTCTTCCACAATAACTTCATCACACATACTAAACGCTAGATCAATAGCATCTATTAATTCCTGCTTGCTTCTTGCTATTGAAATACCAATTGAACTGCCCAGCATATCAGGCTTCACAATCACAGGTAATGAAATATTAATTTTATTCATATTAGACTTTGTTAGTTTTTGATACCTAGGTTGTAAAAAGCCAGCTTGCGTCAATATACGACGCGTTTCACTTTTGCTTTGCTGCTTCCAAGCAGCTACAAAATCACAACCCGTAATGGGTATATTTTTAATCTTCATAAAAGCTGAAAGTTCGCCGCTTTCGCCTATACCACCATGACAGCAATTTATTATACAATCTATTTTTTTGTTAAATTTGTATTCTTTATTTCGGCTTGCCTTACCCGATATATAATCATCAATTTTTTTGCTTCCGTATACAAACTTGTTTTCTTTTGTAATATACACTAATGTAAAATTAAAATCATCCGTTATATTTTTTGCCAAATGTAAACCTGTTAAAATTGACACATCATGCTCTGGACTTCTTCCACCATAAATAATAATGACATTGCGCATTGCTATTATATATGTAAAATTTTTTTGCTTGCTACTTAGTCTATAAAATTCCCAGTTACCGATGTAATTACACCTGCTCTTAATACTTCAATTGTTAATGCACTTTGATTATAATGACTAATTAAAAACTCTCTTATTTGATGCAAGTGGGTTACGGTTAATTTTTGATTACCACACTCTACGGAAAGAATAATATCATCTTGCATTAATCCAATTCTAGCAGATGCATCTACCTCTGTTACATAGACTTCTTCTATATAAATATTTTCTCCATTTTTATCTACTGACATTTCTTCATTTCTATCGCTAAGTGTGATTCCAACTGTTTTAATTACAAGCCCACCATTCAAGCTTATATCAATGGCTTCACCCGCCATATCTCTTTGAACCATTTGCTCTGCCACTCTTACAGATATTTCAATTGGCACAGCATAAGCCAAGTTATCTGCAGGATTTTGATCAGGCTCTGATCCATAATACATCATCTTGCTTTGAACAATGGCTACTAATTCACCATTGCTATTAAAAAGACCACCACCAGAATTACCAGATTGTACAGCGGCTGTCGTTCTCATTACTCTGCGAATAATGGAATTTGCACTATCAATATCATCACCTGAAATTTCTTCACTGGCCACACTAACTATGCCATCACTAACTGACATACCTTGACCAACTGCATTACCTATTGCAAATACTTCATCCCCAACAATTGCATCATTAAATAAAGCTACATCAACAGCTCTTAACGAAAAACGCTCTATATAATTTGCTGGCAATGTTGCTTTCAATATACAGATATCATAATCAACTGAGCCACCTACAACCTCGGCATTTACTAGCCACTCACTGATTGTTTGATATGATCCATTAACCCATTCTTTTACACCACTTGGAGACACAAAGATTCTTGTAGCTGGTGTAGCACTGTTTTCGGTAAGTGCGATCACATGCCAATTTGTAATAATATATACTTCATTGCCATTTATTTTATAAATTACGCCACTACCCGAACTGCCCATTGTTCCATTACCATTATCAGATTCTATTACCATCATACTGCGCATTGAATGATTGATAGCATTAAATGTAGAATCGGACGGAGTATTATTCCCCCCACTACATGCCACAAGCATAAATGGCATTATAACAATAACAAGTAATATCCCTATCTTTGTTAATACATTTTTCATTGTACTCTCCTTATATTATTTGCTTATTGTACCATAATTATGTTATATATGAAAAATGGATAATACACATAAAAAAACAATTTCCGGAAATGAAGCAGCAGCTAAATCAGCATACTATTTAACAGAAGCAGCACCAATCTATCCCATAACACCAAGTTCAGATATGGCAGAATATTGCGACCAATGGGCATCCAAAGGCGAAAAGAATATTTTTGGTAAAGTTCCTGAAATTATTGAAATGCAAAGTGAAGCAGGAGCAGCAGGAACGCTACACGGATTAATGCTTGGTGGCGCTCTTGGTACTACATTTACAGCCAGTCAAGGTTTGCTACTTATGATACCAAACATATATAAAATGGTAGGAGAACTTTTGCCTTCTGTTCTTCATGTATCAGCAAGAACAATTGCAACACACGCCCTATCAATTTTTGGTGATCACAGTGACATATATTCTTGTCGTGCTACAGGTATTGCAATGCTTGCATCAAACTCTGTTCAAGAAACTGCTGATATGTCTATGCTTTCACATCTTACCGCTATTGAAGCAGGTTATCCATTTATGCACTTCTTCGATGGATTCAGAACAAGTCACGAATTTAATAAAATTTCAGTACCCAGTGAAGAGATCGCAAAAAAATTATTAAACAAAAAAGCACTTGAATTTT
Source organism: uncultured Prevotella sp. (assembly GCA_964370495.1). Classification (GTDB taxonomy): domain Bacteria; phylum Bacillota; class Clostridia; order Christensenellales; family UBA1242; genus RGIG8050. Next base: position 15,275 of record CAYJJH010000009.1, read on the forward strand.
TCCGTAGCAAAGCAATGAACCCTGATAAACCTATGGCATACGGAACAGCAGAAAATCCTGATATATTTTTTCAACACAGAGAAGCCGCAAATAAAATTATAGATGCTATACCAGATATAGTTCAAAAATATATGGACAAGTTTGCAAAGGAAACAGGACGAAAATATAAATTATTTGATTACGTGGGGGCACCCGATGCAGAACATATTATTATTGCAATGGGGTCTGGTTGTGAAGCCATTGAAGAAACACTTCCAAAACTTAATGGTAAGTATGGTTTGATTAAGGTTAGATTATTCCGACCTTTCTCTGTTAAACACTTTATGTCAGCCATGCCAAAGACAGTTAAAACAATAACAGTACTTGATAGAACCAAAGAAAACGGCGCTACGGGCGATCCACTATATCTTGACATAAATTCTATAATAAAAGATAAAACAATCCTGGCTGGCAGATACGGGCTTTCAAGCAAAGAATTTACACCAGATATGATAGCAAGTATTTACGAAAATGCAGAAGCCAAATCACCAAAGGATCACTTCACCGTTGGTATTAATGATGATGTGACACACACCTCATTAATTGTTAAATCTCGTCCAGACTTACACAATGATGGCGGTTGTAAATTCTATGGTCTTGGCAGCGATGGAACGGTCGGAGCAAACAAAAACAGCTGCTCTATAATTGGCGACAATACCGAACTTTACAGCCAAGCATATTTTGTTTACGATAGCAAAAAAAGCGGCGGTACAACTATATCACATTTACGTTTTGGCAAAGAACCAATTCATTCAACATACCTTGTAACTTACCCTTCTTTCGTAGCTTGCCATAATCAAACCTTCTTAACAAAATTTGATATGCTTAATGGTATAACAGAAGGTGGAACTTTCCTGCTTAATACTACCTACTCGAAAGATCAAATTAATGACATATTACCAAATAACGTTAAGCAAACATTAAAAGACAAGAAGATAAATTTCTATATTATAAATGCTTATAAAATGGCAGCCGAACTTGGTCTTGGCGGAAGAATAAATACTATAATGCAATCTGCATTCTTTAAACTTACAAATATAATTGATTATACAGAAATTAAAAACTTACTTAAAAAAGCAATAAAAAAATCATACGAGAAAAAGGGTCAAGCAGTAGTTGAAATGAACAACTCTGCTGTTGACAATGCAGAAGCTGCACTTGAAAAAATTGACGTTTCATCATTAACAATAAAAAAAGAAAAAGCACCAAAGAAAAAAACCGTACTAGAAAGTATAAACGCCCTTGAAGGTGATATGCTTCCTGTTTCAGCATTCAGTCTAAATGGAAGCACTCAAACCGCGACAACTAAATTGGAAAAAAGAAATATTGCCACCAGATTGCCACAATGGATTCCAGAAAATTGTATTCAATGTAATCGTTGCTCATTTGTATGCCCACATGCAACTATACGCCCTGTCCTTACAGACAAAAAAACACCTGAAGATTTCAAAACAATTCCGTGTATAGGACTTAAAGAATACAACGGACATAAATATAGAATACAAGTTTCCCCAGAAGATTGTACAGGCTGTGGCGCTTGTGCTAATATATGCCCATCAAAAAACAAAGCTCTTGTAATGCAAGATTTTGATAAAGTAGATGAAAAGAAAAATTACGAATTTTCATTAACATTACCTGAAATAAAAATGGAGCCTACTAATGTAAAAACATCACAATTCAATCGTCCACTGTTTGAATTTTCTGGAGCATGTGCTGGATGTGGCGAGACACCATATATTAAACTGCTAACACAATTATATGGCGATAAAATGGTTATAGCCAATGCTACGGGCTGTTCTTCAATTTACGGAGGCAGTTCCCCAAGTTGCCCTTATGCAAAAAACAACAAGGGTCAAGGTCCAGCATGGGCAAACAGTTTATTCGAAGATAATGCAGAATTTGGATTTGGTCTTAAAAAAGCACTTAATGTAAAAGGCGAAACCGATAAAGTCGTTTGGATAATTGGCGGCGATGGCTGGGCATATGATATTGGTTTTGGCGGACTTGACCATGTACTTTCAAGTAATGAAAATATTAATATACTTGTTCTTAATACAGAGGTTTATTCCAATACAGGCGGACAAGCAAGCAAAGCTACACCAAAAGGCGCCGTTGCAAAATTTGCTGCTAAAGGAAAAGAAACATTCAAAAAAGATTTGGGTGGTATGATTATGCAATACCCTAATGCTTATGTAGCCGAAATAGCTATGGGTGCAAATATGGAACACACATTAAAAGTATTCAAGGAAGCAACCGCACATGATGGTCCATCCCTTGTAATCGCTATGGCTACCTGTATTAACCACGGTATAGATATGAGCAATGGCATGGGAATAATGGCAGATGCTGTTAAATGTGGATACAGCAAACTTTATCGTCGTAATCCATCGGACGGAAAATTAGTAATAGACAGCCCAGAGCCAACAGGCGACATAGAAGCATTCAAATCCAAACAAACTAGATTTAGAAAAAAATAATTTTAACTACATGGTAAATTCAGATACGGCGAACAACATGATGTTGACGCCGTATTACATTGGGGCTCGCTTACACCTGATAAAGGTGCAAGCTCTACTAATACTACATCAATACCAATTCTAATTATCTTGTTATATGGGATAAATAAGTCCCCTTTCTTTCCCCATAATCTAAAACACTTATCACCAGGCACAACAAACCCTAACACACGTGAAGATTGATAAGAAAATACTATATCTACCACGCGGCCAAGAGCTTTGCCATCAATAACATTTATGACCATCTTGGTTCTAAGTTCACAAAAAGATAATTCTGCTCCCATTTTACTTATATATATATGTTACAAATTGTCAATATTTCAGTATATAATGAAAAAAGTTGACATAGTAGGAATAAACACACAAACCTTACCAAAATATACTAATGCACAAACTCTTGCAATGCTTAAAAATATAAGAGAAACCAATGATGAGAATGCGCGAAATGATTTCATATTTGCAAATATGCGTCTTGTATTATCTGTTATACAAAAATACATTCATGCTCGTGATAATTATGATGATATTTTCCAAGTCGGTTGTATAGGCTTAATAAAGTCTATTGATAATTTTAACTCAAGTTTCAATGTTCAATTTTCTACCTATGCTGTCCCCATGATAATAGGCGAGATAAGACGATTTCTTCGTGATGAAAGCGGCATCCATGTATCAAGAAGTATACGTGATACGGCATATAAAGCCCTACAAGCCAGCGAACAACTTTCTAAAGAATTATCCCGAGAAGTAACTATTGAAGAGGTAGCTAACCATTTAGATATGCCTATATCTAAAATCTTTTTCGCACTTGCTGCTACTGGGCATGTTTCATCACTTGACGAGCCAATTACAGATCAAAGTGCAGACAGTATTACACTTATGGAACAATTGCCATCAGACAGTAAAAACAGCGACGATTGGATCGAAGATACATTAATGAAGGAAGCCATTGCAAGGTTAAACAAAAAGGAACGAGATATTTTATTAATGCGATACTTTGATGGAAAAACCCAAATAGAAGTCAGTGAAGAAATCGGCATAAGCCAGGCACAAGTTTCAAGACTTGAAAAAAATGCAATTGCAAATATTAAAACTCAAATTTAATTTAACTTATTTATATAAAATACAAATTCATAAAAACTAATATCTGTTAAGGATTGTTTGAACTTAGGCCAATGTTTACTGTTTTGCAAAAAAGTTGCAAGACTAGGCTCTAAAAATAAATTTATAACCCACTTATTACCTTTTAATTCAAGCACTATATTTTCTTCTTTTAATTTACTTGTAAGTCCCGAAAACCGCTCTTTCAGAAATTCTAATATTTTCAAATGCAATGTTAATTTATCCATATAAACTTTGCTATATACAAATTCATAATTTAATGGCAGACCAATACGCTCACGAAATAATTCTTCTAATCTATTTTTTAATCGTGGCAATTTTGACTCTACTTCTTCCATATAAATATAATTTAATGTTAATTTTAATTTATTCTTGTCGTATGTAGCAGATGAAAACTTTATAAATGCATAGTCTTCATCTTCGTTAAAATACAAATACTCTTCTATTTTTTTCATATCTTATGTACTCTCTTTTTACAGTAGCATTGCCATTCCAAGGCTATTAAAAATCCAAAATACATCTGCAAATATAACAAATGCAAATAGACAAAGGATACCTATCATATGAATCTTAGATTCTAAATTCCTATCTATTGGTTTTCCGCGTATCCATTCAATAATAACAAAAACCATTCTGGCTCCATCAAGTGAAGGAATAGGTAACCAATTGAACACAGCTAAATTTATACTTATTAAAGTAAGCAGGAACATTATTTGCACCATTGCATTTATAAAGCCACCAGATAAAGCTTGCCCTATTGCATCGCCCATAACAGATACCGTTGCAACTGTTCCGCCTATGCTATCCATGCCAAGCTGCCCAGTAAATAAATCAAAAAGTATTTCGAAAATCAAGCCTGCAATTTCAAATGTAAACGGCACTGCTTGAAGCAAAGCACCACCAAAATTATGATATACATCGTCATTAGGCGGCACAGCATAGCCCATATTGGATAAAGCCCCCCATTGCCTTTCTGTTATCCCTGTTATGGTTACTATGCTCTCGTTTGTACCATCTTGATTGATTACTACCAACTCAACGTTATCACCTTCCTTAGTATCGCTTAAAATAGCCCCAGCACTGCCCGTAATTGAAAGCACTGTCATGCCTTCACCCTTAATAGATTTTATATACATTTCATCTGTAAATACAAATCCATTTGTATTATTTTCGTTATTTAATATTTGCGTCAATGTTATTCTAGCCTCTGGATCATCCGGAAAATCTCTATCTTGGAACTGGCTTCCTACCATACCGACTCTGCCATAACCAGCAAGAGATAATAGTACTACTGCAAATATTATTGCCGAAACAAAATTAAAAAATGCACCAGAAAATAAAACAATTAATCTTTTCCATGGCGCTTTATTATTAAATGAATTAGGATCAGAATCAGGTTTAGTTGCATCATCTTCACCAAAAGCACAGTATCCACCAACGGGAATCATTCTTATAGAGAATACTTCATCTGTCTTTTTATTTTTTCTTTGATATAGTGGTTTTCCCATACCAATTGAAAATTCATAAATTTTAAATCCAAAAATTTTACCTGCTAAATAATGACCCAGTTCATGAATAGTAATCATTACCATTAATAAAAAAATTGCCAGTATTAAAAATCCAATTGTTGAACCAACACCAATCAAAAAATCCATATTTTATATTATCCCCATAATCAACAATATGAATGGGGCGTTAAATATAATACCGTCTAATCTATCCATAATTCCACCATGCCCAGGTATAATTGATCCAAAGTCTTTTACATTGTTTTTTCTTTTAATATAACTTGCGAATAAATCCCCCGCAATTGTAAGCAATGCGCCAATAATACCAATTACTATAAAGATCATTTGTACCCAAATAACACCATTCCATTTATCTACTAAAATGGCAGATAATGCTGTATTACCTGACATTATCCACAAACAAACAAGAGATCCAAGTATCCCACCAAACAAGCCACCAATAAATCCAACCCAAGTTTTCTTTGGACTAAGTTTAGGTGCCATTTTAGCGGTTCCTTTACCAATAGTAACACCAACAACATAGCTCATAACATCAGTAAAACAAGAAATTGCAAATACCATCATTAAACCATATAAACCCAAATTATTTACTACCATATGGTTTATTAAAATTAAACAACTTAAAACTATACCTGGATATAAAAGCATATTGAAATAATCAACTACACCGCCAAGTGCTTCTTTATTAAAATCTTTTTTTTCTATTTTAGATCTCTTCATAAGAGCTTGATCAGATAAGTTAGAGAACCAAATAAATAATGCAAATGCTCCAACAATAACAATAAAGAAAATTAATGTTACCCACCATGGTAAAATAGCTTCTGAAACTTCAGTAATTAAAATATAGAATAAATACAATAAACCAAAAACCACACAAGCGACTAATTCATTTGCACCACGATTATTAGTATTTTTGACATTTACCACCTCATAGGTTGCAAAAGCAATAAAAAATAAAAATAATGCATCAAAAGCATATATACCAAATGACCCAGCAAAGGTTCTTAAAACAAAGAATAAAGCAAATACCGACAAAATCGCAATACTACTTAAACCTCTAAGTGTTGAATTTTTCATATTAGATATAATATCATCTATTTACCATTTCGTCTATTTCTTTTATTATATGAATGTAAAATCATATCTATTGTTTTATGATTAACATCTGGCCAAAGTGTATCAATGAAAAATAATTCACTGTATGCCATTTGCCATAATAAAAAATTACTTATTCGTTTTTCACCACTTGTTCTAACCACAATATCTGGATCTGGAACATCATAACTATAAAGACACCTAGTTATACTTTCCTCATTTATCTCACCTGATATATTATTTACAGCCTGTATAATATCAAGCTTGCCTCCATAATTCACGCATAAAGCCAAGGTCTTGCTCTGAAAGACTTTTGTCTCCTCGCTACATTTAATTGCAGCTTTTTGAAAATCATCGGGAAACCTTGTTAAATCGCCCCAAAACACTACACGTATTTTTTCTTTAATAAAATGTTTTGTTTGCTTTTCAATATTTTTACGTATTAAATCAAATATATCTTCTATTTCTTCTTTTTCGCGATTCCAATTTTCTGTTGAAAAAGCAAAAAAGCTAACAACAGGAATCCCTGCGCTAAAACAATAGTCTGCCACATCGATCATATTTTCAAAGCCTTTTTTATGACCTAATGTTCGCGGCAAAAATTTACGCTTAGCCCAACGCCTATTTCCATCTGCTATAAAAGCGATGTGCTTAATATTCATATTAATATATATTGCCTAAAAAATTATATTGTCATTATATCTTTAACTTTTTGTTCTACAACATTATCAACGTTACCTATGTAATCATTAAGCATTTTTTGTATATCATTTTCACTTTGTTTTACATCATCTTCGCTTATTTTTTCTTCAGTATTTATTTTTTTAATTTGATCAATAGCATCACGTCTATCGTTTCGCATACTAACTTTAACTTCTTCTGCAATCTTTTTTACTTTTTTAACTAATTCTTTTCTTGTTTCTTCTGTAAGTTGTGGGAATATCAAACGAATAATTCGCCCATCATCTACCGGAGATGCACCAAGATTAGCTGCACCCAAAGATTTTACCATGGCAGAAAGTACAGATGCATCCCATGGGTTTATAACCACAGTTCTTGCATCTGAACAAGATATATTAGCCAAATTTTTAATTAATGTAGGGGTTCCAAAATAATCTACGGTTACTTTTTCTACGATACGAACATCTACACGACCAGCACGCAATGATATAAATTCATTTGTTAAAAACTCAAACCTCTTGTTTAATTTTTCTTCAAACGATCCAAACGCAGTGTTTATTTTCTCATTAAGATAATCCATATTTTTATCCCCCTATATTTTAATTATTATTTCGATTCCATTGTCTTTGATACTTCTTCAGCGAAATCAACTTCGGCCTTTTCTATTCCTTCACCCATTTCGAAACGAACAAATCTACGTACTGTTATTTTTTCACCCACAAATCCAATAGTTTCAATAACAACGTCAGAAATTGTTTTAGATGGATCTTTTATAAAAGATTGATCCATTAAACAATAATCTTGGTAATACTTTTTAATTCTACCTTCTACCATTTTATCAATAATAGAAGCTGGTTTACCTTCTTTAAGTGCTTGTTTCTTTAATATTTCTTTTTCTTTTTCTAATATTTCTTTTGGAACTTCGGTAGAGTTTACATATGTTGGATTAGCAGCAGCAATATGCATAGCTATATCTTTTACAAGGTCTGTAAACTTATCACTTTTTTGAGCAAAATCAGTTTCACAATTAACTTCAACCAAAACACCAATTTTTCCACCTAAGTGAATATATGAGCCCACAAGTCCTTCTGCAGCAATTCTACCGCTTTGGCCTTTCTTCAATGCTTTTGCTTGCCCTTTTTCTCTTAGGAAAGCCATTGCTTTTTCATAATTACCTTTTGTTTCTTCTAAAGCTTTTTTACAATCAAGTACGCCTGCACCTGTTGCTTCTTTTAATTTCATTATATCGTTCATAATTTACCCCTTAATTTATAATATTATTTTTATTTTTCTTCTTTATCTTTTGATTCTGTTTGTTCCAAAACAGCTTTTGATTTAATAGCAGCAGCCATTGAAACAGTTTCTTTTTCGCCTACAGTAGATCTAAGTTCTACACCTTCTCTTGCTTCTATAACTGCATCTGCAAGTGCTGTTAAAATTAATCCAACACTTCTTGTAGCATCATCATTAGCTGGAATAATTACATCAACATCATCTGGATCACAGTTTGTATCAATAATACCTATAACTGGGATACCTAACTTTCTTGCTTCACCAATAGCAATATGTTCTTTCTTTGAATCTACTATAACTAATACACCTGGCAAGCTAGTCATTTCAGCAATACCACGCAAATTCTTTTCAAGCTTATCTCTTTCATCCATAAGCTTAGAAACTTCTTTTTTTGGTATGTAAGCAAACTCACCCATTTTTTCCATATTGTGAAGTTTATTCATACGATCAACACGACTTCTAATTGTGTTGAAATTTGTAAGCGTTCCACCAAGGAAACGGCTATTTACATAAAATGAACCACAACGTTCTGCTTCGATTTTGATAGCTTCCTCTGCTTGTTTTTTTGTTCCTACGAAAAGTACCTTTTTACCCTTTGCAACCATATCACGTAAGAATTCATAAGCACGGTCAATCAAAACCGTTGTTTGCTCCAAATTCAAAATGTGAACATTGTTCCTTGAAGTGAAAATATACTTCTTCATTTTTGGATTCCATTTGCTCACTTGGTGACCAAAATGAACCCCCGACTCTAATAATTGTTTCATTGAAATTACTGACATTTTTTACCTCCTTGTTTGTCTGCCTTTGATTCGTCATTGCATTTGCTAAACGGTTTTCCCGCAACAAGTAAATACTATTAATCAAAGTGAAAATTTCGTTCTATATTATAGCATTTTATTTTTATAGGTGTCAATCGCCTCTTTTATAATTTTTACGGCCTCACCCTTTGCTTTTGGTTTATAAACTTCTACCTTATCAGTAGTGTTTTTATATACCTTTAAGAAATGCTCGATTTCTTCTATCATTACAGCTGGCACATCTTGAATATCTTTATACATATTTACATATGGATCATCAACAGCAACCGCAATAATCTTTTCGTCTCTTTCGCCCTTATCTATCATTTCGATAAGCCCTACTGGCCTGCATTTAACCAATGTGTTAGGATCTAATGTTTCGGAACATATTACCATAACATCAAGTGGATCGCCATCTTCAGACAATGTCAACGGAATAAACCCATAAGAACATGGATAATGCGTAGCTGTACGCAATACTCTATCTAGGATAATCATTCCTGTCTCTTTATCTAATTCATATTTCTTTTTGCTGTTTTTAGCTATTTCTATAACAGCAATAAATTCTTCGCTTGTAACTCTTTTTGCGTCAAGCGAATGCCATATAACATTGCTCATTTTATTTTTTACCATTTCCTTCTTGATAAATTTGTAAAATCCTGTTTGCTAATTCTTCATCTTCAACAAGATCTATGTTTTCTTCGTCATACTCATCCAATCTAAATACTACAACTTGATCATCTTTTAATTCCATTGGATGCATTATAGCATAAGCCTGCTCATCTTCTATTACTACACCAATTTGTTCAAACTTTACAATGTTTTCGCCATCTGGTGAAAGTTCAATTATATCATCGTTATCATCATCTAATAATTTACCCAGCAAACTTTCGTATTCCATATTATTCCCCCTCAATTTCCATAATTGCTTCAACTGGACAGTTGCTTACACAAGCACCACAGCCAACGCATTTTTCTGTGTCAGCGTTGTATTTATCACCTGCATCGGATAAATCAATTGCCCCTACTGGACATATTCCCGCACAGGTCCCACAACATACACATGAATCTGTTATTTTTGCTTTCATTTTATATTTCTCCTTTTGTCTAAATACATTTGTAGTATAATTGAAGCAGCCACTTTGTCAATCAAATCTTTGCGCCTATTGTCTCCAATAAGCTGCTCAGCTTCAAAAGATGTATATCTTTCATCAATAAATTCAATTGGTAATCCATTATTTTGTAAAGCTTCTGCAAAGGTTCTTACTTCTCTACACATTTCGTTTTCGCTTCCATCAACAGAAAAAGGCAGCCCCATAACGATCAGTCCAACATCATTTTTTACAACAATGTCCATGATCCGTGCTACCGTTTTCTTTATGCCTTTATTTTCTATTATGTCTAATGGAGAAGATATAAACATAGTAGGATCAGACAAAGCCAGTCCAATCCTACGACGTCCATAATCAATACCCAGACTACGCATTATCCTCAGAGAACATTGCCATAGCATTTTTTGCTTCTTCAATATCAGCTGAAATCTGATCGTTTTGCTCTCTTAAAATTCTGTCTAGATTTTCTAGTGTTGGATACCTATCTTTGTTTTTATCAAGTATCATTTGGCAATTTGCAACACTTTGTTGTAAGCCAGAAAGATGCTTAATATCTACTTCAAGTTTTTTAATACGTTCTGGATCAACTGTAGAAATATTGTTTACCCCATAAACTAAAACTTCTTGTTTTGCTACAATCGCTTCACGTTTTCTAAGCAGTCTCATATCTCTTTCAAGAGTATTTTTAATTCTTCTTAGAGGTACAAATTCACGATTATTTTCACGTAATGCCTTTTCGTTTTGTTTAAGTCTGTCTTCAAGATCTTCCATTTTTTCAGCATAATCAGCCAAAATCTTTTTTCTTTCGCTAGGGCTATAATCTCGGTTTCTAACCATAGTAGACACTGCCTGAGATTGTTCTTTAATGTTATTCTTCTCTTCTTCGATTTCAACTTCTTTCCTAGCTAATTCTTGTTCTCTTTCTATTAATGCTAATTTGTCTTTTTCTATTTTTTCAATCATTTCTTTTTCTTTGTTTTTATATTCTGCCTCTAATTTTTCACGCATAGCATTCATAGATTCTTCAGAAACTTCTGCACCTTCTACTATAGCTTGATTTTCAGATACAGCAAGGACTTGTTGCTTTAACAATTCTACTTCATCAATCAATCTTAATTTTTCTTCATCAAGATCTTTTTTCTTTTCATTTATTGCTTGTTTTTCTGCTTCAATTTCTTCAGCCTGCATAGCCACTTGTCTTGCTTCCTTAGACAATTCATTACGAAGTTGCATATATTTATCACGTAATTTTCTTTCATTTTCTTCGTATTCATCTTTTATTACTTCTTGGCCAACTTTATCAGATAAAGCTTTTTCTAAATCAGCTTGTAATTTTGAATTTTTTTCTTCTAAAGCTACTAAGTCATCTGTCATTTGCTTTTTCATTTTTTCATATTCTATTCTTAACTTAGCTTCTTCCGCTTCACTGTTTTTTTGGCTTTGTATTTCTTTGCTTTCTATTTCTTGTTCAAGCAAATCAAATTGTTCTTTTAATTCTTGTTCTTGAGAGAATTCACCTGTAAGCTCTTCTTTCATTTGAGATAACTGCTTTGCAAGTTTTGCTTCAGATTCTATTCTTTGTGTTTCTAATTCTTCACGTAACTTTTGTGTTTCAATTCTTGCATGTTTTCTTTCTTCAAGTAATTGTTCAAGAACTTCTTGTATATTATTAGGTTCTTCATTTTCATCTTTTTCTTCTTTGTTTTCTTCGGTTACAGCTTCTATTTGTTTACTTATTTCTTCTTGTTCTTCTGTTTCTTTCTTTTCTTTTTCAGCTAATAACTCTCTAAACTTTTCTTGTTGTTTTTCCATTTCTTCTCTGAATTCTTGCATCATAGACTTACGTTCTTCATTGAATTCTGTTTCAACATTTTCTTTAACAGTGGTTATTTCTTGTTCTTTTTCTGTAATCACTTGTTCTTTCTCTGTCATTAATTGTTCAATAATCAAATTTTGTTCTTTAATTGTATTTTCAATATTTTCTTTAATAACCGCAATCTCTTGATCTTTATTAGCTTTTAATTCTTGACGTTGAGCCTCTAATGCTTGTTGCATTTTAAGTTCTGCAATCTCTTTATCTTTTTCTAACTCTACTTCAAGACGTTGAAGTTTAATAGAATCTTCTAAGAACTTATTAAGTTCGTTAGATTTACGCTCGAATTCTTCACGCTCTTTTTCACGTTCTTTTTCAAGTTTTTCAATTCCTTTTTGCATTTCTTCAAGCTGTGCCAATAATTCAGCATTATTCATATCATCATTCTCCTTATCATTAAGATTAAATTCTACTTCGTTCGAGTCATCTTCACCTTCCCCAACGGCATCAGCTTTCTCGATTTCTTTTATATTTGAAACAGTATTAGATTCACCTTCACTATTATCTTCATTATTA
>CAYJJH010000009.1:27947-36753 GCA_964370495.1 uncultured Prevotella sp.
CTTCATTATTATCAGTATGATCTGGTGTTATTTTCTTTGCCTTTAATTCAGCCAATTCAGCCTCGTATTTTTCTTGCATTACGACCATATCTTCTTCGTACTTTTTTTGACGTTCTTGTTCTTCTGCCATATATCTTTGTTGTTCTTCTATGGTTTTAATTATAATGTTAAGATTTTCTTCATTTTCAGCTAAACGTTTTTCTTGAACTTCTCTTTCCATTGCAATAATTTCTTTAAGCTGAGTAACAGCCTCTTCATCTAATGTTTTTGGCACTTCTTTATTTTCTAACTTATTAATTCTATCTTCACTTTCTTTTGCAATTTTTTCCATTTCAATTCTAGCTTGCTTAGAATCTTCTCTTCCTGCTGCCAACTCTTCCATTATGCTTGTAAATAGTTTTTGTTCTTCTTCTTTTTGTTTAGTAATTTCAGATAAGATATATTCAACCTTATTGATCTCAGCTTGCTTTTCTGTAGCAATTTCTTCTTGTAGTTTAACTTGTTTTTCTGCTATTTCATTTTCAAGCATTACACGTTCTTTTTGTGCCATTTCAGCTTCTAACAATGCTTGTTGTTTTTCAGCAGACTCTATTTCTATTTTTTGAATTTTGATTGAATCTTCTAACAACTTATTAAGATCATCTGTACGCTTTTCAAATTCAATTTTTTCTTGCTCTCTTGCTTTTTCTAATCTTTCTATTTCTTTTTGTATTTTATCAAGTTCAGCAAGCAGTTTAGGGTTTTCCATTATATCTTCTTGCTTCATATCAAATTCAACTATATTTGCATCATCTTCGGTTGGTGTTTCTGGAACCACAGTTTTGTTATTCAACTCAGCAATTTCAGCTTCATATTTTGCTTGCATTGCTGTCATTTCTTCTTCGTATTTATTTTGTCGCGCTTGTTCTTCCGCCATATATTTTTGTTGCTCTTCTATGGTTTTAATTACAAGATTTAGATTTTCTTCATTCTCAGCCAAACGTCTTTCTTGAACTTCTCTTTCCATTGCAAGAATTTCTTTTAATTGAGCAACTGTTTCTTCATCTAAACTCTTAGATAGTTGTTTGTTTTCTAATGTATTAATTCTGTCTTCGCTTTCTTTTGCTATTTTCTCCATGTCTATTCTAGCCTGCTTAGAATCTTCTCTTCCTGCTGCCAACTCTTCCATTATATTAGCAAGTAATTTGCTCTCTTCTTTCTTTTGACTTTCTAATTCTACAAGAATCTGTTCTACATTAGTTATTTCTGCTTGTTTTTGAGCTAATTCAAATTCTAATTTTTGTATCTTTAAAGATTCTTCTAAACTTTGATTAAGCTTCTCTTGCTTCATTTCAAATTCTCTTCTTTCTATTTCTCTTTCTGCATTAAGCTTCTCAACTTCTCTTTGCATTTGAGCAATAAGTGCCGAAGTTTCTGCACGCTCTCTTTCTATTTGTGTATTTAAGTAATCACGCGGTTGTTCTGTTACTGTATGCCCCACATATGTATTTCTTGCATTAGCTTTTGCCATAGCATCTTCAAATTGTGCCTGCATTCTTGCTATTGCTGTTTCATATTGGTTTTGCATTTTTATAAATTCATTTTGCTTTTCTTCTTCTTCTCTGGTTGTCTTAGCACTTGCATCACGCGTGAAACGCTCTCTTTCAATAGCATCAAGCACGGCCAACAGACTGTTTTCTTGATTTTTTAATCTTGCCTCTTGAGCATCTCTTTCTTGTGCTAGAATTTGTTTTACTTCTTCCAACATATTATTGTCAGCGTTTTTTATTTCTTTATTGTTTTCTAATTTATTAATTTTTTCTTGGCTTTCTTTTATCATTTGTTCCATTTCAGATTTAGCCTGTGCAATAGCAGTCTCTGTTTTCTTTTCAGATAATAATTCATCTTTTAATCTTGCAGTTTCTTGTTTTTGAGATTCAAGTTCGCCCATTAGTTTTGCAAACTTCTCTTGCTCTGCTTGCCTTTGACCTTCTATATCTGCTAACAGTTTTTGAATTTGTGGATCTTGTTTTTGTTCATTAACAATTGCCTGTGGCACTACTGGAGTTATTACAGTTTTTTCTGTATCATTCCAAAAATCAAATTCAGGATTTTTATTTTTATTCCCTGTATTAGATACATCGAATACAGTTTCGTTTCCGTCATCATCACTGAAAAATGATTCTACCGTTTTATCATTTTTATTTTTCTTATTTTGTTTTGCTTCTCTTGCAGCCATTCTTTCTGCTTCTATTCTATCTTTTCTTTCTTGCGCTAATCTTCTTCTCTCTTCTTCTCTTTGTTCTTTTTCTTTTTTTATTCTTTCAATTGCTTCTTCTTTTTCTCTTTTGATATGTTCTATTCTTTCTTTTTCAGCTTCTTCTTTTTGCTTTTTTAATTCTAAAGCTTGTTTTGCTTCTTCTTCTTTCTTTTCTTTATCTTGCATCGCTCGCTTTTCTTCTTCGGCTTTTTCATCTGAATATACTGTAAATGGAATTTCCGTATTAACTTCTTCTCTTTTTTGGAAATCAACTTGTTTAACTTCTAATGGGGATTCTACATAATCACTGGTGGCAGGAGTATAATTTACCTGCTGTTCTACAACCTTTGTTACCTTTCTGCTTGGACCTCTTCCATATAAATTCCAAATTAATATTATTATAGCAGTAAAAACAATTACAGCTAAAATAATACACAAAGCCCACATCATAGCACTTGGTTCTCCATTTTCAAAAAGTGCTGACATAAACCCATTGGTTAATAATAGTGACATAAAAATATTCATATAATAATTCCCCTATTCATTTTAGAAAATGATACCAAAAAATCGTCAATATGTCAATATATTATAGTATTTACCAATTAAATATTTATATTTTCGTGTCGATATACCACTACTTTTTCGCCAGAATTACAGCCATTTTCCAGGTTTGGATTTTGTCTAATTAACTCTTTACTTGATAAATTTGTTCTTTTTGCTACGTCCCATAATTCTTCTTTTTCGCCTACGATGTAAATTCGAATCGCACTACCATCATCAACTTTATCTTTCCCTACAGTAATAGAATTCATCATTGTTATAATCTTTCTTGCCTTTGCAACCACGGATACAGCTATTTTAGCATCTATAAGCAATTCCACGCCACGCCTTGCTTTTACATTGAACAACATCGGTGATACTGCAGCTTCCACTTTGTAGTCACTTGTGACACCTTCTAAACGCATATTAAATTGAAATGGTGCTTCGGCCAAATAACTATATGTCATATGCTCTTCATTCTCTATAAGTACATTTGCTGATATTATACCCTCTACAGATATTTTATCTTCACCCGCAACAATATTAAGACCAACTACTCTAACACCATCCGTGGACAGAACCTTAGATATGTACGGAATACTAGAAGGCACATTTATATTGTTTTCTATGTCCACCATTGTGTTTGCTTGTGGCAGCATCTGACTGTATTCAACATTAATGTTTTCAAATGATAACTCTTTGTCAAAAGATATTGCGTCCGTTACCATGCTAAATTTTTTATTCATATATGATATACCGTTAAATATCATTCCCATGGATAAAATTAAAGAGGCACCTTTCCCATTGTTTTCTATTTTCATTTCGCAAGTAGAAACAGAAATATCGCCACCAACAACATCATCAGGCAATATTCCAGGCACAGTAATACTTTTGCTAAAATCTATATCATACGTCGTACTATAAGGCATACTCCCATCCTCGCTCATCTTAACGCCCATCATATTTACAGATACAACACCTTTGACAGATATTTTGCCTTCGTTGCAAATAACATCTTTTATACAAGCATTAAGATCTACTCCAAGAACTCCTTCGCAATTTTTATCCAACTCAATTGTTTCTTCTATCTCAAAGTTTTCCTTAATCAAACTATCAAACATAAGTATATGGTTTTCATTTTTTCTTACTTCAACATCCCCATCAAGATCAGATACAATTTGAATATTATTCTCTCTCACCCCTTTCAAATTAACAGAGGCGATACTGCTGATATTTATTATATTATTTTCAATCCCCCACTTACAGTCCATAAGGTCCATAGCGCACATAACATTAATAAACATATCAATATCTTTTACAAAAATTTTACGTTCAAAAGCTTCGACAATTTCTTTACTATCATACTTTTCAAATTCATTAATATATACAATTCTTACAACCATATCACCGGTCATAACAACATCATTATCTTTTATCTCATTATTTCTTAGATATACACGAGATGTCACACCGACAACTTTTTTTGCACCTTCTGGCATATCATATTTTTGTTCAATTTTTACCTGAGTTTTTTCAATTTCTAATTGTTCCCTTATTACCATATTGTTATAATTAATTTCCATAATTACCCCCTATAAAAATAGATATTTTGGCAATAATCAAAGTATGCGTAAAAAGTCTCAATCAATTGATGTAATAAAAGAAAAAATACGATCCCTTGCAGGGAAAGAAATAAATATGTCTGTTTGCAAAGGCAGAAAAAGAATATCAAGATATTCAGGCAGAATAGAAAACACTTTCCCAAGTGTTTTTGTTGTAAGACTAAAAAACACGGAAACTATTCCGTGTCTTTCATGTTCATATAATGATGTACTTTGCGGTGAAGTTCAAATAGAGGAAGTTGTTTAAACAAATTCTACTATTGCTGTTTCCGCATCATCGCCCTTTCTAACACCAGTTTTCAATACTCTTGTATATCCACCACCAATGCCAAGTTCTTTACTTCTCTTAGCATATTTTGGTGCTAATTCATTGAATATTTTTTCAATGATTGGGTGATTTATATTTTTAGTTCTTTTATCAAAACTTTTTTTACTTTCAGCTTTTGTTTTTACTTCTTGTAAATCATGAAGCAATCCCATAAGTTTACGTCTAGCTGCTAATTTTTTTGGTCCATCAACTAATACTTTTTTTGTTGATTTTACACCTTTTGAATTAGTAACTTCTTTTTCAACGCTTACTGTATCTTTGTATGTTTTGATAGCCATTGTTAAATACTTCTCAGCAAGGGCACCTGTTGCTCTTGCACGAGCAAGTGTTGTATCCACTCTGCCAACCCAAAATAATGTAGATACTTGATTTTTAAGTATCGCCATATGTTGCGTTGTGCTTCTCCCCAATTGTTTAGGTTTCATTAGAAATTCCCCTCCTCTTCTGTCCTAAGAGATAATCCCAAACTTGTCAACTTTGAAATAATTTCGTCAAGACTCTTAGAACCTAAGTTCCTTACTCTTAACATATCTTCCTTAGACTTACTTGTCAAATCTCTTATTGTTCTTATGTTTGCACGGTTCAAACAGTTAGCACTTCTTGGAGATAATTCCATATCTTCAATGCTTGTTTCAAAAATCTTTTCTACAGTTTGTTCTTTGCTTTCTACAAATGTATTGTGATTAGCCATTCCAACAACCATATCAATCATTAATGTTAAATGATCTTGCATTAATTTAGCAGCTAGAGAAACGACTTCTTTGGCTTCTACACTTCCATTAGTTGTTAATTCAATTGTTAATTTATCATAATTCATATCACCACCAACACGGCTAGGTTCTACAAAATAATTACATTTTACAACTGGACTATACAAACTATCTACTGCTATATAACCAATGCTGTCATTTGCACCTTTTTGGTTTTTAGCCATTACATAACCACGACCTCTTTCAACAGATAATTCCATTTTGAAATCTATGTTGCCATCTAATGTAGCTATAACCAAATCTGGATTGCAAATTTCAATCAAACTGTCATGCTCTATATCTTTTGCATAGATAACACCAGCAGTTTTTTTCTTAATATGCATTGTAGTTGTATAACTCATATCATCAGTTAATGACTTTAATACCAAGCTCTTAACATTAAGAACGATATCAGTAACATCTTCTACTACACCTTTGATTGTGGAAAATTCGTTGTTTACTCCGTTTATTCTAATTGCTGTAACAGTAGTCCCAGGCAAATTCCCAAGAGCAACTCGACGAATCATATTTCCGAGTGTTGTTCCGTAACTTCTTTCTAATGGTTCAATAACAAATTTAGCACTCCTTGCCCCCGTGCTCTCGCTAATTGTAACCTTTGGTTTTGTTAATTCCATTTTAACCATTTTTATTTTCTCCTTTCACTTTTATTTAGAATATAACTCTATAATCAAATTCTCTTGGATATTCAAGTCAATATCTTCACGAGTAGGCAATTCTAATATTTTGCCTGTTAATTTAGCACCAGAAAATTCCAACCATTTTGGCATACTCATTTTGTGATCTTTAAGAACTTTAAAGATTTCCAAATTCTTTTTGCTTTCTTTAATCGATATTATATCACCTTTTTCGATTAAATAAGATGGAATATTTATTGTTTTACCATTTACGGTAATGTGCCTGTGACTTACTAATTGTCTTGCTTCACTTCTGCTATCTGCGATTCCCATACGATAAACAACATTGTCTAATCTTCTTTCAAGAGATGATAGCATGTTATCGCCTGTTCTTCCTTTTGCTTTTTCTGCTCTTTCATACAATGAACGGAATTGACGTTCTTGTAATCCGTAAGCGCGTTTTACTTTTTGTTTTTCACGTAATTGAATTCCATATTCTTTTTCTTTCTTTCTTGCTAATCCATGTTGCCCAGGTACAACTGGTCGTTTTTCCATAGCGCATTTAGCTGACATACATCTTTCGCCTTTCAAAAACAACTTGCATCCTTCACGACGGCAAAGTCTGCAGTCTGGTCCAATATATCTTGCCATCTTTTATCTCCTCCTTCTTTTAGGTGGTCTACACCCATTATGTGCAACAGGTGAAATATCTGTAATTGATAATATTTCAAGCCCGCCTTGATTTAATGCTCTTATAGCATTTTCACGCCCAGCACCTGGACCTTTAACGAATACATCTACTTTCAATACTCCAAGATCTTTTGCTGCTGCTGCCGCTTTCTCCGCTGTAACTTGTGCCGCAAACGGAGTTGATTTTCTACTACTCTTAAAACCTGATGCGCCTGAACTTGCCCAATTTATTACATTACCATTATCGTCAGTAATACTTACAATTGTATTATTAAATGATGCTCTTATGTAAGCTTTGCCTTTTGCAGATAATGCTTTCTTATTTTTTTTCTTAACTGGTGGTTTCTTTTTCATAGGCGCTTTTGCTTTTGCTTCTGCCATTTATTTAATTCTCCTATTTATTTATTTGGTTCTTTGAACCATTTTCTTTGGCCCTTTACGCGTACGGGCATTTTGTTTAGTTGATTGACCACGAACAGGAAGACCTTTTCTATGTCTGATACCACGATAACAACCGATTTCTGTTAATCGTTTAATATCTAATGATACCTTTCTTTTAAGATCGCCTTCTGTTTGTAAGTTTTTATCAATATATTTTCTAATTTCATTAATTGTTGCTTCGGGAACATCTTTTGTTCTCGTTGTAGGATCTACCTTACAATCTTCACAAATCTTGTCTGCGGTAGGTTCCCCAATACCATAGATATATGTTAAAGCATATTTTATACACTTTTCTTTTGGTATATCTACACCACTGATTCTTGCCATTAATTTTCTCCTTTATTTTAATATATAAAAACACATACTCAAATTGCCGCGAGAGTATGTGAGAACTTCCATTACCTTGGTGACTTCTTAGGTCTTGGTTGTCTTTGTTTGTGCTTAGGATTTTCGCAAATAACACGCACAGTGCCGTCACGCTTTATGACTTTGCATTTGTCGCATATTGGTTTTACTCCACTTCTTACTTTCATTATTTGATTCCTCCATTGTCTATTGCACCTTTACTACGCCAGGTAATTCTACCATTAGTCAAGTCATATGGTGAAATTTCTAATTTAACCATATCACCTTCCAAGACTTTAATGTTGTTTTTGTAAAGTTTTCCTGATAAGTAAGCCGTTATTACATGGCCGTTTGAAAGTGTTACCTTGAATTTTGCATTACGCATTACTTCAATAACTTTACCTTCTACTTCAATAGCGTCATCTTTACTCAAAAAACATTCCTCCTGTGCCATTGGCAAATTTACAATATCAATAATGTTACATTATATCATTAATTTTGTAAAGCATATTTTTTATTAAATTATATAAATGTTTCTTCATCTGAATCTGCATTAAATTTTGCATTTGAAGACTGCTTCTTTCTTTTTTTCATATCTGACATTATATAAGCGACAACACCACCCATAATTACCACTGCACCAATTAAGCCCAAAACCATAGGTAAAGAAGAAGGTTTAGTAGTAACAGGACCTTCATCCCCCGGTTCTTCTCCATCTCCAGGGTCACTAGGATCAGTTGGATCTTCTGGGTCTGTAGGCTCATCAAACAATGCTGCCTGAGCCGCCCTCAATTCAGTTATAGAAGCTTTTATTTCATTAATGGATACGCCATGTGTAGAAACATTACTTTCAAAGCTCAATAAGGCATCTTCATATCTCTGCCAATCAGAATTATTAAAATTATTTTCATCAAGTCCAGTATCAATTTCACCTTGCATTTTCTCTACATCATTAACAACTGCATCAATCTCTTCCTGAGTAATCCCACCAACTATTAATGAATTTGATTCTAGTAACATATTATATGATTCATCCAATACTCTATATTTTTCTTTAATTTCAGTTACATCATTTTCATTTTCACTCATACTACCTATATAACTCATGGCGGAGCTTTTTGCATCTTCATATGTTTGATACTCTGCTGAAGAATATAGAAATTTATAGTTATTTATAATTGATTTTGAATCAAACGCAACATGTTCCTCAATTATAG
>CAYJJH010000010.1:0-13162 GCA_964370495.1 uncultured Prevotella sp.
TCACCTTCAAGTATCCAATTAAACCCACCCATGTCATTTCTTTTACCACTGTTAGCATCATATACAGCACTTTCTTCTTTTTCTTTTTCTTCATCTAATGTAGCCTGGTCTGCAATGAATAGTGGTAATATATTATAAGTAGTCGGAACTACTTGATTATCAACTAATCTATAGCTATCTTTTGAATAAATTACTAATGCATATTCTTTAATACTTTCAAAATTTTTAGTAGTTAATCGTACTTGACTGCCATTATATGGAAGTTCAACTTTAATTATATGGTCTAAGTTTAATGCTTGGTCTAGTGTAAATTTACCATCCTTCCAATATGCAAAACCATATGCTAATTCTCCTCCTGCATCTGACGGAGCAATTGATAAATTTAAATAATTCTCACTACCACCTGCAACTAGATATAAATTTTCTTTTGCATCCATAATACCAGGCAGGCTTGGCTCAGCTGTTATAATTATTATTTCTTCTACTGATTTATCATTTGATACCTCAATATTAATTGCAGTTCCAAGACCCGCAATATACTTCATATCAAAATGATCTTCACTATCTACTACCCCGTCACCATTTATATCAATGTTATCAAAAATATACTTTTTGCCCACTGCAAATTTCAAAACTGCCTCTTCATCTTCTGGTGTTAGATAATTGCTTCTTAATATAAAACCTTGGTTATTAGCATCTAAAGTAGCCGTAACAGCACCATCAAACTTAATTTGCTCTATGTAAACTTTATCAAAAATATTATCTACACTGTTATCTGCCAATAAAGGATTTAAGTTTATTTTTGTTTCTTTACCTATTCCATTCAATCTTACAGAAGTCTCTGAAAATGATGCGTTAAGTATAGGATTAACAACAATTATATAAACCTTAAATTCTAAATTTTTTGGACTATCTCCACCAAATACATCAATATTATATGCACTTAATGATACGC
Source organism: uncultured Prevotella sp. (assembly GCA_964370495.1). GTDB lineage: Bacteria > Bacillota > Clostridia > Christensenellales > UBA1242 > RGIG8050. Next base: position 956 of record CAYJJH010000010.1, read on the forward strand.
TAACTTCAAAAATACCTTCTTGACTAGCTTCAAAATAATCAAGAGTTACTCCGTTATAAGTAATAAATGTACTTGCTCCAACCGAAACACCTGGCGTTTCAACATTTATTTCATATTTACCGCCAATCTTAACATATACTGAACGTATATACTCTGGATTATTAGGATCTATAATTGTTTGATAAGATATACCGTCATTTTTACTTACAATATTCATATCCATATCACCAACATATGGATAAACGCGTACATTAATCGTTTTTGTTACTCCATTTGGATAACTTAGTGTAAATGGATATTCTTTATAGTATTCTAATAATTTTGTCGGATCAACCGAGAAAGTATATGACACATTTGTATTATCACTTGCTACATTAGTATCAATAATAAATGGAAAATCATCTGGAGTTATAACTTGCACTTTACTTGGCGCCCATGCCCAACCAGCATTATTCCCAAATACTTCTATTGTGTTTGGATTATTAGTTAGATTTTTATTATAAACCAATGATACTTCATCAAGTTCATTTATTCCGTTTATTGTAAAGTTATCAATAGCGCGCACAGCTTTAAGGGGAATTTCCACCCTAGCATACTTATCTTCATCTTCTGTACTTATACTTAATCTGGAAACACTTTTAGCAATTAAAGTCATTGTGACATTATCACCAACAAGTCTAGCATCTTTCATAGAAACAGAGAAAGTGCTTCTATAATGAGCTTGGTTATTTAACTCATAAATTGGTACCCATTCTTTATTTTCATATACATTTATATTAAGTACATCATTTATATCAAATGCAGGATTAGCTGGGTTAGCCGTATATAAACCCGTATATGCGCCATTTATATCTTCTACAAGAAGCTCAAATTCAATATTATTATTGTGATTAACTTGCAATCTATTAATAGTATCTAGAGTAAATTCTTCTGGATATGGATTAGTTTTAGATGTATCAGGATGATAGAAAGCATTTAGTTCTGATCTATCAAATTGAAGTTGACCAACTTCAATACTTTCACTTGAATCACGGAATTCATTTCTAACCCTAACTGTAAATTCTTTTATTATTTGAACAGATGAATTATTTACTCCATCAAACCAAACAGTTTGACCAGCAACTCCGTTTACCGTCATAGTAGCAGATGGATAACCAGTAACCAAAATTAAAGCCTCACCTAGATTTTTAGATGAGCGCATTACCCTTTGGCCATCGATACCAGCATCTTCAATAGAGACAACTTGTGAATTTAATGACTGTACAGAGAAATCAAAGTGCTCTCCTACATTTGCACCACTGTCACTCCATACTGGCATATCAAAATTAAATTCAGCATTATCTTTTTCTTCACGGTTTAATATTAAATCGAAGAAATCATCATTGTCAGTAGAAAAGGCACTGCTTGTAATTTTTATTGGGCTTTCTTCATTGAATATATATACAGGAATTTCAATTGGATTTGTCATAGCTGGCAACTTAGCAAGAACAAAGATTTCTTTGTTTGATTCTGCATTGCTGCCTACAGTTAATAATCCTTTATTTGTTATACTTATATCTGTATATGCTTCTTTTAACGAAAAAGAAATATCATAGCTAGTCGGTTTATAAGATTGAGAAATGTCTTTTTCGTGTGCAAGGAATTTAAGTTTAGTTAATGATTCTTGATTTAATAAATTAAGTTCTTTACCTTTAATTATCCCAAAGATAGCATCTTCAACCAGCCTTACATCTTTTGCAACCAAATTTACACGAACGTCAACATCACGCTTTCTTGTGCCCGCTATAGTTGTTAAGTTTATTTTAGCTTCTCCGCCATTCATTGCTTCAACCTTGAATACCGAAGTACCATTTTCTGAATCATGCGAAACCGCAGACACCGCGACCACGCCAGGAGCAGTACTATTAGCATGCACTCCACTGCTTACACCTTCGGGCAAGCCTTTTACGGTAACTGTAAAATATGAAACTCTAGCAGTTGTTTCTTTTATCTCTAATTTAGCTGTCTCAACATTTTCTTCTAATTCCATATCCAAAGTGATATCTTCTTTGTCTATGCTTATATCCATATTCGCAAATATATCTTGACTGGAATTGGAGGCATCAATAGCAAAAACAAAGCCTACCACGCTTAAAACAGCGAGTAAACCCAAGATAATAAAACTTATTAATCTTCTGTTCAAATATCCCCCCAATGTATTCTAACCCTAGTATATTTCATTATAAAGTTTATATAATAACTGGTCAAATAAAAACTTAGCCAATAAGCCTAAAATTAGCTGGGGTAAAAACATAAAGTTTGCCCAGTGTTCCACCCGCTTCCCCACGAATTGCATTATTACTATTAGATAACTTTGTCGAATTATAATATGCTGATGTAGCACCTGATAATAATAGATCAAAATTATTCCAACCAGTAATTAGGGATACTTCAACACTAGCCACACCAGACGGAGAGTTAGCATACCCACCCGCAACTATTCTGTTGTCTGCACTGTCTGTAATCAAAGAAAAACTTGCATTTATGTTGGCTCTGCCCGCAGAACCAGCGGTTCCAGGATTATAAACTGAAATATCGACATTACCACTTATATTACTAACATTTATATTCCCATCATAACCTAAAATTTTAACTGAGTTATTTATACCACTTATCATAGACACATTTATACTACCACCGCTAGACTCCTTGCTAATTATATCTACATAACCATTAACATTACCAAGATTGATACTCCCTACACCAGAATTACGTACAACTGCACTACCGTTCAATTTATCTACGCGCACGTTAGCTGTATCATTGGCCGTAAAGATAAGACCACCTGCTTCAATATTTGTAACATTAAGACTTCCCGTATCTGTTGTCATTGTAAGACCATCATTTACAGTTTTAATACTTACACCCGCACCCGATGTTTTTACAAGCACCTGATCCGCTTCAACAAGACTAAGTTTTCCGCTTTGATTTGTATAACTTACATTCCCAACCGTCTCTGCATAGAAAACATTTTTATTGCCAGCAACCGTTACGTCTCCACCAATTTTATCAAAGTTATATTCCCCGTCATCTCCTGTGATTGAAACATTTTTATTTACATTAGCTCCACAATTTACATTTATTTTATCATCATTAGAAATAAAGTTATTTAATGATAAAGTATCATAAGCAGGCAAAGTTACACTTAATGCATTATCAACCCTTAATGTATCTATATTTAAATTTGTAGTATCCACGGCTTGAACATCGCCATATGAAAACCTTACATTACTGTCTATAGTTTGTAATATAAAATTAAATTCGGATGTAGTATGTTCCAAGTTTATGTAAACTTTGGTAGATTCATTAAACGGTCTGAAAATCATACCATAGGGTTCAAGAATTTTTAATTTGAAATAACGCTCATTACCTACCACTGTTTCTGTCCATTCTACCAAAGTTCTGGATAAGCTATTAAACGAAATTCCAGATGCGCTTTCATTCACAACTATGGTTCCTTCGCCGGCTTGGCTTTCTTTTTGCATTACAATCTCTATATCAGTACCTTGACTTTCAATAATAAAATTACCACTTGCAAATGCAGAAGCTAGGTCTATATCTTTATAAACAATTTGGGTATCTCTTTGATTTACAGCTTTTAATCCCATAATGGACATGTCAGGGAATATAAATAAAAGCCCCGCTGCAAGCCCACATAATAGAGCAAGGAATAACAGCAGAAATCCCAAGAATGATATTACGCTGACAAAGCCTTTCATATAGTTACATTTTAACGCTTACTTCTAAAAAAATCCACCAAAATGTTTTTGCATTCTTTGTTGTCTATTATTTCAAGCTCGCTACTCCAATTCAAATCTGTGGTAGATTTTGCGCCTGCATACACTTTCTTTATTCTTGCATTCTTACATGCCCCCATACACATTTGACAAGGCTCCAGCGTTACATACATTTCGCAATCATCTAATCTCCATGATTTTAATTTTTTACAAGCCTTCATTATAGCAATAATTTCAGCATGAAAAACTGCGTTTTTTTTACTCTCTCTTAAATTATAACCGCTTGAAATTACTTTATCATTTTGAACAATCACACAACCAATTGGCACTTCACCTTTGCGCTTGGCCTTTTCTGCTTGCTTTAATGCAAGTGACATAAAATCCATTACAACGTCCCCCACCAGAATGATAGTACGGTAATAACACCACCCAATACGAACATAGATGTGAATAATGCTTTTTCAAGTGCGTTTAGTTTTTGCGGTCTGTCATAGGTTTCTATGTACGCAAAGATAGCTTTCCATGTAGGCATAGACTTAATAACACGACCTACGTTTGCTTTTACATTTTCGAATTCTTCTATTGAAAATTTTGATTGAATCGACATATATCTAATCACATAGGCGTCTTTGTTTTTTTCAAAATTAGTCCTGCTCATATACCTTAAAATCTCACCCACAGAAATTACTAGTATAATTATTACCAACATACAAACAACAGGATTATATATCAAGAATTCTAATATCTCTATTCCAGGTAAATTAAGTTCGGTTGAATACCCCATATATACCGACATCGCGTTATTCATAAAATGAATTATTATACCTGTCCAAAGCGACTTTGAAGCAAGTACCGCGACACAAATGAACCATCCTAAAATTGTAGCATAAAAGAATTGCGCAATATTCATATGCATAAGCCCAAACAACAAACTGGTAACTATTATAGTTTTATAAACACCAAGCTTCTTTATAAATCCATTTAGCAACGCACCGCGATGTAAGAACTCCTCACAGAAGCCTGGAAGTACTGCTGAAAGAATTAAAGTAATAAACAGGCCGCTTATACCCTGGAATGTATTACCGCTGGATGAAGATTGATAACCAAAGTAATGTAATATATTAGAGAAAAATCCCGCAATAAAAATATTTAATATATAAAGAGCAATTCCCAAAAATACCGCAAGCAAAATAAATTTGAATGAAGTTTTACCAAGACCAAAATTTCGCACTACCCCAAGCGATGTGGTACCTGGATCCTTTTTCTTGCTGCCTAAATATATTATAAAGAATGGAACAACCACCATTACAATAACCTGCGGAATTATTGTAAAAATAGGTTCAAGTATTTCCATTGGAATATCATCTATTAAGCCCGAACCCGTAATAATATGCAAAATGGCAAGCAAAAATAAAGAAGCCAAATAAGCTATACATATCAAACTGAAACTAAACTCTTTTTGCATTAGATATCCCTTTTCTAATTAATAAACTTACAATGTAAACTGAAACAATTGCAAGTACTATCGCCAGTGTAACATTAACCCCCGTAAGTTCAAACACATCCGAACCTACGCCCGCTATATATGTATATGTTATGATAAAAGCATTATTTATAAAATGAATTAACATTGACCAAAAAATATTATTTGTTTTAATAAATATCCAAGCAAAGAATATACCCATAATTAATTGGTAAACAGTTTGTGACCATGACCCGTGATACAACATAAAAATCACAGCCGAGATAATAATAACATATAGATTTTTCAATCCAGACCATTTTAGTAATTTACATACACCCAATCTGAAAATCAATTCTTCATATATTGGTGGCAAAATACCTATAAGAATAAAAGCTATCCAGAATCCATTTTGAAAAAGGTCTACGGTAATACGATCTTCTAGTCCCCACATAATAAAAAGTTCTGCACACAAATTTTGGAACATTATCAGCCCAAAAAGACAAACAAATGAAATTGCAATACAAATTAAAATGTTCTTAACTATTTGCATATTTTTTAGTATATTAAATAAATGATAAAAATACAAACGTTAAGTAGCGGTAGCAGCGGAAACGCAACCTATGTTGGTGATGAAGAAAATGGCATTCTAATCGACATTGGGCTTAACTTGTCACAAATAACTAAACGACTTAATCAAGCAAACATAGACCCACACAGCATTACCGCCGTATTCATTACACATGAGCACAGCGATCATATTTGTGGCGTAGCTGATTTTGTATCAAAATATAATGCACAAATTTATTGCCACAGCTCAGTTGCAGGTATATTAAAAAAATGTATAAAAGTGCCCCCACATAAATTTACCGAATTCCAAGACTCCCCAAATATAGGAAACATACAGGTCGGGTTTTTCCCCGTATCACATAACAGTCAATATTGTATGGGATACACATTTACAAACACTAGCAGCACAGTAGGCATCGTAACAGACATTGGCAAAATGACAGCCGAAGTTCTTGCTCATTTGTCTACATGCCAAGTTGCAGTTATTGAAAGCAATCATGATGTGAACTCCTTACTTGCTTATGCTAAATATCCAACCTGGCTTAAAAAAAGAATACTAAGCCCTGTGGGTCATTTATCTAATATAGACTGTGCGCATGCAATAGCCGAACTTCATAAAAATAAAGTATCACAAATTATATTGGCGCATTTAAGTAAAAAGAATAACAGTCCAAGTTTAGCTTATAACACTGTTAAGCATTTTTTATCTTCGAAAGGTATAATAGAAGGCAAAGATATTTTCATTGATGTAGCATCACAAGACGAGATAGGTAACTTATATTGTATTGACTAATTTGAATATTAATTTTATATTTCAGTGTGAGTTACTTATACCCGACCATTTCGGCTTTATTTGATGACTTTGACTCTGTCAGTGATAATGTTTTGTGCAGTCCACTTAGTGTCTTCTCTGCTCCCAGGCTTACAGGTTATTGTCATGTACTTCCTACCGGAAATGGCATTCTTATTACTGACGATTTTATGCCTTATTTAATAACCAAAGATTTCATCACAGAACATAAACTTTCAACGGGCGATAAACTAGATGCCAATGTTGGATTTTCTTCTCTTTATGATAGATATGTTGTATTATCAATTAATAAAATTGATCCAATAAATTATAAAGAAAATTTATTTATAAAAGCCAATAGAGATTATATATTATTTAATTCAAAAATAAAATTTGGTAATACCGCAATAGTAAAAATAAAAGACAGCACAAAGGTTCCGGATAAAGTTTCTTCTATAATTAAAACACTGCCCTTTGGTTCCAATAAAATATTATTTTGCCTAGATAGACCAACCGCAGATTTTAATTTATCCAGCAATGATTGTGAAATGTTTACCACAAAACTAACCTATTCTAATCGCGAGAAATTATCTGTATGCCTGCTATCATTTTTCAAAGCAAAGGAGCTAGCATCCTCGGGTAAAGATGTATTCTTAATTGTAGATAGTCTTGATAAAATGTTTCATGTTTATAACAGTTGTATGCAAAAGAATGGATATATTAATCCAGGTTATATTTCTACGGGTGCAATGACTGATTTAGAAAGTATACTATTTTCGAGTGCCTGCATTAAAGATAGAGGATCATTAAATATAATCGTCTTACATAAGGAAGGAGATAGCATTCCTCAGAAATACATAACTGAAAGATTTAATCAAATTTGTGAATTTATTATTGAATAAAAATTAACTATATTTTTATTTAATCGACATCTTTCTTCTTAGTCTAAATGCTATTAACAATACTATAAGAACAATAATAATTATTACAACCACAACAATAGTAGTCATTGGATTATCTGCAGCTTCTATAGTCCAAGTATCAGAATAAAGAACATCACCATCCTCGTCAAAAGCCATTATAGTATAATTCCCAATTTCTGTCGCATCCCAAATTAAATTTTGATTAAATGTGTAATTTTGAATAAAGATTTCGTTAATTAACACCTCGTCATGAAGATATCCATTTCTTAATAATTGGATCTTTACATCACCTTGATAAAAATGAATAGATGCAGGTTTAAATGCAATAGATACTGTGCCTTTAGCCACTGCCCCTGTACCCACATTCAATGACATTAAATTACTAACTACGGTTTTATAGCCTATGTTGAATTCTATTTCATGCATTCTTTCGCCCGTAATATCATTAGAAGTCCCCATAATAATAGAGTACCTAGCGGTTCCATCCTTAGCATTAAATGACAATGTAGATCCAGCACTTAAGTCATAGCTATCAGTAACAACGTATCCATTCTTTTTTATACTTTTAATCTGAACATCTGCATATATTGGCAATTTAAAGTCTTCCATTGGAACACCACTTGAAGCGATTTGGAATGTATATGTGGCTTTTACTTCTTTATGTAATCCTATTGCATATTCAACATCAATTTTATAACTACCTTTTTCTGTATACGAAAAAGAATTTTGATTATGCTTTGATTCATATTCTTTATTTAAAATTTCTACTGTGTCGCGAGATACAGTTATTTTAGAAATATAGAAATAATTATTAAACTCTTCTTCTCCATATTGTTTAATTAAATATTCATCTGCCAAATTTGAAATATTAAGTTGAACAGAGTCATTATATGTCATTCCATTAATTATACTTTCCCCATTGATAAAAGCCATAGGTTGTGTAAGGTTTACTATAGTAAATTTATTTATACCGTCAGTTACATTACCAAAGAAATATTCATTACCCACAAGATCACGCAAAACAAAATCATATACACCAGGGTTTGAATTTGTAATAACAAACGTATCATCATAATCCATTGTTCTAACAAGCAAGTTATTATAATAACAATCTATTTTGAATATATTACCCCTGAATTGGTTATATGGAATTCCATCTCTTGTATCTATAATAGTTCCATGATCAAGTCGTACTTCAATTCTTTCTGCATCAGTATTAACCATACTATTTAAAGTAGGTGCAATTTCTTCATCATCAACAAGTAATCCTACACTGCTATTAGTATCATTTATACTATCTACAACTACAGCTGTAGTAGCGAAGTAGATTCTGCTTGTATAAACGGTTTCACCATTTTCATTTACATCCTCTTCACCTAAGCACCATATTATAGTATTATTTGGCAAGTCAATAGAATGGTAACTCTTTCCATTTTGTCCAATTAATTTTCTATTAGCACTAGCAGACGGAGTAATTGACAAACCACCCTCGTAAGGATTAGAAAGATTATCAACAAGTGTATCTCTTGTATATATGTAATTGCTTATATATTCTACCAACCCTGTATCATCATTCGTAAATCTATATAGCTTGTCACTTGGCTTGATTTCGTTTCCATCATCATAAACATGAACTACGGCCCCGCTCATATCTGCTATTTCAAATTCAAACTCCTTAGATGCCCATATTCCATTTCTTAATATAACAGTGTATCTACCAACTTTATTAAACTGATATTGACTGGCTTTTTTCAAATCTACTGGCATTGCCACCCTTTCTACCAATCCATAATTATCACCATATTCACGAACATACGACAGCACCACATCAAAATCTGAATCATAATAGGTTGGGTCAATTTTAATATTTGTAGTTCCTACTAATATTGATCCCAGTGATATATCTTCATCACTAGCATTTGTCCAACTTACACTTGGCAATCTTGTATCAAAAACAAATCTTCTTTCATATAGTACGGTTCCAGATAACTTACCAATAGCCTCTATTCTATACCTTGAAACTGGAACTTCGGAATCAGGATAAAAGTAATATGTTGTCATATCTCCAGAAGTCATAGAGGATATATTTTCCAATTGATTTCCGGTACTTTCATCAAATACATTAACGTAATAAGTCGTACGTGGGAACAATAATTCAAAGCCCCTACTGTCTCCAATATAAGTTATGCCTTCTTGTTCTATTGTGTTCCCGTAAATTGTAAATTCTAATCCTGTTTTATTTTGACCTTGATATTCTGTTATTGTTTGACGTCCAAAAGGATCAACCAATGTAATTATAAGTTTTTTATCATGGAAGACCGCTATGTCATGTAATAGCGTCATAGGCATATTAAATAGCTCTTCATCATAAATTTTTACATTACTTGGATCTGTAATATCTTTAATTTCTAATTTAAATCTATTTCTAAACAATGGATCTTTAATAAAATCAGCTAGTTCATCATAGTTGGTAGTAGCAAGGAATACACTAGCTCCACCTTCGGTATATGCATTTAACTCTACTTTGGGCTCAAAGTCACGAAGGTTATAAAATTGCAATTCTTTTGGTTCGCCAAATCTATCATATATTATAAAATCAATTTTTTCACCAAGTTGGGTGTAATGGTTTATCCAGTTGTTTAGTATTCCTATCAAATGCTCTTGGTTTTTTGTCCCGCTTCCAGATACACCATCAATACTCCATGAAGCATTTCCATTCTCCACCATATAGTAATCTTGATTACAAATAATTTTAAAGGCTGAATTGTCTGCCCAAAATTGTGGAACACTGGACTCTCTTACTTGCATCTCCACGCCAAGAATCATTGTATCGCCTGCTTCACTTACGGAACCCATAAATGTTATATCATTATTATAGCTGTCACCTTTAAGCTGAATTCTATAAGTCGTAATATGCCCTGCGTAATCCCTTTCTTCTATTTGATAATATTTCATTTCATTATCACGAAGACCAACTAATTCAGCAAAAGGAATATTTGCGTCTATACTAAACTCGGTGTATTCTTCTTGACCTTCTCCATTTGCAAATGTTTCACGATATTTAATTTCTTTAACATCAAGCAACGGATTCCCTTCTGTTTGCCTTTCAAATTTAAAATCATTAGACATTCCAAAAACATATCCACTATCTAAATCATTTAAATCACGTGCAATATTATCTTGCTCTTTAATTCGATTAAAATTATATAATGGTTGGTTTGTATCAAATAAAATATCATAACCTGTTATTAACCCCATCTCAGTAATTACACTAACAGATATTTTACTTCCGTCATTTATTTCTTCTGCATATAAATAATTATTAAATAAATCATACGTATACCAAATATTTGTGCTTGGTAACTGTGATGCTACTCCTCCGTCATTTTGAATCAAAGGTATTTGATTGTTAAACCCAACAGATTCCCATGTTGAGCCTGTCATAGCTAAATTGATATCCGCATAAAAACCTTTTGGATCATTTTTAACTCTAAAATCCAATTTTTCCATATCCATAGGATCTAATACAATAGTAAACCTATTATTATAAAATTCCATAGCTGGGGTGCTGGTCACTTTTTCTTCATCCCCTGCTGCTTTAACTATTACCTCGGCTTGTGAACCATATTTAGTATCTAAAAATAAATTTAATATTCCATAATTAGCACTTGTAGGGGTTCCTTCGTCTTTAATTTCAGTAATATTACCTGAGGTAATAACAGCCGGAAAACTTCTTGCTCCGTCACTTAAAATAAGTTGAAACTTGTTATCCTTTACTTCACCTTGACCCACCCATTCATTTATACTACCCTCACCCAAGTCAATAGTTTGATTATTGTTTATTACACTGAATTTTGGTCTTAATGATGGGAAATCTAATACATCACTACTGTCGGTTTTTGTAACATTAAAATGTGTTTTACCAGCATACTTACTCTCAAACCCTAATACATTAGCAGCCAAGTTACTGTTAATTATATTACTCTTTTCGTCAAATGAAGATGCTACTGCTGTTTTATCTCCAAATTTAACCCTTAGATCTGTTTGATATTGAACTTCATCTGCATTATATCCAGATGTGCCTTCAACATTATAATAAAGCATTCCCATATCATCTACTATAAACCAGTAATCTTTATTCTTAGGATCGGACAATGTCCCTCCGCCAACATAGGTTCTTGTTATCTTATATAACCCATGTTGAGTTGTGCTGCCACTATTATAAAGTGCAACCCTATAAGATCCAGCAGGATCAGAGGATAGTAATCCATTTATTTCTTGTTCATGAGTGTAAATAGTTCCTGCATTATTTTGGTGAGCTAATGTCCTAACTGAAGCAGAAGCGAATGGATATTTTGACGAATTAATGTCAAAGTTTAATGGATAAAACTCTACTGAAATTTTTTCTACTCTGAAAGATGATCTTATATCTGCTTGTTCAAATGAGATTGAAATATTTTCTCTATTACTCATACCACCAGTAGGCAATACCATACTTGTATTCGCATCTACTTTTGTTTCAAATATTAAGCCACGAGAGATATCATTTAATGCATCAGCTTTATCTTCTGCAAAAATCAAACCCAAACTATTATCATGTGATAAGGTAATATAATATTCACTTATATTTCCAAGTACATCAATTGCTCTGAAATAATATGTTCCTTCCCCTCTATCCTTACTCTC
>CAYJJH010000010.1:13262-32857 GCA_964370495.1 uncultured Prevotella sp.
ATTTTGCACAAAGGAAGATTGTGAATCATCAATTATTAAAATAAAGTGGGTTTGATTCCCTATTTCATCTTCTATTGTTATATTATAGATTCCGGCTCCTACCTGACAGAAAGTTTCATCAAGCATCCAGCCTGTATCTGTTTTAATTGGAGTATAATTATTGTTATTCGTAGGACTAGAATCAAGGTCATAAGCCGAGAAAAGATTCTTTTCTGTTTGATCATAATTTGCATAATTTCTATCACCATTTGGATCTACTGTATAATTTGTTCTATCTATTTTATAATATTCTACATTTACGTTTTTATAGTTTACACCGCTTAATTTATTATCCCAATGCAATGTAACATCGCCCATACCAAAAACCGCAGCATTAAGTTTAGCATCTATTCCAGACAGTCTATTTGCATCTGATATAGCTTCAATTATTCCGGCATCTTGATGATCAACTACTACTTCAGCAACTGAAGAAGACTGACCATAGGCTCCATATGAGACTGTAAATTTATACTCGCCTTCTGTTAAAGTAAACTGAAAGCTTCCTGTACCGTCAAACGAAGGGACAACCTTATAATCATTACTTCCAAGATCAGCTCTTTCTAATTTAAGAGTAGGTGGCACTTCATACTCGCCTAATGAAGGATTACCATCATACATAACGGTTACTTGCTGGTTGGCATACAACTTCTGTCTAACTAATTCACTTAAAGTTAACAACTCGGGAACTTTACCAGATTCTGTATCTACTTCTCTACCTGTATCAAATTTTATATCTATTAAATTTGTTATCTCAAAATAAAATATTTGTCTTTTTAATTCACCATTAACTCTAAAATAAATTGTAACTATATACTCACCCGCATCCGAGAATGGGCGCCCTACTTCTAATGTTGTGTGTTCCCACATTTTTGTAGGTCCATTAAAATTATCTGGAGCATGGAATGCAACAGTAGATAATATAGCTTCATTTGCACTTGCGTCATATCCAATGGCATATTCAACATTACCTATAAACATTACAGGTGGGAAGTTGGTTTTAACCGGAGTTAACTTAGTATCTTCATCTAAGTTATCAAGCAACCTTGCCAACTCAACCGAGAAGTTTAAACTATGTGCAAGTTCAGGATCCGTGTTAGGGATATCAGGGAGTATCTCTACCCCAGGTAAACTTAATCCATCTGTTTGATCAATATATGCGGATATATTTGAATTACTTTCATTATCTTCGGAATTAAAGAATGGTAATGGCCCTCTGAATTCAGGGTCATCATGCCAACCACCATAATACGCCTGGAACCCTAAAATATTCAAAACACTTTGGTATGGTTCATAACCCGTTATAGGGATTGCTTCTCCTCCATAATAATACATTAAACTTGATGTCATTGTATATTCACCAATATTATAAAATTGAAATTGCCCTGGATTAACTTCTCCTTCACCTACGTAAGACTCAATACTTTTTATGCTTACATTAAATAAATCTGGGTCATATTCTACAGAAGGATAATTTTCGTCATAAGAATAATTATAAACTTCTCCTAGTCCAGATGCCCTATTAGAAAGAGGAAATCTTGGAAAGCTTAATTTGTTGTTATCATATTCTGCTTTATTTGCTATATAGAATGAAAAATCTAACGAAACGGGCTTACTCATATTATCTGCACCTGCAATATTTAAATCAAAACTAAATTCATAATAACCTACATCTTTGAATATCCCACGAATAGTAGTAGAGCCAATAGTGTTATACGCCACAGCGCCCGGCACAAAAGTTTCATATGTTACAGTATTTCCATTGCTATCAGTATTACTGTTGGTAACTAACTTACCACCATAAACATAATCAGATCCACCAGCAGCCGAGTTAAAAGTATTTTCATACATTGGTTCACCATTGTACTTCATTGTCATTTGATCTGGACGACCTACGTTTACAAGCTCAAATATTACGGCATTATCTTCATCAGCATTATCTAATAATATTACGGGTGCTTCAACTTCCCCACCATTGACAATAGTATTCATATCAAGATTATCAAAAAGTGGGTATGGATTTCTGGTTCGTTTAGATCTCAATACATTTATGCTATCTACTCTTTCTAATTTTTCTGTCACTTGATCACTTGGTCTTGTGTCTGTTGGATTAAGTAGTGAATATATACTGCTTTGTGCAAAGCCTTCATCTTTAAGCGAGAATGTGGCAGATACGCTATTATTTGTTCCAAGAACTACTTCGCCTGTATCATACGGGTCAAAAGGAATTCTTTCATACAGTTCATCAAACCCGGGGATTTCAAAATAATCTTCAGTTGCACCACGGACAAATAGACTGCCAAAATTGATCATTACAAGCAGTCCAGATAAGAACATAGACAAAGAGACACAAAGAAGTGTCAAAGATATTACTTTGCCGCGTTTATATCTCATTTGTTTCCCCCATATAGTATGTCTTAATTATAATTTTAATACAGTATATCGTCAAATCAATTACAAGGGTTATTTTACCATTCAAATAGATCTTTTTTGTTTTCTATATTTACACGTCTTATAACTATATCGTTTCTTCTACGTATATCGTAATATATAGCCTGTTCATCAAAATATTTCCCCGGAACATATACATCTGGTGTAGGCGTTAATTTAATAAGCCCTTTATTTATACACTCATAAAACAAAGTAACTTTACTTTTTAATGGGTGAAACCCAAAGCAATATATATATATAGTACCTGGCGTCATATCCAACAATTCGTTAGCAGGAAGCAAAGGACGACTAGCTGTATTTGTACTGGTTGACTTACTGCCCCCATTTATATCATCTTTTGCAGCCTTCCCCGTGTTCTTACTTATGCTTGAACTTTCTGTTGTTACTTCCATTTCTCCCATAAGATCCGAAAACATTTTCCTTGTATCCATATCATTAACACCAATGAAGACTTGGTGGTTACAGTTATTTCGAATAGTTACCGCATTTTCAGGCCCGTATATTGTTTCTAATTGCTTATAATCTTGCAATACCAATGTAAGGAAAATTCCGCGTGATCTAGATACTGTAACAATGGTAGCGAAATCATTCATCTTTGGCATATTACCAAATTCATCCAATATAAAGTATGTTGGCCAAGGTAACTTACCACCACGTAAATTAGCCAAGTTTACAAGCGCTTTATAAAGTTGAGATACACACAGCGTAGCAAGAGCATGTCTAACCTTGATTTGATCAGGAACGATCAAGAAGAATACTGTAGGTTTCTTTGTAAAGTTTTCAAATACAATGTCTGTACCACTTGTTATATAACAAATACCTTTGTCATTAAACATAGACAATTTTTGAGTAACCACACCAAAAAAGTTTCTCATTGTATTTTCCGCATTTGCAGTAACTGTTTGAGCAAGCGAAGTAGCAGGAGACAATCTGTCACGACCTTCAAAATAATTTTTGATTGTCTTGAAACTTGCTTGTGGGTCATTATCACGAAGAGATAAAATTTTGAAAATATTATAAAAATTAAACTTAGCCTTTGTCATACCCAAACTTGGGTTAAGACTATCTTCAAGCATAGCCATAGCAGTAGCCTGAATTAAATCTCTCGCACCCTGCTCCCAACTTGGGTCCCTTTCATTCTCTATTGGACACATAGCAGCACAAATATCTTTTATATCTGTTTCTGCATCAGAAATCAATCTTTGTTTAAATGTACGCATTTCATTTTCTGCCATTTCTTTTTGCGGAAAAGCTATACCATTAAACTCGTACCATTCTGGAGGATAAGACGAAGAGATAACACGAAGACCCGTTTTAGATGGATCTGTGTTTACACGCTTTTTTATTTCTTGATCTATTTTTTGCGCACGTTGAAACATATCCCAAGGTGCTTCAAATGGATTCCATCTTGAACTTCTTATTGGATCACTTAGGTTAAAGACTTGTACATCATAACCTTGTCTTTTCAATGTTTCAGCCATTGTGTTGTATATTTCACCCTTTGGATCTGTTATTACCATATTAGGCTTAACATTAGAAAACCCTAGTGTATATACAAATGGAAAAACATATCCTTGTGTTTTATTAGCACCAGTAGTCCCCAGTACAATACTGTGATAATCTTTTGGAATCATATTAATATGTATATCGCCACCCGAGGCTTCGAATCTGGCAAGAGGCCCTGTTTTCTTTTGTGTTTTTAATTGAGATAATTTTGTAAAAATATAGGTCTTGTCGCGCTCTAAATTTGTCATCCACTTATTAGAATAAAATTGAGAAACCTTAGACGATTTAGATCCCCCAAAAGAACCTCCGTCTGTATCCGCTAATTTAAGCAAGAAAGGTATACCAATTACAACAGGCGTACCAACAAGTCCAAAAAGAAAAATAGGATCATTGATCGCTAAAAGGCTAAACATTTCTCTGCCGCTCATAGTATTTGAAAGAATCATCATCACCATAGCCAAGGCAAAGAATCCCCCAATAATTATAAATGCCCACTTACCAACTTTTTCATTCATATAAATATATTATTTGCTTATTTAGATTTTAGCAACTCTATTTCGTCTGCCATAACGGCAGCCACATCAATAAGCTCGGCTTTAAGTGATCTATATTTATTGCTCCCCTTTCTGCCATCAATCCATTCCCAATCTAACTTTTCATCAACGCAATCGCTGAAAAATAAAAATTGCCCAAACCTTATGCCCGATTTTTTAGATGCAGCCGCAAAACCTGCGCACTCCATTTCTACTGCTACTGCGCCCTGCTGTTTGCGTTTTTTCATCCTCTGTGCTGTTTCTCTGTATATAGCATCTGTTGTCCACGTTATGCCACGAACAACTTTTACTTTTTTCTCTGTCAAAACTTTCTCTATTATATTGGTTACTTCTGCATCTGTTTCTATATATAGAGAAGGCGGTAAATAATGATAACTTGCCCCTTCATCCCTTATTGCTTTTTCCACCACAACAAAACTGTCACTTGATATTTTATCATCAATCAATCCCGCAGTACCAAATGTAATAATATTTTGAATTCCAAAATATTTAAGTTCATCTACTACCGCTACCGAAACCGGACTGCCCACCGTCATAAAAACAAGAAGATATTTTTCTTTATATAAATAAACAGGCATCTTACCTGACCTGCCTAAAACACCAAACAGGAACTTAGATTTTTTTAAAATGTTTTTTAATATTTTCTTATCGCTTTTATCATCTAAGAAAGTACAGATAGCTGTTTTGGCAATCTTATTATATTCTTTATATTTATAGGCATAAGCCTTCTCAACCGTCATTAGACTTTCGTCGTCAAAAAATTCTGTAATAGGCGTATCCATTACTTTGCCTTTTTTCTTGATAGTCGTATCTTTTCAACAGCCATACTTGCCGCTATTGCCCCATCGGATACAGCAGTTACGATTTGGCGATATCGCTTTTCGCGTACATCACCCGCAGCGTAAACCCCCGGGATGTTTGTTTCACAATCTTCGTTTGCTTTTATATATCCACCTTTACCAAATTCAAGGGTACCATGGAAATCATCAACGTTTGGAACCCTGCCAATTGCCACGAACACACCATCACAAGATATATCTTTTGTTTCCTTGGTCACAAGATCTTTTATTCTTACGCCTGTTATATTTTTATCACCAAGCATTTCTTCTACAACGTGATGATGATAAATATTTGTTATGTTTTTTTGCTCCTCTATAGCTTTAACCAAAATATCTTGCGCACTAAATTCATTTATTAAATTTATGATTGTAACGGATTTACAAATAGCAGCCAAATATATCGCATCCTCTGCCGCACTATTTCCGCCACCTACCATTACGACATCTTTGCCTTTGTAAAAATTTGCATCACATAATGCACAATAATGTACGCCATTATCAATAAACTTCTCTTCGAACTTTGCCCCTGTTTTACGCGGACCACCACCAGTTGCAATAATTATCATTTCGGCTGTATATGTTTCATCCGGCATATTGATTATTTTATTTTCTAAATCCACGGACGAGATTTCATCATAGACAAATTCTACGCCTAATTGCTCTACCTGTTCAAGCATCTTAGCCGTTAAGTCTGGCCCCGTTATTTTACCTACGCCAGGATAATTTTGGATAGAGCTGGTTAAATTCATTTGTCCACCAGACACCATTTTTTCAATTACTAATATATTCATACCTGCTCTTTTTGCATAAAGAGCAGCAGTTAATCCAGCAGGGCCCGCTCCAATAATTATAATATCATAAGTTTTAGCCATAAAGTCATTATATACGATATTTACAATATCTCAACGTTTTTCTTAAAGATTTTAGCAAACTCCTTCGCAAACTTGCGTGTGCAGAAAATTTCGGTCTTAGCTGCATCTATGTTAATATTATTTTTCTTCAAATCAACATCAGTTACCAGTTTTATTATTACACTGTCGCCAAGTATATCACATGAAATATCTTTTACTATGTTCTCCATACGAAGATTAACAATATCAGCCATAGCCGCAACTAAAGACATTTTTCTTACAGCATCTAAATCTTCATCCGTCATTATACCTTTATATTTAACCCATTCAGATAATGTAAAGTCATCCCAATTTCTGCAACCTGCTACAAAAGCAACCATAACGATTTCTTTATGACTTAATCCAAATAGATTAGAATTCAATATCGCATAATAGCTTACCTTGTGATAAGAAAGTTTATTTATATTACTTCCCAAAGTATAAAGCAAAGTCGCCGCTTTTAATACCTTGCTATATGCACGTGGCAACTTATGTAATACCTTTAATTGAGAGTGCAATATGCTTGCAAGATTATAATGTGATTTTGCACGTTCTACATCTATACCACTTGCCCACATAATATTATCTAAACTATGTGTAAATACATCGCTGACAGGCTTTTCCTCTGCGCCCATTGTAAGTTTATAAGCAAGCCCAATATTTCGGTTGCTCTTACTTATTACTATATTATTAAGACCAATGAATTCCATTATTACTTGAACAACATCCATACCATCAATAAGGAAACCAACGCCGTTTTCTGTAATACCTTTTAACTTAGCTTCTTTTTCTACTTTCAGTTCTTTAAGGAAAGCACTTATTTTATCAAAATTTTCTTTATCAGTATTATAGTTGTGTTCAATGTCTATCGGGTATCTTTCTTTCTTTTTTAACAATCTTGCAAATCCTGTGAAAATTTCAGATGCACCAATAACAGGCACTTGTGTATCAATAGACTTAATGTCTTCGCTATGTTTTTCAAGTTCTTTAATAAAACTTTCTTTGTTTGTAAAATTTGCATACCCCATTGGAATAGCTATGCTATGTAAAATTATTCTTCTGCAATAATAAATTATTCTTGTACTGCTGGTAGATACAGATATTATAACGCCCTTTGCAATATCCAATGTATTTACAATTGCTGTATATAATGTATTTATCTCTTCTTCTTCACTTAGCATATTAAATTTCAAATCAAGTGCCGCATTAGCTTCTTCTATAAATGATAGATAATTTTTAGCCTTTGTAAGATTTGCAGAAACCACACAATTAAATTTATCAACCTTACGTGATAATGCGATTTCTTTATACATTTCCAAAATAGAAATACATTCTTTTATTTTTACAGTTTTAATAAGACCACCATCTTCGATGTGTTTGTCTATTCCAACGTATTCAGAATACTCTTCTTGAATCTCGAAACTTTTTTCCTGCTCTATTCCAACAATAGATAATTTGATTTGATTTGTACCTAGTTCTATAATTGCAACTTTTGTCATAATAAGATGCTATCATATATTTTTTAATTTGTATATACTATATATAAAAGTTTTTCTCTTGCTTAAAATGGGTTTTTTAGTATACACTAATTATTGTATTATGAAAAAATTTTTTGGTTTATTATCATTGATAATAGTGCTCGCTTTAGGGCTCACATTCTCTATGCCTTTGGCTTCAATTGCCGTGGCATCTGCGGTTACAGACACATCCAGCTACAAAGCTCCTGCGCAATCTGCTAACCCATTTAACAGTGAGATAGTTTCCGTAGGCGAAATTTCAACCTGGGAAAGTAAAAACGAATCAGCATATCTTATTAATGAAACCATTACATCAAGCAATATAGATGATTTCAAACAAAAAAATCCTACTGCATATTCAATGCCAGATAGCGACATATCCGGACGCGAAGCAGTATATGTAAGCAGTTCAAACAATCAACCTGCTTCTATTGCTTATTCCAGTCCTGAAATTTTATTACAAGCAAACGCACACTATCAAATAAGTCTTTCATATTATGCTATCGAAAATACATCATACTTTTATATTGGCGAAAAAGAAATAAGCCTAATACCTACTGGCGATTGGGAAACAGCAACCTTCTTTATTAAAACTGACTCTCTTGAAAATACTACAATAATTGCAGAATTATTTTTAGGATCAAGAACACAAATGATCAAGGGTTCAGTTTACTTTGATAATTTTAAAGTAAATGCAATCCGTGAAACTGATTATAATAAAGAAACAACACCTTTAGATTCTGGTGAATTAACAATTGACCTAACACTTAGCGAATATAAAAAGTTAGAAAAGACTTTCACAAGCAGCGACTTCACCCCTGCTCCAAATACATCAAGCTCTATTAATAAAGTAGAAGTAAACTCTACTACAATTGCAAATACACTTGAATTTGAAGAAAGCACTCCAATTGTATATACACAAAATGGAACAACATCAAATGATCTTATACTACTTGCTGCAAATAATTCTATATCAAGTGTAACTTTAGATAGTTCAGTTTATTCATTTGAACCAAGACAACATGAAATTTACATGTTCCAATTTTATTCAATTGCATCAATGAATGAAACAGGAAGCCTATACTTACGTGTGGGCGACACCTATCATGAAGTTATAACAATAGATTACAAATATCATAATGGTTGGCAACTTAATACTATATTTTATATTGGCGATCACACAACTTATGAAGAAGGTCTTGAAATTGGATTTAATGTTGGATATACAGATAATACAGCTGATGGCTGGGCAAGTATAGAAGGCTTAACAATAAACAGAGTTTCCGGTGAATACTATGAAACCAACAGCGCTGCATTTGGCGTACATGATACAATGGATTTAAGAGATCCAAACTCCAGTGCCTCAGACGGAACCGACACTACTACTATTGCTAATTCAAATTTCAATCTTGGTATTGCATCTGATATAAATTCACCTACTTATCCATATCCATTAAAAGCAAGTGGAAGCTGGGAATCAAATAAAGAAACTAGCGGAATAATCAACACAAAAGAATACAAAGCATCATCAATTACCGCGACAATACCTGGATATGAAATCAACAATAATATTTTTATGCTTAAAAATATTGACTCACAATATACAGAACTTAAAAGCCAAACAATAAGTTTTACATTTAGCGCAGAAAGTAATCAAACAAATATTACATTTGATGCATACGGAGACATAGAATCAAATAAAAATGCTGTTGCAGTATTAAAACTTGAAGATAAGGTTCTGGGTGAAATTCAAATTGAAAATGGCAGATGGCGTTCATATAGTTTTGAAATAAAAGGAAATGAATTTATTTCAAGCGCAAGCAGCTTCAACTTATTCATTACAACACAAACAAACGGCGCAGCTTATATTGACAACGTAGAACAACATACAGTTAAACAAACAGATATAAAAGAAGTCATTGATCTTACAAATCATATATTAATACCATCTACATGGGAAAATGAAGATCTTGAATTTTCTGTAAGGGCTGAAGAAAATGGTATAGAAATCAATAATCAAGGCGGACAATACATAACAGTAGAAAATAATATTGGATATACTGTTACTCCATCATCTTATTATAAAATGACAATTATGGCTTACGGAGAACAAGCCTTCATTGGACTTAAAGATTTTGACGGTGTTATTGAATTAGTTAAGAACACAGACGAACACACCCCTACTCTTGCACAAGAATATATCTTATATTTCTATACAGGTGAAACTATAGCAACAGAAGATGAAACAGAAGACACCACGAATAACGAAGCAAAGAGTTCTATTGTATTCTCTGTTGATCTTGGTGATTCTACCGAAGGTGCACTTGTATTTGGATCTATATTTATAGAAGATATTAAAATAGAAAATATAGAACAAGATGCATATGCGCTTGCTGAGTCCGCTGCTTCTGACAGCTCAATGATAAAAATTCTTACACCTACTGCTGTTATTGAAGAAGAGGTAGAAGAAGAAACCCCGACAGACGATAGTGATTTCTTTGCAAATAACTGGTGGTATCTTGTACCTTCAATTATTACTGCACTTGCTATTATTATGGCTATCTTTGCTTTCCTACTACGTAGATCTAAATTCAATAAATATATTACAAGCAAAGGAACATCATATGCTAAGGATGTAAAAATACAATCTACACGTAATAAAATTGTTGCCGATAAGTCAGTTAAAGTAGATAATATAATAGATGACTCCGAACAAAATTAAAATAATTTTTATTTCCTCTTTGATAATACTACTACTTTCTGGTGGAATGTTTTTCCTATCGGAATATTTATCCAGCACGGCCCCAAGCCAAATACAATTTGGAACACAATATAGATTAAGCGAAATTCGGCCTAATTTATTCGAGAATGTTAGCGTAAACGGTTCAAGCTATTTCAAAATAAACGAAGACGGAAAAACGGGTGAGATCAAACTTACTGGATTATTTGAAGAGAGATTAGATTTTATAATTACAAAATATTCTAATGAAGAATTTGAAATAGAATACATTTACCAAGATAAAATTCATTCTATTAAAGCAGAAAACACAGCTGACGAAATAATATTTAAATCCATTCAATCTTATCGTGTGGATATCACCCAAGAGCAAGATGATGCCATAGTTGAATTAGAATACGACTCTACAATAATGGTATTTGCAAAGGAGGGTGCGTAATGACAAAAAACACTAGATGGATTTTAACGACTGCAATAATATTAATTTTTATATCAATTGCTGTATTATTTTTTTATTCTTATTCTTCTACTAAATCTACCTATTCTATAGTTGACGTAGATCACACTACTCTCAGCGCAAGTGAGTTCAAAGAATCCGAACTTGTACTTTTTGACTCAGGAACATTTCATATAGAAATAAAACACAGTACAGACGGTTTAATATTTATTGGCATTGGTAAGTATGTGGAAAGTGGCGGAGACTATACATTTAGATTTACATCAGTATATGGAAAAGATGGCGGAATACTTACAGACCAAATGCATAAATTCAATAATGATGTTACATATCATAAAGAGAAGCAAGGCATAAAATTTATTGACCATAGCAGCCAAGTTTATTATTTTTCATAAGAGATAACTTTGCATCTAGACTGAGTATTTATTGGCACATTAATAAGACTGGGTAGTTCTTTTTCATTTCTACAATTATTGGATAAAATAATTGTACAAGGCGCTACCCCACACTCTCTTGCTATTTTAAATAATTCTCCGTCTTCATATTTGATTTTTACTAACATAACAATATATATGCAGACATTTGCAAAGTCCGTCATGACTATAACAATTTTTGCGGCCTCTACCCGTGCAATAGGTTTTATATTTCGTATATTCTTATCACGTGTAATGGGACCCGAGATGCTTGGACTTTATCAAGTTGCAATGTCTATTTTTATGGTAATGCTTACTATAATAAGCAGCGGCTTACCTTTGGTAATTTCACGTGAAATAGCCAAGAAGGACAAAGACCCGCATGTGGTTTTTAATATAACAACAGCAGGTCTTATAATAGGAAGCATAGCCTCTTTGATTCTATGTTTAATAGTATTATTATTTCAAGGACTTTTAGGTTTTATATTTACCGACCAACGTGCAATCGCTATCTTAATAGCACTTCTTCCAGCTGTAATAGCAAGCAGTATTTATTGCGTACTTCGTGCAATTTGGTGGGGACAGAAGAAATTTTTTTTACTGGGGCTTACTGAACTTATTGAACAAATTGCCCGGGTTATTACATTTGTATTATTATTAGGGTTTATCTTTTACTTCACTGATTTAGCACAATTGTCTGCTTGGTCTTTTTCTATTGCTTGCATAATATCTGCGATCATAGTAATCATTCTTTTTATTAAAACAAATAAATTAACCAAAACAAAAAAGGGCGAGCACAAAGCCTATATAAAGCCACTATTGCGTTCAGCTATTCCCATTACAGGCGTTAGGTTGCTTGCTAGCGTTGCGTTCCCTCTTGTTTCTATACTTTTACCAATACGACTTATGGCTGCTGGATGGACAAGCATAGAGGCTATTTCTCACTTTGGGATTATGATTGGCATGACCTTTCCTTTGCTTACTATACCAATGACACTGATATCTTCTTTAGCTGTTGCGCTTATACCCGAACTATCACAGATAGTAGCAAAAAAGGATTGGAGTAAAGCCAGAAGACAAATTCAAACATCAATAAATTTCACAGTATTTATAAACTTTATCTTCATTCCAATTTACATAGCTCTAGGCGAAGGCTTGGGATTATTCCTTTATGATAACGCTGCAAGTGGTGCTTACCTGGCCAGATCAGCTTGGGTTATGATTCCGTTCTGCCTTTCACAAATTACCAGTGCATCGTTAAATTCGTTAAACGAAGAAGCTTCTGCAATGAAAAATTATATTATAGGATCTATTATATTATTTACTTGTGTTTGGTTTTTACCAGCAGTTGTTGGTGTAGATTCAGTTATAATAGGGCTAGGCGCTTCTACCACAATCACAAGCATACTTAATATTTGGGTTATACGCAATAAGACAATGTTTTCTAACGCCGACCAAACATTACCCATTATTTTTCAATATATTTTTATTTCTATACCTTGCCTGGCTATTGGGTTTTTCAC
Organism: uncultured Prevotella sp.; assembly: GCA_964370495.1. Taxonomy (GTDB): domain Bacteria; phylum Bacillota; class Clostridia; order Christensenellales; family UBA1242; genus RGIG8050. Next base: position 26,186 of record CAYJJH010000010.1, read on the forward strand.
ATATAATCTAACTGCACTGCTACCATTATTTCTTACCTTATCAATATCTGGCATCTTATGCTGTGGATCCTTTCTTGGATTATCTTGGGCATTTAATCTGTTTACTGTTCCAAAGAAATGATAATAATTAATATATGCTTACAGTGGTTCTAAGAGTTTTGTTAATATATATCATAGCAATTATAGTTATGCGATTAATGGGCAAAAGACAGCTAGGTGAAATGGAGCCTTTTGAATTAGTTATTACTCTTATAATTGCAGACCTTGCGACGATTCCTATGTCAGACCCTACAATACCAATATGGTATGGAATACTTCCATTACTTGTTATCCAGGTGCTCCATTTTTTTGTTGTAAAATTACAGGTAAAAAATACTAAGTTCAGAAAACTTCTTTCAGGTTCGCCGGCTATTATTATCTCGCCTAATGGGCTTGAATACGAGAAGCTAAAAGAACTGGACATATGCGAACAAGAAGTGATGGGTATGTTACGCAGCAAAGATGTTTTTGATATTTCAAATATTGATTATGCCATATTAGAAACTAATGGCCAGTTAACCGTAATTCCAAAAGGCAAAGGAGATAAAGTAAATTTATGAGAAGATGGATAGCAACAAGCATAATTTTAATAATTATAATTACTGCTGTAATTTGGGAACAGATTTTCGTATCGCAAACTTTCAAAACATTAGATAATAAATTGCAATCTTTAATAGCTTCAGTAGAAATCAGTCCAGAAGAAGAAATAGATACTAGTTATAATATAAATACAATAACTGACCTTCAAGATTATTGGCTTGAAAAAGAACGTGTTCTTTGTTATCTGGTAAGGCATAGCGAGACATTTCAAATAAGCGACTCAATACTATATGCAAAAAATTTCATAATATTAAACAACAAAGAGGAAGCCCTGTTTGCATTATCCAAACTTAATTACTTATTTGATGTATACAATTACAACATAGGATTCAGTTTAGAAAACATTATTTAGATAAAATATCTTTAAGAAATTGACCCGTATAACTTTTTGCTACTTTTGTAATTTCCTCTGGAGAACCTGATGCTATTACCATTCCACCGCCATTGCCACCTTCAGGCCCCATATCAACTATGTGATCAGCTACTTTAATTACATCTAGATTGTGCTCTATTACAATAACGGTATTCCCCGCATCAATAAGACGGTTAAGTATAGTTATAAGTTTTTTCACATCATATGTAGATAACCCTGTTGTTGGCTCGTCTAAGATATATAACGTTTTTCCTGTATATGCTCTGGCAAGCTCTGTGGCTAATTTTACACGTTGCGCTTCACCGCCAGAAAGCTGGGTTGCCGATTGACCAAGTTTAATATAACCCAAACCAACATCCTGCAATGTTTTAATTATTTTATGAATGCGTGGTAAGTTTTCAAAAAATTCTGCGGCTTCATCTACTGTCATATCCATAACATCCCAAACCGATTTGTCTTTGTACTTAATAGACAATGTTTCTTTATTAAATCTTTTACCGCCACATACATCACACTTTACATATATGTCTGGCAAGAAATGCATCTCTATTTTTTTTGTTCCATCGCCATCACAATTATCACATCTTCCACCGCGAACATTAAATGAAAATCTCCCTTGCAAAAACCCTTTTTGTTTAGCTTCTTTTGTAGAAGCAAATAACTCTCTAATTAATGTCCAAACGCCTGTATATGTAGACGGATTACTTCGTGGTGTACGCCCTATTGGGCTTTGGTCAATATTTATTACTTTATCTATATATTCGTTGCCCAGGCCGTTTTTAAGGGCAGGTAAGAGTTCATAGTTCACCAAACTGCTTTTGCCACTGCCAGATACACCGGTAACAGCAGTCAGCACACCCACAGGAAATTTAACATTTATGTCACGTAAATTATTTGCTTTTGCGTTTTTAAGTTCAATAAATTTATTATTACATTCCCTTCTGGAAGATGGAATATCTATTGTTTCTCTTCCTGATAAAAAAGCGCCCGTTATAGATTTCTTGCTAGCCATAACATCTTGCACTGACCCAGCAACAACTATCTCTCCACCATTTACACCAGCATGAGGACCAACATCAACCACAAAATCTGCATTTCGTATTGTGTCTTCATCGTGTTCGACAACTATCAATGTATTACCAAGATCACGTAAATTAAGTAACGTAGATAACAACTTTTGATTATCTCTTTGGTGAAGTCCAATACTTGGTTCATCCAGGATATATAGTACCCCAACTAAGCCTGCGCCAATTTGCGTAGCTAATCTTATTCTTTGGCTTTCCCCACCAGACAAGGTAGAAGCCCGCCTGGACAAGGTAAGATAATTAAGTCCTACGTCTATCAGGAATTGACATCTTGCTTTAATTTCTTTAAGTATGGGTTCTGCCATTATTGCGCTTTCACCAGATAATTTTAATCCATCTAAATATTTCATCATTTCATTAATTGGCAAATCCGTTAAATCCGAAATATTTTTGTCAGCGATTTTAACAGCAAGAACTTCGGGTTTAAGCTTATGACCTTTACAAACAGGACAAACATCTTCACGCATCATTTTAGCTAATTCAAATCTTACATAATTACTTGTACTTTCTTTATACCTTCGCATTATTTCTTCAGCTGACATTCCTCTGATAGATTGGAAATGACAGTTCTTAACTTTGTCCATATCTACAGTAGTTACAAAACCCAGACCATTACATTCATCGCACGCGCCAAATGGACTGTTAAAAGAGAAATTTCGCGGTTCTAATTCGGCAATTGATATACCACAATCTATACAAGCAAACTTGTCAGAAAATGTCATTTCTTTATCTTCTGCTGTTATAACAACTAATCCATCACTAAGTCGAAGTGCAGACTCTACACTCTCTGTAAGCCTGCTTGTTTCACTGTCTAAGCCCTTTAAACGGTCTACAACGACATTTATATTATGTTTAATGTTTTTATCCAAATCAATCTCTTCGTCTAATGTCCATAGGTTTCCATCTATTTTAATACGCACAAAACCGCTTTTTCTTAGATCCTCAAACTCTTTTTCAAATCGACCCTTTTGCCCTCTTGCAATAGGTGCTTCAACCGTAATTTGTTTGTCTTTAAAGTTATGTAATATCTGTTCAATTATTTGGTCTACTGATTGTTTTTCAACTAACTTACCACATTTTGGACAATGAGCAATACCAACTCTTGCATAAAGCAAACGAAGATAATCATAAATTTCTGTAACAGTTCCAACAGTAGATCTTGGATTATGATTCGTTGTTTTTTGATCAATAGATATAGAAGGTGATAGACCGCTTATCTTTTCAACATCGGGTTTTTGACTTTGCCCTAGAAACATTCTTGCATAAGAACTTAGACTTTCCATAAAGCGTCTTTGTCCCTCTGCAAATATTGTACCAAAAGCCAAACTGCTTTTGCCACTGCCGGATACTCCGGTAAACACTACAAATTTATTTCTTGGTATTTCAACCGAGATATTTTTAAGATTATGCTCCTTGGCACCTGTAACAATTATTTTTTCTAACACAACTATATTATAGCCTATCTACTCAACCATTTCAACCAAAGTGAAATATTTTTTTGTTGTCTAGAATAATCTGTACTTTCACCATGTCCGAAATATGCATTTTGAAATTTTATATCTTTAAGCCTTGTTAGACTTTCTATCATATATTTTTTGCCATTTGTAAACATAGAATGATTTCCTATAAATCTATCAAAAAGCACATCTCCTGTCCATATATTATCATCTATTATATAGACTATACTACCTGCAGAATGACCCGGCATAAAATATGGTTTAATTTTAAAATCATTAATTTCAAAAGCATCTTCGGTTTCAATTATTTTAAATTCCACACTATCATCAGCTTGTGCTATTGGGTATTCTTTTCCATCTGCCTCAAATACTAATGGAGTTTTATAATATCTTATATTAGCTGAAACTTCGGTAGCTCCGTAGATTGGCGCTTTAAAAGCCTTTGCATAGTCAGCCGCATTCATAATATGGTCAAAATGTTCATGTGTAATTAAGATACCTACAACCTCTCTGCCATTAACTTTTTTAACAACTTCTTCTGTATCTGCGCCACTGTCTATAATAAGTATTTTACCGTTATCTTCACAAATATAAGTATTACTATCCCAAGTTCCCTTTACTTTATCTATATTCATCTTCGCTTTTAATCCTCTTTTTTATTTTTTGTATTGTATTATTTATCTTCTTAGTATTTACAGAAAATATACTTGCTATTTCTTCATAAGAAAATCCTTGGAAGTATGCATTAAATATTGCCTCTTCAATTTCTGTACATTCTTTTAAAATTCTATTTAATATTTTTCGCTTTTCGGTTAGATCTATTTCATCTTCCAATGTTTTACCAACCATCGAATTTACCACTTCTTCGCTTTCTTCTAAAGGTTGCCTTTTTTTTCTTCGCAAGACATCTATCAATCTATTTCTTATTATTAAGCTCGCATATGTTTCAAACTTTACACCTACACTAGTATCAAAAGTTTTCTTAGCTTTTAACATAGCTATCATACCTTCTTGGACTAGATCCTCTTCTTCCTGTACGCTGGTACTTGCAAACTTACGTACAACCATACGCACTAATCTTTCGTTCACTTATCGCTCCTCTGGCGATTAACTTCATACAGTGCCATAGCTGTAGCACTGCCTACATTAAGACTGTTGACGCTTCCATACATTTTTATTGTAATAATATCATCAGCCAGCTTTCGCGTAAGGTTGTGCACTCCACGCCCTTCACTGCCCATTATAAGAGCAATTGGCCCAGTTAGTTTAATCTTGTTTATCTCAATACCGCCCAGCTCTACTGCATAAATCCAAAAACCTTTTTTCTTTAGTTTTTCAATTTCTTGATTAATATTTATAACCTTACATATCTTTACATTTGATGCCGCGCCTTGACTTACACGCATAGCTGTGTCATTTACAGGCACACTACGATTCTTTGGTAATATTATACCATCTACCCCCATACATTCCGCTGTTCTAATTATATTTCCTAAGTTATGTGGATCTTCTATACCATCCAAAATTAAAATAATTGGCTGTCTGCCTTTATCGTATGCATGATCTATCATTTCATCTAAATCAAAATATTTATAGTCCGTAACAAATGCCACAATACCCTGATTGTTTTTTGATTTACTTATTTTATTTATTGTCATTCTATCAACGAATTGATACATAACACCTGAAGATTTTATTTTTTCAATCAACTCTTGATCTTTTACCATATAAGAAATCATAACCTTATCAACTGTGCTATTTCCATTTATGGCTTGCTCTACCGCATTTCTTCCTTCGATTAACATTTAATATTTTATCTCCTTTGTTCTGGCAACATTAAGTGCAGCATTTATCTTACCTAAATTACCTGTCAAATGCCAGAAACCTATAAGAGCCTCTAGTGCGGTTGCTCGTTTATAATTAGATAAAGTTGTAGACTTTGGAACATTGTTATTATGAGAGTTTCTAGCCCGCTTGACAATGCTTTTTTCAAGCGCAGACAACTCTGGTTCTATTGCTAAAAATACTTCATTTTGAAATTCAGCACATTCATAAGTAGTTGCTATATTATGCATCTCACTTGCCTTGCTATAATTTGCTACATTATTAATTAATAACACAGCACGAATATTATATGACCATACCGTATCACCTACGAAAGCCAGATATAATGGATTAAGCAAAACTGCGTCTTTTTCTAAGATTAAATTCATACTATTAAGAATAACATTAGATATGGAGAAAAATCAATTTATTTTACAATACATTGGAGAAGCAAAAATTAACAATGAATATTCAGTCAAAATCAAAAAAGGTGAAGCCTTACAGATAGACTGGTTCAAAGGCAATGATTTAACAATTGATACTCAAATAGGTGAATTTATTTATAATGAATATAATGCAGAAAAAATTAGCGATAATTTATATTTAATAAAAATAGAAAAAACCGAGGACATAAAAGATTTACCTATAAGATTTGAACGTGGCGATTATCTGGTTGCTGGCAACATAGTAATTAACAATAAAACAAAAGAATACTATAAGGCAGATCAAATAGATATATTAGAGGATGAATTAGTAACTACCTATAATAACAAATTAGTTCGAATATTATTTAGTGGCGATAAAGTAGCCGTAGAACAATATATAAAGACATAAAAAAATCTCGTCAGTAATGACGAGATTTTAATGGAACTTGCATCTACCTATATTGTCGGGCCGTTTCCAGCCAGATATTGTTGGCGTTTATGGGCTTAACTTCTGTGTTCGGAATGAGAACAGGTGGAACCCCATAGCTATAGACACAAGTAATGGTCGTGAACAACGACATGCAACTCTGCATATATTTTAAAAGCAAAACTTCTGTAAATTTGCTTGCTCCAAAAGAACAAGCCCTCGACCTATTAGTATCATTCAGCTAAATACATTACTGCACTTACACATATGACCTATCAACCTTGTAGTCTACAAGGGGTCTTACTAATTGAGATATCTCATCTTGAGGCAGGTTTCACGCTTAGATGCTTTCAGCGTTTATCCTTTCCGAACATCGCTACCCAGCTATGCCGTTGGCACGACAACTGGTGCACAATAGGTGCGTCCAACCCGGTCCTTTCGT
>CAYJJH010000011.1:0-29577 GCA_964370495.1 uncultured Prevotella sp.
TCCCCCAATTCATATTATGAATATAAACGATGTTGCAAAATATTCAAAATGTTTTTTTACACATTAAATTTGAAGTGAATTATATCTCCGTCACGCACAATGTACTCTTTGCCTTCTTGTCTTACCTTTCCATTCTCTCTGGCCGTTAATAAATTACCATATTTTATAAAATCATCATATGACACTACTTCTGCTCTTATAAATCCCTTCATAAAATCTGTATGTATTTTACCCGCAGCAATTAACGCAGTATCTCCCTTTTTTATTGTCCAAGAGCGCACCTCGGGCTCCCCTGCTGTAAGATATGATATTAACCCGAGCAAAGAGTACCCCGCCACAACCAATCTATCTAGGCCGCTTTCTTTAAGTCCATACATTTGCATAAATTCTTTTCGTTCATCTTCGTTTGTCAGGCTGACTAATTCATTTTCAATATTTGCACAAATTCCAATTACATCTGCATTATCTGATTTTGCTATTTCCTTAATCTTTTGAAAGTGAACATTATTTTCACCATCATTTTCTATATCGCTTTCATTATAGTTTGCAATATATATAATAGGTTTTTGAATCCCTGCATATTCAAGTTCTAATTTTATAGTATCAATATCGCTTTCTGGGTTTGCTTTTCCGTCCACGTGCGTAACATTTGGATCATCAAATGCTCTAACCACATGTACAATGGCGTCTACTTCTCTTATATGTGATAAAAACTTGTTGCCAAGACCTTCTCCCTGGGACGCGCCTTTAACCAATCCCGCTATATCTACGAAATTAACGGTAGAGTTTATTTTTGATTTTGTTTTGTAATGCTCTGCTAAAAAATCTACTCTTGGGTCTGGTACTGCTACCATTCCTATGTTGGGTTCTATTGTGCAAAATGGATAATTTGCAACTTCGGCTCCCGCTTTTGTTATTGCATTAAATAATGTGCTTTTACCAACGTTTGGTAATCCTACTATACCTATCTTCATTATCTGTTTCCAACTATTGAAAATATAAGAGATAGAATTCTAATTAAATAAAGAATTGAAATGGCAAAGGCAACAACATATGTCCAAGCTGCAATTCTTAAAACCTTACCCACGGCTTTCATTTCATCTTCATCCATCATGTTCATAGAAGCCAATATATCCTTTGCTCTATTTGATGCATTAAATTCACAAGGCAATGTTATAAGATTAGCAACAGCAGATAATCCATAAATTATTGCAAAACCAATTAGAATCCATAATGTAACTTCGTAACCAAGAGTTGGCTGAATAAAAGCCAAGAATACTGTAAGTAGCATACTTATGATTACAAGAGGCATTAATATTTTGTTTGTAAATTCAGATACGCCAACCACAAATTGCCTAGCTTTCAATGGTCCATAATTTTCTTTGTCTTGAATAGCATGCCCTACTTCGTGCGCTGCAATAGCAAGTGCAGAAACAGAATTTGAATCTATTATATCTTTTGTAAGACAAACCGTCTTTGATCTTGGGTCATAATGATCCCCGGTATAACTTCCTGCTTCTGCTAATGTTATATCAAGTCCTTGCTCAGAAGCAATCTGCTCTACAAGTTGTCTTGCAGTTATCCCTCTTCTGGTTGTAACCTTTTTATATTTTGCAATAACAGAGGTTGCTCTAATTGAAATTATTATAGCAAACAGCAAAACAGGCAGGATTAAAATCCCAGATATTAAATAAATATATTCCCACATCATAGCCTTATATTATCACAATTTTTCAAGCTTAATCAATTAAATTTTATTTAAGTAATCTTTTAAGCCTTGTATGTCCTTTACGTGTACTATTGTAGACCCTTGTTGAACATCTGGATTATTATCCCTGGAGCTGAAATATTCGTAACTTCTTTGGAACATCTCGCCTGCTCCACCCAAATCATCTACTATAATAATTTTCTTTTTAGCAAAGAATGAAAACAGTAACTCTGAAAATGTTCCCCAACTTCCACCAAGCGCAACAACCACATCACTGTATGGTGTCATATCCATACTTCTACGCAAAAAGTTTTCACTGTTTGTTGGATAGTCTTTATCATTCCAAACAAGATCAGTTACACCATCTGTCGCAAATTTATATCTATCTGTATGTTCTTCTAATGATAAAGCAGGTGTATAACCTATTACCTTACCACCAGCATTAACCGAACCGCGTCCCACATAATATGGATATCCGCCGCAAGCACCTGTTAAAATCTCATAGCCCTTCTTAGCTAAAAACTCACCAAGCTCTTCACAGACTTTTATTTCGTCTTCACTGTATGACTTGTTATTTGTGCCCCCATAAATTGTTATTTTCATTTTAAAATCCCTCCTTTAAAGCGATAGTTTTATTATATATTTGTTTACCATCAATTAAATCTTTATCCAAAACATAATATCCTTTTCTCATAAATTGATATTTGGTTTGGTGATTTTTTTGATCGGCCAGCCATTTCTCTATGTAGCAGTCTTTTGTGTGTACAGAATCTCTGTTTATGTTTTCTTCTGTTATCTGTATCCCTTCTTTAAGCAGAGGCTCAAACTCTTTTATTACGGCCTTGACCCCTGTGCTTGCATCTACGAATTGAATTACGCCAGACGCTTTTTCATCCGTGATTTCACATTCAAGATAGTCGCTATGTTTTTTTATGCATTTTATTTTATATGCACCACGTAATTGAACTATGCCACCCACCTTTAACCTTTTGTATTTTGGTGGCGGATTATCCGAATAATCACTTCCATCAATATATATTTGATTTGAAAATGAAATTTCATGTGTTCCGTCATTTTCATTATGTGGATTATTTGATACTGTGAATTTTTCAACCTTATCATAATTGGTAATCTTAACCTTGATTGGATCTTCTACCACAGATACACGAATAGCCGTTTTATCCAATTCGTTTCTTATATAATAAGCAAGAGCAGAAACAGGCACAGTCATAACGTTCTTTGTAATACCGGTGCTGGCCACAAAATCCATAATGGCTTTGGCTGGATATCCACGACGACGAAGTCCAGATATAGTAGGCATTCTTGGATCATCCCAACCCGTAACCAAACCTTCATCCACGAATTTTTTAAGCCATCGTTTACTCATTACGAATTGTTCAATGTTAAGTCTGGAAAACTCAAACTGCTTTGGTGGAATCTCGGGTAGATTTGGTAATGCACCCTTGCAGTTTTCAACACACCAATTATAAAGTGGCCTGTGATCTTCGAATTCAAGACTGCATAAACTGTTACTTATATGCTCTATATAATCACTTATACTATGAGCAAAATCATACATTGGATATATACACCACTCTTTACCTGTTCTATAATGATCTTCACGATTTATTCTGTACAGCACTGGATCTCTCATATTCATATTTGGTGAGGCCATATCTATCTTAGCCCTTAATACCTTGGATCCATCTTCGAATTTACCTTCTCTCATACCCTTAAATAATTCAAGATTTTCTGCTACTAATCTATCTCTGTATTTACTGTTTTTCCCTGGCGAGACCAAGTCACCACGCATTTCTTTTATTTCTTCTGGTGTACTATCATCTACATAGGCTAATCCTTTATTTATAAGATGCACAGCACATTCATAAAACTTCTCGTAATAATCACTGGCAAAAAATAAATTATCGTATTTTATACCCAGCCATTCTATGTCTTTTTTTATGTTGTCCACATAATGCATACTTTCTTTACTTGGATTAGTATCATCAAATCTTAAATTTGCTTGTCCGTCATATTTACATTTTACACCATAAGATATACCAAAAGCTTTGGCATGTCCGATATGCATATATCCATTTGGTTCGGGGGGAAATCTAACAATAATTTTTTGCCCCTGTTCCTTAGCCTTGACTACCCCTTCTTCTATGAAATCCATAGCCTATTATATATTTCATTTTTAAGTTTGTCTATTCCTACATTTTTACTTGCAGAGATATTAACATCTCCGCCTTCGGGGATATCTTGCATTTTATCTATTTTGTTATAAACAAGAACCTGTGGAATGTCCCCAGCCCCAATATTTTTAAGTACGCCATTTACAACATCAATTTGCTTTTGATATTCGGCATTGCTTGCATCTACTACGTGCAGTAATAAATCGGCTTCTCTGGTTTCATCTAATGTTGACTCGAACGCTCTTATAAATTCATGTGGCAACTTGTTTACAAAACCCACAGTATCCGTAAGCAAAAATGTTTTTCCATCTACAAAAACTGATCTTGTTGTTGTATCAAGTGTCGCAAATAATTCGTCTTTTGCATACACATCGGCTTTTGTTATGGTATTAAGTAAAGTAGATTTTCCGCTGTTTGTATATCCAACCAAACATACACGAGATTTTCCACCACGTTGTTTCTTACTTATTACTCTGTTTTTATTAACCTGTTCTAATTTTTTTTCCAGCATTAAAATTTCTTCACGGATAATACGCTTATCCATTTCCAATTTCTTTTCGCCTGGGCCACGCATCCCTACCCCGTTTCGCATTTTACTCATTACCCCATTCGCGCCAGATAATCTTGGTAAATTATATTTAAGCTGCGCAAGCTCTACCTGTAATTTCCCTTCTGCTGATCTTGCACGATTTGCAAATATATCTAATATAACTTTGCTTCTATCTAATACGGCTACACCCAAAGCATTTTCAAGATTTCTTACCTTACTGCCTGATAATTCTACATCGAATACGACTACGTTAGCATTTGTTTCATTTATAAGATTTTTAATTTCTTCTACTTTACCTGTTCCTATATAATAGGTTACATCTATGTCTTTACGATTTTGAATTACATTAGCTACTGTTTTAATATTGCATGAATCACAAAGCAAACTTAACTCTTTCAAATCGCTTTCATCTAAAATTTGGTTGACACCTACGCCAACCAAAATTGCATAATCTGACTCTAATAAATTATTGTGCATTAGCCTTCGCTGCTGCTTCTGCCTTCTTGGCTCTGATGTCATTACGGGTTTCTATATATTTAACGCCCTTGTAATATCCACACTCAGGACAAACTCTGTGAGTAGGGATTTGAGCCTTACATTGTTTACACTCTGTCAATGTAGGTGCTTTTAATTTACTATTGTTTGCTTCTCGCATTCTGCTACGAGATTTTGATACTTTTCTTTTTGGAACTGCCATAAAAAGTATTATAGCAAAAGACCTTGAACTTGTAAAGGATTTTAATTTATCAAATTATTATGCCATTACTTTCGGCGAGTATATATAAAAACAGGTGTACCTTCATTTATCGTATAGCTTTGCAAATGCAATGGCAAAGTAGGATTGTTATCTAAAAACAGCTTTCTCCCTTTGCCTAAAATAGTTGGAATTATTGCAACATGATATTCGTCTATTACATCTGCTTTAATAAAAGGATCTATGGTTACACCACCACCGAACAAAAATGTATTTTTACCGTCTTCTTTTTCTTTCTGTATAAGACCAACAATATCGCCAGAAATAAACTTAATATTTTTTTGATCGTCTTCTTTCTTTGTCGTGGCTACGTAAACTGTCTTATTCGCATAATCCTTAGCAAAACCTTGTTTATAACAATCTGCCCCCATAAGAACGATGTCTATGCCTTGTAAAAACTTAGCAAAATCGTGAGTGTCTTTGGTATTTAATTTATTATCACCGTCGCCGCTTATCCATTCAAAACCACCATCCGTGCTGGCTATAAATCCATCTAAACTTATTGCTAGACTTAAAATTATTTTACCATTCATTTTTATCTCCTTTTATTTAGAAGAAAGTACTTTTTCGCACTCTAATGCTATTTCAAGTTCTTCATTTGTTTTGATAACCAATGATTTGCAATCTGGTAGAAATTCAAAATGACTCATAACTTGCTTCACCATTTCTGCGTTATGTATCCCGATACCGCCTGTCCATATAATAGCATCACAACCTTTTAACTGAGCAACATAACTTCCTATATAAGAAGTAATTCTTCTGTTGAACATTGTGTTAGCCAATTTTGCTCTTTTATTTGTTTCAAGCGCCGCTTTAATATCACGCATATCACTGCCTACGCCAGATACACCTTTAAGTCCACATTCTTTGTTAAGGTAAGTAATTGCTTCATCAACACTAAAATTATGAGCTTTACATAGTGCTGGAATAATTGCTGGGTCTATGTCCCCCGAGCGTGTCCCCATAATAAGTCCCGCAAGAGGAGTCATTCCCATACTTGTATCTATACTTTTACCACCTTCAATAGCACAAATACTTGCACCGTTTCCAAGATGACAGCTAATCAACTTTAATTCTTCTAATGGCTTGCCAAGCATTTTTGCTGCTTCGCCAGCTACATATTTATGACTTACACCATGAAAGCCATATTTTCTTATTCCGTGATTTTCATAATCTTCATAAGGTATTCCATACAAGAATGCCTCCTCTTTCATTGTTGAATGAAAGGCTGTATCAAACACTAATATATTTTTTATGTTTGGCATACATTTCATACATTCTTTGACACCTATAATATGAGCAGGATTATGCAGTGGCGCAAGATGAGAAATGCGTTCCATCTCAGCAAGCACCTTATCATCTACGATTACAGAGTTAACCATTTTTTCTCCACCATGCACAACACGATGTCCAACCGCAGATATATTGCTGGTGTCTACCTTTGACATAACTTCAGCTACTGCGTCGCTGTGACTGGTTACCCTTTCGATGTTTCCTTCTGCTTCTACTTCTTTTGTTTCTGTATCTACCTTTTGATATTTAAGAGAGCTGCTTCCACAATTTATTATTAAAATCTTCATAATGTATTGTAGCATAAGATTTTTATGTGGTATAATAGTTTAATGAAGATAGCAGTTATTATAGCAGAGTTTAATCCGTTCCATAATGGACACGAATATATTATAAACCAAGCAAAAGAACTTACAGATTGCACACACGTTCTTATCGTGCAAAGTGGTAATTTTACACAACGCGCGGAACCGGCCATCATTGACAAACATATCCGTGCAAAGTCTGCTATTATGTGCGGAGCAGATGCAGTAATCGAAATACCATCGGCTTATGCAACAGGTAATGCCGAAGTATTTGCAAAAGCTGGGGTTCAGTTAGCAAATGCCTTTCCACATGTTTCATATCTTGTATTTGGAACCGAAGATAATAATTTAGAGTTATTACAAAAAATCGCCCTTGTTAAATTAAAATACGGCAAGGAATTTGATAAATACATCAAACAACATTTGAAGCTTGGACTTTCTTTTGAAGCGGCACAAGCAGAAGTTATAAAAAAACTGCTTCCACAAATACAACCAAATATAATAACCAAAATACTTAATGGCGGAAATAATATTTTAGCAATTGAATATATCAGAGAGTTATATAGATTAAAAAGCAAAATTACACCTGTGCCGGTTAAAAGAATGAAAAAAGATTATACCAGTGCATTATCTATAAGAACCGCAGTATATGAAAAAACAATGCCGTTTGAAAACTATATTCCCGAAAAAATATTACCATTAACAATAACTGGGCTTAGCAATCATCCACAAAAAGATTTGTACGAGTCCTCGGCTCTGTTTGGTGCCTTAACAGGACTGGACGAAAAAACAACATACAATGCAAATGAAGAATTATCAAATTTATTCAAAAACAACAGACCTGTTACATTTGCTGAAATGGGCAATGTATTGCCAACCAGAAGATATTCTATATCCAGGATCAAACGCCTTGCATTGCATTCTACAATTGGCGTAACAAAAAATGATATTAAATTTTTATATAAGAACAACTACCTTCCATATACAAACCTTCTTGCTATACGAGCAACAGCTGATAATATGTTTGCAGAATTATGTTCGGTTATAAATACGCCAGTTATTGTGCGTGGAAACAGAAACAAACCAAAAGTTACAAATTATTATACCCGTATGAAAGAAATTGATCATATGGCAACATCTTTATATGAAATTGCTTGTAAACAAAAATTTGCAAGTAAACCCGTTTTTGTAAAATAATTATTTCTTTGTAAATTTTGTATGAAGTAATTTTTCCGCCAACTCACTGCCAGGTGAACCCAGGAAATCTTCATATATTTTTTTGGTTGCTGGATTATCACTGCACTTTCTTATACTGCAATTTTCATCCATCTTTTTTATTGTATCTGCTCTCTTCTTTGCATTAGCGACATTATCTTGAATATCACTCATATCACACAGCTGCCCACCACCATTAACACAGCCACCCGGACATGTCATAACCTCTATAAAGTCATAATAAACTTTACCTGATTTCATATCTTGTAATAAGTTTTCTACATTTGTAATTCCTGAAATTTTAATAGTTTTAATTTCTCTTGGTAATTTATCAGCAACGTCTCGCAAAGTAGCTTCACATACTCCACCCGAAACACCAAATATAAGACCCGCACCCGAAGCCATAGACAATGGATCATCATATTCTTCGTCCTCTAATAACGCAAGGTTTATCTTTTCATTTTTAAATAATCTGGTAGCCATTCGCGTTGTTAATATCATATCAATATCACGAATCTGATCTCTAGCAATTTCGTCTGCTTTTGCTATACATGGCATAAGCATAACAAGATAAATATTTTTTGGATCTACATTAATTTTTTGCGCGTAATATGTCTTAGCCAGCGCACCAAATATTCCCATAGGTGATTTTGTCGTGGAAAGATTTGGAATTAACTCTGGATGATAATGCTCTATATAATTTACCCACCCCGGACAGCAAGAAGTAAAGTGAGGAAGATTTTTTTCATTTTTAACCCTTTGTAAAAACTCGTGCCCTTCTTCTATTATTGTCATATCTGCTGCAAAGTCTAAATCAAATACTCTATCAAACCCTACTTTCCGTAAAGCTGCAACCATCTTGCCTTGCGCGTTTGTACCAACTGGCAACTTGAATCCTTCCCCCATAGACACACGAACACTGGGAGCGGTGGCTACTATACAATGAATATTTGGATCTGATAATTTATTTTTAAGCTTTTCAAAATCACATTTTTCGGACAAAGCACCCGTAGGACAATTAGAAACGCATTGACCACAATGTATACATTTACCACCATTGAAAGCATCTACTTGTTGAGATTCTCTACAAATCACTTCACAACGATTACATTTAATGCATTTAGATGGATCAAAGAGTATATGCGTTTTATCTTCTACCTCTGGATATTTTTTGTTTGCGTCTATAGCTGGTTTTTGTACGGGAACCATGCGCAATGTTTTAAGCAACCTGCAATCATCAACTTTAGCACAACTTCCACAAACCATATTATGTTCTTGGATAATTTTTTGCATAACTTGGCTTCTGGTTTCTATTACGCGCGGACTGGCTGTTTGAATTTCAATTCCTTCATATATATTATTGCTACATGCTTTAATCAATTCTTTATTGCCAGATACTTCAACCACACAAAGACCACAGGTAGACACGGCTCCAATATTTTTAGCAAAGCACAAAGATGGTATCTGCACGCCTGCTTCATTACAAGCTTCTAATATACTTTGATCTGCCTTCACTTCATATTGTTTTTGGTCTATAAATATCTTCATTTTATTTCTTATTTATCTCCACCTATTTTGCGAATTGGGAAAGGCAACCTGGTCCCTTTCTTTTTAAGATCTTTTATCAATTGTTTCTTCATACATGCTGGACGCAGGTCTACTTTTTTAATTTCACTTAAATCTAGCCACACTGGATTATATGTACCCGCCACACGATTTGGTTCGGTATATTCTTCTGCATCTGTCTTATGTGGTTCGCCGCTTTGGTATTCGCACACGCAAAATGTTTGCCAGCCATCTCCCCTTCCGTGTTTATCTATGTACCAATATTTATACAAGTCCCTGAAAGCTTTTGCGCTTACGCCAGTTTCTTCTAAGACTTCACGATCGCAACCTTCACGAACGGTTTCGCCTTCCTCCAAATGCCCACCCGGTAAAACATAATATTTTGGTAAGTTGTTCTTTTCTCTTTCAATTACTAGCAATTTATTTTCATGGATTACTATGCCTCTGCCAATAATGTTGTCCGCCTTAACCCAAGCTGGTTGCTTCTCTTGCTTTTCAAAACCTTTAAGCATATCTTGCATCTGTGTACTTAATGTATTGGAAAGATTAGATACACCTTCTTTGGTAGATTTCCCATTAACCAAAAATTTTGTAACATCTATTGGTTCACCTACTTTGAATTTGGTTAATCTAAATGGCTTTATAACACGATCTGTTATTATTGGAAGAATGGGAACCCCTGTTCTAAGTGCGATCATTGAAACGCCGTTTTTAAGTTGCAACGATTCACTGCTGCTAAAACTTCTATGCCCTTCTGGGTATAATACTAATGCTTTATTCTTGGATAAAATCTCACTGCTTTTTCTTATTAAATCCAAGTCCATTCCACCTTTAACAGGTATAAGGCCTATGTTATTAAAAAACCAACTGGATAACTTTGAATTAAATACTTCTTTCTTCGCCCAACAATAAACCTTTCTGTTTATTAATATGACAGCAGAAACTCCGTCCATAGCTCCTTTGTGATTAAATGCAAGTATGACAGGCTTGCCCTTGAATTTTTTCAATGCTTTTTTATTTATCCATTTACTCCAAAAAATTAATCTATATGGAATATAAAATATTATTTTTAATATAAGCAGCAACATAATGCTAATTATAATATGATGGATAACATTTCGTCTACCACTTCATTTGCTACCCTGCCCGTGGTATTTATTTCTATTGCACCTTCTACCTTTATTAGTGGGGCAATTTCTCGTTCTGTATCTAACTGGTCTCTTTTTCTTGTAAGTTCTAGAACCTCTTCATAGGTTATCTTTTCGCCTTTGTTCACAAAGTCTGTATGCCTTCTTTTGGCGCGCTCCTCTAGATCCGCTGTTACATAAAACTTGAAATCTGCATTTGGGAAAGCTACCGAAGTAGTTTCTCTTCCCTCTACTATTATATTATTGTTTTTTGCTATCTCGTGTTGAATCTTACGCACTCGGTCTTGGACATATTGTTTGTTAGCAATCGACGGAGTAAAGGCCCCAACTTTTATTGTTCTTATTTCTTCTGTTATATCTTCGTTATCTAAAAAAACCATGGTCTTTTTATCTTCATCACATTTGATTTCAATAACAGCATTATCCAGATCCTTGCCTCTCATTATACATACGCTTATTGCTCTATATATAGCGCCCGTATCCAAAGCCAAAAAATCCAGTTTCTGAGCCAATAATTTAGCTACTGTTCCTTTTCCGCTTGCCGCTGGTCCATCAATCGCGATTATCATTATTGCTAGGATACTTTACATTAACAACTTTGTAAAAGAAAATAATAGCAAAACAAATTACCATTAAAGTTAAAAATAATAACAGCATATCTAGATTCTGTTGCCCAATTAAATTAACCAGCCATAATACAATTAATCCATCAAACAAATTACCCGCAACCACGGATAAAAATGCAGGAAAAAATTTCAACCCCATTAGCACGGCTAAAAATGTTGCCGTCCATACACCTGCACCAGGTACGGGCAAAAGACTAAACATAAATACGGCTATAATCTTTATTGCCTTTTTTTGTGTGCCTGCTTCACCGCCTACTTTATTTTGAAATACTGCTTCTACTCTTCTGAAAAAATTACCAATATATTTTTGTTTCTTCGCCCAATCAAACAATGGCCTTAAACAAAAAAACAAAGGTATACAAACAATACTTGATCCTATAAATGCCCACAAAAAACTGTCCCCCATGGTAAGCCCTAATTTAACACCCAAAGGGATTCCGCCTTTAAGTTCTATCATAGGTAGCATGGATACAAGTACTACATAAAGAAAAGCCATATACTATATTATGTTGTAATACAGTGTCAATTATGATATATTTATTTCGTTAATCTGGCGATTGCTTCTCCGTTAAAAGAGAAGAGGAAAGTCCGGGCATCAAATGGTATAGTGCAATCTAACGGATTGTCGCAGTGATGCGAAGGAAAGTGCAACAGAAAACAAACCGCTTTATTTATAAAGCAAGGGTGAAAAGGCGAGGTAAGAGCTCACCGCATATTTGGTAACAAATGTGGCATTGTAAACCCCACTAGATGCAAGGTAAGAGATTTGGATTTAATGATAACCAGTCAACCAGATCCATACACCGCGAGATTGTTTTGGTAACAAAACAGCAAGATAGATAATCGCCCACGACAGAACCCGGCTTATGATTAACTCTATAAATCCCTTCGGGGATTTTTTAGAGTAAACACACTTTTTAAACATGCTAAATAAACTGAGTTATGACAACCTACATAACCATCAAATCTTTACCAGATTCTCTTGTAAAGGTCTTTGAAGAAGATACAGATGAAATTTTATTTATTGATACAACAAACGAAGATGGAGAAACAGAACCCATAGCAATATCTGGAAGTAATCATAAATATTATATTGATGTAACTCCCTACCCTGGACTTCGATTAATTACAAATTCTTAATTTTTTATGCGTGTTTATTTCCTATATACTAAGACAATAATTCATTAAGGGGAAATAATTATGAATTTACAAAACACAGAAACATTAAATAATCTAGTCCGCGCATACCACGCAGAAATACATTCGGGAACCAGGTACCAGTTTCTGCAACAAATGGCTGTTACAAATAAACAGTATTCAATTTCAAAAGTATTACAACAACTTTCAACAAATGAAATGGCACACGCAAAAGTATATTGGGATCTAATAAAAGAAGGCACAGATGACAAAGCCGAGAATATAAATCTTAAAGCGGGCTTCAATTATAAAGTAGGCGAATTCATAGATGGCTTCAAAATTGCAAGCGAAATAGAAAATGAAGAAGCAGAAAGTATTTATATTGAATTTGCCAAAACAGCCGAGAAAGAAAACTTCCCCGAAGTTGCCGAGAAGTTTAAAATGATTGCAAAAATAGAAGGCCAGCATCGGGATACTTTGCAAACTATTTACAAAGACCTTAGCCAAAATACTTTATACAAAAAAGAAGAAGAAATGGTTTGGAAGTGTCATCATTGTGGTCATATACATACAAGCAAATCGGCATGGAAAACATGTCCCGTTTGCGGAATGAACCAAGGCTACGCCACAATTCAACTCTGCCCCGCTTTCTTCTGTGCAACTCCGTCAAATTAATTTAACACCTAAAACAAAAAGGCACCGCAATTGCGGTGCTTTTTTGGTGCTCGGGATCGGACTTGAACCGATATGGGATTGCTCCCGAGGGATTTTAAGTCCCTTGCGTCTGCCGATTTCGCCACCCGAGCAGATATATTATTCTAACACAGGCATTAGCATTTTACAATTAAAATCTATACTTATTATTACAAAATTCGCAAAGATAAACATTATACTTTTTACCCCTGTTATGCAATAATATGGGTATGGAAGATTTAAATATTTTAGACCGACATTTTCGGTTAGCAAACTATCTGGCTTCGGCGCAACTTTATTTATTGGATAATCCATTATTAGAGCGCCCTTTAATAAGAAGCGACATAAAAAGAAAAATCGTAGGACATTGGGGTACGGTTGCGGGACAAAACTTTGTCTATACGCATCTTAACCGAGCAATAAATAAATATGGAAGCAATATCGCATTGCTATCTGGACCTGGACATGGTGGGAACTTCTTTGTTGCTAATTCTTATATAGAAGGAACATACACAGAAATTTATCCAGAGATTACAAAAAACAAAACAGGTCTTCAAAAACTGTTTAAGATTTTCTCTTTCCCTTGTGGGATTTCATCTCACGTAGCGCCTGAGGTTCCAGGATCTATGCACGAAGGCGGAGAGCTAGGGTATTCATTGGCACATGGATTTGGTGCTGTTCTTGATAACCCAAAACTTATTACCGCGGTAATCGTGGGCGATGGAGAAGCCGAAACAGGACCATTGGCTACATCTTGGTGGGGTACAAAATTTCTTAATAAAAAAACCGATGGTGCTGTATTGCCTATACTTCATCTTAACGGTTATAAAATTTCTAACCCTACCCTGCTTGCAAGAATATCCGAGGAAGAAAGAAAAAAATATTTCGAAGGGCTTGGCTATGATGTTATAGAAATTAAGGTTGGAGAAAAAGAATTAAACATTCTTGAAGATCATAAAAAAATGGCAGAAGCGATTGACTATTGTATTGAAAAAATAAATTCCAGATCAAGCAATCCAATGATAATTCTTAACTCACCCAAGGGGTGGACAGGTCCAGCCGAAGCAAACGGCAAGAAAATAACAGGCACATTTAATGCTCACCAAGTACCAGTAGATATGAGTAAATTAGAACATATTAAAATAGTCGAAGATTGGTTAAAATCATATAAACACGAAGAATTGATAAATGCAGATGGAACAATAAAAAAAGATATTCTAGATTTTTGTCCAAAGGGCGACAAAAGAATTTCAGGTAATCCCGTTACATATGGCGGAAAGAAATTTATACCACTTAAACTGCCTGACGTAAAAAAATTCTTCATAGACACAAAAGACAAAGCGCAAGATATGTTAGTGTTATCAAATTATGTTGCTGAAGTATTCAAACTTAATCCAAACAGCTTCAGATTCTTTACACCAGACGAAGCAAAGTCCAATCGACTTTATGCTCCTTTCAATGTTACAAAAAGAGCATGGCAAGCAGATATGACAGAGCAAGATGAAGATCTAAGCAGAGAGGGCAGAATTATCGACAGCATTTTATCAGAGCATATGTGCGAAGGAATGCTGGAAGGTTATACATTGACAGGCCGACATGGTTTCTTTGCGACCTATGAATCTTTTGCCAGAGTTATCGACAGTATGCTTAACCAGCACAGCAAATGGATTAAACAAATCAAGCATTTAAAATGGCGCACACCACTACCTGCACTTAACCTGATAGCTACCAGTCATACTTGGCAACAGGATCATAACGGATTCTCTCACCAAGACACAGGCGTAGCCGCGCATCTTTTAGACAAGGATAACGAGATGATAAGATGTTATTACCCAGCAGATGCTAACAGTCTACTTGCTGTCTTTAACAAATGTATGAACCAAGAAAACATTATTAACCTTATTACTGCATCAAAGCACCCAAGTTACCAATGGCGCAGTGGCGAGCAAGCAGAAAGTGATATAAAGAATGGTATCTCAGTTTGGCAAGAGCAAGAGAATCCAGACATTGTACTTGCTTGTCTTGGTGACACTCCTACACTTGAATGTATGGCAGCTATGAAAATTATGAAAGACAAATTGCCAGATGTAAAAGTTAGATTGGTAAATGTACTTGATCTTGGAAAACTTGGCGGAAGATCAGACAGTCTAAACGATGCTGAATACCAAGCAATATTCACAAATGATAAACCTGTTGTATTTGTAAGTCATACTTATAAAAATATTATACTTGCACTTACATCTCCAAGACCAAACAGCAAATTGTACAGCGTCCTTGCATATAGCGAAGAAGGTGCAATTACCACAGGCTTTGATATGCGTGTACTTAATGGCATAGATAGATTCAACATAATTAAAACCATTTCAAATAATACGGTCAAAGATGATAGCCTTGTAAAAGAAATGGATGCCAAATTAAAAGAGCATCGTGCATATATAAAGGAATATGGCGTGGATCCAGATTGGGTTACCCAATTATAATAAAATTCAACACAACAAAAAAGTATCATATATTGATACTTTTTTTATAATAACTTTTCAAGATCTTTGCATTTTTTCTTGTTCATTTCACAAAGTCCTTCAAGCTTATATTTTATCCCTAGCTTTTTATATTTCTTTTCTGCCATGGTATGATATGGCAAAAGTTCTATTCTCTGTACATTTTGAATAGTACCCGCAAACTTCTTTAACTCTAAAACATCTTGCTCTGTATCATTAAGTCCCGGCACAATGACCTGCCTAAGCCAAAGTGCTTTTTGTTTCTTTTGACAAGTCTGTAAAAATCTCTGAAAACTTTCTATACTTTGTTCTGTAAGGTCTTTATATTTTTTTTCTTCTAATGCTTTTACATCTAAAATCACAAGATCACAAACATCCAACAGCTCTTCGTAATCTTGCCCAAACCCCGAGGTATCAAGACAGGTATGAATGCCAGATTCTTTACAAAGCTTGAAGAACTGCGTAACAAAATTAGCCTGCATAAGTGGTTCACCACCCGACACGGTTACACCGCCTTCCTTATAATAGCCTATATACTTTTTTAATTTTAAGAAAAGTTGCTCTGGCGTAAAAGATTGATTCTTCTCAAAGGGCCACATTTCTGGATTATGACAATACGAACAACGCAAAGGGCAGCCTTGCATAAAAACAATAAAACGAACCCCGGGTCCATCTACCAGCCCCATTGTTTCTATATTTGCTACACTGCCCAAAACTTCTTTCATAAAAATCTTCTTTTATCTTATTTCGTGAATAGTTCTTGAAATAACTTCTTTTTGATGTTCCTTACTTAGACGGTTGAAATTTACCGCGTATCCAGAAACACGAATCGTCAAGCTTGGATATTTCCATGGGTTATTCATTGCATCAATAAGTAATTCTTTATTTAAAACATTTACATTAAGATGTTGCGCATTTTGAGAAAAATAACCATCAAGTATATTTGAAAGATTTGCTATCCTTTCGTTTTCATTTTTACCAAGAGCTTCTGGAACAATTGAAAATGTATTAGATATACCATCTTGACAACAATCATAATAAGGTATTTTTGCAACAGAGTTAAGCGAAGCAAGTGCACCCGAGCTGTCACGTTCATGCATTGGGTTTGCACCCGGAGCAAATGGCTCTCCTGCTTTTCTTCCATCTGGCGTTGTACCAGTTTTTTTACCATACATAACATTTGATGTAATGGTTAGAAGTGAGAATGTATGAATTGCATTTCTGTAAAGCTTATGTTTTTTAAGTGCTTTAAAGAAGTATTGCACCGCTTCAATACCAATACTGTCTACGCGATCATCATCGTTTCCGAATTTTGGATATTCGCCCTCAACCTCGAAATCTACTATAAGACCTGAATCATCTTTGATTGGACGAACCTTTGCATATTTGATTGCAGAAAGCGAATCAGCAAGTACAGAAAATCCAGCAGCCCCAAACGCCATAAGTCTTTCAATATGTGTATCATGAAGAGCCATTTGGCTTTTTTCGTAAGCATATTTATCATGCATATAATGAATGATATTCATTGCTTCAACATAAGTTTTTGCGGTTTGATCCATAACCTTTTTAAGACTTTTCATTACATTATCAAATGTAAGAACTTTTTCTTTGTTTACAGAGATACCTTCAAGAACCTTGATCTTTGTTTTTTCATCAACACCACCGTTAAGTGAGTACAATAAGGTCTTGGCTAAATTACATCTTGCACCAAAGTATTGCATTTGTTTGCCAAGTTTCATTGCAGATACGCAACACGCGATTGCATAGTCATTACCATATCTTTGTGTCATTACATCATCACCTTCGAATTGAATAGAATCCGAAATGATAGAAATTTTGCTGCAAAAGTTTTTGAAGTTTTGTGGTAATTTTTTTGACCAAAGCACAGTTAAATTTGGTTCAGGTGAAGAATCAAGATTTATAAGTGTTTGCAAATATCTGAAGCTGTTTTTTGTAACTAGACTTTTTTTATCATCAAACATACCCGCAATACTTTCTGTAACCCATGTTGGATCACCAGCAAATATTTCATCATAATCTGGTGTACGCAAATGACGTACAAGTCTAAGTTTAATTACAAATTGATCAACAAGCTCTTGCGCTTCTTCTTCTGTTAAAATGCCTTTTGCAAGATCTCTTTCTATATATATATCAAGAAATGTTGATGTACGACCTAAACTCATTGCTGCGCCATTATTTTCTTTTATACTTGCAAGATATGCAAAGTACAACCACTGCACGGCTTCCCTTGCGTTTTGTGCTGGTTTAGAAATATCAAAGCCATAGCCCTGTGCCATTTTTTTAAGTTCACCCAAAGCTTTTACCTGCTCTGCTACTTCTTCACGAAGACGGATTGATTCTTCATCGCCAACAACAATCTTGTTCCAATCAGCTACTTTTTTCTCGATCAGGAAATCCACACCATAAAGTGCAACTCTACGATAATCTCCTATAATTCTTCCACGACCATAAGCATCAGGAAGCCCAGTAATAAGACCAGCTTTTCTTGCTTTTCTTATTTCTGGTGTATAAGCATCAAATACCCCGTCATTATGTGTTTTTCTAAATTCAAGGAAAAGTTTTTGTACATTGGCATCAAGTTTTTTATCATAAGCACCAAGAGCCTTTATAGCTACTTTTGTACCTCCGTAAAGATTTACAATACGTTTAAGTGGCTTATCTGTTTGCAGTCCTACAACCACTTCATTTTTTTTATCAATGTAACCTGGCTTAAACGCATTCACGCCAGAAACAATTTTAGTTTCAACATCAAGAAGCCCTTTCTTTGCTTCCTCCGCAAGAAGACC
Organism: uncultured Prevotella sp.; assembly: GCA_964370495.1. Lineage (GTDB taxonomy): Bacteria > Bacillota > Clostridia > Christensenellales > UBA1242 > RGIG8050. The sequence continues at coordinate 18,493 of CAYJJH010000011.1, forward strand.
AGAAATCTTTTTCCAAACCTTTTGTGTCTTTTTTGAAGCTGGGGCTAGAAACTCGTCCCCGCCTTTATATTCATTATAATTATGTTTTATAAAGTCAGCAATATCAATATTTGCCTTCCAATCGCTTCCTTTAAACTCTTCCCATATTTCAAAACCCAAATTTCCCATTTAATTTCCTCCTCTAATGTGTTTTTTACTTTATTTTATGTACACAATATATAGTATTGCTACATTTGTATAATGCCTAAATATTGTATAGCATAGAAACACTATCGTCAAATTAAAATTGCAAATTTTACCCTAGTTTTAATATAAATAAGTAATTATCTCATACCAATAAGGCCAAGCATAACCATTATCAATGATGTATCCATAGTTTTAACAAGTGCACCAACTGCGGTTCCAAAAGCTTGTAAATCAAATGGATTAATAGACTGCATTACGCCTTCCCATGCAAGTGCAACTGTACTTGACATACAAAGAGAAATCAATGAAAACACACCTACTACAAATAATGCGAATCCTACTATTTTTCTTATTAATCCAAACAATCCTGTTCCTTCTTCCATGTTATATTCCTCCCTTGTATTTTGGACTAAATATAGCATTAAAAAAAGGTTTGGTCAACCTTTTTTAATTTTCACTTATTTGAATTCGGCATCGACAGCCCAATAAAACCAATCATAAGAAGAATAAACGCTGGGCCTAAATCTCCAATAATAAGATTGTTAAGTTCTTTTGCCATTTCAAGAAAATCAAATGGACTTAATGTTTGGACAAAAGAATCAAATGCTACCCCTCCGGCAACCGATACGCCTACTATAGCAGTTATGGCCCCTAATATTAAAATAAATGATATTGTTTTTCTTATAAATCCCATTTTAATATATATTACCTTACCCGACTATTTTACTTATCTTCTTTATTGGAAAATTCGACATATTCTTCTGGGTTAACGGGTTTGCCATCTTTGAATGCGGTAAACTTTACATGTGGCATATTGAACTTCTCGTATTCGGCCGTATTGCCAACCGTTCCAATTTTATCGCCGCTTTTAACAGTATCACCTTTTTTAACCGTTATACTGCCTAAACTGCTGTATACAGTTTCAAGACCATTTGCATGTTCAATCCTTATTGACTTACCAATTGTAGTATCACCGCTATCTACAATAGACTTAACAGTACCATCATAAGCGGCTACAACGCTGGTTCCTTCGGTGGCCCCTAATGTGTAACCAAGATCAAATTCAAGCCAGCCCGTTGTTTGATTTTTTTGAACCATATCAAAGTTGGCAGATTTTAATATGGTTGCGGTATCTTTACTTACCGGCATTACCCACGCAGGCGTTACGGTTGGCGTGCCTGTATTAGGTCCACTGACAGGTGGCAAAGTCCCCGCACTACCTCCGGTCAAACTAAGCGCTATAAAGGTTGCTGATATACCCAACATAACAACCACCAAAAAAGCACTGATTGCTACCGCTTGTCTTTTTGATCTTTCCATTCGTGTTGCTGTTCTAATGTCCATAAATTAAATTCCTCCTTGTTTTGATTTTTGACAAGAAAGATATTTTTAATACATTAACGTTCTATAAACGTAGCGCAATCTGCTCTGTCACTTTCTTCATTACTTATCACAGAGATTCCATTGGCCGTACAACGCCCCATTCTGTTATATAAACAAATTTCGCTTTTACATCTAAGCGGTACATTCTTAGGGGCCATAGGATTAAGCTCGTCTGCAAATTCGAATTCTTTTTTATCTTTATCTTCTTTATATGTATCGCAAAGCCCACCGCTACCTACTGCTACATTATCCGCAGCACAGGTCATTGATTTATTAAAAATACAATTATGTTTTTTACATCTAATATTCATTATATTTTTATTATTTCTTATATTATAATATATTATGCAAATTTATTTATTAAAAGATTTGAAGGGGCACGGCAAAGCAGGAGACATTGTAAATGTCAATGATGGCTATGCTAAAAATTTTGTTATAAAAAACAAAATAGGAAAAGTAGCAGACTCTGCTGTTTTGTCTGAAATAAAATCCAAGAAGGATAGCCAAAGCTTCAAACAGCAAACAGAAGTAGCAGAGATAAATATACTGATATCTAAATTACGTGAGATTGAAATAAATCTTACACCAAAGATCGGAGCCAATGGTAAATTATTTGGCGGAATAACAGCAACTGATCTTGCACACGAATTATCCAATAAAGGACTTTCAATAGACAAACGGCACATAGTTTTACATGAACCAATTAAAGCTGTTGGCTCATATAAAATTAGTGTAAAGTTTAATCATAACTTACACGGCGAATTTGCCCTTAAGGTTGGAGGTTAAAATGCAAAACAATGACATTTATGTATTGGTTATAATTCCAGAGCAATACGAAGCCAATCAAGTATTATCTCAAAAAATTTGTGGTCGCACTATACAGGACTATGTAAAAACCGAAGTATCTGCTTTTCATAACAAATTTATAAAAGCAAATTCTCAAAAAGATATCTTATCTTTATTTCGTGAAAATCTTACCAGTGCAAAATATACAGTTATAATTTACGCTGATATGCCATTACTAACAAGTCAGTCAATCATAGAGGCGGCTACATATTGCGAATCTAAAAACGCTTATGCTGTGCGTCTTCCACGTGGTTATGTTTTTGATACTGAATATATATCAAAAAATGATAACTTTGAAATCATAGAGTTTGAAGGTGCAAATAAAACAGATTATTTAGCAACATATAACCAGAAACAAATTTCAGACATAGCTGGCATTATGCAAATGCGAATAAATGAAACACATATGAACAATATGGTTAATATTCAAAGCCCATTCAATACTTACATAGACGCGAGCGTAAAAATAGAACCAGGGTGCATTATTGAACCCAATGTTCAAATCCAAGGTGAAAGTATAATAAAAGAAAATGCAAAGATTCTTATGGGCTCTACTATCGCATTTTCTACCATTGGAAAGGATGCACAGGTTGGACCTTACGCACATATCAGGCCCGGTTCACATATTGGTGATAATTGCAAAATTGGTAACTACGTCGAAATTAAACGCTCTAAGCTGGGTAATGGCAGCAAAGCCGCACATATGACATACATAGGCGATGGCATAATTGGCGAGAATTGCAACATAGGTTGCGGAGTAATATTCTGTAATTACAATGGGAAAAAGAAGTCTACCACAGTTATAGGAAACAATGTATTCATAGGCAGCAACACTTCGCTTATTGCTCCAATTAATATTGGTAATGATGCGTACATAGCAGCAGGCTCAGTTATCACAAGTTCCATACCAAATAACGCATTAGCCATTGCAAGAGCAAAGCAAGCCCTTAAAGAGAATTACACACCGAAATAATTTTTCGTAATCTATTCACTACACCACTTTTTGTAATATTTAACATACCTGCAAGTTGTTCGTATGTAGCATCTGGATTGTCTTTACGAAGCAATGCAGTTTCTTGCAATTTTGCACTTAATGAATCCAGTTGACCGCTGGCAATAAGTTTTTCTATTTGCCCCACCTGGAAATTAGCAGCCTTCACCTGTTTTGCTATATTTCCAAAATCACAGTTTGCCGCTCTGTTTGCATTATTTCTTATAATGCCCATTATGATTTTATCACACTTGGTCAGATCCATTGTCTTCGTCCTCTATTATTTGTTTTAATATTTTACCCTCTGGACGCTTGAATGGTTTATTCAAATTAATAATACAAGAAGGATCATAATCACATAGTTTCAAAAATTCTTTAACCCTATCCATTCGTCCTACATTTTCTGCTTTATGTGCGTCACTATTTATTATAAATTTCACACCCATAGCCGCCATACGCTCGAAGTCTACGGGACGATAACTTATTTTTTTATTATTAAGTTCCATTACTGTTCCACGATTCATACAAGCCTGTGCAACCTCTATAACATTGACCCTGAAATATCTGTTAGGGTGAGACAATATATCAATGTTGTTTCTTTCAATAGCATTTACAACAGCGCGAGTATTTCGTCTTATTCTGCTTTTAGGTGTAAAGTTTATTTTTAATTTTCTAAGAAATTGCCAAAATAGATTTGGGAAAAAGAAACCCCACCAATGGAACATATTTCGTGGACGAACTGCTGGGTGTATTCCACATACGACTATGTCAAACATACCTCTTTCTTTTGTGCTTATGTCTATGTCGCCAGCTTCATTTAATATATTACACTCTATACCAAACAGCGCCTCGATCCCGTGTTCAAGTCCTGATTTTTTTGTTTGCGCTTTGGTTATATTTAATATCTGCTCACGCCTCTTTCCTCTTTTAAGTTTCCAATGTGAATGATTAGTAATTGCAACTTGCTTTAATCCACGAGCTTTCGCGGCACGAATATTTTCATCTATTGTATTCTTACCATCACTATTTATAGTGTGTGTATGTAAATCTGCATAAACCTTCATATCAATAGAATGTATACTGCCAGCCTATAATATGTCAATGTAATTTACATTAAGGCATAATATATATTGCATCTTGCTTATCTTTGAATTCATTTTTCTTAAACAATTCTGTATTTTCAATTATAATTTCAAAAGACTGGTTTATGCGGTCTTTATAATATTCCAATGACTCTACGGGTATCCCTTCACCTGAAGTTTTGCTAAAATCAATTATCCAATCCTCACCCCAAATTTTCGAGTTCAAATAGCCTATGCCTATACTTTTTTTACTGGTAAGCGCGGATACCCCCAAAGTATATTGAGTGTTTGTTGGGACACCAAATAAACTTGCAACTGTTTTATATATATCCATATTGGATGTAAATTTTGAAATTTCTATGCCTCTTTGTTCTACTGTGTTATTTGGGTTATATATTATAAAGGGAAGCTTATTCCCTAACTCGCCCGTGGATTGATTTTCCGGCAACAAAATATTAGGTGCACCATAATAATAATGATCACCAAACATAACAATAGCCGTACTATCAATTAGTTTTCTTCCATCCTTCCCCACAGTATTTTTTAATCTTTCAATAAGTAATCCAAAACCCGCATCAAAATTCATAGCGCCCGCAACATAGTTTTTAATTCGTTGTACTTCATCACTGGTCCCAGATTTTAATCGTGGATATAATAAACTTAGCTCTTCTATATTTGCATTGATTTTTGCATATTCTTCTGGATATATCTCTTCCAAACTTATAAGACCGGATAAGCTATGCGTGGAAATACTTATAATATAACTATAGAAACTTTCATCACTTGGAGCGATATTAGAAAGTTGGCTTTCAAACATAACCGAGTCTTTATTCTTGCTAAATATATCTTCATCGTATTCCGCCATATCATACATACCATAAAAATTATCAAAGCCAAGTGATTGTGTAAAAACCGTTTCCCTTGCATAGAAATCTGGATCAAAGTTATGAAATGCATTAACGCTTTCATAACCGCTTCTTTTAAATGTGTTAGCAAGTGACATGGGCATTTCCGTGTCTGGATATGTATTCCACATTTCACTGCCGTATGCATGCATACCCGTTTGTGAAAGGTAATCCGTCATACAGGTTCTCTCTATTGCATAATAACCATCTATTGATGTAGACATATCCAAAAAGTCTACCAGGTTAGGAGTAATCAATGGATGTATCGCATCCTTTTGAAAAGTCTCCATTAAAATCATTATAAGGTTATTATCTCTATTTAGAGTATTTATGGTTTCATATTCGAAATCATCTATCTCGGAAGGATAATGTTCCTCCGCATAAAATGAATTTACACCTTTTAAATTAAGTAAAGACAAGGTATTGCTTAAATAAAAACTATGACTGCCAAAAGAAGTAAGATTCACCATACGGTTAAGAAATGTATCATATGCAAATTTTTTATTTGTAAAATTATCAAAATAGGTATTATTATATGCCCCTAGCCCCGTGTATGAAAACATATATGAAAAAACAATTAATACGGAGAGCGCAAAAAACACAATACTGTTTTTTATATTTTTATTTACCCTTATACTTTCTGTCTTGCGTAAAGATATTTTATTGGCTCTGTAATACTGTATTTTATTTTTATTTTGATTAACTAAGTATGCTCCACAAACAACAAACGAAGTAATCATAATAATATATAATAGACAGGCAAACATATTTATGGTGCCTGAATTTTTTGCGGTCACTGCCATAAATATAGTCGAGAAACTTTCAAGCGAAAATATCTCGTTTACATTTATAAAACTGGTTATATTACAAATACAAAGGAAGCCATGTAAAAATAATAATATAGATAACATAATGACTTGCAATTTAATATTCTTTATCAACGCCAAAAGCAAGGATATTATTATAATAATTATAAGGCTGAAGATATAATCACTAGGGAACAAAAGCCCCATAAATAAAAACATAAAAACATCAAAAAGTATAGAGAAGACTATGTATAATATAGGCATAATCATATATCTGTTAGTATTAAAAAATAGAATAAGATTTTTTACCATACTTAATTATAGTTTGTACAAATTAGTTAGTAAAATTATTATTTTGTCTTAAATGCTCATTTCATTGCTATAACTAGACTCATGCCCTATCGTGTCATTAATTTCTCTAATACGTGACACTATGCCATAGGTCAATTTTCTTATACCCTCTACATCACATACCCCTAACTTGGTTTTCATTATATCAACAATAATTACCATATTTTGTTTTATATTATCATCTGTAAGTTTTTCACCTATTGTTGCTTCAATTAAATATAAAAACTTAGTCATAGACTCTTCGCAGCCGTGTGGAAATCCGTTTGCATGTCCCTGAGAGGCCTCTGCGTGTTCTTCAAGTGCTTCTTCATAAAATTTAATATTTGATCTATCAAACTGTTGTAATCTGGCAAGTTTTCTACTTTTCACAAAATATTCATCATAGGCCAATATTTTAACAAGCTCTCCGCTTTTAAGATCTTTTATTCCGGCCCCATAAGTCATCTCCCAAAGTCTATTTTTCCAATCTCTTAATTTATCCTGTAAAGCATATAAAGTATCCTGTAAATATTTTACATTAAGTGCATTATGATATTCTTGTTTTGTATATAATGTTTCTTTTTCTGCTTGCATTTTATTTATTAAAGTTTCAAGACTTTCTAATGCTCTGCTTATTCCTTTTTCATCTTTGGCTGAACCAATAACAAGATCTAATCTTTTAACCGACATTTCCCAATCTGTACCTATAAACTTTTGAAAATCATTTCTTAGGTCTTCCATAAAAAAAAGATTCGGAAATTGTCGCATTTTACGATTATATCAAATATTTTGTCGACTAACAAATAAAATAAAAGCGTTTTACATTCTAAAACTGTATTCCCAACCAGACACAACTTCTTCGCCTTTGTCGGGAACATCTTGTTTGAACTCTATATTAATATTACGCAAACGACATAGGATAACATATATAATCTTTTTTATATCTTCTCTGTCTATAATCCATAGTTCTGTTGTAATTACATCTACGATAGTTTGCATATGTTTTTTAATATTCGCATCTGTTAACTTTTCACCAATGTTGTATTCAATTATACCTAATATTTTATCTATAGTATTTTGTATTGCTTGTTTATTTCTGTAGTGATTTACATTATCTGCCGTGCCATCCCAATGTTCTGATAATTTTTGCAATATGTCTTCGTGTAAATCAAGAATTACATCGCGACTAATTCCAGCTTGTCTGTATTTTTGCATACTGAAATATTCCTCGTCCGTCATAATTGGAACAAAGTTTTCATTATCTTTACACATCATTTTAACCAGCTTACCTTTGGTCAAGTGGTCAAATTTATTTTTTGCATTTTCTTTAACCTGCGTTGCCCATTCCCCTAATCTTTCCTTAAAGGTATCTAGTGTATAATAAAATGATTTTGATCTTAGTTTATCTTTGAAAAAATCTGATGTATTTTTATATTTTTCTTTTACTCGTTCTTTTAATACTTCAACCAGATTAGCAACCTGAGAAAGCCCCATGGCGTCTCTGGCCTGTCCTAAAAGCAGGTCAATACGCTTAATGGCTGTTTCCCATTCTGTACCACTGAATTGATCAAAGCCCTCTCTTAGGTCTTTAATTTCATAAAGGTTTACTATTCCTTCCATAACTATTATTATAACATATTATTAAAAAAGATACAATAAAATGTATTTATTTATGATTTGCTAATTCAATTATATTTTGTATTTTATCTGTTCTTTCCCATGGCAAATCTAAATCATTTCTTCCAAAATGTCCATAAGCCGCAGTTTGTTTATATATAGGGTTTCTTAATTCAAGAGTTTCTATAATCGCAGCTGGTCTTAAATCAAAAACTTTATCTATAATATTTTCGATTTCCTGATCATTAATTTTACCTGTTCCAAATGTATCTACTCTAACAGAAACAGGCTTAGCCATGCCGATAGCATATGAAATCTGAATCTCGCACTTACTTGCTAATTTACTTGCCACTATATTCTTCGCTACATATCTTGCCATATAGCATGCACTTCTATCAACCTTTGTTGCGTCTTTACCACTAAATGCTCCACCACCATGTCTTGCTATACCACCATAGGTATCTACAATAATTTTTCTGCCCGTAAGACCACTGTCGCCGTTGGGGCCACCAATAACAAACTTACCCGATGGATTAATTAAAATTCTTGTGTCTTTGTCTAAAAGCTCTTTTGGTATTGTCGGAGTAATAACTTTCTCCGTAATATCTTTTGTAATTTTTTCCAGCGACACACCTTCTTCATGTTGAGAAGATATGACCACAGTATCAATGCGCTTAGGCTTTTCGCCGTCATACTCTACCGTAACTTGCGTTTTACCGTCTGGGCGCAAATATTTTAATGTTTTATTTTTTCTAACGTCAGTAAGTTTTTTAGCCAACTTGTGTGCAAGAGAAATACTCATAGGCATAAGTTCTTCTGTTTCGTCACAAGCATACCCAAACATAAGTCCTTGGTCCCCTGCTCCAATTTTTGCATATTCATCAACATCATTACTTTGTCTTACTTCAAGCGAATTATCAACACCACTTGCTATGTCTTTGCTTTGCTCGTCAAGTGCCACCAATACAGCGCAGGTATTTCCATCAAAACCTAGCTCGCCGTTATCATACCCAATATCACAAATAGTCTTTCTAACTATCTTTTGAATATCCACATAACAGTTCGTAGACACTTCACCAATTACTACCACCATACCCGTGCTAACAGCTGTTTCACATGCCACACGAGCCATAGGGTCCAATGCCAATATTGCATCTAGAACGCTGTCTGAAATTTGATCACAGATTTTATCTGGATGCCCTTCTGTAACAGATTCCGATGTCCAAAGTCTTTTGCTCATATATTATATAATAATACGAAAAAACATATAACACAACCTCCCTGGGTAAAAAACAATATTTAACATAAACTTAATAAATATTTATAATTCATTTAAAACACATTTTATAAAATATAGTCATATACAATAAAGAACTATTTAGTTTTCTTATTGAAATAAAAGGAGGGTTTGCCTATTGATGTTTTTCTAATAACGCCATTAAATTAAACAAAGGGGGATTAATATATAGATTAAATTTTATAACGCATACTTCCAATATGTAACACAAAAAAACGCCTGCATAACAACACGGGCGTTTTTTGTTTAGATAAAATTAAATATTAGCCCAGAGGCAATTCTACCGTAAATGTCGTACCCGCATCATTATCCGAAGTTAGTGATATGGTGCCATCTAGCTTTATAACTATTTTCTTAACTAGATATAATCCAATTCCGTTACTATTGCTGGATTGATTATCTCTGCATTTATAAAACAAATCAAAGACCTTGTCTTTTTCTTCTGGCTTTATGCCTTTGCCAAAATTTGTAACACTAAATATAAAAACCTTATCTACTTTTTCTAGTCGTATTTTTATAACTTTTTTATTATCCGAGAACTTAATTGCATTTATAATCAAGTTTTGCCAAATTTGAAATATCATCTCTTTGTTTGTTAAAATATCAAAATCACTTAGATCCGCATCTATTTCAATTCCCTTCTCTTCCCATTGATTTTGCAATAATGCAATTAGATGCCTGATTTGTTTTGACGGGATAACTAGATCATTTTTTGCAATTATTGTCTCTGCATCTAACTTAGATAAATGTAATAAACTTGCAGATAATTCAGACAGCCTTTTTGCTTCATCAATTATTATTTTTGAATACTCTTTGTTCTCCTTGCCCGTTTTTGCATTTATCAATTCAGCATATCCAATAATAGCACTTAATGGTGTTTTGATTTCATGCGACATAAGACGCGCATAGTCTTTGTTTAAATATTCGTTTGAATGCAAAGTCTTTGCCATCTTATCAATATTTTCATCAAGCGCGCCTATTTCGTCTTGCATATATTTTTGCTCTTCATCTCTTACTTCGAAATTTCCTTTTGCTATTTTATTAACCTTACTGTTAAGTTTTTTTATGCGACCCACCACAAGCAAATTAAGACCAATAATAAATATAATTACTGTAAGAAATACAAACATAGCATTCGTATAAAATACCCAATCTCCACGATTTATAGGACCAATCGGCCTGTCTGTTATCATTGGTAAAACCTCTCTCATAATAATCATTACAAAAGCCATTACGACTATTGATAATGTAGCAATTTTCCAAGATATTTTTTTCATACTATTTTACCTCGCATGTAAGTATAGCCTTATATCCCACACCACGTACAGTAGAGATAATAAAGTCTTTGCTCTTTAATTTATCCCTGAGCCAAGAAATATGTGTATCTACTGTTCTGTAATCAGAGTAAGTTTCAAAGCCCCAAATTTCATCCATAAGTTGATCTCTGGAAAATACCTTGTTTGGATTTGAAAGCAATTTGAATATTAATAAGAATTGCTTTTTTGTTACCTCTATATTCTTTCCGTTTATTGATATAAGATTTTCATTATAGTCTAAGACAGTATTACCAATTTTAATCTTTTGTTCGCTATTCATTTTGCATCTACGCAAGATAGCCTTGATCTTTAATAATAATTCTTTC
>CAYJJH010000012.1:0-14253 GCA_964370495.1 uncultured Prevotella sp.
TCGTCAGCTCGTGTCGTGAGATGTTCGGTTAAGTCCGATAACGAGCGCAACCCCTATCGTTAGTTGCCATCATTAAGTTGGGAACCCTAGCGAGACTGCCGTAGATAATACGGAGGAAGGCGGGGATGAGGTCAAGTCATCATGCCTCTTACGCCTTGGGCTACACACGTGCTACAATGGCTACTACAAAGAGTTGCGATATAGTAATATGGAGCGAATCTCAAAAAAGTAGTCTCAATTCGGATTGAGGGCTGCAACCCGCCCTCATGAAATCGGAGTTGCTAGTAATGGCGAATCAGAATGTCGCCGTGAATGCGTTCCCGGGTCTTGTACACACCGCCCGCCAAGCTATGGAAGCCGAGAGCACCCAAAGCCGCTGTGCCAACCGCAAGGAGGCAGGCGTCTAAGGTGAGATTGGTAACTGGAGTTAAGGCGTAACAAGGTAGCCGTATGAGAACGTGCGGCTGGATCACCTCCTTTTAAGAGAAATGCGTAATAGGAATATTATGCCAACACGATTAAAAGTCGAAAGCGAGAAATCGCATTAAGTGTAATTATAAAACGTGCAAAGTATGAAATTGATTAAAGATAACAAAAGCGTCTTAATTTAAGGCGTTTTTTTTGTGTCTAAATATAGTTTGTATTATTACTTATGATAAATAATATAAAAGGAGTATACAATGTATAATGAAGAAATAGTGAGTACTAAACTGATAAAACTAAATACAGCTAGATTTTCAAGTAAAAAGAAGTCTGACACCATAAGAGCAATTTCTACTGTTAGCAAAATCACAGTTCACGGGGGAATTAATTTTTTAGAAGAATTTATGGAGAGGGAAAATATATTAAGTCTACAAGATGCTACCGCAGAGGACCTTAAAGAATTCTATACTGAATTATTGGATAGAAATCTTTATATAATTGATGAAAAGACTTTTACCGAAATTCCACTTAATGAAAATTTAGAAAAATATGATTTACCAGATAGAAATAATCTCTAATTTTTCTGTAACTATTTACAAATTTAATAAAATATAATATACTAATTTATAAAATTTAAGGAGAAATATATGGATAACGTTATAGATATAAATAAATTTTCAGTATTAAAAAATGATAGATTAATGGGGAGAAGAGATTTATTAATAAGAACAATATCAAAGATAAATGATATTGCAGTAAACCTAGATCGTCACTTGTTAGATGAATTTTTGGGAAGAGAAGGGCTTTCAGGGCTAAGTCAAGCTAGCGTAGGTACGTTAGAAAAATTTTATAATGAATTATTAAATAGAGATATAACAGTTCATGTTGAAAGAGAAGAATATTCCGAAACAGCTTTATTAAAAGATAATCTTGAAGTATTAGGTTTGCCTGAAAGAGTATAATAGATACATTAGAAGTTATTAAAAGTAATCCAATGGGTTACTTTTTTTATATAATTACAGTTCCAAGTTTATTAGCATATAGATCGCTGTTGTAAATATTATTATTTGCAAAGGCAATAGCGCGCGTTGCACCTTCGCCCTTTAGAACCTGTTTAATTCGTAAATATACTGTGTAGCTGTTCCATTTTTCTATACCATATTCATTTAAATTCAAATCTAAACTGTATTTATTTTTTTCCAGGCTTTTAAGTTCCCGCATGTCAATTTCTGTCGGTATAATAATTTCATTACCATTTTTATCAACTAAAACTATTTCTGTTTGCTTTTCTTTTATTAAATTGCCAAAGCCTACATTTTCAATTTCAAAATTAATATTCAAGCTATATCTTGATTTGCTTTGTTTGAAGTCTTTTAGTACATAGCGATAGCCAAGGTGGTTGGTATAGTATTCCCACTGAGTAGTTTTGCCATTATATACTTCGTCTGGGCCATTATAGATATTACTTTTCCACTGAGCCATCGGGCCATAGTTACCTACACCATTTATAAAACTTACGTGATTTGTAAAAGCTTCGGACTCGACATTTTCAAAATCGGAAAAGCTTTTTTGGTAAGGATCTGTAATGCTTGGAATATTACCGCTGAACTCTCCACCATAAAAAGTGTGCGCAGCTTGATAATTAAGCCATTCATTTATTTTATCACGATTATATTGATGAAAGGTGCCAAGGTCGCTGTCGCTTCCAAGGTAGCCGTCATTATAAAGTCCAACGCGCTTTGCATCACCATCATAAGATTCAATAAGTGGAATAGTATCCGTAATGTTACTTTCTGTTATGTTATGATTATATTCTCGGTTAAACCATTCTAAAAAGTAACTAGGCCTTCGAAGCAATATACTTACATCATCTGGCGTCCCATCCAGCCAGGCTTTTGTTATGTGATAATAATTTTCTTTTTCATTTGCCATTGGTGTGCTATGTTGCTCTCCCCATGGTCCAAGCATTCGGGTCTCGACCGCCATAATTACATCGCTGTATTCTGTTACAATTTCTGCCAGTTGATCAATGTGCTGTATAACCAGATCCATACCTGCCTCGGGTTCTGCTTCTACATATGTAGAATAGGTATTTCCATTCTTTGTAATAAGAGCACTTTTGCCGTGGACATTATAGCTGAAGGCTATGACTGCAACCTGTCCCACATTTCTGCAGCTTTGTAAGACATTGCGTACATTATTAATTGCGCTTTCAGTTATAAGTCTGTCTGTTCCTGATTTTGTAACTACGGTCCCTTCAACACCATTAAGTGTTCCGTCGCCGGTTGTGATTGGTCCGTTGCTGGAAAATTCTTCCAACCCAAAACGAAGACCTACATAGCCTACATTGTATTTTATGATATCATTTTTAAGTGCATCTTCGCCCCAAAAAATTTGTGTGCCTTCTGCCCGAATAGTTCCTCCGCCGCCAAAACTGTGGCCGCGTTCTGGGTTGTAAATAAACTCTGTACTTTCTAAATAAAGTGGGGCAGTGGCACCACCAAAGCTTACGATAAGCATTACAATAAACAAGCAACAATATACGGCGGCCTGTGTCATTGCAAGAATTTGTATTTTTGTTGGCATACGTCATTGTATCATAAAGATATATTTTATCAAATTGAAAGGGAAATATTTATTATATTTTGAATTCATAAATTACAGTAGGCAGTGTTAAATTTTCCACAATAAATACATCTTCGCCGATAATTTTACCACCCATTTTTTTATAAAAATTTTGACCAATAACATTACCTTTAAGGGTTGAAACCAAGCACCTATTCGCCAAGTTATCTTTCATAACATTTATTGCGAAATCAAATAAAGCTTTGCCTATGCCCATTCTATGGCTTCTAGTATCGACATATAACACTTTTATTTCCATATAGTTATGCACAGGATTAATATCTTTTGTTTTATCAATATTTGCAAAATAAATAAAGCCAATAACTTTTTTATCTTTGACAGCAACATAAGAATGCGTCATATTTTTTATCATTTCAATTTGTTTTTTTCGGTGCAGTGGGTCTGTGTCACGTTTTTTAAATCTGGTTAAAATTATATCTGTTGGTATAATATTTTTATAGGCTAGAAGCCAGCCTTGTTTAACAATACTATTTGCTTCATCATAATGCTCTGGTAAATATTTAATAATTTTTATATCAGTCACAAGCAGCCTCCCAGATTATTTATTTAATAGCTTAGCAGCAGTTAAAATAATCTCTACTGCATTTTTTATGCCAATCTTGGAAGTGTCGATGCACAAATCATAATTTGCAAAATCTTCTTTGCTTTGCCCCGTATAGTATTCATAATATTTTTTTCTTTGACTTTCAATTTTATTTATTTCTTTTAGCATTTCTTTATCGCTTTTTGCCTCTTTGTCATTTGGAACTTTGTCGAAGCAACGCTTTATTTTGAAGTCATCGCTGCTGGAATAAATGTATACTTTTAATGGATTGTGGTCTCTTAAAATATAATCTGCGCATCTACCAACAAATACTCCACCGTATTTATTGGCTTCCTCCAAAATTATTTTACTTGTTTCCAGTTGTATAGTATTTGAAAGAGGTTGTTGATAGGCTGAAAACGATCTTCCAAATGCAAAGTTGAAAATATTTGAATGAATTGTTTCATCTTCTTTTTCTAAGAGCTCTTTGTCTATGTGTGTTTTTTTATAAATATACTGTAATAACTCTTTATCATAAAATTTTAATTTAAGAGCATCTGCCAGCCTTTTGCCAATCTCTCTGCCGCCACTTGCAAATTGCCTGTTAATTGTTATGATTGTTTTCATTAATATATATTATATTATCTTTTATATAAAAATCATATTAAATTTTTTGAATGGTGATCCCGAGGGGAATCGAACCCCTGATACCGCCGTGAAAGGGCGATGTCTTAACCGCTTGACCACGGGACCATATGCAATATTATAGCACAAAAAATAATTTATGCTAGCAAATGATAAAGGCTGATTAGGTGATAATTTTTTAAATGGTGATCCCGAGGGGAATCGAACCCCTGATACCGCCGTGAAAGGGCGATGTCTTAACCGCTTGACCACGGGACCATAGAACACATTTAATATACCATATTGAAGAAAAATATACAAGCAAATTTATTTTAATGAAAAGTATTTTTTGAAAGCCTTTAATAAATTAAATGACATGGTTGCCATTGCCGTTATTAGCAGTGCAACGGACAAGCAAATTAAAACGATAACTGGCCATTCTGCAATGCCGACAGCAAGAACGATTAGGGCTCCAATAAGGCAATATATATTAAAGATGACAAAAGGTATGACATTATGTTGCTGTTTACGGAATCCCGAAAATAATATTACGGTTAATGTGATAAGTATCCCCCAGATAACAAAAGGGAAAACATAATTAAACCAGAATACTAAATCTTGTTTGAAAACCAACATTACTGCAAGTAAAAGAGTGCACAGGTAAAATGCACCTTTTACAAATTGAAATATAAGATTATAGCCTGCTATGTCTGGATTAATAAACTGTTTCCAAGCCCAATATAAACATATAATAACAACAACAGACCAAGCTTCTCCTCCAGCATATAAATTTACTATTCCGCATGAAATAGCCGCAACGATAAAAAGCCATTTAAAAACCGTCATTGTAATTAATCTTCTGCGAGTATACTTTCTGGCATTAGGATAAGTTATTTCAGCATTCATATAATGGACTCCTTTCGATTTGAACATCTAAGCCTTCTTTTTGTAACAGGCGATAAAGCTGTTCTTCAAATGTAGGATCTGTTGTATTTTTCGAGATGCTAAATGTAGCTATGTTATTAAAAGTCAGAAGCGTGCAAGATGTTCTTTGAATAAGTGCATTTCCCAATATAAAGCTGATATTTTCTATATGTGGCATTAATTCGGGTGGCATAGTAATTACACCAACGCTGGATAATACATTTGAATATGCAGCATTTGCAAGGATACTATAACCTATTTTAGTTACAGGAATTTTCATAAACAATGGGAATAGGGCGATAGATGAAATAAATTTGCTGGTTGAGCATGCTAGATCTGTCATGGCGGCTTTAGAAGCTTTTGATTTAAGTTGCTCTGTGATATTAGCAATCAAGTTGTCATCGTCTTTTATATCTGCTTTATTTATTTTTGCATTACAAAATAATGAGAAGTTTAATAGGGATTTATGTGGATAGTATTTTCTTAAATCTACAAGCACCTGGGTTATATAATCTCCGTCAAGTGCTTCGGTTGCAAATTGTCCAGCCAAAAACATTTTAGATAGCATATATGCGGTTACAGTAGCGCCTTTTTTATTTGCAAGTTCTTTAAGCTTGGTTGCGTCCATTTTAAAATGTAATACTTGGCAAGGGCAAAGTTTAGATAATTTGCCACTCATTTGAAGGGCTATGTCACCTTTAAGGATACTGGCTTTTTTATTACAGGTATTTGATTTATCCTTTTTTATTATTGAAAAAGCATTTTCTGTTTCTTCTTTGATAGGGGCTTCATTTATGTCAAGTACGCCATTTGTCTTGCCTTTTGATTCTATCCCTAATAATCTAAAATATTCTGTTACTAAAGTTTTAAGAAAAGTAAAGCCACCCATGCCATCTGTTACAATATGAAAGAACTCTACGCTTATACGATTGTGATAATAAAGTAATCTGAAAACTGGCGATCCGCTACCCATAATTTTTATAGGGCGACATGGCGAACCTTCCTCGGGAAAGATACCGTATCTGCGTTGGCATGAATTAAGATAATGCCAAAAGAATCCTTTTTTTACCTCTGTTGCGAATGTAGGAAATCTTTTAATTGTAAAATTTAATGCCATTTGCAAAATTTCGGGCACAACCATTTTTTTAAGATTCATTGAAAGTCTAAACATAACCATTTTGCCGTGTGACATTGTAAGTGGATAAACCTTTGCTGCGTCATCAAGCTTAAAGGATAATGTGCTTTGACGTGTATAAAATCCTCCCATGTTAGACGGTGATAATCTTTTAAGTACTGTGGGGACATCCAATCCATTTTGTGTTAAATAAAGAATAGCATTTTCAAAATCTATACGGATTTGCTCTGTTTCAAATTGCGGTAAGGCCGAACAATGTTGATCTACGTTAGTAAAAAAATCACGGATAAGAACCATGTCATTAGAGGAACAAGTTTGCATAAATAATAAAAATTTACTTTTTACAGGTTTTTTCACTATCTAATATTATATTATAAATTAAGTAAAAACAATATTAAAAAAACACGAAATTAAATCCGTGTTTTATTTAATTAAGTTTTTGTAATTACAACAGTCCGCATGATTGGCAACAACATGAATTTGATGTTGCTGTCGTATAAGGTGTTGCTACGGGCTGAATACAAGGGTCACAAGTATTTACCGTGCATCCACAGGTATTTGTATATTGTGCGGGATATGTGGTAACTGGTTGGGTGTATGCACAGTTATTTGTATATTGTACCGGATAGGTGGTAACAGGCTGAACATACCCAGTACATGTATTTGCAGTTTGTGTGCAAGTATTTACGGGTTGGATACTATAAACAGGGGCCACAGATGATGTACATCCATTTATAGTTGTTACAGGCACATATGCCGAAGTAGTGGTGTTTATTGCTGTTGCATTTGAAGTTGTTTGCTCTTTAAGTTTGTTAATTTCACTTTGTTGATATAATAAGGTAGCGAATCCAATAAGCATAGCAGTGTTACTGGATAAGTTCACTTTGCTAGAGTTTGCGTATAGCCCAAGTCCAAGTACAGGTAGAATCAAGTTTGAAGTTATCATTTTTATATTTCCTTTTAATATTAATATTTTTTCCCAACAGGGAATAATGGTTGATTGAAGGCATCATTGCCGGTTTCTGCTTGGTAATAAATTGGATTGTTTATGGGCGCATAACCATAGATCGGAATTAATAAATCCGTATTAGCAGTAGCCCGGATAAGTATGCGTGTATACATTGAGTTAAACACTGTTGCAGTTTTTGTTGCCGTACTTACATTGGCCGAAATGCGTCCCTCGCAGCTTATTGTATGGGTAGCAGAGTTATAGTCTGGAATGAATAGTATGATGTCTTGTGGTTTTGTAACATCTGAATATGTATAAAATGTGGACTGGTTACTATCTGTAACAGTAAGTCGTATTGGCATTATTATGTTTGCTGTGACACGATAGTAATTTGGTCTGTTTAGAATAGGCTCAATAGTGAAATTATTCATTCTTGTATCACTTGGTGAAGTTTTGATCTCTTGAATAGCAAATGGCAAAACTGCACTTGATGGTACATCGCTTGTAGATAATGTAACATTGCTGTCTTTTATTTCTATAAAAGCACTATCTAGTACCCGTGGAACCGAGACCACGACTTTATTTAGCATTTTACCTCCTTTATAGAGTTATCTATGATTGTTAAATATTTTTTGTGTAATTAAACCATACTAGGTTTGATGGTTAAGAAATTAATTTTACGTAGCGGTGCTTTTGTATTAGCAATGATTATATTTTTTGGATTTGTGATGGGGGCTATGTTTTTGGTTGGGCGAAGCAATTGGGTTAATCCTATAAATGTAAGAGCAATAGGGCAAAGCAGTGCAAGGGCTATGTGCACAATGGATGTGGATACAGGACGCGTTTTATTTTCAAATAATATGAATGAGAAAATGGGTATGGCTTCTACCACGAAAATTTTAACAGCGTTAACTGTGCTTGAAAATTTGGCAGACATTGATACAAAAATAAAAATCAATGACCAAGCAATAGGTATAGAAGGCAGCAGTATATATTTACAAAAAGGCGAAGAACTTACGGTTAGGGAACTTCTTTATGGACTTATGCTTAGATCGGGTAATGATACAGCGGTTGCACTTGCCCTTATTGTTTCACCTTCGGTAGAAGAGTTTGCAAAGCTTATGAATCAAACAGCAATGAAATATGGTGCGCAACATTCAAACTTTGTTAACCCGCATGGACTTGATGATAAAGAGCATTACACAACAGCCAAAGATCTTGCAATGATAAGTTCGGCTGCATTAAAAAATCCAATATTCGCAGAGATTGTAGCAGCCAAAGAAAAAAGAATAGATGGACCCGAAGCACCAAGATTGCTTATAAATAAAAATAAGATGCTTAAAACTTTGGATACAGCAATAGGTGTTAAGACAGGGTTCACTAAAAAAACGGGCAGATGCTTTGTGGGGGCCAGTGAAGAGGATGGACAAAAAATCGTAACCGTTGTTCTTAATTGTGGACCAATGTTCGAAGATGCATCTCAACTTCTTCGTGATGCTCACAGAATATACTCTAATAAAGAGATATTAAAAACCGAACAAGTCTTTACGGATAAAAGCGGCGTTAAGGCCATAGCCACACAGGATTTCAGTTATCCGCTTGCGGACAGTGAAATGCTGGGTCTGGATATAACAGTGCAAGATAATAATGTAAGAATAGTAGTTAATAATAAAATAATACACGAAAGCGAGTGCGTACAAATAGCAGAATAATTTATGCAAGCAATCTATTTGTCAAAAATATAAATTTTATGTATATCTATTATAGTGGTCTTAAAGAGAATCGAGATGAATGGATTTAAGAGTTTCGCCGATAAAATCGAAATTAACTTCGACGGCGGGATTACTGCTATTGTGGGGCCAAATGGCTGTGGTAAAAGTAATGTTAGTGATGCCATTAAATGGGTGCTTGGTGAACAAAGTTACAAGGCGGTACGCGGAAGTTCGATGCAAGACGTAATCTTCAAAGGTACGGAAACAAGAAAGATGCAATCCTATGCAGAGGTCCAGTTAGTTTTTGATAACAGACGCAAAATATTTCAAATAGATGAAACAGAGGTTGCTTTATCGCGAAAGTTATATCGTGATGGTGAAAGTGAATATGCAATCAATGGGCAGCCTACCAGATTGAAAGATATAACAAACCTTCTGCATGACAGTGGAATTGATCGTGATGGTCTTACCATAATTGGCCAGGGGCAAGTAACCGAATTGGTGCAATCTAAGCCTGAAAGCAGGCGAGGTATTTTCGAAGAAGCCGCAGGGATATCTAAATTTCGTGCAAGAAAAGATGAAGCAGAAAGAAAGTTAGATAGGACAAATTTAGAATTGGTGCGTGTAAGTGACGTAGTAAATGAAATTGGACATAATCTTGAACCCTTGCTTAAACAAGCAGAGAAGGCTGAAAAATATTTAGTATTAAAGAAAGAGTTACAAGATTTAGAAATAAATTTATTTATATATAAATATGATAACGCAGAAAGCGAGAAAGCAAAGTTGCAAAAAGATGTTGATGCACTGGGAAAAGAGTTGCACCAATATCAAGCAGATTTGGAATTGATAGATAAAGCCAGTTCCACGGGTATGAGTAAGATGGCAGAGTTAGATAAAAAAATAGCAGACCTGAGAGATGATATTTTAATACTGTCTATAAATACCGAGAAGCAAAGCAGTGATACGCTTTTATATGAAGCAACAACAAATACTTTAAGGCAAGCAGAAATGCAGAAACTTCAATTATTGTCTAAGCAACAAATGATAAAAAACATTATTGATTCTGGTGAAGGTTTCAAATATAGTGTTAAAAAAATATTAGAAGAAAAGAATAAAAACGACAAAGTAGCCTCTGCTATTGTGGGCGTAGTGTCACAAGAACTTTCCGTACCAAGAGAGCTTGAAACTGCTATTGAAATGGCTTTGGGTGCGGCTGCTCAAAATATTATTACTCATAACGAAGAAGATGCAAAAACATTGGTAAATGTTTTAATGACAAAGAGTCTGGGGCGTGCAACCTTTTTGCCGATTACCTCAGTTAAACCCAGAGAGATAACTAGAGAGGAGCGCAGCATCTTGTCTTCTATGGGGGACAGTGTTATGGGAGTAGCAAGCGAACTTGTAACCTATAAGGCCGAGATTTCAGGTGTAGTATCAAACTTGCTTGGTCGTGTAATTGTTTGCGACAATTTGGACTCTGCTATTGCATTGTCTAAGAAATCTAGATACGCATTCAAAGTAGTAACACTTGATGGTGATATAATTGAAACACGCGGTAGTATAACAGGAGGCAGCAAGAATGCTGTTTCGAATACTATATGGCATACAAATAACCTTAATCAAATTGAAAAAGAACTGGGCGAAGTTGAAAAAAATATTACCTCAATTAAAGAAAAATTAAAAACAATTCCTACACAAAAAAAAGAAAATAAATACAAAGACAAGTTAGATGTGTTAAAAGAAGATTTGGCTAAGTTCACAATTGAGAAAGAAAATCTTCAATATAATACGGGTAACTCTGTATCCAAGAGATCTGGACTTACAGAAAAAATTAACGAATTACAAATCAAATATTACTATGCCGAAAACATTCTTTCTAAAATTGATATTGAAATAGAGAATCTAAGTCAGCGCGTGCTTGAAGAATATGGTCTTAATTACAGTGCTTGCTATAATAAGAAGAGAGAAGATTTCGATCCAGAGGTTTCCGCACCTAGGGTAGAGCAATTGAAAAAAGAAATTCATAGACTTGGTCATATTAACCTGGATGCTATTGAACAAATTAAGATTGATAAAGAACGTTACGAAAGTTACAAAAGTCAAAGTGAAGATCTGTTTACAGCTAAGCAAGACCTAGAAAAGGTAATAAGAGATTTGTCTGTGCAAATGGAAAAAGATTTTAAAAATGCATTCGAAATTATCAACAAGAATTTTGGTGAAATATTCAAAGAATTGTTTGGCGGCGGTAAAGCCGAATTAGTTCTTACAAATAATGAAAACTATTTAAATACTGGAATAGAAATTATTGCAGAGCCACCAGGCAAAAAATTATCTAGCATAAGCCTGCTATCGGGTGGTGAAAAAGCGTTAACTGCTATTGCTATTTTGTTTTCAATTCTAAGATACAAAGCTATGCCGTTCTGCTTGCTTGATGAAATAGAAGCTGCTCTTGATGATTCTAATGTTGGCAAGTTTGCAAGTTACCTTCACAATTTTTCAGGCGAGACCCAATTCATAGTTATTACGCATAGAAAACCCACCATGGAATTGTCAGATAGGCTGTATGGTGTGACAATGGAGCAGAAGGGTATAAGTAAAATTGTATCTGTTAAGTTAACATAGAATACTTGCATATTTATAGATAATAGAATATAATATTATCATCGGGGATTGGCGCAGTGGTAGCGCGCTTGTTTTGGGAACAAGAGGCCGTGAGTTCAAGTCCCACATCCCCGACCAAAAAAAAAGAGCGATTTGTTCGCTCTTTTTTATTTTGTTAAACATTAAGAAGTCTAAATATACGCTTGTTCACAATCATACAGATTAAATCAAAAATCCAGATAATGTTCCAGCCGAATATTATTCTTAATAATCCTGCAATATACTTCTTTTCTTGAAATCTTACGATAACACCGCAGATCCAAGCTGTTACAGGTATAATTGCAAGTATTAAATTAAATAGATATTTTATTCTAAAATAATCATATCCGTTTTTTGCCATAACAAACTTTTCTCCTTTTTGTATTCTACTTATATGCAGGTGTTATTAATAACTTGCATTGTTGAAATTACGAGGACGGTCAAAAGATTTTCTTGGTTCACGAGCTTCGTCGCCAACTTGTATGAAATAACGTTTTCCGTCTTTGCTGTTACAATTCTTCAATATTGTTCTGATCGCTGTGATGGTTGCTCCACCTTTACCGATTACTCGACCCATATCTCCGTCTGCAACTTTAACTTTAACTGTTACGTTGTCTCCATCTTCTATGTTTTCTAATACAACCGCTCCTGGGTTCTCTACTAAACTTTTTACTACTAAATCTATTACTTCTTTCATTTTTTATTTTTCCTTTTTATTATTTGTTTTTGTTTTTGTTTTACTTGTCTTAGGTGTGTATTTTGTAGGTTTAAGCACTTCTGCTAACTCTAATACTTTCTTCGCCGTAGGCGTAGGGGTGGCCCCATTATCAAGCCATCGCTTAGCTAAGTCTTTATCTATTTTGACTTCTGCTGGATCAACTAATGGATTGTATGTGCCTATAACTTCCAAGAATTTGCCATCGCGTGGTGATTTATTTTCCGCCGCAACAACACGATAGAAAGGGTTACCCTTATCGCCAAGTCTTGTTAGTCTAATTTTAACTGCCATATATTTGCCTATATTCCTCCTTTTGTTGAATTTTATTTGGGACTTACATCTTTTCGAATGCCCAGATAATTATATTAAATTTCTTTATCCTCGTTAATGTTTTTCTTTCCGTTAAATTCTTTTGTTAGTTCATCAATTTCTTCTTGAGATAAGATTATATCTTTATCTTCGTTATTGCTAGCAAATTTATCGTTAGAATCAAAAATGCTATCATTATCCTTTGAATGTTTCATAATACCTCCTTATTGATATTTACTATTTGGGACTTACATCTTTTTAAACGCCCAATTATTATCTAAATTTTCTGGACATTGGTCCAAATTGTTTAATCATTGTTTTGCTTTGTTCAAATTGTTTAAGCAACTGGTTAACCTCTTGGATAGTAGTGCCGCTGCCTTTGGCTATTCGCTGCTTGCGAGAGGATTTTAATATGTCGGGTGTGATTCGCTCTTCTTTTGTCATTGATAATATAATTGCTTTATTTCTTTGCATTGCTGTTTCGTCCAGTTGTCCGCCAATTTTAAATTTGCCGCCCATAGCTCCGCCAAGGTTTTCAAGCATCTCGTCGATGTTACCCATTTTTTTAACATTTTCGAATTGAATAAGAAAGTCTTCTAATGTAAAAGCATTTTTTTTGAATGCTTCTTGCATTCTTACCATTTCTTTTTCGTCCATTGCGGTTTGTGCTTTTTCAATTATTGATAAAACATCGCCCATGCCAAGAATACGTCTTGCAATACGGTCGGGATGGAAAGGTTCTATGTCGCCAAGTTTCTCACCTGTCCCGCTGAACTTTATAGGTTTGCCGGTTACGAATCGTATAGACATAGCCGCGCCGCCACGGGTATCCCCATCCAGTTTTGTAAGCAGTACACCTGTGATATCAAGTTCATTATTAAATTGAGTAGCGATATTAACCGCGTCTTGTCCCGTCATTGCGTCTACGGTAAGAAGTATCTCGGTTGGATTGACAGCCTTTTTAACCTGGCTAAGTTCGTCCATCAATTCTTTATCAATGTGCAACCTGCCCGCTGTATCAATTATTACTGTGTCAAGATTGTTTGATAATGCGTGTTTGATTCCGTCTTTTGCAATTTTAACTGCGTCTTTTTTTCCGCCCTCGTAAAATTCAACGCCCGCATTTTTGGCTACAATTTTTAATTGATCAATAGCAGCAGGGCGGTAGATATCACAAGCAACCAACAATACGCGCTTGCCTTGGCCTTTTAACATTTGACCAAGCTTTCCGCAAAAGGTTGTTTTACCCGCACCCTGTAAACCCGCCATCATTATTACGGTTGGTGGTTTTGGTGCTACACTTAATTTTTCATTATTACTACCAAGTAGTTCGGTTAGTTGCTCGTGTACAATTTTAATTATTTGTTGCCCTGGTGTTAAAGACTTCATAACAGCTTCGCCCGAACATTTTTCGGATACGATAGATATGAAATGTTTTACAATTGTAATATTTACATCCGCTTCGAGTAGTGCTAACTTTATTTCTCGCATAGCAGACTTTATTTCCAGTTCAGTAAGTTTCCCGCTTCCTGTCAACTTTGAAAAGATGTGCTTGAATTTCTCTGATAAACTTGCAAATGCCAATCTAACCTCGCTCTATATTTATTATTGCCTAGTTTATATATATTGTCAATGATTATATTTTATTTG
>CAYJJH010000012.1:14353-26572 GCA_964370495.1 uncultured Prevotella sp.
GAACATTGGCTCACTCTTTTTGATATATTTTATTTGGAGCGGGTGATCGGAATCGGACCGACGCTATCAGCTTGGAAGGCTGGAGTTCTACCATTGAACTACACCCGCGTAATAAATGTATTATACAATAACTTTATTTCCAGAGCAATAAGAAATTATTAAATTGCACAATTAAGATTTTGTATTAAAGTTGACCAAAACAACAAATATGGATATATTAACAAAAAGGGGATAATTTATGATAGTACTAAGGATAGCGATTTTTGCATTTATATTGATGGAACTGTCTAATGTTTTTATTTTATATTTTAAGCCGGGCTTCAAATATGGAAACAGTATGCAATCTTTTAAGGAGTGGGATAGTTCAAAACAAAACCAAGAAAAGCATTTGTTTGCTATGTATATGGCAAGATGGGTTGCAAATTGTAAACTGATATTTCTTGCGTTGCTTACCGTAATAGGGATATTTGGAAGTGAACAAGTAATGCTTTATTCCGTAATTGTAACCATAGCATCCATTGGAATATATTTTATTACCTTATTTCCGTTAATTCGTAAATTAGACAAGTTAGGGCAAATTAATCCAAAAGGTTATTCTAAGACATTAAGCATTATGATAGCATCATTTATGATTATGTTTTCTGTGGCTTTGGTTTTATATTTTATGTATTTTTAATAAATTAGATAAAAAATTAAGCAGTGCATTTTCCCGAAATATTGACATTCGCGTGTTGATAATGATATTATATTCCTAATAAATAAAGGGGAATATAATGAAAAAAACGACATTAGCAGTTGGTGGCTTGGGTGAGAAAATTCTTGTTGAAAAAGAAGAATTATATGTTTTACCAGACAATATGAAATATGGAAGTAATCCAGCTATCGATAATATATTAGATTATGCTACATGGGAAGTTCGCCGTGAAATAGCAGAGCAGGGATATGCACTGGATAAACTTGTTGATGATCTTTCTTGGGAGGTTCGTATGGAAGTAGCCAAGCATGGTTACGGACTTAATGAACTTACAAAGGATAGAGATTTAAAAGTTCGTAAAGTAGCACAGGAAAAAATGGAAGAACTTAGCTTAGCAGAAGAGAATGATTTGATAAATATTGAAGATGAAACCAATGTTATCGCTGATAATATGAAATATGGAACTCATTCAGTTTTAGATAAAATGGTAGATGATCAAAATAAGTTAATCCGCATTGAAGCCGCAGAAAAAGGATATGGGTTAGATAAACTTGTTAACGATGAAAGCTGGGAAGTGCGTAAAAAAGTTGCAGAGCAGAGATTTGGACTTAACGAACTTGTTAATGATGAAAATACATTAGTTCGTCTTGAGGTAGCAAACCAGGGTTATGGACTTGAAAAACTTATTAATGATAAAGAAGTAATTATTCGTATGGAAGTAGCAAAGCAAGGTTATGGATTAGATAAACTTGTAAATGATGAAGAACTGCATGTTCGTGTAGTAGTAGCACGCCAACATTATGGATTGGATAAACTTGTTAATGATGAAACATGGAGAGTGCGTCTTGAAGTAGCGAGAGAGGGATATGGTCTTGATATTCTTGTTGATGATGAAGATTGGGCAGTTCGTGAAGCAGTAGCAAATCAAGGCTATGGATTAGAAAAACTTAAAAATGATGGAAAGTTGCAAGTGCGTCTTGCGGCAAGAGATCTATTGGATAGATTAAAATCAGCACAAGAAATTGACGAGTTATCAAAATAAAATGGAGCTTCTGGTCGGATTCGAACCGACGACCTGACGCTTACGAAGCGTCTGCTCTACCAGCTGAGCCACAGAAGCATAGATAAATATTAACATTACTTAAAGAAGTTTGGCAATATGATATAATTATCAAATTGTAAATATACATATATTATATGCGCTTATTTTCCAGAAAAGGTTTAGTGTGGGTTACTGTAATTACTTTGGTAATTATATTTATAATGCAAGTAGTTAATCCAATAGTTTTTAATTACGGCTATGCAGAGTTAGAAGCCCTTACAATAAAATCTGTTAATAAAGGGATAAGGGAAATAGCAGATTCTGATATGTATCCAAATCTGACAAAAATTGAAAAGAATAGCAGTGGGGCAATTACCAACATAACGGCAGACATTATAAGTATGAACAGAATCGCCAGCGAGATTGCAGACAAGGCACAAGAAAATTTGAATGAAGTATCAGAGCAAGGTATACCAATCCCCATTGGAACATTTTCTGGATTACCAATTTTGGTTGGGAAAGGGTTTCCCGTAATGCTGGAAATGAACTTGATTGGATCCGTAAATTGCAGCTTTGATTCGTCGTTTACATCGGCGGGTATAAACCAAACGCATCATAAAATATTGCTTGAAATAGAGGCAGTAGCAAATTTGATAATGCCACTTTATGCGAAGCAAGCCAAGGTTACATTGCAAATACTATTTGCAGATAATATCATAGTCGGCGAAGTGCCAGAGTTTTTATTTACAAAATAATTTCAAATAATACTTTGCCAGCATATAGTGAAGTAAGTACCATTGATAATCTAATGGTATAACTTATGAGGAGGTATAAATTTATGGGTATAGCATTAATTGGTGGTTTAATACTTGCAAGCATAATTGGGGATAACTCTTGCTGTTGTTCATCATATGCACCACAATATTGTCCACAGCCAGTTCCAACTTCGATCTGTCCTGTTCAGTATCCTTGCCACGTGAATTCTTGTGGCTGCGGTTACTTTAATGTTTGTTAATAGAAAAACAAAGACGCATATTGTTAATTCAGTATGCGTCTTTTTCTTTGTCTTATTATCATATCAATATCGTATCGCAGAAGCCCAATGAAATCACTGAACAGAACCAAATCCTCAATTGACATACACTTAGATATCGCAATTGCAGAAGTCGCGGCAAGTGCTACTAACTTATCGCCGGTTATGTCTTGCTCTGGGCATTTTTCTTTCATTATAAAAATATATGATAAATAATTATACTTCGTTATATTAAATTAATTTTTTGTGATATTTTCCGTTGCAAATTCTAATTGGGGTAAAACAGCTCTAAAGGCAGAGCAGTTAAATGTTTGCAATGTTCTTTTCTTTTCTGGGTTATCGTTTTTTATTTTTTCAAATTCATAATCATTAACTGCATCTTTTACAAGATCAATAAGAACGGTTTGGCCGACTTCGGATACTTTATCTAGTATACAAATATGTTCGGGCATCTCGGTTTCAAGATTATCAGCATCATGCATGTTTGCTTTTTTTTCTTCCAACAATACTTCAAGGCTTTTTAATGCTTTATTAAAGTCTGTATTTTTATAAACTTCTGAAGCTTTGGCAGCTATTATATTTTCGTCCTCTATGAATTGTTGATGTTCGCGTGCTTTGTCCATCCCAAATTCTGCAAAGTATCCACGCCAATTATGATAATGACTGTCACTTTCTTGTTTGAAGTTATAACTTTCTGGGGTATGAAATTGAATCTCGAAATTTGATGGATAAGAAGTTCCTTCAACCTCAACATCTATTTGTCCGTGTATATGGAATGCTTTGTAAACATCACGGTTATGTATGGTAATTTTACCATTTGTTTTTTCCTCTATTCTGCGAAGTATTTCCTCCGCTTCTTTAAAGTTTTTAACAAGTACTGCGCATCTTGAATAATCACGAAGAGATTCAAAGATATTATCATATTTAGAAAGAAAGTTGTGTTTATCATGTGGATGCAAAGTATCACGACTTCTTTTTTCTTTATCACTATATCTTCTTAGTTTTTCTACAATCCCGTATATTCCCTTTGGTCCTGGATTAACAATTTTTATATCGCTGAAAGGAATCTCTATCAAATTTGGTTGAGACTGTTTTTTAGACTTATCCACGCTATGGCGTTTTTCTTTTGTATGATGCTCTTTATTCGAGCCAGTAGATATTTTAGGCATAATACAGCCCTCCTTTTATTTTCAATATAACCTTTCTGACATTTATCAATACGTACTGATAAATATGGAATATATTGTATGGAGGCACGGGTCAGAATCGAACTGACGCAATAACGGTTTTGCAGACCATCGCTTTTCCACTTAGCAACCGTGCCGTAGCGTACTTATATATATACTATAAATTATTGGTAAATGCAACAATATGTATTATAATAATATACTTAAATTTTAAGGGGGCAAGATGTCGACAGTAATTAATGGATTGATGCTGGCTGAAAAAGTAAAAGAAAGTGTAGCAGAAGAAGTAGCCGCAATAAAAAAACAGGGTGGTAAAATTGCGCTTGCAGTTGTTCTTGTCGGCGACAATGCTTCCAGTATCATATATGTAAATAATAAAAAGCGTGAGTGTGAAAAAATTGGTATTGATTTTACTTTACATAAATTACCTGAAGATGTTTCACAAAAAACTATTACAGATTTAATATCTAAGTTATCCAAAGATAAAGATGTTAACGGAATATTGTTACAACTGCCTTTGCCAAATATAAACGACCAAGATCAACAGCAAGCAATCAATATGATAGATCCAAGCAAAGATGTTGATGGATTAACTACGCATAGTATGGGGCAATTGGTTCGTGGGGAAGAGGCCTTTGTGCCATGTACGGCTGCGGGTATATTATATGCAATCAATTCAGTTTGTCCAGATGTAGCCGGTAAAAACATAGTAGTAGTAGGACGCAGCCAAATCGTAGGCAAACCCGTAAGTTTATTATTGCTTAACAATAATGCTACTGTTTCAATTTGCCACAGCAAAACAAAAAATTTAAAAGAACATACAAGCAATGCGGATATTGTGATTTGCGCTGTAGGTAAAGCCAAAATGATAACAGCAGATATGGTTAAAAAAGATGCTATTGTAATTGACGTAGGAATAAATAGATTGGATGACGGATCATTAGCAGGTGATGTGAATTTTGATGAGCTTGCAGATAAGGTATCGGCTATTACGCCTGTGCCACGCGGCATTGGGCCGCTGACAATTGCATTCTTACTTCGTAATATTGTTAGGGCTTATAAAATTCAACACGGATTGTAATTCTTCTAAAAAAGTTTTTATATCGCTTTGGGTATTATTTATACCAAGACTTACGCGTATAACTTGTTTTTGTTTTTCTGGGCTAAGTCCCATAGCAGATAATGTACGATTGTTTTTTGCACTGGTATTACAAGCCGAACCTACACCAACAAAAATATTTTTTGATGATAAAGCATTTAATACTGTATCGCCATAAACATTTGGCAGTGAAATATTTGTGATATAAGGATTATTGTTTATCCCGTTAATCTGGCAGCCTGCGGTCAGATTATCAACAAGCTGTTTGTGAAGTTCAAAAACCTGTGGGCAAGAAAATATTTCCACGGCTTTTGCAAAACCAAGTATGCCAGAGTTGTTATATGTTCCATGCCTCTCGGGCGGGGTTATTCCTTTCTTAACCCACAGCGCACCAACACCCTTTGGCCCATTGATTTTATGAGCAGAAAGGGTTGCACTATCAATACCTAGCTTTTGAACATTTACATCAAACTTGCAAAATGCTTGCACCATATCGCAATGAATGTGAACCTTTGGATTGATTTCTTTTATTTGCTTTATCAATTCTTGTACATCTTGAAAAGTTCCTGTGTCGCTGTTTACCAAACTAAAAACAAACAATGTTGTTTTATCTGTAATTAGATCTAATGTTCTAGGTATATCTATCTGTCCATCTTTACAAAGCGGAGCAGTAGAAATGTTGAAGTTTTTATTTGCTAAATCTTTTGCTGGCAAATAAACAGAGTTATGATCGCCCGCAGTAATTATAAGATGATGGTTAGCATTTCTTATCTTTTGATTAATTATAAGAAGATTTGATTCCGTGGCACCAGAGGTAAATATAAGAGAGCCGTTTTCCCCATGTAATTTATTTTTAATGCTTTGCTCTGCTTGGGTTATAAGTTTATAAACCTGAGCGCCTGCGCTATATTTTGTTGTTGCATTAAAATAGTTTTGGTTTTCCACCTGATTTATTAAAGTTAATACTTCGGGATGGATTTTTGTGGTGGCTGCATTATCAAGGTATATCATATTATAAATTATAATGTTTGACGAAAATGCGTCAACCACATATAATCAAAATGTGCCTAAGTTTAAGTATGTTATTAATTATGGGGTTGGCAATAAAATAGAAATCCCCGAGGCCGAGCGTTTGCTTGCCGAGTATAATGATTTCTATGCCTCTAATCTTGCGTATTATCAAAACAACAGGGAGTCAACTATCCAAGAAGACGGAGTAGTTGTAGAGGTAGAAACAGACGAAGCCAACAAAGAAAAATTAGAAAAGCAGGCTCATGATGATGCAGTGGCTTTCAGAAAAAGTTGGGGAAGTTTGGATTTTGCTTCGGCTACCTTAGTAGGTCTTGAAATAGATTGGGACAGCATTCAAGCAGTTATTATAAACGAGCGTGAAAAAGATGTGCATCCAAGTCACAGTAAGTTAAAAGATGTTGCAGTGAAGCTAAGAAAACTTTGCAGTATCTTAACATTCTCTGAACGTATCGTAACAAAACTTAAAAGTAAGCGTATAAATAATGAGATGATAGACTTGATGATAAAAGGCTTTGAAGTCTTGATTGATCAACTTAGTAATCAAGATATGGACATGCCAGAATTTGAAGGTATGGAAAAAAAGAAATTTGTAAAAATAAAAACGGCAGATGGTATTATGGATTATGCTAATAGCATCTTCGAGATAGGGAGGTAATTAAATGAAAGTTTGTGTATGTGGTGGAACAAATCCGGCAACTAATAAAAGGTTTATTGATAGTGTTCAAGAAATTGGTGAGTTGTTTTGTGATAACGATATCGAACTTGTATGGGGCGGCAATGCTCACGGTGTATTGGCTGTTATTCACAGAGAATATATGAAAAGAAAGAAACCAAATACGTTGTTTTTGCCAAAAGCATACATAGATGATTTGGAAGGTATGGAAGTAGATAAAGTCGTAAAGATTGATACAATAAGCGAACGTATGGACGCAATGGCAAATGCTAGTGATGCAATTATATTTGTACCGGGCGGCATTGGGACCACTTATGAATTTTGGGCATCTGTTGAAGGACTTAGATCGGGGGAATATAAAAATAAATTAGTTCTTTTTAACTTTGAAGGTTTTTATGATAAACAAATAGAATTCTTTAATTTTATAAACAGCAATGGATTTACAAAAACAGGTATGGGTGGAAGTCCATATAAAATAAAACCAGAAGAATTATTTACCGTTGTAAGTACGCCAAAAGAATTGATTGCAGCATTAAAAAATTAATATAAAAAAAAGAGGCGGGGTAGCCTCTTTTTCTTTTACTAAACCAGATTACATAAGTGGAACTGCTGGTCTAAATTTACACCATAGATCTTTACCGAAAACAATAAGCAAGATTATGATTGTACAAAGGTCAAGTCCAAAGCATCCGCCCTTGAATATAATCATAAGCAAGATTATAATCCAAAGAACGTCGCAGCTTGAACTTTGTTTTTTTGGATGAGATGGTGGACAAGCACAAGGTCCGCATCCGAAACCTTTTAATATTTCATCAAACATTTACTGTATCTCCTTAAATATAAATTTTATGTTTGGGCAAGTAGCGCGCTTGTTCTTTTGTAACATATATCTTGCCCTTACCCCATACTATGGAGCAAGTGCAAAGTGTGTTAAAAAATTGATTAAAAAATGTAAAAAAATAAAATTTTTTAGGGCAAAATTAAGAAAACATTTGCATTTTATGGGGGCTAAGTGCTATAATAATTATTATGTGGAATAACGTTATAAAATTTTTTGAAGACATAGCAGGTAAAGTAAACCTAGACTATGTATTCTGGGCAGGAATTGGCGTAATGGGATTGGTTGCTATATTGACTTTGGTAGGGTGTTTCGTGAAAAAAAGATTGGTTCCAATGGGAATCGTTTGGGCATATTTGCTCGGCGCGGCATTCTGTATTTTACCAAACAATGCAGTTACAAATCTTAATGTTATGCTTTATATGACCTTCCCAATTTTAACTGTATTGGCTTGTTATTTAATTGTTATTTCTTTCAAGAGCTTAACACATTCTAAGTGTCAATGTGTTAAAACAGAAAAAGCTCCAAAAGAAGTAGTAGCTAAGAATCCAATGCCAATCATTATGAAAGAAGAAAAAGAGGTTCAAGAAGAAATTAAAGAAGTAAAAGAAGAGAAGTCTAGTTTCTTTGCAGAAGAACCAAAAAAAGAAGAAGTACAAAAAACTGTGGTTAGTCAATCAGTAGAAACTGTTAAGCCTGCTGAACCTGCTTTCGGTTATCAAATTGGTAGCAAAGCATCAGCACCAGCACCAACAAAAATGACTCCTTATACTGAAACAGTTTCAAGACCAGCTCCAGTACCAGCACCTGCACCAAAAGCTGTGCCTGTGTCTGAACCAGTATTTTCTAGGCCTGCTACGCCATCTCCATCTACAAGCGGAAACAGATCTGCGCAAGATGTATTAGATGCGATAGCAAGACTTCGTGCTAGTATGGGTAAAAAAAGTTAATTACTTTTTTTCTATATTATAACTATTTGAAGTGTCGGTAATTATATAGCCGGCACTTTCTATTTGTTTGCGAAGTTCATCAGCCGCGGCATAGTTTTTATTTTTCTTTTCTGTTAATCTTTTTTCAGCAAGTTCTATTATTTCATCTGGAACTTTTATAATCTCTTTTTTTTCATTTGTAGCATTAGCAAGAGATAAAGATAAGACAGAGTCAAATTTCTTTGTTACTAAATCGTATATGTCTATTGACAGTGGGGACTTTAAAGCTTTGTGTAAAACAGCAAGTGCCATAGGCGTGTTAAGGTCATTGTTAATTGCGTTATGGAATTCTTGCTCTAACTCTGCAAGCAGTTTTTTATCCGTTTTATTTTGACTTGCATAATGTTTGCTTAAATTATTAATAATTTCTTTGTATGTCTTTTTTGCGGAATCAAGAGCAGTGAATGTAAAATTGACCACGGATCTATATGTTGTTTGTAGCATTAAATATCTAAAATCCATTGCAGAGTAACCCTTTGCAATAAGGTCATCTAGTGAATATACATTGCCTAAGCTTTTGCTCATCTTACCGCCGTCTATTGTCATAAATTCGTTATGGAACCAGAAGTTAGACATAGCCTTTCCTGTAGCTGTTTCAGTTTGTGCTATTTCATTTGTATGATGAATTGGAATATGATCTACGCCGCCAGTATGTATATCAAAAGGCAGTTCAAGAAACTTGGCCGATATAGCCGAACATTCTATGTGCCAACCTGGACAACCTACGCCCCATGGTGAATCCCATTTTTGAATAGTATTAGGTGTAACAAATTTCCAAAGAGCAAAGTCGTTGATATTTCGTTTTTCGCCAAGATCTACTCTTGCGCCTCCGTTGTTTCCATCTATGTTGCCTTTGGATAACTCAAAATACCTTGGAAATTTTGATGCATCAAAATATATCCCATCAGAAGTAGAGTAGATGGCATCTTTATCTTCAAGTTGTTTTATAAGCTCTATCATCTCTGGGATACAGGTTGTTGCAGGTACAATATGTTTTGATAAATCAATGTTAAGTCTTGCTACATCACGCAGAAAAATATCAGTATACTTTTTTGCTATTTCAAGTGGGTGCAATCCTGTAGCTTTTGCAGTTTTTTCTACTTTGTCTTCTCCGTCATCGCCATCACCAACAAGGTGTCCAACATCAGTTATATTCATTACATCATTAATTTTGAATCCATTATAGCGTAAAACTTTTTTAAGTATATCTCCGCATATATAAGCCCTTAGGTTACCAATATGTGCGGTATAGTAAACAGTAGGTCCACAAGAGTAAATACTTACAACGTCCTTTTTTACAGGTTTGAAATCTTCTTTTGTTCTGGTTAATGTGTTGTATAGTTTCATAATTTTATTATACGGCATATTATAATGTATGGAAAATGAAAAAACAGAGTTAACGCTTGTAAACAGAATTAAGCTTAATGTCAATGGTGTGAAGAAAATCAAAAGCAGTGAACCCGAGCAAATAGTACTTATTCTTACTAATTGTTCTATGGTTATAGCAGGTGTTAATTTATTTGTTATGACGGCCAGTATTCAATCTGGTGAGGTTGAGATAACAGGTATGATAAATAGCATCAAATATACAGGCACAAATGAAAAGAAAAAATTTTCATTCAAAAATCTGTTTCGGTAAAATATACATAGTATGTGCTCACATTAATATCTAATATGGCCGTA
Organism: uncultured Prevotella sp.; assembly: GCA_964370495.1. Taxonomy (GTDB): domain Bacteria; phylum Bacillota; class Clostridia; order Christensenellales; family UBA1242; genus RGIG8050. The sequence continues at coordinate 24,624 of CAYJJH010000012.1, forward strand.
GTGCAAATCATACAATTTATTACTTTTTCTTTGTTTATATTTTTAAGTGTGGTAATGATTATGCTAAGGCTTAAATTACCTAAATGTAAATTTGATCAGATTCTAGATGTAATTTTGATATTTGTTATCTTTATTTACGCAATAACATTCAAAGTTATTTTCTCGACATAATATAAGAAATAGGTTATTCTCATAATATATTATGGGGAATTATACAAACTTATTATTAACAGAGTCAACTTTGGTAGAAGACCTTTTTAGTGTATTAAGTATAATTGGTGGAGCTGTTGTCGGCTTAATTGTATTATATGCAGTATATCTATTTTTCCTAATGGGAACTGCTTCAGATGCAGAGAAGCGCCGTAAAGCCAAGTCCCGTGTAATTAAAGCCTTTTCATCTATTTTTATAATTGTAATTTTAATGATGATGCTAAGCGTAATAGATGTAACATTTAATAACACAAGCGGAGGTGGATCTTGGGGCGGAGGTGCCTCAGGGCTGCAAGAGGACGCATTTGCTGGAATGAAGGTTGAAAATATGGTAATGAATGTTAGTACTGATCAGTATACAGGGAGTATAGACAAAAATATGCTTTTCAATCAACCAGCTGAAGGACAAGATCAATATAAACATCTTTATAGCTATGAGGGGACTGCGAATATTTCTATTCAAGATGGTGAAAATAGTAAATTCATAAAGGTAATTAGAGTAGTAACCACAAATTCTGCCATGCCTGGGCATTTTAGTTCAAAGTTTTGGGAAATTTCTGGCAGTCAATTGAAGTATCAAATGCTGTATTATGAGGCTTTGCAAATTGCCGGAGTTGATGCTCCTACAGATATAAGAGTTCAAGCAGAAAAGTTTCAAATTACATTTGAAGTTGAGGTTGAGGTTACTATAACTGATGAAGAAACAAAGGAAGTAACAAAAGAAACTAAAACAGGCAATATTACAGGTGGTATAGAAATAACAAGATAAAGTAGTGTAATAACATTCAAAGTTATTTTCTCGACATAATATAAGAAATAGGTTATTCTCATAATATATTATGGGGAATTATACAAACTTATTATTAACAGAGTCAACTTTGGTAGAAGACCTTTTTAGTGTATTAAGTATAATTGGTGGAGCTGTTGTCGGCTTAATTGTATTATATGCAGTATATCTATTTTTCCTAATGGGAACTGCTTCAGATGCAGAGAAGCGCCGTAAAGCCAAGTCCCGTGTAATTAAAGCCTTTTCATCTATTTTTATAATTGTAATTTTAATGATGATGCTAAGCGTAATAGATGTAACATTTAATAACACAAACGGAGGCGGATCTTGGGATGGAGACGAGAATGCTGGACTTAGTGATGCTGTTTTTATGAAGGCAAATATGGCAGACATACAAGTGAATTTTATAGGGGAAAAGGTAGATGAAAGTCAGGTTGAAAAAGGAAAGATTTTTAATTATGATAGTCCTTCTGGATCAATTAGTCTTGGATGGCAAAAAATTGAGACAAAATATACGATATACGATATTAATAATTTTGTGAAATTTACCGGAGATGCTGTCGGAAGTAAGGTAACAGATTTTATCGGAGTAACTGTAGTGGCTAAGAAAAATGAAGAAGTTGTAGCAAGTAAATTTTGGAGTTTTACATCAGAAGGAAATAAAATTACCATTGAGTATACTTTTTATTATGAAAGTATGGGTAATGATATTTCTATGGGGTCTATTAGTGGAACCTATATTAAAAAACCAGAAGATGTAATGATAATATTTAACCTTAAAGGTGAAGATACTGAAGGGAATGAGGTTAAAGGTAGTGTATCCTCAAATTTAATCATTGGTCAGCATGTATTCCCTGGCGAATCTGGATTTTTTGGATAAACTTTTAAAGTTAAATACTTGACCGTAGTGTGTATATTGGGGGATAATGTTTTATGGAAAAAAAAGAAATTG
>CAYJJH010000013.1:0-5212 GCA_964370495.1 uncultured Prevotella sp.
TCTGGACCGTGTCTCAGTTCCAGTGTGACCGTTCACCCTCTCAGGCCGGTTAATCATCGTCGCCTTGGTAGGCCTTTACCCCACCAACAAGCTAATGATACGCGAACTCCTCTTTTACCGATAAATCTTTCACCCCTTCCCGATGCCGGGCTGTGGTCATATGCGGTATTAGCACCTGTTTCCAAATGTTATTCCCCAGTAAAAGGCAGATTGTTCACGCGTTACTCACCCGTCCGCCACTAATATAATATTGCTATTATATCCGTTCGACTTGCATGTATTAAGCACGCCGCCAGCGTTCGTCCTGAGCCAGAATCAAACTCTAATGTTAAATTAAATTTTGATTTTGATTTTTCAGTACTAATACTGACTTAAATTGACAAGAAAAAATATGTTTGTTATTAAACCTATTGTAATCTTATACAAATGTGTACAAAGTATGAAATTGTCAAAGAACGGTACTTACCACCACAGATAGTGGGCGACAAGTTATATACTTTAACATATTCAAAAACCTATGTCAATGATTATTTCATATTTTTTTTATTTTTTATTTCGACTTTTTTCTGCCTACATTTATACTTTTTAGTTTTCTTTTTATAGAAAGTCCCATAATGCCATATATAGCCATAGCACTAATTGTAATTACAAAAATAATTAAAGGCAAGATGTTACCAAATAAAATAATTGTGGCAAATGGCATAATAACAATAATTAACGGAGAGATTAGAACGCCAACAACTACGCCTTCTATGCCCACCCATAAATATACAAAATATAAATCAATAAGCAGCCCAACTGCCAACAATATTATAAATATCTTAAACAAGTATTTCAAAAATACAAATAGCCTTTTTTAACTTTTATCCGCGTTCAATTGTCATTAAGCGATTATACTTGCAAACTCTTTCACCACGAACAGGAGCGCCTGTCTTGATAAATTCTGCATCAACAGCAACAGCTAAATCTGCAATAGTTGTATCACTGGTTTCACCACTTCTGTGAGAGATCATAACTTTGTATTTATTTTTCTTAGCCATAGCAATTGTTTCCAATGTTTCGGTCAATGTACCAATTTGGTTTGGCTTAATAAGTATAGCATTACAAGCTTTCATTTCTATACCTTTAGCCAATCTTTCTTTGTTTGTTACGAAGAAATCATCGCCAACGATAATAACCTTTTTACCAATTTTTTTAGTTAGCTCTGCATAACCTTCCCAATCATTTTGATCAAGTGGATCTTCTATACTTTTTATAATTGGATATTTCTTTGTTAAGTCTGCAATATATTTAACATAATCTTCTGTACTTAGGTTTTTCTTTTCCCCCTTCATTTCATACATTTTTGTTTCTGGGTTATAAAATTCAGAAGCCGCAACATCAAGAGCTAGAACGATATCTTCAAGTGGTTTGTATCCCGCTTTAACGATTGCTTCTTCAATTAATTCAATCGCACCAGCAATTGGACTTTCTGCATATATTCTTGGAGCAAATCCGCCTTCATCACCAACAGCAGTAACAAGATCTCTGTCAGCCAATATCTTTTTTAATGCAGCGGTAATCTCCGCGCCCATTCTAACCTTCTCTGCAAATGTAGCCCCGCTTATTGGTTGAATCATAAATTCTTGGCAATCAATACCACTGTCTGCATGAGCTCCACCATTTATTATATTAAAACTTGGAATTGTATTTATAACAGGTGCAACACCTTTTTGAATACTTTTTCTTCTTCCGCCAACTTGTTTATAAATATTAGCCATATATTTGTAAGGCTCTTGTTTTTTTCCAGCAGCAGCTGCAAACATACATGCAAGAGATACACCCAAAATCGCATTAGCCCCAAGTTTGCCTTTATTTGGTGTTCCATCAATTTCACATAATTTTTTATCTAATTCTATTTGAGCAACTGGGTCTACCTTCCCAATAAACTTTGGTGCAACAATTTTATTTACATTATCTACGGCTTTTAATACACCTTTACCATTAAATCTTTTTTTATCTCCATCACGAAGCTCAACAGCTTCCCATTCACCTGTGGATGCACCACTTGGCACACTTGCTTGTTTGTCATTAACCCATACTGTAACCGTTGGGTTACCTCTACTATCTAAAATCTCACTTGCTAACATTTTTTTGATTTCCATTATATTTTCTCCTTTATATATAATTATACTATAAGTGCTTAATATAAATAAAACACTTTATAAGCCTTTGGATTCGTAGATCTCTACTTCTTTATTCTCGTCATTTCTTATTACTTTTATCTTTGCAAGCAAGTCTTCATAACTTGGCAAGGTTTCAATACTTTCTAAGCCAAAACGTTTTAAGAAATTATCCGTTGTACCATAAAGCAATGGACGACCAAGTATTTCTTTTCTGCCGACTATTTCAACAAGTCCGCTTTGTATTAATATTTGCAAAGCATAATCACTGCCTACACCACGAATTTGATCAATTTCTAATCTTGTAATTGGTTGCTTATATGCAACAATAGCCATAGCTTCAAGTGCAGCCTTTGTTAGATTTTTTTCACGAATAGGATTAAGTACAAGAGCCACCTCGTTCGCATAATCAGGGTTGGTTGTAAGTTGATATTTATTTTTATATTTAATTAAATGTATTCCGTTTTCGCCACTATACTCGCCCTGCATAAATTTTATTGCCAATTCTACTTCGGGCTTAGATACGCCCAGCTTCTCGCAAAATGTTTCGGCTTGCAATCCTTCGCCGCAAGCAAATAATATTGCAGACATTTGATGAGCCAGTTCTTTTACACGGTTGTTCAATCCGACCTTGGTTTTATTGGATATCAAATTCTCCGAACTTAACATCACTATTTCCTTCGCCATATGAACCTCCTTTTATAATTTCTATTTCTCCGAAGTCCTGTTCTTGCCTGCATGCTACCAATTGATTTTTAAGAAGTTCTAACACCGCAAGAAAAGTATTGATTACTTCGCCCCGTGTCATATCTTCTTCGAATAGTTGTGTAAATTGAAGACTGTTACTTGCCTTTAATCTTGACACTATATCTTTAATTTTATCTGCTACAGTAAATCTGTCAAGTTTTATTGTTGTTTTTTGAATTTTTTCTGCATTCTTGCCTACCCTGGCTAAAATAACACCCAAAGCATCTGTAAGGTCTTCAAAGGTCACATTAGACAATTTCCACTCCGTAGTTACCTTTGGAATAGCAGGTTCGCGATAAAACCTGTTTACATTGTCCATACCTTTAAGATCTTCTGTAACCTCTCTGAACAGACTATATTCTTCCAGTCTTCGCCTTAACTCTTCTTCTTCGTCAATTTTATCTTCGCCTTTATCTACCACGGGCTTAGGCAAAATTTGTTTGCTTTTTATTTCAACCAGCGTCGCACCTACCTCTACAAACTCGCTGGCTATATCTAAATCAAGTTCAGGTAAGTTTTTAAGATACTCTAAATATTGCGAAGTCATATCGCCAAGACGTACTGTTTTTATATCAAGTTTTTTTTCTCTTATTAAATGTAATAACAAGTCAATAGGACCATCAAAATCAGTTAACTGTATTTTGACTTCTGCGTTTACTCTTTTTATAAGTCCCACTTATTTGATGTTAAATAAACAACTGCCAAAAGTCAAGGAATAATCCGTTAAGAAAGGATTGCATTATGCCCAGCACATTTGTAACTTGCAGAACCAAAAGCAATAATATAACCATCATCATAGAGTTCTCACGCATAAAACGAACAAATCTTGAATTTGGGGCTATGGCCACAATGACATTAAATCCATCTAATGGCGGAATTGGAATCAAATTAAATACAGCAAAGGCAATGTTTATTAACATTATAAATTGGAATAATGTACTCCAAACCATCACACCATTCACAACACATAATACAAAGAAAAATGAACTTATAAATGCAATGATAAGATTAGTTACCACGCCTGCAATAGACACCAGAAACAATCCCTTTTTTCTGTTGTGAAAATTGTTTGGATTTATTGGCACGGGATTCGCCCAACCAAAACCTACAAGTACAAAAAACAATGTTCCCACTGGATCTAAGTGTTTGGCTGGATTAAGTGTCAATCTACCAGCAAACTTGGGCGACATATCCCCGCATTTCACGGCCATAAAGCCATGTGCATATTCATGAAATACCAAAGCCGATACCACAGCCACAGCAAAGAACAATAACATTAAAAGCAATGTATAAAAGTCGCCTGAATAATTTGTTATAAGACTAAGCATCTATATGATTATCTCACCTTTATTGAATTTCATAAACAACTTTTTCCAAAATTATGGTGCAGGGACATACGCCCCATAAACACCTAACTGAGCCCATAGTTCATCCATTGCGGCTTCTATTTTTGCTGTATCTGGAATGCTTTCGCCGGTTATTGGATCTGTTATGAATAATTCGTTAAGATAAGTATCTACAAATTCTGGGTCTACAGGAAGGCTTTCTGTTCCAGCCATCGTTGTTACTTCTGCTACTACATCTTTAATAATTTGTTCTGCATTTGGCAATTCTAACAGACTGGTTACAACCTCTGCTGCTTGCTCGGATGTGATACCTGGGTTATCCACAGTTCCATCACCCAATACAGATGTAGCAAGTTGCTCGATAGCGTCAGGTGCTGTAAAGTCCACCCCCAAGATTTCTGTAATTATTTTATTTTCATGAACTACAACCGCCATATCTGCAATACTTCTGAATATACTCTTCCAATTGTCTACTGTATCTTGACCTTCTACAAGCAAGCCCGTCAATAAACCTTTGACCTGGTCAAATGGTGGCTCGATAACAAGCTTAGTGTTAATCAAGGCTTCAAGCTCGGTTGAGATTGGGAAGATTGAAATTATATCATTAAGCATATATGCAATCTCATCTACCTCTGCATATTTTTCATCTTCTGTTATGCCGACTGTATTATCTACTAGGTTATTTAGATATTGAATAACTGCTGGCATAAATGGGTCTGTCGGTGGGTTTGTGCCCGCAAGTAATTCATTCTCGATAACTTTAATATCGTCCATTATGCTTACATATTTTGAAGCAACAGTAATAGAAGAATTAATAGCATCTGCAATCTTTAACCATGTACCTGGATTTTGTTCTGTACCAATAGATCCTTCACCCATAAATGATATTGCTATCTTTTCCACCAATGCAGCCAACTCAGGATCGGTTTTTTGCATAACATCAAAATAATTACCATG
>CAYJJH010000013.1:5312-23332 GCA_964370495.1 uncultured Prevotella sp.
TACAAAATATATTCCTCTGTCTCTAACCTGTCCCAGTATTGCTCTAACACCTTCCATAAACTTAGCTTTGTCTTCTGGTGCTTCACCCGCAAATTGCGTTATAAGTTCGCCGTATATACTGTCTTGATAAATTGGGTTACCTCCCCAATTTTCAGTTCCAACTAAAATAGCTTGATTGCTTGTTGTAGAAATTCCTAACAATGCGTCAATTTCTTGGATTGCACTGTTGGCTACTTCAATCATACCTAATTCAAATACTGAATTTATATAGTATCTAATTGCTTCATAATCAGCTTCGGTAAAATTAGCAACAATCTCCAACGCATCTTCACCCTTGGCTATCTTATCATTTATTCCATTCATTACCTCTATTACTTCTTGTGTATCTAATCCAAGATGTACAAGGCTTACTATATCATCACTTAAACTTACATTTTTATTTTCAAGCTTAACATTTAATTGGTACGAAAAAGCCCAATCACTTAATGTATTAATTTGCAAAATTCCTGCGACGTTACGATATGAATTTACTGATGTATTAACGTCTTTTACAACGCCTACAATTTGGTCTGATGAATAAACACCAGAAGTAGGAGTAGTTACAGTAACTCCTCCTGTACCAGCAAAAGTATTTATATAAGCAACTGTATTACCACCAAAAGCCTCATACTCTGCTATTTTATCCGAAAGCCCAAGCAATCCATTCACAGGTATAAACAGAAAGAAAAATAAAACCAGACCTTGTGCCATACCAACCAACATACCAAGAAATCTTTGTTGTGGTATCATATAGCCTGTGTTTCGATTTTTCTTTGGAGCATAGCTGTTAGCAAACATAGAATAGAAAATCCAAGAAATAGACTTTGCAATGAAATATAAAACAAAGAACATTAATATATTAGCGATTGCGAATACAACGCCTGTAATAAATAATTCTAAATCTGGAACTATCTCACTAAAAGATTTCATAAATTCAGTTGTGCTTAAAAATGCAGTAGCTTGCTCGATCCAGCCCTTTGGCGTATTTCCAAATATGTTTATTGGCATTTCATAAACCCAACCAACAACGGATGGAGTAATTATAAAAGCAATACCCACAAAGATTACAATAGTAATAAGTCTTATTAAACTTCTTTTGAAACCTCTACCTGCTCCAAAAATAAGACCAAAAAATAAAAATATCCCAAGTAATGCAAACATGACCGGCGATGCATATTGTAAAACTATATCCATGATACGCCTCCTTTCTTCCTATATTATAGACATATATATGAAGTATTTGCAACAAATTGTTTTTTTACGACTAGTACGGATAGAATAAACTTTCTAAATCATCTACAAGTTTTGCATAACCTTCTACAACATCGGCAGCCAAAAATACTATATCTATTAATGTAAATGGGAATCTATTATAATTGAACAGTTCTATTATGCTTGGCGTTGAAAAAATTCTTTCTGCAATATCTAATACATCTTGGCAAAATTCCGATGTAACAAAACCTGGAATATCATTTAGAATTAATTCTTCAATACTGTGATCTAATACTATGGTTCCTTCTTCATTAACTGTATATGTTAGCCCATACATCACTGCCAATTTATCCATAAACAATTCCTCACTTGAAGAAAGATTTCCCCAAGTTAAGAAATCAATATCTACAATGCGGCGTATAGGAAGATCTTTATCTGCCGCTATTTCTGCCAGGTCTACTACTGCTCTCATCATTTCTTTAATTTGCTCATGTGAAGACGTTTCAGGATTTAATATAAGCTCTGCTTTCTTCATTATATCTCCCAAAAAGTATTTCTCAATTTCTGTAAGTGGATCTTCAAAATTAAAAATTGTTTTACTAATCGCTGCTGCGACCTCCGGCATATAATGAACGACTTGATAAAGTAAGAAAGAAAAATCATCAATTCTTTCATAAGGATTAACTAAGTTATTATGGTTCTTATATTCAGCTAAAGTATCAACAAGTCTTAAAATATTTACAGACGGGACACGTGGATTATAATATGGATTTAGCCCATCAATTATCCCCTGATGCTCTACCAACAACTTTAACATTTGGTTTAACGAGTCACGCATTCGCAACCAAATCCCGGGTTCTTCTGCTGTACCTATAGCCTCTGGCCCTACAATGGAAAATATGAATTCTTCTATAATTGCATAAAGTAGATTCACTATGTATTGATCGTTAAAGAATAACTCTTCTAGTTTTGGTCTAATGTTTTCTAAAATATTACTGCTTCTTAATATATTATCTACTTCAACCTCTAACAATAATTCAAAGCCATCTAGTTCCAATATAGTAGATATTAACATATCCACAGGAGTAGTCATCGCATCGTATTTTTCATCTAGATAAGCAGAATCAATAATTATATAATCACTAATTAAATCAAAGTATTCCATTATTTGTAAATCTGGTTCAACCAAAGCTTGCGCAATAGACATTGGTCTTTTACTTTTAATACTTATAATTTTTGTTGTAAACATTTCTTCACAAAAATCAATACTTGTAAGAAAATCCTCTCTTAATGTTTCTATTTTTATTTCAGATATTTTCTTAACAAAAGATCTAGTGCTTTCAAGAAATAAACTCTCTTTCCCTTCGGATGCAAAGTTTCTTATTAATAGCCCATAGATACTATCTGAATATACTGTATTACTTGTGGAATTCTCTTCCTCCCAAATTATCTCACTGGTACTTAACCCCGCAGCCAACAATTCGTCCAATCTTTCTATGAATATATTGGCAAGACCTAAAGCCTCAACATCAAAGATTTTATCAACAAAATATCTTAAAATTTCATAGTCTGAATGATCTAACGTAGAAAACACAGACACGATTTTTTCTAAGCTATTCATTGAATCATTATTATAAACTACTTCAATTTCATCTACTACTTTCTCGTATATAGGAACCAGATATTTACTATCTGCATCTAAATGCACCAATTTAACTAATTCGTTACTAAGTGATGTGCTGATGCCGGCAAAAGAAAAATTCATTTGATAATCAAAAGCCCAATTGCTTAAATGGTCAAGACCAAACAAACCAATAGTGTCCGTATATAAAGCAATTGAATCATTAAAAGCACCTAAAACATCAAGTGCGCCAGACAACAAACCGTCGTACTCTGTTTCTGATGTTGTTATCTCTGATGTACTTATACTTTGCGACTCGAAAGAACTAAGTGGCTCATACTCTACTACTCTTGTTGATATTCCCAATAATCCATTTACAGGCAACATCAATATAAAGAAGAAGACTATGCCTTGTGCCATACCAATAAGACCACCAAAGAAAATCCCTTCAGGTCTTCCACTTTTCTTTTTAACTTTTCTTTTACATTCTGGATCAATGAATAATCTTTTGAAAACCCACAATAACCACTTCAACATAAAATAAATAAAATAAAGTGTGAATATATTTATAATTAATACTTTTATAAATACTTCAAGCAATTCTGTATCCAGCATCATAGAACTTAATATATTAAAAAATAATGTACTGTCTGGTGCTATTACAAACTCACCTAAATGTTTTTGAAGCAAGTTACCAAATATTTGCATTGGCGCGCTATAAATTGCGGATACAATCATAGGCGTCAACATAAATGATATAGACATTAAAATTACAGATTTTAAAAAACATTTACCACTTCGTCTGAAACCGCGCACGACACCAAGCGATAAACCGCCAATAGCAAACAGCAAAAAAATAGCAAGCAATAAAAGTGCTATAGTTCCCAGAAATTCATTATCCAAAGAAATTTGCATTTGTATTTTTTACCTTTAATAAATTATACAATATTGATAATACCAATTGCAAGGATACGAAGAGATTTGATCGCAAAAATTTTATATTATGCTCTTTTTTAACTCTCTAGCGATGTCCCTTTCCTTTATATATTCCTTTTTGTCGTAACTATGTTTTCCCGTAGCAACTGCGACCTCTGCTTTAACCAGACCCGCTTTATTAAGATATATCTTTGTAGCCACACAGGAATTACCCTTTATCAATATGGCTTTTGCTATTTTTTCTATTTCGCTTCTGTTAAGTAATAACTTTCGATTACGCTTTGTATTTTGAGCATTTACATCACCGTCTTTGTAATTACCAATATATGCATTTTTCAAAAACAATTCTCTTTTATTTACATCAAAATTCACAAAGCTTTCATCAAGCGAAATCTTACTGTCCCTTGCTGACTTAACTTCCCAACCTTCAAGAGCAATACCTGCTTCGAATTTATCTTTTATAAAGTAATTAAATCTGGCCTTTTTATTGTCTGCTAAAATTTTCATATTTGGTATATTCCTATTGCATTCCTTACCTTAGCCAGCGTTTCATTAGTTTTCGCAATTGCTTTTTGTGTGCCCATTTTAAGATAGTTTCTTACCTCTGGCATTTTGGATTCAAAAATTTTCCTTCTGTCTCGCATAGGAGCAAGAAGATTATCTAAGCATTCAAGCAATATTTTTTTAATAGCAACATCACCAAGTCCGCCTTTTTGATAAGAATCTTTAAGTTCTTGTAAATGCTCTTTATTATTATAAAATGCATCTAAATACATAAACACAACATTTCCTTCAACTTTACCTGGATCTGTGATCTTGATATGATTTGGATCTGTATACATACTCATAACTTTGTTTTTCAAGGTTTCAAAGTCATCTTTTATATAAATACAATTGCCTAAGCTTTTACTCATTTTCCCTGATCCATCTGTTCCAACCAATCTTGAACATTCTTTGTTTGCAACCTTGGCTTCTGGCAATACCAATGTTTCCCCGTACATTCTGTTAAATGTTTGTACTATTTCTCTGGTCTGTTCAAGCATTGGAATTTGATCCGCGCCCACTGGCACTATGCTTGCACCAAAAGCCGTAATATCTGCACATTGCGATATAGGATAATTAACAAAACCCACTGGCACATCTTTTGCATACCCTTTGCTTTTCATTTCGCTTTTAACTGTTGGGTTTCGTTCTAACCTTGCTTGGCTTACTATGTTCATATAATACATAGGCAATTCAAATAATGCTGGGATACTGCTTTGTAATACGAAATTAATTTTTTCAGGATTTAAGCCCACAGCCAAATAATCAAGCATAAGTTCTTCTACCGCTTGCTTAACTTTAAGAGGATTATTTGCATTATCTGTCAATGCTTGAAGATCCGCTATCAATACATAAATTTCATTTTCTGAATTTTCTTGCATTCGTATACGTTCAGCCAGGCTTCCTATGTAATGACCTATATGTAAATTTCCGCTTGGTCTATCTCCCGTAAGCACAATTTTTTTCATACTCATAAATTAACATAAAAAAACCCTGCAATCAATCTTAATTACAGGGCATTTTTAATTAACATATTTTTAGTTCTTTTTTCCGCGTTCGCCGATAATTTTTTCAGCAACGTTTCTTGGAACTTCTTCATAGTGATCAAATACCATATCAAATGTTCCACGACCTTGTGTTAATGATCTTATATCTGTTGCATAACCAAACAACTCTGACAATGGAACCATAGCATTGATAATTTGTGTTCCTTGTCTGCTATCCATACCTTGCAACTGACCACGACGAGAAGAAATATTTCCCATAACATCACCAAGATAATCTTCTGGGGTTTCGATTTCCATTTTCATAATAGGTTCAAGCAATACCGCACCACCAGCACGACAACCTTCCTTGAATGCAAGAGAACCCGCAGCCTTAAACGCCATTTCCGAGCTATCCACATCGTGGAAAGATCCATCGTAAACAGTAACTTTGAAGTCAACTGTTTCATAACCAGCAAGTATACCCGCACGTTTAGATTCTTCTATACCCTTGTTAATAGCAGGGATATATTCTTTTGGAATACTTCCACCCACGGTTTTGTCCACGAATTCATAACCTTTACCGGTTTCGTTAGGTTCCATAATAACTTTACAATGACCATATTGTCCATGTCCGCCAGATTGTTTAATATATTTACCTTCAACTTCAACACGCTTACGAATTGTTTCACGATATGCAACCTGTGGCTTACCAACATTTACATCTACCTTGAACTCTCTTTTTAATCTGTCTACCATAATTTCAAGATGAAGCTCACCCATACCAGCAATAATTGTTTGTGTTGTTTCTGGATCTGTAAATGTTTTGAAAGTTGGATCTTCTTGCGCTAATTTAATTAATGCAGCGATCATTTTTTCTTGCATTTGTTTGTTTGCTGGCTCGATTGCATTTTGGATAACTGGCTCAGCAAATTTCATACTTTCAAGTAATATAGGATGTTTTTCGTCACAAAGTGTATCACCAGTAGTTGTATCTTTAAGACCAACCAATGCACCAATATCACCAGCAACCAATTCTGTTATTTCTTTTCTTTGATTTGCGTGCATTTGTAAAATTCTACCTACACGCTCTTTTTTATCTTTTGTACTGTTATATACATAACTTCCTGCTTCAATTTTACCAGAGTATACACGGAAGAAACATAATGAACCAACGAATGGATCAGTAGCAATTTTGAAAGCAAGACCAGCGAAAGGTTCAGCGTCATCGCTTTTTCTTTCGATTGGTTCTTCTTCAAGTGTTGTACCTTTAACAGGTGGAATATCAAGTGGACTTGGCAAGTAGTCAACAACAGCATCAAGCACAAGCTGAACCCCTTTGTTTTTGAAAGCAGAACCACAAAGAACAGGTGTGAATTTCATTTCTATTGTACCTTTTCTTATTCCAGCTTTAAGTTCTTCTTCTGTGAATTCTTCACCAGCAAAGAATTTTTCCATTAAAGCATCGTCTACTTCTGCAACTTTTTCAATCATTTCTGCACGATATTTTTTTGCTTCTTCAAGCATATCAGCAGGAACATCTTGAATCTTCATATCTGTACCAAGGTCATTGGTATAAATAATAGCCTTCATTTTTACAAGGTCAATAATACCTGTAAAATCTTTTTCTTTACCAATTGGCAATTGCACAGGCATTGCATTGGTTTTAAGTCTGTCTTTCATTGTTTGAACAGCACGCAAGAAGTTTGCATCATCTCTGTCCATTTTATTTATAAATGCGATTCTTGGAACTTTGTATTTATTCGCTTGGCTCCAAACCTTTTCACTTTGTGGTTGAACACCAGCACGAGCACAGAACACAGCAACACTACCATCAAGAACTTTAAGACTTCTTTCAACCTCGACCGTGAAATCCACGTGCCCAGGTGTATCTATAATATTGATACGGTGATCATTCCACATAACAGTAACAGCAGCAGATGTGATTGTAATACCACGCTCTTGCTCTTGCACCATCCAATCGGTAGTTGCTCCACCATCGTGAGTTTCTCCGATTTTGTGCTTTTGTCCAGAGTAATAAAGTATTCTCTCTGTTGTTGTAGTTTTTCCAGCATCAATATGCGCCATAATACCGATATTTCTGTAATCGGCTAATTTGGTAGTTCTTGCCATTTGTTATAATCCCCTTCTTTTTATTATTACCATTTATAATGAGCAAAAGCTTTGTTTGCTTCAGCCATTCTATGCATTTCTTCTTTCTTCTTGAATGCTCCACCTGTTTGGTTATAAGCATCTACAAGTTCGCCTGCCAAACACGCTTCCATCCCTCTTTCAGTTCTTTTTCTTGCAGCGTCAACAATCCAACGAATTGCAAGAGTTTCTTTTCTTGCTGGACGAATTTCACATGGAACCTGATAGTTACTTCCACCCACTCGTCTTGCTTTTGTTTCAAGCAAAGGCATAACATTTTCCATAACTGTCCCGAAAGCAGTCATAGCTTCAATGTTTGTTTTTTTGTTTAATGTTTCAAGAGCACCATAAACGATTTTTTGAGCTATGCCCTTTTTACCGTCTTGCATTACTTGATTAATCAACTTTGTGATAACTGTTGATTTATAAATTGGATCTGGCAATACTACTCTTGGTGTTATTCCACTTCTTCTTGGCATTTACTTCTTCCCCCTCTTTGCGCCGTATTTAGAACGGCTTTGGTTTCTTTTAGCTACGCCAGCGCAATCCAATGCACCACGTACGATATGATATCTTACACCTGGTAAATCTTTAACTTTTCCACCACGAACAAGCACAACGCTATGTTCTTGTAGATTGTGTCCGATACCACCGATATAACATGTACCTTCTTGTTTGTTTGACAAACGAACACGAGCAACTTTTCTAAGTGCCGAGTTAGGCTTTTTAGGTGTTGTTGTTTTTACCTGCAAACAGGTACCACGCTTTTGAGGATTTTTATCCAAAATTGGCGCGCCACTTTTGCTTTGGGACTGCTTTCGTCCATTCTTAATTAACTGGTTAATAGTAGGCATTATTTCTCCTTATTCCGTCTTTTACGGTCTATAAAAGATATTTTATCTTTTTTATCATTTATTGTCAATGTATGTTTTATTATTTTATAAAATTGTAATATCATTATTTATTGTTTTCTTGCTCTGCTAATCTTTCCACAAGAACATGCCCAAGCCCCTTCTCGATAAGATCTTCTACGATTCCGCCCGCTGGCTTGATATTCATAGAACTATCCTTCACTTCGGTTACATCTTGCTCATTCTCTTGTTTGCCAAAAATAAGAGAACTTCCATCGCTCTGCTTCATTGCAAATATACCTTTCGCTGTCTTCATATAAGTTATATTATATCACATATTATTTCTTTGACAAGTATCAATTTTTTATCTACTATTTAATATATGAAATTCACTTATCCGATGGTCTTTATATTAAACGAGGAAACAGGCTTATACAATGGCTATATTCCTGACCTTACATTATATTGCGAAGGCGAAACATTGGAGTCTGTTTACGCAGGTGCAGAAGATCTTATTCAATATTATTTCAAATTAGCAACCAAGCACCAAACAGAAATTCCGGAAGCATCCGCACTTGAAACAATTGCAGATAAATGGTCAGGCTATAAGGTTTCACTTATCACAGCAAACGCAAAATAAAATTAATTTTTAACAAATTAAATTCTTTCTCTAATTTCTCGCTTCTGCTTACATTCTTCATTGTCAGCAAATCTTTCTATAAGATTACCATTTATTGAGTCATATTCATCTGCATCCTGAATTACTTCTTGCCATTCTTCTTTCACAGACTTTATATAGGTGCTTTCCCTGTTTAAATTGTTTACTAAATTTCTTTTTTTTCTCATACTCATACTGAAAAATTTATCATATTAAAATTATGATTGCAATAGTGATAATTAAATTTATATTTCCCTGTCGTCTTTAGAGGAAATTTTATTTTCTACGGACTTAATAAGAAGTTCTGGATTTATTATGACACTGCCAATTGCGATTATCCCAAGATCTTTTGCTTCTTTCAAAAGTTCTTCCATACTTCTCTCTTCTGTTTTATTTACATAATTACCCAAATTGCCTGCTTCGTCCATATCATTAACAATGTCCACAACCTGGGATAAATCCTCTTTGCTCATAACTTTTTCTTGCACTTCAACAGCTTTGATATTTTCATCTGGCACATCTAGCATTTCTTTCATATCTTCCAAAGCAAGTTTCATAAAATTTTTCATTGCCTGCCCTTCCTCTGGCGCAATCTTATTAAGCCCAGTATTATTAAATTCACTTATTAACTTGCTTTTCTTTTGCATATCAATACCTTTCTCTTTCCCAATCTGCTATTTGCCTAACCACAGGATATTCACTTATATCAAAGCCTTCGAATTCTTTAATTCCCGCATCCTTTGCCTGAATTAATATTTCATGCCATGATGTATCTTCTTTATAGGGATCCACTTTAACAATGCTTTTCAAATCTAAATTATCAATACGATATATTCTTTTAGCCATAATATATTATTCCACAAAAAATTTATGAATACAATAAAAAAGGGCGAAATGCCCTTTTCTTATTATAATGAACTTACAGGTATACCTACGCCCATTGTTGAACATACGGTAATACTCTTTAAATATGTACCCTTAGCTGCAGAAGGTTTTGCCTTCACGATAGCGTCAAGTAACACATCATAATTTTCTTTAAGTTTTTTGTTACCAAAAGACATTTTACCAATTATGCAATGCACGATGTTAGTTTTATCTAAACGATATTCAACCTTACCACCTTTTGCTTCTTTAACTGCTTTTTTAATATCCATTGTAACTGTTCCACTTTTTGGATTTGGCATCAAGCCCTTAGGCCCAAGAACCTTTGCAACACGACCAACAAGACCCATCATATCTGGGGTTGTGATACATACATCAAAACCAAGCCAGTTATTAGATGTGATTTTTGTTATCATATCTTCTGCTCCAACGAAATCAGCGCCCGCTTTTTCAGCTTCGGTTGCCTTATCGCCTTTTGCAAGAACCAAGACTTTTTGTGTACGTCCTGTTCCATTTGGAAGAATTACTGTACCACGAACCTGTTGATCCGCTTGTCTTCCGTCAACACCCAAACGAATATGAACTTCTATTGTTTCATCAAACTTTGCGCGTTTTGTTTTTTCTACGAAATCTAATGCTTCGCCGATTGGCATTGGGTTAAGATTTTTAACCTCTTCAAATACCTTGTTATATCCTTTACTTCTTTTCATCTTTTAGCCCTCCACCACAGTAACGCCCATACTTCTTGCGCTTCCTGCTATCATACTTTCAGCAGCTTCCAAAGAAGCAGCATTAAGATCTACCATTTTTTGCTCAGCGATCTCTCTTACTTGTGATTTTTTAATTTGACCTACTTTTTCAGTGTTAGGTTTTTTACTTCCACTTTCAAGTCCTAATGCTTTCTTTATAAGAATAGCAGCAGGTGGAGTTTTTAGTATATAACTAAAAGATCTATCTCCATAAATTGTTACGACAACAGGTATTATAAGACCTTTGTCTTTCATTGTTTCGTCATTAAATTGTTTAACGAAACCAGGCAAGTTTATACCATACGGACCAAGAACTGTTCCGACTGGTGGTGCAGGTGTTGCCAAACCCGCAGGCAACTGTAATTTTACCGTTGCTTTGATTGGTTTATCAGCCATTATTTTAATTTCCTTTTAAGTGGTGCAAACGACTACCTAGATTTTCTATGTATCTCCCACAATAACAAAATAATTATAACACAAGATAAAGTTTTGTAAAGATGTTTATGCTGCAAATAATCTAGTTTAATTTACACAAAATATAGAATGCGGGTAATAAGTCGTATTTTATTGATAACAATATTATTTGCTTCTATATATATGTTCTCGGCATTTAGTCCAAAAGCAATATCAATTGATTTTGGCATGCAGACAATTACATTAACAGAGAATACACTTCAAAACGGTTGGTATAATCACGAAGATAAAAATAATTACACACAAAATAAAACACTGCCCCAACGAGCAATAAGTATGACGGACCAAGATACATTTGAAAAAACTTTTCCCGACATAGTTTACGCGGTAGATAAATTGGCAAATAAATTTGAAATTCCAGCAGACAACGGCACGGTAATTTTCAAACCACATACCTCAAACCGTTTTAATGTATCTGGACAAAAAAATGGGAAAGCAATAAACAGAGAAAAACTGTATGCCGATATTTTGTCCAAACTTCAAAGTAATAAGTATGGTTATATAAAAGCCGAATATAAAATAGTAGATCCATTACCAGAAGAAAAAATAATAAAATCAATTGTTAAACGTTCAGAGTTTTCAACCTCATTCAAACAAAATCCACCAAGAGAGCATAACATTGCTTTAAGTATTTCAAAGTTTAATGGCCTAACCGTCTTACCAGGGGAAGAAGTATCTTTTAATAAAATAGTAGGAGCAAGGTCAGCAAAAAATGGATACAAAGAAGCTAAGGTAATATTAGATGGAGAATATATTGATGGATTAGGGGGCGGAGTTTGCCAGACTAGCACCACAATATTCAATGCGGTTGCAAAGGCTGGGCTTCATATCACGAAGTCGCAAAGCCATTCATTAGCCTCTTCTTATATAGGGCTTGGCAAAGATGCAATGGTAAGTTCAGCCAGCGATCTTAAATTTGTAAACAATACTGGCGAAAAAATATATTTTGAAACCAAAACAGATTCAAGCAAAGTATATGTAACTATATATGGAAGAACAAAAGGGGACAATATTAATTACAAACTTTCTACCAAAGTAACCAAAGAATATTCCCCCAAAGAAAAAATAGATGCAAGCGTGCCTGAAGAAATAATAAAAGAATATAAACTTAACCCAGATCATTTTGTAAAAGAAATAATAAATCCAGGAGCAAAAGGCTACTTGGTTAAAACCTATATTGAAACATACAAAGGGAATAAGTTATTATCAAAAAAATTATTACGAAAATCTGGCTACTTATCACAACCTATTAAATATATTATTTATTATAAGCCCGTAACTTTACCGATTCACCCCGATACAGAATATCAAACTCCACTTCCTCTTTATCAATAAATTGATTTGAGTTATAAAATATTCCCGCTGCTCTCACCTCTAACTTATTATCTGTAAATATTATAATAGAGTTATCTAGCAACCACTCGGCATATATTTGATCCCAGGTCTTAGTTTCTATTCCATTAGATTTTTCTGAAAGTGTCCAAGAGTGCCTATCATCAGATAAGATTAAATCGTGTTCCGTATATTCTACTGCTACTTCATTGCTGGGCGAATCTATCGTTTTGTTTTTATCCCCACTGCCCGCATTTGATATAACAACAGGCAAAGATACAGTTATAATTGCTAAAGCAGAAATTACTATCGCATTGATAATAAAAAGTTTGCTGGTCAAAAAGCTCAATATCTTTTGTTGCATCAACAATAGTATAAATATTAATACTTTTGCGCAAGTATTTTTTTATTGTCTATCCGCCGCTTTTATATACTTATTATAATAGAGCAACTGTTTATTAAGTGCACTTGGGTTTCCATCATGCAATTTAATATGCTTCTCCATTATGTTTTGAATCTCTTGCTTATTTGGATTTTTATCATCCATCTTAATTTTCCATGGCGCGCCAAATAATGCCCGCCCAACCATAACACCATCGGCTTTTGTAACTTCAAGACATTTTTCAAGACTCTGTTTGTTTTTCACATCACCATTGGCAATAAGAGGAACGCTTACAGCTTTTTTAATTTCGGCAA
This sequence comes from uncultured Prevotella sp., assembly GCA_964370495.1. GTDB lineage: Bacteria > Bacillota > Clostridia > Christensenellales > UBA1242 > RGIG8050. The sequence goes on from CAYJJH010000013.1 coordinate 18,440, forward strand.
TCGCAGCATAATCCGCAACTCCTCGATACCCATCAACCCCTAATCTGCCGTGAACAATTATTCTATCTACTTTCAAATCTTCACACATTTTGGCAAATTCTATTGAATTATTTTTATCCCAACCTAATCGAAATTTTACACTTAAGTTTTTGCCAGCTTTTTTTGTTGCTTCCCTACACTTTGCAATCATATCTTTGGCTTTAGAAATATCCACCATTAATTTACAGCCTGAACCATTTTTTACAATTTTTGGTGCAGGGCATCCCATATTAAGATTGATCTCGTCATAATCATCAAGTACACCAGATAAAATAACAGGTGCAAAGTGTTCCGGATTATTTCCGAATAATTGGACTACTTGATAAACCTTACCTTCAACAGGTCTAAGCATTTTCTCTGTTTTTTCGTTCTTCATATATAAAGCGGTTGCCGAAATCATTTCCGTCCAAACCTCACGGGCACCGCAATCACATAAAATTTGACGGAAAGCATAATCCGTCCAGCCAGCAATTGGTGCAGGTATAATTTTCATTATATAGATTATAACTGAAAATCGGTCCTTTTGTCTTGATATTTATCATAAAGAATCCATGCAAAAATTGCGGTTACGATGACGCCTAAGATTAATACGAAACCAAGAGCGGTACTTACGAATATACTTTGGGATGCTACCCCGCCACGAAATCCAATTATATCAAGCAAAACTCCAATAACAACCATAACACCCGCATTTGTAAATTTAGAGCAAAATGTTAAAAACCCAGTAGACATTGCAGTATTTTCCTCTTTTATATTATCTGCAAACATACTTATAGGCAGAGAGTAAACACACCCCAGTCCCCAAGATAATATTGTTATATTGATACATACTAATATAAGAAGCAAGTTTTTATCTATGTAAAATCTGGACGCCAATATAAATGAAAAAATTAGCGTACCTACTACTATTACCGACAAAGCAACCAATACTGAATTTCGTTTTCCTATTTTTTTACTAACCATATACCAAAAGGGTTGCCCCAAAATAATACCTAACACTAAACACCCCATAATAATGGGAATTTGTAATGTTGAAAAATGAAAAGTATATGTGAATATATGCATTCCTAATGTAGTAATAAAAGCACTGCAAGATAAAGACACAGCATACGCAGAAATCAAAAATACATTATTTTTACATTTAAGTACTCCAAAAAAAGAAGATACTACCTCTTTATACTGTACACGCTTTCTTATATAATTTTTTTTAGCATCAACAAGTTTGTATTTCTTTGTTCCTATTATAGTAGCAAGTCCACTAAATATACAAAGTGCGCTGGTTATTATTGCAATTATTTTATAGCCGTTCGCTTGCATACTCATTGTTGCATAATCTTTTGGGGACAGAACCGCAGCCATTAACATAGAAGGAACCAATAATGATAAGAATTGAAATACTGTTTTGTATCCTTGTATGCTTGTACGCTCGTTATAATTTTTCCCCATGTCCATACCCAGTGCAGAATACGGGGTTGAATATACAGTATTAAATGTCTCTATAATAAGAAGCGAAATCAATAAAGCAAAAAACTTTTGCATCTGTGTCCACTCGGGATTTATATTCCAAATAATTATATTTATTAAAGCAACAACTATACACCCCATAAACATAAAATAATGGCGCTTCCCATGTCTTCCGTTATAGTTATCTGAAAGAGAACCAACAATAGGATCAGTAACCGCATCCCAAATCGTGGATACAGAAATAGCAATTCCCATTAAGGTTCCCGACAAACCAAGTACCCCAGTTCCAAAAAACATCAAAAAATTTCCCAGCATCTGGTTCACGCTGCCATAACCAAAAGCCCCAGTACCGTAAATTATCTTATCTTTGCGAGAAAGACCCATACTTATTTCTATTTGCTAAAAATTCAATTTATCTACATACTATATATAATTATGGGGAAAACGAAATTTGATCTTATCGCCGCTTCTAAAAAAAAGAGCTATAAAATAATAATGGGCTCGATTTTAGCATTTGGCGCCGTGCTTATGATTTTTGGATTTATATTATTGGCCACCGTTACCCCAACAGTTATGCCAAAAAGTTTAGATGTAGAAATGTCGGGGCTTAACGGCGAGGGTCCATATACAAAAACAATTACACAGGATACCTGGATAACAATAAATACAGGAACAGACGATAGCGCACTTGAAGTACCTATTGTATTTACATTAGACGAAAATGCAAAATTATTTATTGAAGACATAATGCCAATGTACAGAGCAGGAATGACAAAATTGATTCTTAAAGATACTTTTGAAACGGGCGATACAGGTACATTAACAATCACATGTGGATCTATGCCAAGAATTGTAATAACATTAACAGCCAAAGCTGAATAAATTTTATAATCTACAAAATATTGCATAAATTTCATACCTATTAAATAACTATTTAATATGGATAAAGATTTAAGCAAACCACGCAAAAGATTTTGGAGTAAGAAGACATTTATGGCCGCTGCAATAATTGCTGTTGCTGCCCTGCTTACTCTTTTCGGGATAAATGCATTTAAGCGTCCCGAACCCTATCAACTTGCACTAGACAACATTGCAGAAGCACGATTCTATCTTAAAACCGCGGAATCAGAAAACCCAATCGGCACCGTTCATTTATACAGCGGACTAAGAGAAAAAGATTTCCAGGCAGATGGAATCGCAACAGAACCCCAAGCATTTACAGTATTATCTGTTGAACCCAAAGATGAAACAGCTGTTGTAGATGGTAAAATGGTTGTAGAAATTAAACTTAATGATGAAGAACCAGAAACATATACACTTGAAAAAAATCCTTACGGCAATAATTATGCCTGCGATCTTGGTAAATCATTAGATGAAAGTATGTCTGTCACGGTAACCTTCAAAGCAGGAACAGAAACAGTTGGAACAGTAGAGCTTAAAAATTCCATGCCAGAAAATTCTATTAAATGGGAAACTGCACTTGAAATTGCTTCAAAAGAAATGGCGGACAAAATCAACACAGGATCAAGAATAGAAACATCCACTAAAATTCTTTGCGACAATCAAACAGCAGATACCCCATATTGGTTTGTTACATTTATTACGGAAAACGGAGATCGATATTTTGTAGTAGTATCACACGACGGTAAAGTAATCGGAACCAACCAAACAAAGTAATTTATTATCGTAATATAAAGCGGCGAGATCTACTTGCCGTTTTATACATAAAAAAAGCGATCCAAATGAATCGCCTTTTTTATTTTTTGTGGTGGAGGTAATCGGATTCGAACCGATGACCCCCTGCTTGCAGGGCAGGTGCTCCGACCAGCTGAGCTATACCCCCACAAAAGGATATAATAATATTACTAAAAAATGTAGCATACTGTCAAGAAGTATGTTAAAATAATTTTAGAGCTTATTTTTGTGCCCGTGGCTCAGCTGGATAGAGCATCACGCTACGAACGTGGGGATCGGGAGTTCGAATCTCTCCGGGCACACCAAACAAAATAAAAACCCCAAATATGGGGTTTTATTTTTTATGTTAATTCTATAAATGCATCCGATTCGGAATCTGGATTAAGACTTTCTATTACATTTCCAAAAGCCATAAATTTATTTAATGCACTTGTTTGATCCCAATATACTGATTCCTGAATATAATTCAATTTTTTTATATCAAAGTTTCTGCCACATAATTCTAAAAAATTACTTACTGATTTTTTATCTACCCCCGACACACCGTTATATTTTACCTCTACTTTGGTTTTATTAGTCAATGTTTTGTTCATTTCAATATTAGCAAATCTAGCATTAACAATTTCACTGTCATCATTAATTTGTGCCTGAAGAATATTTGGCTTACTTGTTGGGCTTTGAGTATACTCAACAAATTCTATAAAATTTGGACTAAGAAAATTTGGATCCAGAGATAGATGACCGATAATTTTTCCAAATCTTCCTTTTTCCGTCATACGATATCCTTCAAACATTCTTCGTGTTTTTACTTTTGGATCATAGATTTCATTCTCTTGAAAAACTTTTCCAAGCTCTACATAATATTCGCCTTTTTCCTTCTTAGTGGCTTTATCGTGATTTACGGATATCTTCATAAATTCTTTATCTTCTAATTTTTCCATAATCATAATATTAACATAAAAAATATTTTTTGACAATATTTCAATCAAAATCAATATAAAGAATTTCTATTCTTACATAGGATTTCTCCTTCCTATAGTGAAAATGTGTCAATAATACCTATTGTTAGCTTAATCAGTTTGACAATTAATGTCGTATTTTGTATCGTTTTATATATAGTTAGGAGGGGATCTTGAGCGCAATTTTAACTCAGTTTATGTTAATCGCTTTTTCCCTAGCAACAGTTTTAGTAATATATTTTTTCTTAAAGGCTAAACGTAAGAATTTTAATTTATATTTTTTCTATAAAATACTTTCTTATGTATTACTTGGCGTCTTTATTATAAGATTCTTCTTAGATGAAGATGCACTACTTGATACACATAATCTAGAGAATATAAACTTTCAAAATCAACTTGATCTTTATATCTCCATGTTACTTAACTTTGCATTAACTGCTTTTACAATATTAATTGTTCTGTATCCTTTTTATAAAAACAAGTGCAGCCTTAACCTAATAAGATTTTTTGGATTACCTGTAATTGTTTTAAGTATATTATTTGTTCAGCAAGTAAGTGTTGGGCTTGTTGGCATAAATGATTATTCTCCACTTAACATAAGATGTATTTTTCTTGCTTTTGAACTTGGTGTTGCTCTTGCTTATATAATTATAACTTTTTTTGACAAAGATACCCAAACCATGGAAGCCAAAGAATTCTGGGGACTTCTTGTAGTAATCCCACTACTCGTGGCTAT
>CAYJJH010000014.1:0-10873 GCA_964370495.1 uncultured Prevotella sp.
GTGGTCAATGTAAAGTTGGTGACGTTGTTGAAATCGTTGGTATGGGTGCAAGCAAAAGCACAACTATTACAGGCGTAGAAATGTTCCGTAAATCACTTGATTCAGCTATGGCTGGTGATAATGCTGGACTATTACTACGTGGTGTTGAAAGAAAAGACATCGAACGTGGTCAAGTATTATGTGCTCCAAAGTCTATTACTCCACATACAGAATTTACCGCTGAGGTTTATGTATTGAAGAAAGAAGAAGGCGGACGTCATACACCATTCTTTAATGGTTACAGACCACAATTCTACTTCAGAACAACAGACGTTACAGGCGTTATTGATTTACCAAAGGGTGTAGAAATGGTTATGCCTGGCGATAACATCTCTATGACTGTTAAATTGATTACACCAATCGCTATTGAACAAGGTTTACGTTTCGCTATTCGTGAAGGTGGACACACAGTTGGTTCAGGTGTTGTTGCTTCAATTATTAAGTAATCGCTTAAATCGATTTTATAAAAAAACGGGTGCTATCCCGTTTTTTTTGTGCTAGTATAAATTTATGAAGAAAAAGATAATTTTAGACTGTTTGGGCGGCGATAATGGAATAAATGCAATGGTAGAAGGTGCTGTATCTGGGTTAAAAAAATATCCAGAATTAAATATGGTTTTAGTAGGCGATGAAGAATATATTAAACCAAAAGTGCAAGAATTTGGCAGCAGAGTAGAGATAATTCATACAATCGAAAATATCTCAATGCAAGATCATCCAACAGATGCTATAAGAAAAAAAACAAATAGCAGTATAGTACTAGGTTTATCTGCTCTTAAAAATCGTGAGGACTGTGGGTTATTTTTATCTGCTGGTTCTACGGGCGCAGTGCTTACAGGCGGCTTTTTGAAAGTAGGCAGAGTGCCAGGTGTAACTAGACCTGCAATAGGTCCAGAGTTCCCAACAGTAAAGGGCGGCAAAGTTATGCTTATTGATTCGGGTGCAAATATGGACTGTAAGCCTATAAACCTTATTCACTTCGCAATAATGGGAAATGAATATTATAAATCAATTGGAATTAAATCACCAAGGATTGCTCTTCTTAATGTGGGCGTAGAGGACACAAAAGGAAATGAACTTGCAAAAGAGACTTTTGGTTTATTAAAAAAACTAGACGAAAAGAAGGTTATTAATTTTGTAGGTAATGTAGAGGGCAATACTGTGCTTAATGGAGAAGTAGATGTAATAGTATGTGATGGATTTAATGGTAATGTATTATTAAAAAGCATGGAAGGTTTAATGAAGAATATATTTAGAAGCCTTAAAGGTATAATGACAGATGGCATTGTTGCTAAAATAGGCGCGCTTATGCTTAGCGGCAAGTTAAAAAAATTTAAGAAGCTTTATATGGATAATCAAACGGGAACTTTGCTTCTTGGTGTTAAAAAGCCTGTTGTTAAAATGCATGGAAATTCAACCGCGGATAAAGTTGCAAAGGCTATTGACTATGCTATTTCTGTTATTGATTTTGATTTGCATGATAAAATGCAGTCTGCAATTAAAGAAGCAAATCAATGGGTTATAAATGAGGAAGCCTAGTTTATTATTATCTGCTTGTTGCGCGCCATGTGCTACGGTTGCGATAGAAAGATTAAAAGAGGAATATGATATTACAATTCTATATTGGGGCGACAATATGGATCGTGAAGAAGAATTTAATAAACGACTTAATGAATTATATAAAATATGGGATAAAGTAATAGTTAAAGAATATGACCATACAGGTTGGCAAAATCAAAATTGTCAGCGATGTTGGAAGCTTCGTCTTGAATATACTAATAAAATAGCAGAAGAGCAGGACTTTGATTTTTTCGCAACTACACTTACTACCAGCCCACATAAACCAGCAGATGTAATAAATAAAATTGGTGAAAGTTTAAGTCCTAAGTATTTAGCAACCAATTTCAAAAAGCAAAACGGATTTGTAAGAAGTGTAGAATTATCCAAGCAGTTAGGATTGTATAGACAAAATTACTGTGGGTGTGTTAAAACATAATATGGCTTTTGAAACAGGAATTTGTCCAAAGTGTAGAGAGTATATCTTAGTTAAAGATAGTATACCTTTTTTGGTGTGTCCGATGTGTGGCAATTCAATTTCTAACAGAGAAGCCACAACCACATTAAATCAAAAGTGTGCTGATATTGATAATGTTAATGATCTTATAGCAGACTGTATCGCTTTGGAAATTCAATATGGTCCAGAGATGCCAATAATGATTTTAGCAAAACTAGCAGACAATTTTCCACAAATGGAAAGCCCAGCGTATTTGCTTACAAAGCTGGCAAGGTATAGTGTTGCGGCTGTGCATATGTATTTGAAGAGTTTTGCCGAAATTAAAAGCGATCCAAAAAATGTTCCGTGGGCAGAAGAGTTTTTAGATAATTGTATAAGTTATTCAAATATGGAGTTTGCAGATTTATTTATTCAATATATTCAAAATAAAGTTAGAAAAGAGAAAAAACAAGAATACATAGATAAGGTTGAGAAACTTAGAAAAGAATATACTTTTAAGGCCAAGGATCCAAATTCTACAAAGTTACTTATGGCATTATATATTGCTGCATCTATTTTAAATGTATTGTTGTTTCCTGTATTTATGTTGATCTCTGGATCATTTAGTGCAAGCGGCTTACTGTACTTCTTGATTAATATTACTATTGCAATAGTTGTAATTACAATTGAAATTACGCTTATGTTTTGGCATCAAAAGGTATATGGTAATCGTTTGAGTATGAGTGATAAAGAAAGGATCTGGATGGTAATATTTATTTCTTCCTTTATATTTGCAATCGGAGCATCTGTTATGGGCAGTGTATGGAGGATAGTATTATGAAGGTAAAAGTTTTAAAAGTTAAAAAATCAATGTTGTTGTCTGCTTTTATAAAAGCAAATCTTTTGGGTGCGGGATTTATATTTATTCGAAATATATTAAAGAATAAAGATGTAAAAATAAACGGAGTAAGAACAAGTGCAGATGCAATGCTTAATGTTGGGGACGAGGTGCAATTGTTTTATAAGGACGATGCTATTAAAAAATGGAAACCTTATCATATTGTATGGGAAGACAATAATGTTGCGATAGTGTTCAAAAACCGTGGCATAGAAACAAGCAGTAATGAATCTGAAAATACTTTGGAAAAATTGCTTGGTTATGATGCTGTGCATAGATTAGACGTTAACACAGAAGGATTGGTTATATTTGCAAAAAATAAAACCGCAAAAGATGAATTAAAAACAGCATTTGAAAATGGCTTAATTAAAAAAACATATTTGGCTCTTTGTTTTGGAGAGCTTAAAAAATCGCCAGTAACCCTTGTTGGATATTTGTTGAAGAATAAAGATATAGGCGAAGTATCAATTATGAAAGAAAAGCAACCGGGCGCTTTGCCAATAAAAACAGTGGTAGAATTTGTAAGAAAGCGTGGAGATTTTTCAGTCATAAAAATAAATCCTTTAACAGGAAGAACGCATCAAATTCGGGCGCATTTAGCTTCTATTGGACTTCATATCGTTGGTGATGGAAAATATGGTAAAGCCAGTATGAATAAGATATATAACCAAGACAAGCAATGTCTTTCAGCAACAGAGATTAAATTTGCTTTTTCTCAGGGGTCTGTTTTATACTATTTAAATGACAGAGAATTTACAGCAAAACCAACCTTCCTCTGATAAAGAGCGTTTTGTTCATTTACATGTTCATACGGAATATAGTTTGCTTGATGGAGCGTCTAGAATTTCTAAGCTGTGTAAAATAGCAAAGGAGCAGGGTGCGGGCGCAGTCGCTATTACAGATCACGGGAATATGTATGGGGCGTATAAATTCTATAACGAATGTGTTAAAAATGATATCAAGCCAATTATAGGCTGTGAGATTTATATAGTAGATGATATGGATAAGAAAGAGCAGAGCGAACATCGTGCGCATATGGTATTGCTTTGTAAAAATAATAAAGGATATAAAAATCTTTGTAAGATAAATACAGCTTCTTGGACACGTGGATTTTATTATAAACCAAGAATAGATTACGAGTTTCTGGAAAAACACAGTAATGGACTTATTTGTTTGTCTGCTTGTCTTGCGGGTCATATTCCACATTATTTAATGATAGAGCAATATGACGAGGCAAAGAAATATGCAGAAAGACTTAAAAAAATATTCGGTGATGATTTTTATCTAGAGATTCAAGATCATGGTATCCCAGAACAAAAAAAGGTTAATAAAGATATTGCTAAGTTGTCCAAGGAATTAGACATACAGTTAGTAGCAACAAATGATGTGCATTATCTTTATCGCGACGATGCAGAAATGCAAGATGCTTTGATGTGTATATCTACACAAGCCAAGGTCAAGGACGAGAATCGTATGCGGTTTGAAACAGATCAGTTCTATTATAAATCAATAGCCGAGATGAGAAAGATATTCCCAGAGTATCCAGAGGCCATTGCAAATACAGCGGCAATAGCGGATAAATGTGATTGTCATCCATTTAGTAAAGCTGATTTACTGCCGGTATTTGTTGCACCTACGGGTGAAGATAATGAAACTTATTTAAGAAGACTGACTGAGGAAGGACTGGAAAAACTATATGGCAAGATTACACCCGAGATTCGAGACAGATTCGAGTACGAATTTAAGGTGCTTCAAAGCCAGGGCTTTATTGATTATTTCTTGATCGTTGCGGATTTTATGAGATTTGCAAAGGAAAAGGATATCCCTGTTGGGCCTGGGCGTGGATCTGGTGCGGGTTCAATTATTGCGTATGCAATGGGAATTACAAAGTTAGACCCACTTAAATATGGGCTTCTTTTTGAAAGATTTTTGAATTTGGAAAGAAAAAGTATGCCGGACTTTGATTTGGACTTCTGTTGTAAAAGAAGGGGCGAGGTAATAGATTACGTTATTGATAAATATGGCAGATATAATGTTTGCCAAATTGTTACCTTTGGAACAATGGCAGCTAAAGCAGCAATAAAGGATATGGCCAGAGTTTTTGATATTCCATATGCAGAGGTAGAAAGAATAACTAAACCTATTGAGATCAATCAACAAATTAAACCGCCTTATTTAGAATATATTTTTGGCTTAAAGAAACCCAATATCCAAGATGCAGATAATTATGAAAAAGAAAAAAAGAAATTAGAAGAACTAATGAAGCCCGAGTTAGTGCAATTATACAAAGACGACCACGAGGTTAAAAAGATCGTAGATATGGCAATCAAGGTTGAGGGCTTCCCACGGAATTGTTCCGTGCATGCTGCGGGTGTAATTATTTGTAAAGAAATAGTGGGCGATGTTTGTCCTTTGGCTAAAAATGGCGGTATGGTAACCAGTCAATATAATATGATAGAAATAGAACCATTAGGGTTTCTTAAAATGGATTTCCTTGGGTTGATTACTGCTACGGATATAGATGGAACAGTTAAGGAAATAAAAAAGCAATTGGACATTGATATTGACTTTTATAATATGGAATATGATGACCAGAATGTTTACAAGATGATTGCATCTGGTGATACGGATGCGATATTCCAACTTGAAAGTGGTGGGATGAGACGCTTTATGAAGGACCTGCAACCCGACTGTATTGGTGATCTTATTGCGGGGGTTTCATTGTTTAGACCCGGGCCAATGGATATGATACCAAAGTATTGCAGAAACAAACACAACAGTTCATTGACATTATATGACCATCCTATGCTTAAGGATATACTTGAGGAAACCTATGGTCAGATAGTTTATCAAGAGCAAGTTATGGAGATATTTCGGGTTATGGGTGGATACTCTTTGGGGCAAGCCGATATGGTGCGTCGTGCAATGGGTAAAAAGAAAGTATCCGAAATGGAGAAGCAAAGAAAAATATTTATACATGGTAATGAAAAAATGAATATAAAGGGCGCGGTTGCAAATGGCGTTGCTCCAAATGTCGCAGCTGATATATTTGCAAAGATGGAGAAGTTTGCGGGTTATGCCTTTAATAAATCTCACGCGGCATGTTATGCGTTCCTTGCCTATCAAACGGCATATTTGAAATATTATTATTATTCATTCTTTATGGCATCTATGCTTAATAACCGAATAAACAAATGGGATGATATGACGCATTACATTGCAGAGATGCGATCCAAAAATGCTGTGATATTGCCACCAGACATAAATGAAAGTGGAAGTATGTTCGAGGTTAATAACAAGTTAGAGGTTAGATTTGGCTTGTCTGCTATTAAAAACTTGGGTGAAGGAATAGTAGAGCAAATTATTAAAGAAAGAGAAGAGAACGGGAAATACAAAAGTTTTATGGATTTTTGTAACCGTGTGCCTTTCGAGGCTCTTAATAAACGCGCAATAGAAAGTTTAATTTTGTCGGGTGCTTTTGATAAATTAGGCGCATACAGAAGCCAATTAATGAATGTATATCCAAATGTGGTTAAGCTGGTTATGAATGAAAAGAAATTTCAAGAGTCTGGGCAACTAACCTTGTTTGAATCTCAAATTGATGTACCTTTGCCAAAGGTTGCCGAGTATGACAATTTTACAAAGTTAAGATATGAGAAAGAGTTTGTTGGTATGTATATATCAGGTCATCCATTGGAAGAATACACAGAGATTTTTTCAGCATTTAATTTTAATACTTCAAATATGCCAAAAGAAAAAAGCAAAGAAGACAACGCAGAAGAAGTTGAAGACGATGAAATGCAATTACAAGATGAAGCCCCCGTTACAATGGGCGCTATAATATTGGATATTAAAAAACTTTATACAAGAGCCAAGCACGAAGAAATGGCGGTTTTAACCGTAGAGGATTTATTTGGTACATGTGAAATAATGTTATTCCCAAAGGTTTGGAAAGTAGCCAAGGAGTTAGCAATAAAAGATAATGTAATAAGAGTATCGGGTAAGTTATCAATAAGAGATGGACAAAATCCAATTATTTTGGCTGAACAAATAAGAAGTATAAAAAAAGATAATCAAAACTTTATAGAAGAAGAAAGTGTAATCAAGAAGTTATATTTGCGTTTTAATTTGCAAGATGAAGAAGTTAAGAAAAACTGTATGACGGTGCTTATGTCTTATTCTGGGGATATAGAGGTAGTTATAAAAGATGTATCTACGGGTAATGCATTTTCACCAAAAATTTGTGTTCGTGAATGTAATGCATTAATCTATGAATTAAAAAATATTTTGGGTGAAGAAAACGTTATTTTGAAGTAATAATTTACGGTAGTAATAAATTAAAACATGTGATAAACTAGTGTTTATGATTAAAAACGAAAAGATAAGAAATGTAGCAATAATCGCTCACGTTGATCACGGCAAAACCAGTTTGGTCAATGAATTGCTTAAACAAGGTGGAGCATTTAGAGAAAACCAAAATATTGGGGACAGAGTAATGGACAGTAACGCACTTGAAAGAGAGCGTGGTATTACAATACTTGCAAAAAATTGTGCTGTTAATTATAAAGATATTAAAATAAATATCGTAGATACACCGGGTCACGCGGACTTTGGTGGAGAAGTAGAACGTTCGCTTAAAATGGTTGACGGTGTTTTGCTTGTTGTTGATGCGTATGAAGGTCCGATGCCGCAAACAAGATTTGTGCTTCAAAAGGCTTTGGAACTTAATCACAAGGTTATCATTGTTATAAACAAAATAGACAGGCCAGATGCAAGAATTAAGGAAGTAGAAGATGAAGTATTAACCTTGCTTCTTGATCTTGATGCTAATGAAGAACAATTGGATAGCCCTTTTGTATATGCAAGCGCAAGAAATGGAATTGCAGGTTTAAGTATGGATAATATCAAAGAAGACATTATGCCTCTTCTTGATAAAATTATTGATTATTTACCAGCGCCAGAATATGATCCAGAAGGCAGCTTTCAAATGTTGGTATCTGCAACAGAACATAGTGAATACGTAGGTAAAATTGGTGTAGGTAAAGTAACAAGCGGAGGCATAGCTGTAAATGCTGGTGCAGTGCGTGTTAACTTCTATGATGAAAAAATTAAATCTAATTTTAAGATTACTCAGATTTTTGGATTTATTGCTATGAAGAAAACACCACTTGAAAAAACCGAAGGTGGAGATATTGTGTGTATCTCAGGGTGTGCTGATGTTGGTATAGGCGATACAGTGTGTAACGCAAATAACCCTAGTCCGCTTGTATTTACAAAGATAAGTGAACCTAGTGTAGAGATGACCTTTATGGTAAACAACAGTCCGTTTGCAGGAAAAGAAGGAAAGTTTGTTACCAGTCGTCATTTGCGTGATAGATTATACAAAGAAGCAGATAAAGATTTAAGTTTGAAAGTTTCAGATACAAGCAGTACAGAAGCGTTCAAGGTTTGTGGTCGTGGTGAAATGCATTTAAGTATTTTAATTGAAAATATGCGTAGAGAGGGTTATGAATTTGCTGTAAGTATGCCAAAGGTTTTATTCAAGAAAGACGAGGCAGGCAAATTAATGGAACCAATCGACAAAGTTATCATTGACGTTCCAGAAGAATTTATGGGCGCAATAATGGAAAAAATGGGACTTCGTCGTGGTGAACTTCTTGGTATGAATCCACATGGAAGCAGAATTAAAATAGAGTTCCTTGTACCAGCCAGAGGGTTGTTCGGATATAAAAGCGAATTGCTAACAGACACCAAAGGTGAAGGTATTATTAACACAATAAGCAACGGTTACGATTATTACAAAGGTGATATATCTACAAGAAAAACAGGCAGCTTAATTGCTCATGAAACAGGGGATAGTAACGCATACGGCCTTTATAACGCTCAGGACAGAGGAAGTTTATTTATTGGTGCAAATATCAAAGTTTATGCAGGTATGATTGTTGGATCCAACCCAGCGGGCGATGATATGACAGTTAACGTATGTAAGAAGAAAGCTTTATCTAATATGCGTTCAACAGGTAGTGATGATTCTTTAAGATTAACTCCTCCTGTTCAATTCACATTAGAAGAGGCGCTTGGCTTTATTGGGGATGATGAATTGGTAGAAGTAACACCACAAAATATTCGTATGCGTAAGGCTGAACTTGATCACTCTAAGCGACTTCGTTCTCGTGGTAAAATAAGTAATTAAACACATACTACAATGTGAGTAAACAAGGGTTTATAAAAGGCGCTGTAATATTAACAGCGGCTGGGGTAATATGCAGATTACTCGGCGTTGCTTTTCGTATACCTTTATCTAACATAGTCGGTAATTATGGAATAGGTCTGTATCAGTTGGTCTTCCCGTTATATTCATTACTGCTTATTATTTCATCTGCTGGCATGCCTGTGGCTATATCAAAAATGATTGCAAGGGTAAGAGAGGACAGGCTTAAATGTAAAAAGATATTATTTAATGCATTACTGTCACTGAGTATAGTAGGCGCAGTAATATCAGCTTTGTTTATAATTTTTGCCAGACAAATTGCCGAGCTTCAAGGTAACCAAGATGTATGGTCGCTTTATATTGCGATTGCTCCTGCCGTATTCTTTGTATGTTTTATATCGGCTTTTCGTGGTTATTTTCAAGGGCTTAATAATATGGTGCCGACTGCTATTTCTCAAATAGTAGAGCAGTTGGTTAAGGTTGGAGTAGGGCTTACACTTGCATTTTTGCTTATAAGCAAAGGCATAGTTTGGGCGGTGCTTGGCGCTATAATTGCCGTTTCCGTTTCCGAATTTTTTGGGGTGCTGGTATTATGGATAATTTATTTAAGAAAAAGAAAAAACCAAAAAGAAAAAATTAAATCCGGATCTATGTTTTCTTGGAAAATAATAAAAGACATTTTTATCACTTCTGCACCAATTACCATAATGTCGTTGATCTTTCCATTAGTGCTTATGTTTGATAGTTTCTTTATTGTTAACGCACTTACAAACAATGGAGTCAATAATGCAACCGAATTGTACGGCATTGCATCAGGTGCTGTACATACATTGATAAATCTTCCAACCGTGGTTGGACTTGCGATTGCGGCGGCTTTGATACCTGTTGTCTCAAGATATTATAAACAAAATAAAATGATGCAGGTAAAAAGCAAAGCCTGGCAATCAATTATTATTGCTTTTGTCTTTGGGATATTTTCTGCATTTGTTTTGTTTATCTTTCCAAAATTTATATTGCAACTTCTTTATGGCGGTGCGTTTTCAGGCAGACCAGAAGAGCTACAGATAGGTATTGATTTGCTTCGTATAGAAAGTTTGGCTGTAATATTTATATCGCTAACCCAGGTTATAAGCAGTGTATTGCAGGGCATAGATAAATCTAAATGGCCTATGTTAGGCTTACTGACAGGCGGGACCTGTAAGGTTTTGTTCGAAATATTTTTTATAAAAGAACTGGGGATTATGGCTGTAAGTATATCTAATGTGTTGTGCTTTGCTACGGCGTTATTAGTTAATGTTATAATCTTGATTAATTTTATGCGTAAACGGAGATAATCCAAATATGAGAAAATCAGATTTAGTAATGGAATTTAGTAGTGAGTTTGGAACAACAAAAAAAGAATCAAAAGAGATGTTGTCTTTTATGGAGAATCAAATAATAAACGGTGTTAGAAGTGGGGACGAGGTTGTATTGGACATTGGCAAGTTTCAAATGAAAAAAGTAGCAGCCAGAAATGGGCGTAATCCAATAACGGGCGAGAGCATAAAAATAAAAGCAAAAGTTAAGCCTACGTTTAGAGCCAGCAAAAGATTTAAGGAAAGCCTTGCGTAAAGCATTAAAAAAGGATACTTGGTTGTATCCCTTTTTATTGGTGTTGGAACATACATCGCTTGATTTCTGATAATAAATAAGCGGTTTATTGACTCGGCCTGGCGTGATCTTAATTAGCCCG
>CAYJJH010000014.1:10973-21123 GCA_964370495.1 uncultured Prevotella sp.
CTGATAATAAATAAGCGGTTTATTGACTCGGCCTGGCGTGATCTTAATTAGCCCGCTTTACGGGCGGTATGGATATCGTGTTTATAACATTAAAAAAGGATACTTGGTTGTATCCCTTTTTATTGGTGTTGGAACATACATCGCTTGATTTCTGATAATAAATAAGCGGTTTATTGACTCGGCCTGGCGTGATCTTAATTAGCCCGATAATGTCTGCTTAGTGCTGCTTTGTTCCCAATCTGACACGATTCACAAAATTTTCGGCTACTAAGTCGTCAAGCGTCAACATCAAGAAGATCCGTCTATTTAGAAGCAGTCCTCACTCTCCTATATGCGGTCAATCCCAGTTAGCGCTGGGTTACAGGTAATCGCTACTTACCCATCTATCCAACAAATATATATTACATTAATTGGAAAGATATTGCAACAAGTTGGATAAAGTGTTATCATTATTTAATGCTACATAACATAGAAGCTGAACAATCAGCCATTGCATCTGTATTATTGGATAATGATTGCCTGGAAACTTTTTGCCGTCTTAAAAGCAATCATTTTTATTCGCCTGCACATAAAATAATTTTCGAGGCTATCTCGTATTTAACAAGTAAAAATATAGCTGTGGATTTTGTTACATTGTCTGAAAGATTAACGGCTACACGCAAAATGGAATCTGTGGGCGGTATAGAGTATTTAACTACTCTTACTGATATTATTCCGTCTACTGCTAATTTCAAACATTACATTTCGATACTTAAAAAGAATGAAGTTTTAAGAAGGCTTGAGAAAGCTGGTAATGAAATTATAAATGAAACAAACAAAGCAGACAGCGAAGACGAAGCTTTACAGATTGCAGAGAAATTAATTTTTGATATAAGCAAAGAGAACGAGAAAAAAGAACTTACAAAATTAGCTTCGGAGTTGCCATCTGTTATGGATAACTTTGACACAATCGCTAGAGATCCAAATGCATTGCGTGGTGTTAAAACCGGATTTTATGCGCTGGATAATATTACAAATGGTTTTCAAAAATCTAATTTAATTATAATTGGTGCAAGACCCAGTGTGGGTAAAACCAGTTTGTCTCTTAATATTATGCTTAATGCTGCACTTAAAAATAAAACCAAGGTTGCTATATTCTCACTTGAAATGAGTAAGCGTGAGCTTGCTACACGTGCTTTGTGTTCGGTAGCCAGGGTTTCACTTACACGAGCGACACGTGGAACAATGACACATGACGAATGGAGCAAACTTTGGGAAGCAAATAAAAAATTACAATCTGCAAACATTTACGTAGATGATACCAGCTCAATTACACCAGAAGAAATAATGCGTAAGTCTATGCGTATTAAAAGAGAGCAAGGCCTTGATATGGTTATGGTGGATTACCTTGGTCTTATGGGCGCAAGTTCCAAAGGATCAAAGTATGACAATAGACAGGTTCAAGTAGCAGAGAACAGCAGAATGATGAAAATAATGGCTAAGGAATTAGATATACCTGTAATTTTGTTATCACAGTTAAATCGTGGAGTAGAATCAAGAAGAGGTGTAGACAGTGAACCAGTATTATCCGATCTTCGTGAATCTGGTGCAATCGAGCAAGATGCCGATATAGTAATGTTTATACATAAACCAAAAATGGAAGGCGAAGGCGAAGAAACAAAGAACAGAGATTATGAAGCAAAGATAATTATGGCAAAACATAGAAATGGTCCTACTGGCGCATTTAGTCTTAAATTCGTGGGCGAGTGGACAACCTTTGTTAATGCAGACAGTAACGAGAAACCAAAAAACGCACCAACGGGTGCGCCAAATACAAATGTTAAAATGCCAGAAATTGTGCCTGTCGGTGATTCCGACGTTAGCGACGTATTTTAATTTATTACCAATCTAAAACAAGATCTTCATCTTCGGACTCGTCTTTGTGTTCTGGGGCTGGTGTTTCTGTTGGTGATTCTGAAGCAGGCGCAGCTTCTGATAGCTCAGATGGAGTAACAGTAGGTTCTTGAATAACTGGCTCACTAACTTCGGGTTGATCATTTGTTGGGGCTATGTATTCTGGGGTTGGTGTCTCTGTATATACTGGGGCAGCAGATGGAGCAGGAGAAATTATTTCATTCTCCTGCATCCACGCTCCCTCGTTATCAAAATTATCTAAGTCTTCTTGGTGGCTAGCAGATTGATAAACTTTTTGTCTTTTTGTTGATGGCATACTCCAAAGTATCATTGCCAGACCCGCACAGCCCATGCCCGCAAGAAAAGGCCAAGTAGGAGTAGATTCAATTAAAAATACCATGGATAAAAATCCTGCTCCGGCAAGGAACAAGATGCATTCAATAATTACAAAAAAATCTGCTTTCCCCAATTTCATATTATTTGCTTAAATTATTTTGATGGTGTTTGTGGTTTGCCGCAAGGACAAGGACATCCATTACATCCCATAATTTTTACCCCCTTTATATTTATATATTAACAGCAAAGGAATTTTGATGCAAGTTTTTTGCATTTAAGTCTTCGCAATGATTGACTTATAGTCATTTGTAAATATATACTTATAAAGTAATGATTGAACCAGCGATTATATATGAAGATAACCATCTGCTTGTTGTAATTAAAGAGCAGAATATTCCGACCGTGGCGGACTCGTCTAAGGATAAGAGTTTGCAAGAATATCTAAAAGAACACACCAAAGGTTTTGTGGGGATTGTGCATCGTTTAGACCGTGTTACTGGTGGTGTAATGGTGTTTGCTAAAACCAGCAAAGCCGCAGCCAGACTTACCGAGCAGGTACAGAATGGAACATTTAAGAAAACATATTTAGCCGTTGTAAATGGCGTGCCTAAGCAAAGGACAGCTAAACTTGTAAATTGGTTGGTTAAAGATACCAGCAAAAATATGGTGGCTGTTGCTCCACAAACAACACAAGGGGCTAAGCGTGCTGAACTTACCTATGAAATCGTAGAAGCAAAAACACAAGAATGTTTGGTAAGTGTGGATTTGGATACTGGGCGTTCACATCAAATTCGCGTGCAGATGAAACATATTGGTAACCCTATTGTGGGCGATGCGCGTTATGGCGGAACACGAAAGGGCGTAAAAGATATTGCACTATGGGCTTATCAACTAACCTTTGTGCATCCTACCACAAAAGATAATCTTAAATTCATTGTGAACCCACCCGAAGAAGGAGCATGGGAAAGTTTTGATTTCAGGAGAAAACAAAAATGAAAATCTTTGCGCTGTCTGATTTGCATTTAAGTTTTAATACAAATAAACCAATGCATATCTTTGGTGACAATTGGACCAATTATGAAGAAGAGGTTAAAAAGAATTGGAACCAGATTGTAACAGATGATGATGTTTGTATTATAGCGGGTGATATATCATGGGCAATGAAGATGGAAGAAGCCAGACAAGATTTTGATTTCATAAATACTCTTAATGGCAAGAAAATAATTATACGCGGAAATCATGATTATTGGTGGAAGAGTGTATCTAAGATTCGCGAGTTTGTTGGCGAAGGCATTTCGGTTTTACAAAATGATAGCGTTACATTTGGAGATACTATATTTGTAGGTACCAGAGGTTGGCAAACGCCCGAGCGAAACAAAGTACAAACAGATGAAAATAAAAAAATATATGACAGAGAAGTTTTGCGTTTCGAGATGTCTCTTAAAAGTGTTGTAGACAGAGCGGGCAAGAAGTTGGTTGCCATATTGCATTACCCACCATTTAATTGTTTAAGAGACGATTCACCATTTACAAAATTATGTGAGCAGTATGATGTGGATGCTGTTGTATATGGACATTTGCACGGGAAGCAGGGGCGCGGGGATTTACTTGTAAAGAAAAATGGCATTAAGTATTATCTAACCAGCACTGATTTAATAAATCATAAACCAATAGAAATTAACCTTTGAAAAAAAATAGCATATAAAAAATTATGCATACAACAATATCATTAATAAATAAAAAAGGAATGGGGGATAAATTCTCTATTGCTAAAGGCGACAATGTACATACAGCAGAAGCTCAAAAAAACGGCAAGAGGTTTAGTATTTTTTATCACGGAGAGCTTTACAATACACAGGAACTAAAAACAAAATTAGCAAATGAAAAATTAAATTCTGATGCTGAAGTTGTTTTGGCAATGTATCTTAAATATGGTAGCAAGGCTTTATTGCAATTAAGCGGTGGCTTTGCTTTTTGTGTTTATTCACATAAAGACAATAATATGTTTCTGGCCAGAGATCCAATAGGGTTGAAGTCATTATTTTATCATTATAAAGAAGACAAGTTTATTTGCTCCTTTAATATAAGAGGGATTTTAGAAAACTATAATATTGATGCTGTTTTGGATAAGCGCGGAATATGTGAGATGCTTGGGCTTGGGCCTGCTAAATCTCCGGGGCAGACAATATATAAAGATATAAAGGAAGTTAAACCGGGACATAGTATTTCAATTGGAAATGCAGAAATAAAAGAAAAAAAGTATTTTAATCTTAAAAGCAAGCCACATAAAGATGATGTAATTCAAACAGCGGAAAAATTGAAAAGTAAAATTACGCAGAATATAAAAAACCAACTTAAAGGTAATTTATCCACAGGTGTATTTTTATCTGGGGGTATAGATTCCAGCCTTATTACAAGTGTGGCTGAAAAAGAATCACGGGGGGAATTAAAAGCCTATTCTGTGGATTATACCGGCAATGAAGAAAATTTTCTTTCGTCCTCATTTACCCCCGAGCGAGATAATTACTTTATAAATCTGTTAAAAGATAAATTAGGGTTAGATCATAAATATATAATGCTTAGTCAGCAAGATTTGTTTGATTCTTTAAAAGCCAGCTTAGATGCCAGAGAAATGCCCGCGATGGCGGATATTGATGCTTCATTATTATTGCTTTGTAATGAAATAAAAAGCGAAGTAGGTGCATGTTTAAGTGGTGAGTTTGCAGATGAAATTTTTTGTGGATATCCTTGGTTCTATCGTGAAGATTGCAACGACATAGAAACTTTTCCATGGGCAATAGATTTAGGGCTTCGTAAAAATATTTTAAACAAAAATTTAAAAGATAAAATTGATATAGAATCATTTATTAAAGAGCAGTACAGTAAGGCATTGAAAGAAGTTCCTCTTATGAAAAATGAAAATCCAGATGACAAGAAAATGAAAACTTATAGCTATTTGACAATTAATTACTTTGGATTAAATTTAATTGATAGATCAGACAGGATAAGTATGGCATCGGGTCTGGTTATTCGTGTTCCATTTGTAGACCCAGAATTATATCAATATGTATATAATATCCCATGGCAAATTAAAAACCATGGTGGATATGAAAAAGGTATACTGAGAAAAGCGTTCGAGGCCGATTTGCCCGCTACTGTGGCGTATAGAAAGAAATGTCCATATCCAAAGACACACGATCCAAAATACAGCCAATTGGTTGAAGAAGCCGTTAGAAACATTGTTGCTGATGAAAGTAAAATGATTTGGCAATTGATAGACATAGATTTTGTTCGAGAGCTAGTAGATAAAAATGATGAAGAATTTTCAAGGCCTTGGTTCGGGCAACTTATGACGCGTCCGCAATTGCTTGGTTTTGTTTATCAAATAGATATATGGCTTGATCTTTATAAGGTTAAGATAGAAATATAGTTATGAAATTAAAGTTCGTAAAAATGCAGGGCACGGGCAATGATTATATATATATTGATTGCCTTGATCGTCAAATTAAGGGACTTAATGAATTAGCAATCAGGTTGTCGGATAGACACTTTGGAATTGGTGCTGATGGGCTGGTTGCGATTTGCCCCTCGGACAAGGCAGATGTCAAAATGAAAATGTTTAATGCAGATGGCAGTGAAGGTAAAATGTGTGGCAATGCTGTTAGATGTATTGCTAGGTATTTAACAGATAAAAAGATTGTAAGTGGTAATAAGGTAACAATAGAAACGCTTGCTGGGGTAAAATCCGTAGTGAGAAAAGAAAATATGTTTAGTGTGAATATGGGCAAGCCAATTTTTAATCCAGACAAGATACCCGTGCTTATACATGATGAAATTATAATAAATAAAGAGATTATAATTAAAGATAATAAATATAATGTAACAGCTGTTTCAATGGGCAATCCTCACATGGTTATTTTTGTGGACACTGAATTAAAGGATTTAGATATAGAAAAGATAGGTAGAGATTTTCAAAACTGTAATTTATTTCCAAATGGAATAAATATAGAATTTGCAAAAGTTACAGCCTTTAACGAGATTGAAATGAGAGTATGGGAAAGAGGAAGCGGCGAAACAATGGCTTGTGGTACGGGTGCTTGTGCTGTTGCTGTTGCTGCTGTTCTTAATGAATATTGTAATAGAGGTAACCAAATAAAAGTAAAACTTGTTGGTGGTGATTTGGTAATTGATTATAGCAGTGAATGCGTTGTAATGACAGGTGAGGCCGAGATAGTATTCGAGGGGGTAATTAATGTTGAAAATAAATGAGAATTATTTAAAGGTAAAAGAAAGTTATTTGTTTGGAATGGTGCAAGAAAAAGCAAATACATATCTTGAACAGAACCCAGATAAGCAGTTAATTAAAATGGGGATTGGCGATGTAACCAGAGCTTTGGCTCCGTGTGTTATTCAAGCCATGCACAAGGCAATTGATGAAATGGCGGACACGCAAACTTTTCGTGGCTATGGACCCAGTCAAGGCTATGATTTTTTGCTTGATGCTATCACTAATTTTTATAAGCAGACAAAGAATGTAGATTTGTTTACAGATGAGATATTTGTAACAGATGGTGCAAAATCTGATGTATGTAATATCTTAGATCTGTTTTCCTTAGATAATGTTGTGGCTATGTGCGATCCTGTGTATCCCGTATATTTAGAAGCCAGTATAATGGCAGGGTTTAAACCAATATTTTTTAATGCTACTAAGGATAATGATTTTTCGCCCTTGCCACCCAAAGATTTTAAAGCTGATATTATTTATTTATGTAACCCAAATAATCCAACAGGTACGGTATATAATTTTAAGCAGCTTGAAAAATGGGTAAACTATGCAATTAAAAATAATGCAGTTATTTTATATGACTCTGCTTATGAAGCTTATATAGATGATCCTCAAGAACACCCTACCAGCATTTATCAAATACCAGGCGCAAAATCGTGTGCGATAGAATTTTTTTCTTTTTCTAAAATTGCGGGCTTTACTGGCATTAGATGTGGCTATGTAGTAGTTCCCAAAGAATTAAAAGCAGGTAACGTTAGTCTTAATAAATTATGGGCAAGACGGCAAAGCGCAAAATTTAATGGTGTAAATTATATGGTGCAACGGGGCGCAGAAGTCGCATTATCCGTGGAAGGATTACGGCAGAACAAAGTGAATATAGATTATTATAAAAACAATGTTGGCTTAATAACAAAGACGCTTGATGATCTTGGCATTTTTTATACGGGTGGAAAAGATTCGCCCTATGTATGGATGCAGTGTCAAAATAAAATGGAATCGTGGGATTTCTTTGATTATATGTTATCAAATACAGGGATTATTGGTACGCCGGGTGAAGGATATGGCGAGAACGGAAAAAATTATTTTAGGCTTACGGGGTTTAATAAATTAAATCAAACTTTAAATGCATGTGAAAAATTAAAGTCATTATTTTCTAAGCCCGTGTTATAATATATGTAACATTATGAAAGAGCAAAAGTTACTACTTATAGAGAAATTATATAATATGTGGCAAAGGGGTGATCTGGGTGGAGCAGTATTGCCAGAAGACGATAACCCAAACTTAGATAAAGCCAGTCAGTTAAATTATATGTACTTTACCTTGCCCATGGGACTTAATTATAGAAGAAGCTCTTACCATTTGTGGGAAAGTGCATTAGCAACATTTAATGATAAAGAGACCAGATATCTTTATGACATAGAGAGCGTGCTTGCAACAGATAGGCAAAAAATAAAAAAAGACTTAATTAAACACAACTTAGCACTTTTCAGAGATATAAATACGGATACATGGATTAGACTTTGCCAAACAATAAAAGATAAATTCGCAGGAGATATAAGAAAATTATTTAGCCAGCTTGAATTTGATGTAAACAAAATAAGAAACTATATCCAAAAAAAACATAGAAGCGATTTCCCTTACTTGGCCGGCATTAAAATTTGTGATGTATGGCTGGCTGCTTTGGTAAAGTATACAGATCTTAAGTTGAAAAACATTTGCGAGTTGGACATTGCGCCAGATACTCATATTATAAAAAGCTCTTATCATTTGGGACTTATAGATAGCCAGGAATTTAAATCACCCTATGTTCAAAAAATCGTAATAAGGAAATGGAGAGAGCTTTTGGATGGCAGTAAGTTTTGCCCGGTAGATCTACATACTGCGCTGTGGTTGTGGAGCAGAACAGGCTTTATAGAAATTAAATAAACAAAGATATAATTACAATTATTGTTAGATGTAGTGGATAAAAAATATAAAAGAACCATTTAGAAAAACCATTTTTTGATCTGTGATAGTTTGTATTTGCAAGTGCAATAAAAATACATGAAAGCACGGCATAACCTTGCAAGATTGTTTGTGAATCAAATATTCCAGTAATTAAGTAATATTTAACTACCATTAATGCAGTAATTAAAATCAAAGACAAAATTTGAAGAAATCGATTGCTTCTGCATATATAAAATAAAACTGGTAAAGCCACGCCCAGCATCCCATAAGAGATAACACCCATAAGTCCAAAAAAAGTAGACAAAAGAAGTATAGTGCCAATAGCCACAGTGTAAATCATGGTGTCGTCTTTAACTTTGGCTTCTTTGAATTTATCTATTAAAATTATAAGCAAGACGGATAATATAAAAGTAAATAAGATATTAAGCGCGTACCACCTGCCGATGAAGTAAGCATATGGCGCCTGTGATATAATAAAAAACAAAGATAGCCAGCCCAGGTATTTCATTTTATTGCGTGTATAAAAGCAACCTTCAGCCACCAGAAAGGCAAATATTGGAAAAGAGATTCTGCCGATAAGTCTTAGCACATAAATATCTGGATAAAAAGTATGCCCTATGTGATCTATAAGCATTGTGATGACTGCAATATATTTTAAAAAATTTCTGCTAAACAATAAATCAGCGTAAGTGTTTTTATAATCTAAGTCAATTATATACTAAACCTTTGCGCGCTAGGTTTTTAAGTGGTATAATTTTTTACCCTGTTCCCGTAGTAAAATGGATATTACGGAGCCCTCCTAAGGCTTTGTTCCGTGTTCGACTCACGGCGGGAACACCAGGTTTAATCTATCAAATAACTGCACAATATAATTGTATGAAAAACTTGCTTTTGTCGGCTGTTGTCTTTGCATCTTATTTATATTTGTCTTTGTCTGGCGGGGTTATAAGCTGGGGGCTGTCACACAAAGGTGGTGAATTGCCGCCCGATATCCCGGCTGGTGCCGCTGAAATGCTGGAACAAAACAATGGGATTTACTTGGGCGATACCACGGGTAAGAAAGTTTATTTTACATTTGATTTGGGGTATGAAGCGGGGTATACCGCAGAAGTTCTGGATATATTAAAAAAGTATAATATAAAGGCTACATTTTTTTTGTGTGGAAATTATCTTAAAGAAATGGATCTTGTGCAGAGAATGACGGACGAGGGGCATAGTCTGGGTAATCATACAAATCATCATAAGGATTTGCCTAAGCTATCTGAGCAGGAAATAACAAAAGATATAACTGATCTAAAAATTCAATCAAAATATTTCAGACCACCGCAAGGCAGGTTTGATAAGAGAACACTTGAAATAGCAAATAGTCTTGGGCTTAAAACTGTGTTATGGAGTAACGCAATCCAAGATTGGGGCAAGAGTCCAATTGACGCAAAGGCCAGTGCAAACAAAGTTATTGGGCGTATACACCCTGGATCTATTATGCTTTTTCATATAAGTAACCCTGGTATGCCGAAAATGTTAGATATGCTTATACCTATGATAAATGACAAAGGTTATGAAATTTCCAGTCTAGATTTAATAATCACATAATTTGTTTTTACATTTTTTTGAATTTATGATAAATAATAAATATAAATGGGGAACAAAAGAAGAATAATCGCAATTGTTCTTGGGATAGCATTTTC
>CAYJJH010000015.1:0-20775 GCA_964370495.1 uncultured Prevotella sp.
GGTTTTGGTTTTATTGGAAAGAAGAGAGAAGAGATAAAATAACAATAAAAAAAAGAGAATTTAATTATTCTCTTTTTTTATTAATAAATTTATTTTTGGGCGAATACTATGCCAAGTGTGTTTGGTCCGCTGTGTGTTGTGATAGATCCGCTTGCGATAATTTCAACAATGTTTTTGAAAGGGAATTTTTCAAGTATTTGTTTTCTTACTGTTTCTACAATGTTTTTATTATCCATTTTAGTGTGAACAATGAAACAGTAATCAAGATCAGGGTTTGGGTTTAATGCTAATGTATCAGCTATGTATTTTTTAACGCAAAGGTCATAGTTGCCCATATATTTTTTGCCTGCAATCATTTTACCATCTTTCATTATTATTTGTGGTTTTATTCCAAGAGCTATTGCAAACAACTTTGTTGTAGCGCTACAACGTCCACCGCGGTGAAGGTATGTTAGATCTTTAATTACAAAACTGCAAGTAACCTTTTCTTTGTATTCATTAATTTTTTCTATTATTTCTTTTGCGGATAATCCTTGGTCTCTTAATTGGCAGGCTTTTACGACAAGTATTCCAATTCCAGTTGCCAACATTCTGCTATCTATTACAAAGACATTTTCAAATTGTTCTGCGGCTTTAACTGCGTTTGCGTTTGCTACTGACAACTCGGACGAGATGGTGAAGTGAATAAGGGTTCCATTCTCAGGTTTATATTTTGTAAAAAACTCTTTATATTCTTCGGTACTACTGGCCGAGGTTTTTGGAGTGGTTTTTGTTTTTTCAACGTAAGCATATATTTTCTCTGGAAGGTCTGGTGTGTCGCGTTCAGTTTTTTCTCCTAGGTTTACTATTTGTGGGAAGATATCTATCCCAAATTTTTCTGTAAGCTCTTGGTTTAAATCACATGTACTATCTGCTGTAATTTTAATATTTACCATAAGTATTATTTTAGTGGCATTTTAATTGCAAGGCAACAGAAATTAGTATATAATCAACATAGAATGAAATATAAAGCCAGATGTGGGGAGCTAACTCCACGGCAACTGGCGGAATTCGATGGGACAGGTTATAGTGAAAAATTTATTCGCCTTTTGCTTCAACGTGGAATTGACAGCAAAGCAAAAGCAGAAAAATTCTTTGATTATGATTTGGATAAACTGCACGATCCATTTTTATTAAAAGGAATGAGAGAAGCAGTAGAGAGGATGAAAACCGCTATAAGCCAAAAAGAGCAGATATTGATTATTGGTGATTATGATGCCGATGGTATTTGTTCTACTGCAATTTTATATAAATATTTTATAAGTAAAAAAGCCAGAACTGCATACTTTTTACCAAAGCGTGATGCTGACGGATATGGTCTTAATATTGAATTGATAAAAAAACTTCACGAGAAATATAACCCTAAATTAATTATTACTGTGGACTGTGGGATATCCTGTCCAAAGGAAATAGAGTTGGCAAAGGAATTGGGCATTGATTGCATAGTTACTGATCACCATGCAATCCCAAGTGAATACCCAGATTGTATTTGTGTAGATCCAAAATTCACAGATCAAAAATACCCATTCAGTGATTTATGTGGTGCAGGTGTGGCTTTGAAAGTTGTACATGCGATGGAAGGGCTGGAAGTTGCTAAAAAATATCTAGACATCTGTGCAATCGCAACAGTAGCCGACATAGTTTCATTAACGGACGAGAATAGAATAATTGTGCATCACGGACTTAAAATGCTTAATACGGGTTCTGTACCTGGACTTACGGCACTTGCAAAGGCCTGTAATATACGGGGCGAAATAAAAAGCAGTGATATAAGTTATCGTCTTTGCCCAAAAATAAATGCAAGTGGAAGAATGGGGAATGCGAAAAAAGGACTTGATGTTATATTAGAAAAGATACCAGCAAAGATTGAAAAGACAGTCAAAGATCTTTTGTTTCTTAATGTTAAACGGCAAGAGTTATGTGTTTCTATATATAATGACGCCGTAAAGATGATAGAGAAAGAAGGCTTGCAAAATAATAATATAATCGTAATTGCCAAACCTTCGTGGGAAAGTGGCGTGTTGGGCATCATAGCAGCCAGACTTACTGACAGATATGGGAAGCCTAGCATTGTGCTTGGAGGAAGAGGTGAAGTATATAAGGGCAGTGGAAGAAGTGTAAATGGTATTGATCTTGTCCAATGCGTTTCAATGGTTAGTCAGCATCTTATATCTTATGGTGGTCATACAATGGCAACCGGTTTATCTGTTGCAGTAGATAAATACAAAGATTTTGTAGATAGCATTTCACATGTTATTACGGGCAAAGTTACAAAAAAGTCTATAGATGCAGATAAATATTATGATTTTGAAGTAACGATGCAGGATCTAAATCCACAATTTATCCAAGAGGTTAAAATGCTTGAACCCACTGGGTGTGATAATGCGGCCCCTGTGTTTATGACAGTAGCCAGAAGAACATTGTCTTCTGCACTTGCAATGAATTCTCCACATTTAAGATTTGAGCAAGATAAGGTTAAGTTTATGTTTTTTGGGGGAGCATCATTTAACGAGATACTTCTTGCAAATTGCGAGAAGAGTATAATCTTTGAATTACAACAAGTAGATTCAAGTACTCCAAAAGCCATTGTTAAATGTGTGATACCTTTTGTAATTAACGAAGAAGAAAAGGCTTTGGTGCTGGAAAGATACTTGCATAGAGAGCTTGCAACTTCGCCTGACCAAGCAATAATTGACATTGTTTCGGGATTAAGTGTTGACAGACAGGTATTTATAAACTATTATAAAGCAATAATTATGCTAACAGAATCTAGTAATTCTTATGCATCTTTACCAAGACTGTTTAATAGATTACGAATGACAAGTAAAGACATTTTCCAGTTTGTGTTTTGCTTCTCTGTATTTCGAGAACTGGGCATTATTGAAATCAACAGACATAAAATAATTATTAACACGGACAAGTCAACAGAGTTAAATAATAGTTTAATATATAACATTATTAAAAATAAATAAGGAGAAAAGAATGAGCAAGAATTTAAAAATAAGTTTCCTAGGGGGAATCGGGGAAATCGGTAAAAATATGACCGTATTCGAATATGGCGATGAAATCGTGGTAGTGGATGCAGGTCTAGGGTTCCCAAGCGATAAGATGCTGGGTATAGATAAGGTAGTGCAAGACATTACATATCTTATACAAAACAAACACAAGGTAAAAGCGTATTTAATTACGCACGGACACGAAGATCACATTGGTGGACTTTCTTACGCACTTAAAGAAGTGCCAGCCCCAGTATATGCAAGCAGAATGACATTAGGACTTGTAGAACATAAACTTCGTGAACACGCAGGGTTAAAGGTAAAAGCCGTTGCGGTTAAACCAAGAACAATCGTAAAGATTGGCGAATTCACCGTAGAGTTCGTAGGTGTAAATCACAGTATCCCAGGAGCCTTAGCAATAGCTATTACTACACCTGTGGGTACAGTATTCCACAGTGGGGATTTCAAAATAGATTTAACACCTGTTGATGGTCAACCAATAGATTTGACCAGAATAGGTGAAATAGGTAAACGTGGCGTATCATTACTTATGTGCGAAAGTACAAACGCGGAACGTGCGGGCCTTACCATGAGTGAAACCACAGTTGGCGAAAGATTGGGCGAGTTATTTGAACAATATAAAGATAAGCGTTTATTTGTTGCAGCGTTCTCTTCCCATGTTCATCGTGTACAACAATTACTTGACCTTGCTGTTAAGTATAAAAGAAAGGTTGCATTCTCTGGACGCAGTATGCTTAATGTAAGTGATATCGCAATAAAGCTGGGGGAAATGAAAACCAGACCAGAAAACATAATCGACATAGATAAAATTGGAAACTATAAAAACGAAGAGGTTCTTGTAGTATTAACAGGCAGCCAAGGAGAGCCAGGATCTGCACTTACAAGAATGGCTAACGGAGAGTTCGGTAAAATTAATTTGGGGCCTAATGATGCTGTTATATTTTCATCTGCGCCGATTTCAGGTAACGAAGAAGCAGTTTCAGATGTAGTAAACAGTTTAATATATCGTGGGTGCGAGGTTGTATATGAAAGTCTTGCAGCAGTGCACGTTTCTGGGCATGCATGCCAAGAAGAATTAAAACTTATACATACATTGGTTCGTCCAAGATTTTTCATTCCTATTCATGGTGAACATAAACATCTTAAAAAACATTGCAATTTGGCTAAGCAAATGGGTATGGCACCAAGAACAATTTTTATGCCTGACCTTGGGGACTGTTGGGAATTATCTCCAACCAATTTCAGAAAGCTTGGTAAGGTTCCATTTGGTGCAAGACTTATTGATGGTCTTGGTGCAGGTGATGTAGATAGCTCTGTTCTTCGTGACAGACAAGCCTTAGCGGAAGACGGAATATGTGTTATTGGTTTAGCTTATAACCCTGAAAACGGGGAACTTACCTCGGGTCCTGATGTTATGACAAAGGGTCTTGTATATGCTCACGAAATAGAAAAAATGGTGTCAGAAATTAAATTAGTCGTAAGAAACAGTTTAACAAAAACATCTTTGCTTGGTGATGACATAAACGAGGTTCGTAATCAAATAAGAAAGGACGTACAATCTTACTTCAATAAAACTTTTAGCAGAAGACCAATTGTCGTATCTATGTTGCAAAAGGGTTAATTATGGTAGTACTTTTTATTATTTTAACCGTGAGCGTGCTTGCAGTGGATTTAATAACAAAGTTTACTTTTTCTGGAACATTGAATCCAGGGATATCATGGGGCATTGGTTCGGGGTTACCGTGGCTTGCTACTGTGGTAATTATCTTCTCTTTTGTAGCTGTAATTGCATTATGTATTTATTTCTTTATGTGTAAAAACAAAGATTGGATTTTGACCGTGGGTTCTGCATTATTTATTGCAGGCACGCTGGGGAATGCTATAGACAGATTGGTGTCTAATGGAATGGTGCATGATTTTATTGACTTTATTATATTTCAAAATAATATAGCGGATATGGCTATAATTGGTGGTGCTATATTGTTGGGGGTGAAGTTTGCGTTTAGATAAACATTTAGCGGAAATTTACAAAGACAAAACACGCAGTCAAATTACAAATGCAATAAAGTCTGGCGTTATTCTTGTAAATGATAAAATAGTTAAAGCAGGTTACGAAGTTAAGTCCACAGATAAAATAAGCGGCGAGATTAAAGACGAAGTAAATGTAACGGCCACGCCAGAAGATATAAAATTAGACATAGTATACGAAGATAATTATTTGATGGTTATAAACAAACCGCGTGGTATGGTTGTGCATCCCGGTGCAGGTATTAAGTCGGGTACTGTGCTTAATGCTTTGCTGGGGATGGGGAATAAATTAGAGCGTGCCGGCATTGTACATAGATTAGATAAAAACACTGCGGGCTTATTGATCGTTGCAAAGACAAGTAAGACGCAAGAAAAGTTGGGGCGTATGTTTGAAAGGCACGAGATACAACGTGTGTATTTAGGTCTTGTAGATGGTAAGGTGCGCAGTGATATAACCATTGATAAAAACATTATTCGCCACCCAAATAAAAGGGTAATATTTACAACCGCAACCCAAGGCGGCAGAAGAGCGGTAACGCATCTGAAAGTTCTAGAAAATTATGCAAAGCATACATTATGTGAATTTAGATTAGAAACAGGGAGAACGCATCAAATTCGTGTGCACTGTAAATCTATTAATCATCCAATTATAGGAGACCCTGAATATAATTCGGGCGAAGGGCAAATGCTAGAGGCAGTGAAACTTGAATTTGTGCATCCTATAACGAATAAAGATATAAAGATAGAGATAGATGTCACAAAACAATTTGCTAAACAAAAAGATAAGTGCTATTATGAAAAATAAAGGGAGGAATAAAAGATGGCAACAACAACAGTAAGAAGGACCAATATGCTGAATGTTTTATCATATGTAGCAGTAATATGTATCGGTATAGCATTGGCGTTATCTTGGATACTTGCTCAAATTAACATAAACGGTGGTTCAACCGTAGTAAACGCACTAGATATTATAGCGAGGTTTTTATCATACTTCGTGGTAGCGTGCTACTCATACAGATATGCAAAAGTTAAGGGGATGGCTTACTTAATCGCTTGGATCGTGGCTATTGTTCTTATTATTGTATTCGATGCTTTAGCTATCGTAAGATAATAAATGAAAAAATTTTTCATACGACTCTATAACTATTGTATAGCGAACCAGTTTCGTAAAATATTTTATATAAGCTTAATTGCAACCATAGGTTTTGCATTATTCTTTATATTTGTACAAATACCGACTAGCGCCTTTTTGTTACAAATTGGTGTAATAACTTGTATGTTTAGTACATTTTTGGATAGCATACATTCTCGCTCTATATTTATGGAAAAAGTTAGAAATATGCAGGCTGAACATTTTGCGGAAATTATAAAAAAACAAGAGAAAGGTGAGGCCGTAGAGGTTACATCTCCGTTTTCGCCGGAAGATGCGAAAGTAATTAAAAATAAAAATTTAATGTATAGATTGATAATAATAGCTAAAGCGTTGATATCGCTAACGTTATTTATGTTGATTTTTAGCGTATAAAAGGATAAAATTATTTATGGAATTAAAAAAAGAAACAAAGAAAAATCAAGTTGTATTGACTATGGTTTTTGATAAAAAAGAATGGGAAGACGCAACAGAACTAGCATACAAAAAGAATGCTGGTAAATATAAACTTGCGGGCTTTCGTGCGGGCAAGGCTCCAAGAAAAATGATAGAGCAACAATATGGCGAAGGTATTTTTATGGACGATGCTGTTCAAGAATTATTTTCAAGTAATTTTGATAAGGATATAAAATTAATTGATTATCCACATCTTGATTTTGATTTTACAAAAGAAGGTGGAATTAAATTGGTTGCAACCTGCGACATAGAACCCGAAGTGAAGTTAGGCAAGTACAAAGGTTTAGAAATAAAAAAGACCGAAGTTAAAGTAGCCGAAAAAGACGTAGAAGAGTATTTAAAAAGAATGCAATCTACACGCGCTAAGCAAATTTCTGCTGATAAAGATTATAAACTGGCAAATGGAGATATCGCTGTTATAGATTTCAAAGGAAGTGTAAACGGTGAATATTTCGAAGGCGGGGAAGCTAAGAATCATCAACTTGAAATAGGAAGCCACAGTTTTATAGATAATTTTGAAGAACAACTTATTGGTCTTACAATTGGTCAAGAGAAAGATATAATGGTTACTTTCCCAAAAGAATACCATGCAGAAAATCTTAAAGGTCAAAAGGCTAAGTTCGAGATTAAAGTAAATAATATTTTGAAAAAAGAGTTACCAGAAATAAATGATGTATTTGCAAAAGAAATATCAGAGTTCGAAACATTGAAAGATCTTAAATCAGACCTTAAAAAGAAAATGACAGAGCAAGCAACAAAACAAGCAGAATTTGCAGATGAAGAAAAGTTATTTAACGCAATTGCAGACGCTGCTGAAGTAGAAATTCCAGATGTAATGATCCAAAGACACCTTGACGAAATGATGAATGATATGGCTCAAAAATTATCAATGCAAGGCGCTACAATAGAAATGTATGCGCAATATATGAATACCACAGTAGAGAAGATGAGAGAAGAGCAAAAAGAAATTGCAAAGAAACAAGTTAAATTAAGACTTGTAATTGATGCAATAATTCAAAAAGAGAAGTTGTTAGACAAAGACCGACATAAACAATTCGAAAATTTGACCATATTCTTAAAGAGGGAGAACAAAATATGTTAGTTCCAATAGTGGTAGATCAAACCGCAAACGGTGAAAGAAGTTACGATATTTACAGTCGTCTTTTAGAAGATAGAATAATCTTTCTTAATGGTGAAGTGAATTCGGCTTCTGCAAACGTAGTCGTTGCGCAATTGATTTATTTGGAAGCAAAAGATCCAAAGAAAGACATATCACTTTATATCAACAGCCCAGGCGGTTCGGTAACCGATGGCTTTGCTATTTTTGATACAATCAATTACATAAAGTGTGACGTATCTACGATATGCGTGGGTATGGCGGCATCTATGGGTGCGTTCTTATTGTCTGCTGGTGCAAAGGGTAAAAGATATGCGCTAACAAACAGCGAGGTTATGATACACCAACCATTGGGCGGTACACGTGGTCAAGCTACGGATATACAAATTCAAGCTGAACATATATTAAAACTTAAAAAGAAGTTAACAAAGATCTTAGCTGAAAACTGTGGAAAGGATATAAAAACCGTTGCGGATGATTGTGAACGTGATTTTTATATGACAGCAAGTGAAGCAAAAGAATACGGTATAATAGACAAGGTTTTTACAAAGAGAATATAATTAAGCAAACGGGTATAATAAATTTAAAGGAGTTTTGACATTGAATACATTTTGCAGTTTTTGCGGACGCAGTAGCCGTGAAGTTAAGAAAATGATAGGCAGTCCAACAGGAACAGCATTTATATGCGAATTCTGTGTGGAAACCTGTGGCGAAGTTATGACGGCTACAAAGAAGAAGGAAGAGGTTTCTGATCTTACTTTGTTACCGCCTGCTACAATTAAGAAAAGATTAGATGAATATATAATTGGGCAAGATGATGCAAAGAAAACTCTTTCCGTTGCGGTTTATAATCATTATAAAAGAATTAATTATAATGCTTCTTTGAACAAAACAAAAAATAAAAAAGAAAATGTAAATGACATAGAACTTGAAAAAAGTAACATTCTTATGGTTGGGCCTACGGGTTCAGGTAAAACATTAATGGCTAAAATTTTGGCAAAGATACTTGATGTGCCTTTTGCCGTTGCAGATGCAACAACACTTACCGAAGCAGGTTATGTTGGTGAAGACGTAGAAAACATTTTACTTAAACTTTTGCAAAATTGTGATTATGATGTATCTAAGGCTGAACGCGGAATTGTATATATTGATGAAATAGACAAGATAGCGAAGAAAGGTGAGAACCGCAGTATAACCAGAGATGTCTCTGGTGAAGGCGTGCAACAATCATTGCTTAAAATAATTGAAGGGACAATAGCTAACGTTCCACCACAAGGTGGAAGAAAACACCCAAGTCAAGAATGTATCCAGGTGAATACTTCGAACATTTTATTTATTGTTGGTGGTGCTTTTGTTGGACTTGAAAAAATAGTATCTACCCGTATAGGCGGAGGTACACTGGGCTTTGGTGCTACATTAAAAAACAATACTGATGAAAATGCAGAAGTAACAGATATAAAGAAAGTAAGTCCTGTGGATCTTGTAAAGTTTGGTATAATCCCGGAATTTGTTGGCCGTGTGCCAATCGTGGTGGGGCTTCATTCTTTGGATAAAAAAGCATTGGTTAAAATTTTAACTGAACCTAAGAATGCATTGGTTAAGCAATTTGTTAAAATGTTCTCGCTTGATAATATAAATCTTGAAATTACAGACGATGCAGTAGAAAAAATTGCGGATCTTGCAATTGAACTTAAAACCGGGGCGCGGGGTCTTAGGACAATACTTGAAGATGCAATGCTTGATATTATGTATGATACCCCAACGGATAAAACAATTAACAAGGTGGTAATAAACGCAAATGTAATATCTAAGGTCTCGGCACCAAAAATAACTCATTCTAAAAAAGTGGCTGTATAATACAACCACTTTTTTATTTTATAAATTTTTAATGTTATTCGTTTGGCATTTTGTCGATTCTTTTTACTTCGCTTGTATGTAAATCAACTTTGTTGATACGTCCAAACATAGAAACGGTAACACTAACTTTATGATTAACTGCATCTACGCTGCTAACAGTTGCTGTTTGACCCGCTAATGGTCCGGTAATAATTTGAACAAGATCATCTTCTTTGATAGTTGTTCTTACATTAACTTTCTTTTCCAATTTCATTTTCATTATTTCAGCATTTGTTATTGGCAATGGGCGACCCTTTGGACCAACAAACCCTGTGATGCCACGTGTTCTTGTGATAGTGTGCCAGATGTCATCTCCGTAAATCATTTTAACGAATATATATGTTGGCATACTTTTTTGTGAGTTAATAACAGTTGTACCATCTCTTTTTTCTATTGCTATATCTTCGGTAGGTATAAAGATTTCAAGTACGCGATCTTGAAGTTTATATTTTTCGATAACTTTCTTCAAATTATCTTCTGCTACTGTTTCGTAGCCATTAAAAGTATGTAATACATACCAACGAGCTTCCTCGTCCATACGACTGTTTCCAGAAGTATTAAGTTCTGGTGGTATGTCCATAACAGAGTTATCTTCTTTTACTTCTTCTATATTTTGTGTTTCTTTTATTTCATCCATTTTTATATCTCCTTAAATTAGTAACCCGAATAGGTAACTTAATAATGACCAAATCCCGAACAAGACAACTCCGAATCCTATGACTATACCAAGTACAACACCTGTTGATTTAAGTACTTGCGCAAAGGTTGGCCAATGAACCTTTTTTAATTCGCTGCCTGTTTCTTTGAAGCCTCTACCTATCCAAGCAAAAAATCTTATAAGAAAGAATTTCTTTTTTTCTTTTGGTTGTTTTTCTACTGGCTTTTGTGCGGTAGCTTTCTTTTCTTTTTTAATTCTGTCTTTTTCTAACTTATTAAAATCAGTAGCTGTCATAATAGGAGCAGCCGCAGTATCTATTGTAGATTCTGTCGTTGCTCTTTGAACGGGCTTGTTTTGTTCGCGGTTGTATTTTTTTTGTGCGTGTCTACGCTTTGATTTACTACCCATAATTACAAGGTCCCCTTTTATTATTTGCTTTCTTTATGTTCTGTATGTTTACGGCAGAATCTACAGTATTTTTCTAATACCTTTCTTTCTGGATCATTCTTTTTATTTTTTTGTGTGTCATAATTTCTTTGTGAACACTCTGTGCAAACAAGCACCATTGGAACACGATTACCTTTTTTTGCCATTTTTTCTCTCCTTAATAAAAAAGACGCCTTTTGCTTAGCGAACTTCTATAATAAGAATATAGCCTTCTATCTTGATTGTCAAGCACATAGTATGATATAATAAATTGATGGAAACAGAAGTAATAAAATATATGACGGATAATCAAATGTTAATGCAGGGCGACCGTGTCGGTGTAGCCGTTTCAGGTGGCGAAGATAGTATGGCGCTGTTGTCATTTCTTAAAAATTTATCCAATGAAATTTCTATAATGATTTTGGCCATTCATGTTAATCACAACATACGCCCAACTGCAAAAAAAGATTTGAAGTTCGTAAAAGATTATTGCAAAGAGAATCATATAGAGTTTGTCTCTTATAATGTAAACGCGCCTGTGTATTCAAAAGAGCATAAAATGGGCATAGAGCAAGCCGCAAGAGAGTTGCGCTATCAATCTTTTAATACAGCGATAAAGAAATACAAATTAACAAAATTAGCCATTGCTCATCATCTTAATGACCAAGCAGAAACAATTTTAATGCATTTATTCCGTGGCTGCGGTCTTGAAGGCGCTTCGGGTATGATGCCAATCACAGACGGTATATTTATTCGTCCACTATTAAATACAAAGAAAGCAGACATTATCGCTTATAATTATCATAATGGGGTGCCTCATGTGGAAGATGAAACCAATGATGAAAATAAATATAGCAGAAATTATTTGCGTAATGTAATAATGCCAGAAATAACAAAAGAGTGGAGAAATGCCAGTGAGAACATTGTTAACTTTGCAAAGTTAGTTGCAAGAGATAATGAATATATTTCCAGTCATATTGATATGGACGGTATAATAAGAGAAGGCAATGTTTGTCGTATACCATTAAACAGATTTGCATTCGATGAATCCGTTTGTTCAAGATTGGTTTACCATTGCTTTGGGTTACTTAATATAAGATTCAATATGGAGGCTAAGCATATCAATGCGATAATCCAATTAAGCAGAGATGGACTTAATGGTGAAAAGGTTGATTTACCAAATAATTCTTATGCCGTAAAAGAATATGAATATATAACACTTGTAAAAAAAGAAAAGAAAGCCAATGAAAAGATTTATTCTTTCAAGGTTGGAAAAACCGTTGTTGATGGTTATGGACTTATTACTGTAACAAAAACAATAAGCCATAAACTTGCTTTGCAGAGAGGTTTGTTTGTAATTGATGCTGATAAATTACCAAAGAAAACAGTATGGCGATTCAAAAGAGATGGCGATATGTTTACAAAGTTTGGTGGTGGAACAAAAAAATTAAACAGCTTTCTTACAGATAAAAAAGTACCAGCAAGACTTAGGCATACACTACCTGTACTTGCATTAGGTAAAGAAATATTTGTGGTTGGTGGTGTAGAGATAAGCGAAAATGTAAAAACAGACAGAGATACCATTGATGCTTACGTAATTGAGTTTACCAAGAGTTAGTTCGATTTTCTTCTGCTATTTCAGACAATATTTGTGCAAAGGCTTCCATACCTATTTCATTTATATGTCCACTTTGGTTGGCGCCTAATACTTCGCCCGAGCCACGTATTTCAAGATCGCGCATAGCGATATTAAAGCCTGCACCCGTAGAGTAGAATTTTTTAATTGAATTCATTCGTTCCAAAGCCTCGGTTTTTATCCAATCTTCGTTTTGGAATGTAAAGTAAGCAAAGGCTTGTGTGTTGCCTCTGCCTACGCGTCCGCGAAGTTGATGCATCTGTGCAAGTCCCAATTTATCTGCGTTTACCACAAACAAGGTATTAGCCGTGGTTAAATCTATTCCGTTTTCAATGATAGTAGAGGATACGATAATATCAATTTCTTTTTCATACAATGCTTCTATGGTTTGCTCTATTTTGTGTGATGGCATTTGCCCATGTATAAACGCGGTTTTTTTGAAATGACTGGATATTTTGGCTGTAAATTCTTTTATGCTTTTTACAGTATTATAAAGGATGATTATTTGCCCATTTCTATCCAATTCATCTTGAATGGCTTTATATAATAAATCCCATGAAAATTCTACTACCTTTGTTATTACAGGCAGTCTGTCCTTTGGTGGGGTTGTTATAATGGAAATATCTCTGAACCCTATTAAAGATAAATTAAGCGTTCTCGGGATCGGGGTTGCCGTCATTGTAAGCACATCGATATTTGGTGTGATCTTTTTGATCTTTTCTTTGGATTCCACACCAAAGCGTTGCTCTTCGTCCAATATAAGCAGACCAAGGTTTTTAAAGTTGTGCTTACTAAGTGAAAGTAATTTATGTGTACCAATTATTAAATCAATTTCTCCGCTTTCAAGGTCATGTAATATTTGCTTTTGTTCTTTTTGTGAAATGAATCTGTTGTATACAGCGACCTTTATTCCAAACTTTGCAAAGCGTTCTTTCGCATTATTATAATGCTGTACAGATAATATAGTAGTAGGGCACAGAAAGACGACTTGATGTCCATTCATTATTGAAAGAAAAGCCGTTCTAAATGCAACCTCTGTTTTGCCGTACCCGACATCACCACAAAGCAGTCTGTCCATAATTTTATGACTGGATAAATCATTGTAAATATCATTTAGTGCTTTTTGTTGATCCTTGGTTAATGTGTGTATAAAACTTTCTGAAAAAGATTTTATTACCTCTGGGTCAAATTGGTATTCATTGCGTCTGGCTTCTGCTCTTTGTCTGTATAATTCGCTTAATTTGAAGGAGAGTTCTCTCAGGCGTCGCCTGACCCGTTGCTTCGCATTTGCGAAGTCTTGCCCCCCAATTTTATGTAACCTTGTAGGTTCGCCGACATAATTTGATAACATATCTACTTTGTCCGTAGGCAGGTATACCATGGTCCCGCCGTCATATTGAATAACAAAATAATCTTCTTCTTTGTCTGTAAGATTCATTGCCTTTACTCCGGTGAATCTGCCGATACCGTGAAAAGAATGCACAACACATTCGCCCACAAGTGGCATAATAAATTCACTTTTGGCTTTTGTTATAATGTTAGCAGGTGCGATCTTACCTGTGTTGATATTTGTTAAAGAGTAAACTAGTAAATCTTTAATGCCAAAACTTACGGGGAAGGGCTCGCGTATTATGTTTATTTCATTTTGCATAGTTATGCCATTTGTTATTGTAAACTTAATGTTTTGTGCGCGTAAAAAATTCTCTGTGGTTTTTGTATCGCCCACAAATAATAAAATTGTTTTGCCCGATTGTTTCTTTATTTCATCAACTAAAATAGACACAGCAGAGTTATAGTTCGGTAATATTGTTTCTGGTGAGGTAATAGTTTTGAAATCTATATAAGGACATTTTTTTTCAAGTATCTCTAATGCTAATGTAAATTCAATATCACCTGTTAAATTAAGTTCTTTAATTTGCTTAACAGCCGACATAGTCCTTGCATCAATTATTTTTATATTTTCTATTACATCATCATTAAACATAACCCTGGCAATCTCTGTATCATTTGGAAGATGTATGTCGATTATATCGCCACGCATTGTATATTCGTAATCACTCAGCAAAGACTTAACCTTGCTTATTTCTATTTGTTGTCCAACGCTTAAAATCATTTTTCACCCGTGATAATTTCTATTGCTTTTGCTATGCCATTATCTATGCTGGTTTGAATGTCGCTTACGGCTTCCTTTGGTATCTTGCTTAATACATAATCTGCTGTGTTGCCTTTTATTTCTATTTGTGGCTTAGCACCTAGTCTGATTTTTGTATAATCCGTGGCTTTTAATAATTGATTGATAGATTTTATCCCATTATGCCCGGCACTGCCTCCGCCTTGCTTTGCTCTTATTTCTCCGATATTAATATAGACATCGTCTACGAATACAATAATATTTTGTGAAGGGATTTTGTATTTTCTGGACAAAGCCAAAACAGCTTGTCCAGATAAGTTCATATATGTAAGTGGTTTTAAGATAAATATCTTGTTATCTTTTATCTTGGTTTCGGCCAGCATCTGGTTGCCCTTCTTTTTGAAAACAGAGGAATATGACTCGGCAAATTTATCCACGGCTTGAAACCCAAGGTTGTGCCAGGTGTCAAAATATTTTCCTTCTGGGTTGCCAAGACCCACGACCATAAAGCAATTCATATACTATAATATCACTAACAAAGGATTAACTCAAACCTGTTTATATAAGATTACATATTTTTGCAAACTTTTTTGGATCAAGCGAGGCATTTCCGACCAGCAATCCATCTATGTTTGGAATAGCTGCAATTTTGTTTGCATTCTGTTCGGTTACGCTTCCTCCATATATAATGGGTAAATTGATTATTTTTTTTATATCACAGGCAACCTGCGAGATATCTTCTATGGTAGCAGATACGCCCGTGCCGATTGCCCAGATTGGTTCATATGCAATAATAAGTTTGCCGAGATCCGCTATGCCTTCTATTGCAGAGTTAATTTGCCTTGATAATATGTTATTCGTCCTTTCTTCGTTTCGTTCATTTTTGTTCTCGCCTATACAAACAATAGGTATAAGTCCATTTAACAAAGCGGCTTTAATTTTATTATTAATTGTATGATCGCTTTCATAATTATATATCCTTCGTTCGCTATGTCCAATTAAAACATATTTGGCTCCTGCATCTGTAAGCATCTCGCCCGAAACTTCGCCCGTGAAAGCGCCTTTGTTTTGAAAGTGAATATTCTGCGCCCCAAGTTCAAATTTATTTCCAATAAGCTTTTTCGTATATGATAGCGCGGTAGCAGGTGGACAAAAGATTATATTATCTTTATATGCTTTGGGTTTCTTTGGGAAAGCAGAAAAATACTGTTTCACATCAACTGTGGTTTTATTCATCTTAAAATTGGCTATATAGTATTTTTGTCCCATAAAACAAGGATAACATTATGGATTTGGGTTGACAATTAGATAGTAGGTAATCTATAATATTTATTAGAATTTAATAGCCAAAGACAGCAAGTCGCAATTAGCAGAAATCTTGCCGAGGTTGATATAAGTGCTATTATTTTCCTTAAAAGGAGGTTTAATGGCAGTTAAGGCAAAAAAGACAGGTGCGAATTATAAAAGCAAGGTCGAGACCATAAAAGAAATCGAAGAGAAAATCAAAAATGCAAAGAGTATGATTTTCGTTGATTACAAAGGTCTTAATACAGCAGAAGATACTGAACTTAGAAGTAAGTTTAGAAAAGCTGATGTTGTTTATAATGTTTACAAAAACAACCTTGTAAGAATCGCATTAAATAACCTTGGGGTTACTGAGCTTGATGATCAACTTAATGGGACGCTATCTATTGCTTTCTCTAACACAGATGAAGTAGCAGCAGCGAAGATAATTAAAGATGAAAAATTTCAAGACAAAATGGCTTTCAGGTTTGGACTTATAGATAACAAAGTGTTATCAGCTGATGAGGTTAAAACGCTTGCATCTTTACCAAGCAAAGAAACACTTATCGCACAAATTATGGGTCTTATCAACAGTGGTGCTCGTGGCATCGCAACTGTGGTTAACGCAGTTCCACGAAACTTAGCGGTAGTTATAAACGCAGCAAAAAAATAAAAAATAAAAAATAAAAAATAAAAATTAAAATTATAAAAGGAAAAATTAAAAAATGAAAATAACAGAATTTGTAGAAGAAATAGGAAAATTAACATTAGTAGAGGCAGCTGAACTTGTAAAAGCTCTTGAAGAAAAATTTGGAGTAAGCGCAGCAGCTATGAGCGTTGCAGCAGCACCAGCAGCAGCAGCAGATGCAGGAGCACCAGCAGCAGCAGCTAAATCTGAATTCGAAGTATTCTTGAAAGATGCAGGAGCAAACAAAATCAACGTAATCAAGGTTGTTAAAGAAATCACAGGACTTGGTCTTGGGGAAGCTAAAGCACTTGTTGACGGTGCTCCAAAAACAATCAAAGATAAAGTACCTGCTGAAGAAGCAAAGAAATATGAAGCATCTTTGAAAGAAGCTGGCGCAACAGTTGAATTGAAATAATTATTCTAAATTATTTGCGAATTAAAAATGGCGATGAATTTCGCCATTTTTTTGTGTATTTAATAGACCTTATTTAAATAATAGAATATAATCTTATTGTATGAGCAATAAGATAATCTCAATCAAAAAAATGGGTAAAATTAAAAATGCCAGAGTGTTAATTCGTGTGGACTATAATGTGCCTATGGATGAAAATGGAAACATAACAGACGACAAACGTATTAAGGCCAGTTTGAAAACAATTAAATATTGTTTGGATAAAGGTGCAAAAATAATTTTATGCAGTCACTTCGGCAGACCAAAAGGTCAAAAAGACAGCAAGTATTCATTAGAGCCTGTGGTTAATAGATTACGTGAATTATTGCCTGAGACCGTGGTGTATTTCGCTTTCGAAGCCACGGGCAAGACCGTAGAAAAACAATCTAAGGTATTGGAACCTGGTGAAATATTATTACTTGAAAATACCAGATTTTATAAGGGCGAAGAAGAGAACGATCCAAAATTTGCAAAAGAATTGGCTAAGATGGGAGATGTGTTTGTAAATGATGCTTTTGGTACAGCACACAGAGCGCACGCAAGTACAGTTGGTGTAACAGAATATTTACCAGCTTATGCGGGCTTCTTAATAGAAGAAGAATTAAAATATCTTGATATAATCAAAGAGAAACCTAAGCGTCCATTTACCGTGATTATGGGAGGCAAGAAGGTAGAAGATAAATTGCCTATTGTAGAGAAGTTAATGGACAAGGCTAATAACTTGCTTATTGCGGGGAAGTTGGCGGCAGAGTGGAAACTAACACAGGGCGAAACTCAAACAGTTATAGATGTAGCAACAGATGCAGAATTTGATATAAATAAAGAAACAATTGAAAGATGGAAGCCTGTAATTAAAAAAAGCAAAACAATATTTTGGAATGGCCCAGTTGGCAAATTTGAAATGCCAGAATGGAGCCACGGAACAAAAGCTAT
The DNA here is from genome assembly GCA_964370495.1 of uncultured Prevotella sp. GTDB lineage: Bacteria > Bacillota > Clostridia > Christensenellales > UBA1242 > RGIG8050. The sequence continues at coordinate 17,911 of CAYJJH010000015.1, forward strand.
TGCCGAAGCTGTTTCTAAATCAAAAGCAATCTCAATTGTGGGCGGGGGTGATACTGCTGCTGCTGTTGCTGAATTCAAATTTACACATATATCTACGGGCGGAGGCGCGGCACTTGAATACATACAGGGTAAAACATTACCAGGATTAGAAGTATTATATAAAAAGAAAGGGAGAAAAAAATAATGAGAAGACCGATTTTTTATGCATGTTGGAAGTCTAACAAAACACCAAAGGAAGTAATGAATTTTTTTCAAGAGGTAGAAAAGCGAGGGATAAATACTTCTCATAAAGCCGAAGTAATACTTGCACCTTCGCCAGTGTATCTTGAAATGTCAAGATTGAAAATGCCAAAAAGTTTGACATTGGGTGGTCAAGATGTTTGCGAAGTTGATAATGGCGGAAGAATGGGTGAGGTTACATCAAAGCTATTAAAAACTTATGGTGTTAAATATTGCGCAGTTGGACACAGAGAGAAACGTGAGCGTGGGGAAACAGATGCAATAATAAATAAAAAAATGAAGACACTTCAAGAAAATGGCATAATACCTATGCTTTGCGTTGGTGAAAATTGGCAAGAAAATGAAGCTAACTTAGGCCTTGAAATTATTAAAAGACAACTTCATGGAGCTTTGGCTGGGCTTTCAAATGTAAAAGATATTTTGGTTTGTTATCGTCCATCCTGGACAATAGAGCGCGGTATTGTGCCAACGGGTGATTTTGTTAATATCATTGCAAAACATATCAGAGAGTGCGTAGTGGCGCTTAAAGATAATCCAATAGATGGAAGTTTCCCTATATTATATGGTGGGCAAGTTTCTCCAAGCAATGTAAAGGAATATATGTCACAATCTGATATAGATGGAATTTTCTTTGTTGGTGCTTCGCTTAACATAGATAATTTTTATGGGGTTATCGAATATGACAAAAAATAAAACTGTACTATGTATCATAGATGGACTGGGGTATAAAGACACTGCTGTTGGCAATGCTATAAAAGAAGCGGGCATGCCAAATCTTAAAAGAGCAATGAATAATAATCCATTTAGCTATATAAAAGCAAGTGGTAAAGAAGTTGGTCTGGATAGTGATAAAGATGCAGGTAACAGTGAAGTTGGACACAATGCAATTGGTGCAGGTGTTACAATTAAGCAAGGTCTTTCATTACTTAATAATGCATTTGATACAGGCAAGATATTTGAAAATAATGTATGGGCAGAATTAATTAAAAGGCCAAAGTTAAATATTATTGTATTGCTAAGTAATGGCAGAGTTCACAGCGATATTGCTCATCTTCAAAAAGTATTGGGTAAATGCAAAGAGCAGAATATTAAGACAAGTGTTATAGCAATAGCAGATGGCAGAGATGTAAGCCCGAGATCGGTTAAAGGATTTATAGCAGAAGTAGAAGGTATAAGTATCGTTGGTGGGCGTGGTCAGATCTTTATGGACAGATATGAATCACAAACAGAATTACTAACCCGAGCATTCGAGGTATGCGTAGAAGGCAATGCTCCGTTTGTACAAGATTGGGAAAAGCACATAGACGAATTCTATAATCAAAATCCTGTGCTATCTGACGAGCAATTACCGCCTTTTATTTTAGACAAAGATAATCTTATTCAAAACGGAGATGCGGTATTATTACTTAATTATCGTGGCGACCGTGCGATAGAAACGGTTAAAATGTTCGAGCAAGGCAAGTATATAAGTAATCAACAATACGATAAAATTAAAGACTGTTATTTTGCGGGCATCTTGCAATATGATGCGGAAGAAAAGTTACCATCTAATTTCCTATGCGAGCCACCCGTAATAACTAATACTTTGACTGAGTGGTTATGTAATAAAAACATCAGACAATATACAGTAACCGAAACTGTTAAGTTTGGACATATGACATATTTCTTTAATGGTAATAAAAGTCAGCCAATAGACGAGAAGTTAGAAAAGTGGGTAGAAATAGAAAGCGACAAGTTAAATAATCAATATGATAAAGCGCCTAAAATGAAAGCCGAAAAAATTTCGGATAAATTAGTATTTAATTTAAGACATGGCGATTATTCATTTTTAAAATGTAATTTTCCAAACCCAGATATGGTGGGGCATACAGGTAACTTTGATGCAACAGTGCAAGCATGCAAGATCGTGGATGAATGCGTAGGCAGGATTTATGATGTGTGTAAAACAGATAAAATAAATTTAATTATAACTGCGGATCATGGCAATGCGGAAGAGATGCTGGACGATAAAGGCAAAATGAAAACATCGCACACAAATAATCTTGTACCTTTTATTGTTTGCCCTTTTGGTATAGATAAAGAAGTTAAAATCAAAAGCGGTGAATTTGGACTTACGAACATTGCGGCAACTGTATGTGATCTTCTTGGCATTGAAACCAGTACTTATTTTAACAAAAGTATAATTGAATATTAATAAGCGAACCCTTGACAAAAATCTGATTTGGGCATAAACTTAAAAAGTTTGGAGAGGTACCCAAGTGGTTAAGGGGCTCCCCTGCTAAGGGAGTAGCACTGTAACAGGTGGCCAGGGTTCAAATCCCTGTCTCTCCGCCAAATAATATATAACGGGCTGACATTGTGTTGGTCCGTTATTTTATAAAAAAGGGGGGATTTATGAATCAATTAAAGTTAAAAGGAATTTATAAACATTTCAAGGGCAAGATGTATATTGTGGAAGATGTTGCTTTGCATAGCGAAACAAGAGAAAAGTTTGTGGTATATCGCGCCCTGTATGATAATTATAAATTATATGTAAGGCCGTATGATATGTTTTTAAGCAAGGTAGACAAAGAGAAGTATCCAGATGTTTCACAGGAATACAGATTTGAATTACAAGAAAATAAT
>CAYJJH010000016.1:0-15137 GCA_964370495.1 uncultured Prevotella sp.
CATAATATAGCTAATTATTGATAACTTATCCGAATCAGAATGTTTATTAAATTCTTTATAAAATGGCCTATATCTTGTATCGCCATCATTTATATATAATATTATTATACTCTCTTCTTTTAGAGGAAAGACCACTATATGTAAATGTGTTAATTTGTAATTCTTATCATAATCATATATATTATTTATTATTTCACCTTTAAAACCTGTAATTAAGCACACAGAATTTTGATATGCAATAGGAACAATATATGGAATTTTTTTAGAAAAAATTATATAAAAATTTCTATTATTTTTATTTAGTTTCTTAAGTAATATTTGGAGTTCTCTCTCATAATCATTCAAATCTATCTCCCCTGAATTAATAAATTCATCACATTGTAAATCAAACAAAGTTTTACTAATACTTTCAACTCTCTGACTATTTTCACTTTTGATCATTCTATTAATTTCAATTTCAATTTTCCTCTTATAAATATATTTTACAGTATTTTTCAAAACAATTTGTGATAAAAGTTTATCAGAATACTCTTTATTATAATTCTCAATTGTTTCATAGTCTTTAAATATAGTATTATCACATTCATTGCAAATTACTCTAAATATCCCTGCACTATTTATTCCACTTATTTTATCACTCAATTCGCTTTCTACTAATTCAGCAAAAGTACTTACTTTACCATTATTTGATATATTTAATAAACAAAACTTAGGTATATGATGAGAATTACAAAAACTTGTTACCTCTTTTCTACATATTAAACAATTACCATTATTTATTTTTAAATATGCCTCTTTCCTTTTTTTTGATATTAATTTTCTCATTTCAATAATTTGGTCATTTGGAATGGATGAAAACTCATTTAGAAATTTATAATTCATATTTTATATTATAAAACTTAGATAAGTAAAAATCTATAAATACGCCTAAAAAAATTCTACGCAATAATCTAGTGTAAAATATAGTGTCTAGTAATTTGGATATTTAGGAGGCCCCGTATATATATGTTTATTTTTTGTGTGCGCCATCATATGTTGCGCTTTTCTGCCCTTGACGCTTTAGTGCAATTTTACGCGTTACAGGTTCGAGCCCTATAGCTTTTACTATGAAATTTTGCGAAGCTATTACGTACTCATATTTAGATTTAAATTGGGGTATTCTCAATGATTTAAGCAATTATTATTTTATTTTTATAAATGACATTTATTCACTAGGGGCAACGCTAGGGGCTTTGATCAATTTTAGCACAAAATAAAAAAGGACCTAGTGGTTTTGAACCACCAGACCCTTAATTTTAGGTGCTAATTTTTTTTCAGCGAAATTTTTAGAGGCTATTTTAGGGGCAATTATCCGTCAAATTTAAAACTACTCCGTTTTTGTTATTTTTTTAATGTTTTTGCCCATTTTAAGGGTCTTTTTAAGTGTTTTTTGATAGCTCAAAAAAACGGTCTTTTCTTCAAGTCCACCCAGTCCAATCATATTACTAAATAAAGCAGCTAAAAATATAAATTTTAATTAAATTTTTTACCCCATGAATATATTATTTAAGTGTTAATGTTGCATTATTAAGCACCATATTTTCATAATCTACACTTTGCACTGTAAAGTGCTGTTCTATTAGTGCTTCATTTTTTACATGATGCGTTTTATTAGAAACCTCCATAACAACGCTAAATGCAGATTGATTAATCCTATGATTGTCATCTGTTGAAAGTTGAACAAAGTAAAGTTCATATCCATTTTCAATACTTCCGAATGGGACATTTTCAAAAACAGCCTCACCATTACTGTTTATATTCACGATACTGCCGTATTGAGTTTGACCTGTTGCATCTGTCATAACAACAGCACCACTTATTATGCGTTGACCACTTTCTTCACCAGTCTCATTAAATATAATCGTAAGCGTACCTTTTGCGCTTATTGTTAATGCCGTCGTTGTACTTTGGTTAGGCAAATTAACCATTATCGGCAAAAGCGAACCATTATCAAATCCCGGAGCATCAACTACTGCCAAATACGATCCCGCAGGAATTTTAGCTGATCCCTTTCCATTTGTTATATTAATATTAAATTCTGCCATATAAATTCTCCTTAGTATTTAGAATGCATTTCTGCTTCCAATTCATCTTATGTAAAGAATAGTAAAATTGTTTTTGGCAATCTTAAATATAATTATAGATTTGACAGGTTCAACTTTCTAACCTCGACTTCACGTAATTTTTTTAATTTATTTTTTTTATAACTAAGTCTGAATAAGTTAACAATTAACAATAATACTAAAATACTTGAACTGATACCAACCAAAACTATCAACTTATTAATACTTGTATTTCCTGATACTATTTCTCCAACTTTCTCTTCTATACTAAAACTTGTGAAACCGTCCAACCCTACACTCATTACTCCATTATTAACTTTAAGCTCTTGCTTTATAGTTTGATTGTTTTTTTCATAAACTATTTCTAAGTTTTTATTTATTAGATTATCTGGTAATTGAATTCTCAAAGTAGCTTTATTTGCAATTATATTTGTAATATCTTGATTTTCAGCATTAAACATCTTAACAGCATATCCTTTAGCTTCTTCATAAATCACTTCAAGCCTGGTTTCTATATCAACATTTATATTTTCATCAAACTGTATCTCGGCCTTAACAGATGAATTTTCATTTGTTTTTAAAATAATTACTTTATAATTTGCTATATACACAGCCTCGCCCGTTACCTCTGTTATCTCGGCATTTGTTGCTTTTTCTTTCCACTCAGCAAATTGAAAAATTCTTATTCCATCACTTTCTCTCACGGGCGTTCCAATATAGATTGGCATCTGCATATATTTATAACTTTTTATAACTAATTCTGTTCCATCATAATTTTCGAATACTATGTTAAATTTCTGTCTGTCATAATAAACCTTTAATACTAATTCTTCACCCTTTATTATTTCGCCGCTTAAGACACTTTCTACATTTTGGCTATTTTGAACATAGCCTGTGAACTCTTTTATTTCTGCATTAACAGTTGATCCCAAGACAGCTCTTTTTTCTTCCACGGTTTGACTCCAGCTGCCATCTAGATTTTCTTGATAATATATTGTCTTATATATTGGATTCTCATCATACACAACATCAATTATTTTACCTTCGCTATTCATAATGCCTTCTACTACTGCTTGCGTTGGTGTATAGTCTTGAATTACAGGACTTACAATACTATACGAAGTATTAAATGTCACTGACTGGTTTATAGAATTTATTTCAGCTCCATTATCATATAAATAGTTTATTGATAATACATAGTCTTTAGGTATAAACGTAATTGTAACTTGTTTGCCTTCATCGTCCATTATTCCAGAAATTATATCTGTTGTTTCATATCCGGTAGCTATCGGTAATATTATAGTATATTCCTCTTGGTAACCTACATCCTGCGTCGATATCCTTGGATAAGTATCATTAGCCGCTGGGACATTATCGCCACTATAAACATAATTAACTGTCAATGTATATTGACTAGGTATATACCTTGGTCGAAGAATTAAATCACTTACAAGCGTTCTGGACAAGTTTTCATTTGTTATACTTTCATTAGCTTCATTAACCCAGTATAAAAAATCATACCTCGCTTTATCTGGAGCATTAGGCAAAGTATACTCCACAGGCACTATCCCATCTTGAAACAATTCATTACTTATCTGCTCATTATTTTCATCTAAAAAAGTAATAATTTTTGTTCCCTGAAGTATTACATTCACACTAGCAGGCTTATTAGAACTTGATGCAAGTCTATCCACGGCCTCTTGCGTGCCAGCATAAACTATTAAAGGTTGAGAGCAATCTTTAAAAACATAATTCACATTTGTATATTGATTAATAGTAAAATTACTTAAATCTAGTTTTTCTAATGATGTACAACCTACAAAGGTATTATTTAAATCTCTTATCCCTCTAAGATCTAGACCACTGAAATCTATTTCCTTTAATGATGAACAACCAGAAAACCAATAAGCGAATGACTGTATATACCCACTTAATTCTATACTGCCTAAGTTAACAGACTCAAGCGAAGAGCAAGCACGGAATAACCCACCCATATTCGTTACATTAGCCGTATTAAAATGACTTATATCTATAGACTTTAACGAAGAACAAAAACTAAACATCCCGTACATATCCGTCGCACTACTTGTATCAAACCCGCTTATATCTATTGTTTCTAGCGATGAACAAGTATAAAACATATAACTTAATCTTTTACTTTTACTGGTATTAAAATTTGTTAGATCTATTGACCTGATAGATGAGCATTCTGAAAATAGTCTATCCATATCTGTAACATTGCTTGTATCAAAATTACTTAGATCCAAACTCTCAAGTCCAGATGCATAATAAAACATACAGACCATATTCGTAACATTACTTGTATCAAAGTTGCTTAAATCTAATGTTGTTAGACCCGAGCAATAACTGAACATATAATACATGCTTGTAACGGCGCTTGTGTCAAGATTACTTACATCTACATTTTCAAGTGCTGTACATTTATAAAACAAAGAATTCAGGGAGCCTTGAATTTTGCCCTGCAGCTTACAACTTCTCATCGTATCTTTTACATCAACAAAAATACCCGTAAAAGGAAGTTCTTCTATTTCAAAAACAGTTCCACCAAATTCATCTGGGTACGGCAAAACCACATCTACATCATTCCCTATATATTTATTGATATGTACTACATCGCCAGCCAAATAATAATCCCAATCAGCAATGTTTCCTTCGTTTGTTGTAATCGCAGATGTAGTTATGTTTTCACTTGCAACAAACATCACACCCATAGCCATCAACAACACAAAGGCAATTGTAAAGACTGAAAGCATTTGCCATAAATTTAAATTTTTTATTTTTTTATCAATAACTTCTAAATTCATATTTTCTTCATGCATACATTTATCTTGTGTAGTTATTAAGCATATTATTAATACATTAAAAAAGCGTCTTATAAGAAGACGCCTTTTATTAGATTAATTAAATAATTAGTCTCTGATAAAATATCCCATTGCATGATTACAAACAGGGCAAATTTTAGGTGCATTTTTGCTTGCCATATGATATCCGCAATTTGTACATTTCCAATTTTCTACTTCTTCGCTTTTAAATAATGTATCTTCTTTAAGCATTTTAGCGTACATACGATATCTTTCTTCATGTTCTTTTTCTACCTTACCTACACCACGGAATTGATTTGCAATATCTTTAAATCCTTCTTCATCCGCTTCCTTAGCAAATTTTTCATACATATCTGTCCATTCATAATTTTCGCCGCTTGCAGCATCTAACAAATTGTCATATGTGTCATTAACACCATGAAAGTGTTTGAACCACAATGAAGCATGCTCTTTTTCATTAGCTGATGTCTCTTCAAAGATTTGAGCTAAGATTGCATATCCTTCCTTTTTTGCTTTTGATGCGAACAAATTATATTTTGTTCTTGCTTGGCTTTCGCCAGCAAACGCAGTCATTAAATTTTGATGCGTTTTTGTTCCTTCTAATTTTTTATCCATGTAATATAGTATCAAGATCAGTGGTTTTTTCCAACTGTTTTTTAGCATTGAACGCATAGGGCTTACCTTCAAATTCAAAAGTTAGAATAAAATCACCCACTATATTTATACACGGAACCAAATGAACTTTGCCACCAGAAAATCTTATACCAATAATTTTGCTCATTAAATATTCCCAAACCGAAATAGGCAAAGCATTCCGATCTACTAATAAAGATATCAAAGACTGCTTGTCTATATTTCTATACGCAGTTTTTACCATTTCAAGTAATCCAGTGTTATTTTCATCAATAACAGGCAAAGAAAAAATTTTAGATAGATCTTTATTATTTGTTTTAACAATGACTTTTTCTAGCGACATTAAAAAATTCTTTTTCTTTTCTTTACTCTGTAAAACTGTATCTTGCTTTTGAATATAAAATCTTTTTTGCTCAAATCCCATCAATTTCGTTTTTATACAAATGTTTATTCCCATCGTCAAAAGTTCCTTGTCTATATTCACATTACACGGCAATTTATAAACAGAGACCTTACCCGTATATAATCCTACGGCCGTCAAAGTCAACCCAGACACGGTAACCACACTTGGAGATGTAAATTTAAGCGGCACTACTTCTGTCACTATAGTCGGTGCAGCAGTTTTATTACTTAACAAAATTACTTTTTTATACGGATAAGATTTTGACACAGTTTGCTTTTCTGAATTTGGAGCTAGCTCTGTATACTTGTTGCCGCGCATCATTCTGGCTAAAAAATATATTGCATCTGGGTCTGTTACCGCCCTATCTATGAAAAACAAAAAAACATTAGCCTTTGTTAAACTATTTACTTCCGACTTAGAAATAAACCCACCTACCAGATCGGCTACGAATTTACTGCCACTTGAATATAAGAATACTATGTTAAAACCTGAAAACAGGCTGGCAATTTTTTTATAATATTCAAGTTCGTCTAATACATCCAGAAAACTTTGTGCATCCTTTATTTCTACCACCTTGGTCAACAACCTTAAACTAGGCACGCAGGCTTCTGCCTTTTTGTATCTTTGCCTTAGTTTCTCTCCTGAAATAAACTTACATTTATATGCGTCTTCTACAATTCTTTCTACGTTTTTATTAAACTGTATTTCATTACTATATAATAACTTTCTGACAGCATTATTTATGCTAACTGTAACAAGCCCAGAAAAATAAATATATATTTCTAACTTATCTGTTTTTTCACACATACTGTTTGAAATTCTTATATCATTTCCACGCACAGTATATGTCTTAACCCAACCGCTATCTATATTTGTACATGTAACCACCCCACGAGATATACTACAATCAAATGATGCCTTATCTTCTGCCACAACAAAAATCACCTTCTGAGGCACCTTAGACCGCATTTCGAAAAAATCATCAAAGCGTCTTATTGTTATATCTTTATTTTCATACTTTATATAACTATCTAGCACTAATGATCTTGTAGGGCTTTCTGTGATAAATTCCGTTACGGATAAATCCAAAAAAGAATTATTAAATATTTTATATATAGGCTTAGGATGTAGGTTATATTTTTCAGAGCACCAACTAATCTTCATATTTTTCTTTATTGCTAGTTTTGGTGCAAATAAAAACAACAAGTTTTTTCTTAATTGCCTTGAAACAATTTCATCATTTGTTTTAGTTAATAATACATAACAGGCATACCCATACAGTAATTTTTCGTACGCATTGTTTTCCGGCTTATGCTTTGGGTTTTTAATCAAGCAGCATAGTAATTTAGAATACAAACAAGCTACACCGCCAACACACGGCATCACAAGGAATAGAGAGTTAAATATCTTTATTTCGTGTACTAATTTATTATTAGTAATTCCACCCGTACCCAGCTTTATTATTTTATCTTTTTGTTTACCATTGCGTTCTTGTTTTATTAAAAAATATTTATTTTGGCAAGATAAAGCCATACACAAAATGCATATAAAAAATAACGATAGCACTATCGTAAATAACATAATTTAATTATAGACAAAATAAAAGAGGAGTTATCCCACTCCCCTTAATATTCTTTATATCTTGATTATTATAAAGTAGAAATAAATAATGCGTCTCCGTTTTCTGGCTCTAGTCTATCCTTGCCCATAGCAGTAGCAAGAATCTTCATAATTTTTTGAACTGATTCAGATGGCACATCTTCGTCTGTCTTAATCATTACATTAAGCTTTGTTCCGTTCTTACTTACGATAACATCGCTAAATCCACATTGCGCAGCTATAAGACCTTCTGCATTTGTTTCAAAAGCTATTTCAGATGCAAGTAATTCAAGTTCGGCTTCAGCTGTTGCTTTTGCTTCCGCACTTGATCCTGTGTTAGCAATTATATCATCAAGCAATAATTGTCTTGCAAGGCGCGAATCAGCACGGTTTTCTTTTAGTGTAAAAAACATATTGGTTTCTGCCATATTGCCTGCATTAACATCAACAGCATTTTGATTTAATGAAAAATTCAAATACCCCGTAACCACAAGCAAGGCAAGTAACCCTGTCAATAACATTACTTTTCTACCTCTGCTCCCTATCATAGCACCAAAGAAATTTTTGAGCTTTTGACTAAGTTTGCCTTTCTGTTTTACATTTGTTTGTTTTGCTACTATTTCCACTTTATTCCTCCCTTGATAATATTATATTTGCGGCACATTTGATATATGACATTTATTTTGTCATATTTTATCTTCCTGGAAGAATTTCTATATCCACTACGTTATCACCAATAATTGTTTGGACTGCTCTTAATATGTTTAATTTCACACTTACATCATACGCACCAGTTGCTACAATTACTATACCAATAATTTCAGGAGGGTTTGTCCAAAGTATAATTGGCTTTCCGCTGTTTAAAATAAGTTCTTCATTTTTTGTTGTCGTTGTTATGATTTGCCCGTTACTGCCTGTTTGTGAAACCGTTTCCTCTTCTTTATTATAAGCCAACTCAGCCGTACCTTCGCCATTTGTCATCACCATAACTGCAACATTACCTGCTCCACTGATGCTGCCAATTAAATTCCGAAGCTTGCCTTCCATTATATCAGCATAAGTATCTGTGCTTGTATTTTGAACAGATGATTCGGTTTCGCTATTATTTTCCGTGGTAGGTAGCGAAGAAAAATAAATCATAATTATAATCACAACTGCAATGACAGCCAGGTAAATTTCTATGTGTTTAACCTTCTTCATTTTCTCTATTATTTTTTTCATAAGATATATACATTGCCCTCCTCTATTAATGCTTTAATTTTTTCTATATCCTCACTAACTAAACTTACGCCTGTATTTATGTAAACATCATTATCAGATACATATATAACAGCATCTTCATATCCCAACTCATAAAGAGCAAGTTTTATTCTGGCTTCCTTGCTGCCAGAATTTATCTCGCTAGCCAAACCACTGTTTACCTGTACACTACTGGAATCAAAGAAATCCATATCACCAAGTAATTTTGGCAATGGCTGAATTATAACGAACAAGATAAAAAAGGAATATATAGAGCGAACAAATTTACCCATAGAGCTGTCTTTGCTAATAAGCTCTATTATTACGCCAACTACAACCACTCCCAAAATTGGAGCCAACCACATTCCCATACTATATTACATTCCCCGTCATTATAAATAATGCCAATGTGACAAAATACATAAAGCCTGTTCCAATCAAACAGGACACAAGCATAGAAAATGATTTACCAATTGAAGAAAGAAAACTGCTTATCCTGCTATCGGCTACGGGTTGGGTCACAGCAGAAGCTAATTTAATTGCCAAAGAGAAAATTACAATTTTAATAATGGGCGAGAGTATTATCCCAAGAAGTAACAATATGCCCGACATTCCAACAGCATTTTTTATAAGCACAGAGCTGGCCATTATTAGATCAAACCCTTGTGAAAGATAGCCACCTACAATTGGCACATAACCCGATACCGTCATTTTAGTTGCTCTTATAGATACGCTATCAAAACTGCCTGCAGTGATACCTTGAATTGTCATAAAAGCTAAAAATACGGTAAAGCATATTCCTACAATCCATTTGAATAATGACGAGAAGAAAGATACAAATTTATCTAGCTTTGTATTTGGTGCAATATTAGAGACCACAGAGAAAGCAAAACTGATTATAAACAACGGCATAACAATCATAGTAAATATTTGAACTATGCCCGTTGACAAAATGGCCACTGCGGGTTGGTATATTCCGGCGCTTGCACTTGCACCACTTGTTACCATTAATGTTAATATTATAGGAAATACAATATCTATCTGCGTTTTAATTAGTGTTAATGTATTACCTACGATTCCAATTAAATCAACTACACTGCTTACAACAATCAATACTACGGCAGAGTACGCTACAAAATATACAATGTTACCTACTCCGCCTTTGTTGTCTTTTGCCGTGCCTACAAACCCACATAATATTGTAATTGCGACTATGAATACTACCATTGGTAATACCGCAGAAATAAATCCACCAAGCAACGCTATAATACCAGAAAAAATATCTGGATAGTCTTCAAAGAAACTGCCCGATAAAATCTTTCCAATTGTTTGTACAAAATTATCACCACCAAAAACACTGGCATTGTTAAGGTCACCAAAGTCTAATTTATTAAGTGTTTCTTCCACTGCACCTGATAACTCCTCACCCATTATGCAATCACCCCCAACACTACACTTATCAGACCTTCTATTATAGGAATAGCTAAAACCATAATTAAAACCTTGCCGCCGATGATAATCATATCCGAAACCGAAGCAGCTCCCGAGTCTTTGCAAATACCACTGGCTATTTCACACAGGTATGCTATCCCTACGATTTTAAGAATACTGCTAAATATTTCGGGCGCAATACCTGTATCAGTTGCTATTTTATTTATAGTTATTACAACCTGAGATAAGCCAGACACAACCATAACAAATATGATGACAGAACCTACCAACCCAATTATAACGGCCAGCTCGGGTTTCATTTGTTTTAACAATAAAACAGATAAAGCGGTAGCTACCCCAACAACAATGATTTGCGTTATATCCAATAAACACCTCTAATACAACATAAACAAGGATCTTATAGAATTAAAAAGGTCGCTTATCATAGACAACACCATAACCAGACAAATCACCACAGAAGCCAACGATACAAATGTAGCAATTTCTTCTTTGCCTGCTTGCTTTAATATTGTGCATACCACAGCTGCCAAAATACCAATCGCTGCGATTTTGAAAATTATATCTATATCCAAAAAATCACCCCCGCTATACCAATTATTATTAAAACTTTGAACATAATAGACGCTTTGGTTTTCAAATAATTATCAGCTTCTTTTTTGCTTTCCCTGAAATTAAGCATCGCAGATTTTATTTTATCTTTTTCCTCTTGGCTTCCGGCTCTCCCCAAATTATAAAAAAAATCTGCAACCTGTGGTTCGCTGGAAATATCCAAACATTTTTCATAGGTTATATCCTTTTTGTTTTTAAGCAATTTTGCATACTTATTAAGTGCCTGATTAAATTCGATTGAATAGGAATTTTTATATCTATCTATTATCTGAGCAATTGGCATAAGGGCGAAAGCTATTTCAGTATTAAGATTATTACAAAAAGCAATCAAACCTTGATAGAAGTTCACACGATAAAGACTACTTCTATACTTACTCCACCCTATAAGGAAACAGATTATAAATATGCCTATACCAATCCAAAGTCTCATAGCACTCTCATATTTGCATCATATACGCCCACTACAGTGCCCGCTGTATCTTTGGTGGTCAACACGACATAACGTTCAAAGACACCTTCTTCTATTAACTTCTTGAAAGCTGGCTTATTTCTTATCTCGTCCAAATCTGTTGCATGCGCGCTTGCTAAAACAGATACACCACTTCTGGATGCAATCTGTATCATCTCTGCATCCTGCTGCGTAGCTATTTCATCTGTCACAATACAATTTGGCGACATACTTCGAATTCCGTTTTCAAAACCAAAACTTTTACTTCCGCCTGTAATTACATCTGTTCTTTGTCCAACAAACAATTGATTGTCACCAAGATACGAAGCCGCGATCTCACCACGTTCATCCAGAATCAAAGTATTCATTTGCGGATAGCTATTATTTACCTGCACAGCCAGATCACGAAGAAAGGTTGTTTTGCCACATCCGGGCGGAGCAATAAGCAGCGTTTTATATGGCCTATCTTCGCCAAAGATATATGGCAAAACAGGATAAGAACAATTTTTAATTTCATGAGGTATTCGGATACATACAGCATTTACGTTTTTTATGGTGGACACAATACCTTTTTCCATTACTACTTCGCCCGCAATACCAATTCTTATTCCGCCACGAATTGTTATAAAACCTTTTACAATTTGGTCAAGCACAGAATAAATAGCATAATCGGCTGCTTTGTGAATTATATTGTCTATATCAATACGCGATATATTTTCTTCTCCAATTACAAAATTACGTCCAGCCACACAAACAACCGGCGAAGAATTAGCACGAAGCCTTAGTTCATACATATGATCAAGCGGAACATTCACAAGCATCTTCTTTATTTTCTCGGGTAAAATTTCCATTAATGCATCCATAGCAATAACTATGTAATTACTTATTTATTATTTTGTCGTTTTTTGATTTAGACATTTTTTCTTAAAATAAATGCAAACTTGCTGATTATTGATGATTAAAAAATTGACCATATATTTTAATAAAAAAATCGCCACAATACTATTGCGACGATAATTTTGGTGGAAGTTATAGGGCTCGAACCTATGACCCTCTGCTTGTAAGGCAGATGCGCTCCCAACTGAGCTAAACTTCCGTAAGGATAATGTTATTTTATAATGATTTTACAATCAAGTCAATGCTTTTTATTTCATGCAAAAACAATTGCTTATTACCTTAACTTTATATTTAAGCATTATCAACGGATTAAATTATAAAATATATTCTTATTAGTATGCGCCTTTGGAGTATGTAACCTCGTAGCTGTGGGTATATATTTCGAATACAATGCCGAATGGGTCTTCTACGTAACACATTCTGTATGGTTTTTCATTTGGATAATATTCTTTTATTGGCATACGTTGTTTACCGCCGTTTGCAACAATTTTTTCAATCATACCTTCTATATCTGGATCTTGCACAGAGAAATGAAACATCCCAGTATTCTTATACTGAAATGGTTGTTTCTTTTTATCATTGCCTTCGAATTCAAATAATTCTATACCGATGGCATTAGATGTCACCATATGCGCAATTTTGAAATCGCCATGCCCCTTGCCAAAAACTTCCTCGCACATAATTCCAATTGCTGACGCGTTTTCTTCTTTAACCAAAGATGGTTCCATTACGACATACCAACCCATAACCTCTTTATAAAATTTAACTGCCTTCTCTAAATTTGGTACAGACAATCCGATGTGTGAAAATGCTCTTGGGTAATTCATTTTTTAATCCTCCATTATATAATATTCATATTATAGCATTAATACAAAATAATTAAAATAACGTACTTTTTTGTACCTACTATTAATCAAGTTTGATATTACGCTTTAACGCATAGTCTTTTGAGAAGTCGCAAAAACCTTCCACCAAAGTGATCAATTCTTTGTGCTCATTAGATAACGAGTATTCAACATTTAACGGTTTTTCTTTTATAACAGTTCTTATTAAAAGTTTACTTTCTTCAAGTTCTTTTAATTGAGTTATCAGCATCTTGTGTGTTATATCTGGTATGCCTTTTTGCAATAAAGAAAATCTATTGTCGCCATTCAAAATGTGCCAGAGTATTCTCATCTTCCATTTACCACCCAATAGATCCATAGACAAAAGCAACGCACAACTATACTGATTTTTTATTTTCATATCAATCATATTATACAATAATGTGGTCTACTTGTCTTACGCTTTAATAATTTATAAAAGTTAATAACTTTACAATTTTTCAAGCTTTAATATATCAACAAAGTTTATTGCTTTTTTATCTACTATTATTTTTTGGTCGGGATAGTTTTTGAACCTAACCGTGCCAGACTTAGTAATATAGAAACCGTCTTCATAAAATGTGATTTCGACTTTGTCGCGTTTGTTTATTTCATCAAGTTTGGTTTTCACATATAAACTAATCTCTTCGGTTATGTCGTGATGCTCAACCTTCAGCAGCTCTTTCTCTCTTTGCATCAATGCTTCCCTAAGGCCTTTTAATGATTCAAATGGAGCAAACTGTCTTGCGCGTTCTTCTTTATTCACTGTTATGACCCCCTATCATTTTATTCCTGTCTCTGGCTGTCGCGCCGTCCAGATAGCTTGTAGCCCTTAGTATAGAATTCTTGCCGTGCTTTTTCTTTATCTCAAGCAAAGATTTTTCAAGATTTCTTTCCTTTTCATTATGATCCAAAGTATTGAAAAAATCAAAGCCTTCACTGGCTTCGGGCAATAATTTTGAAAAGCCTATGGTTATTTTTCTTATGGGCGCGTCTTTTTTTGTGGTCTGTAAATATATGTTTTCCATGAACGGCAGGATATACGAAAATAAATTGCTGGGCATCGGCAAAGTAAATTGATTGCCCGTAGACGCAATGCTGTCTTTGCTGTATCCGATTTTGACCGAAATCACAGAGGCGACTACGCCTTGCGTGATTAAATCTTGTATGCCCTTTTCCACCATTTCGGTTAGTACGATTTTGGCTTTATCAAATGTATAATCGTAAAATAAAATCTGAGACAATGAATTGGACCTGCTTTTGGGTTTATACTTTTTTATATCCTGAATAGTGCAAGACTCTTTGCCTTTGGAATGATCAATAAGTAACTCTGCATTGACACCGAATTCATTATATAAAACTTCTTCTGGGCAGGTTGCAATGCCGTACATGTCTGTTATGCCTTTTTTTTGCAATCTGTTTTGCGTTCCATAAGATATCTGCCAAAAATCCGTTATAGGTTTATGATGCCATAACTGCTTTTTAAAAATGTCTTCGTCCAGATATGCAATGCTGTCTTTGTTCTTCTTTGCCATAATATCAAGCGCAATTTTTGCAAGAAAAAGATTGGTTCCTATACCAATGCTGGATGGAATTTTCTTCTCCACTGCAATCATATTCATTAATTTCTTGGCTAACTCAATTGGCGTAGTTTTATACAATTTAAGATAACTTGTTACATCTATAAACGATTCATCGATCGAGTAAACATAAATGTCATCCTTAGAAAACATTTTAAGCATAACAGCATATATATCGGCGGAATACTCTATGTACTTTTTCATTCTGGGTTTAGCGATTACAAGTTCGATATTTTTTGGGATTTCATACATTCTGCATCTATTCTTAATTCCATCTTTTTTCATCTTGGGCGAGATCGCCAAACAAATACTGCCCGACTTTCTGTCTGGATCAGCCACAACCAAATTTACAGCATAAGGGTCAAGTTTTCGCTCTACGCATTCCACGGACGCGAAAAAACATTTCATATCAATACAAAAGTAAACCCTATCTTCCACTATGACTAGTTTGTGCTAATTCCACCAAAAA
>CAYJJH010000017.1:0-14677 GCA_964370495.1 uncultured Prevotella sp.
AAGAAGCCCTGTTGCAAGACATACTGCCGCAAATTTTTTTAATTTTTTATCCATATCTAAATATAGCCAAAAAAAGGCAAAATGTCAAGATGTTCTTATATTATTATAAAGATTTTTCTGTGCTTTCAGAAGTAGAATTTTCTTGGGTTTCATCTTTTTGCATTTGTTGCATATAGTAATAATCTTTGTAAGGGTCTTGGCAACCTGTTAAAGTTGTTGAACCAATAATAAGTCCTGTTGTAAATACAGCAGCTAGTTTTGTTAATTTTTTATTTTTTTCCATAACGACAAGTCTATCTATAATAATAATCAAAGTCAATAGTAAAATTATTTTGATAAATCGTTTTGCATATTATTTGTAGATAATGATTTAAGGTCAAGGAAAAGTGTGTAATCCGCAAATTGCATAAGGTTTCTTTCTTGGAATGGTTTTATTGTATATGTATCTTCAGCGGTATCTACGAATGGATTTGGATCCGTGTATGGATGTATGTCTTTGTATTCTATACCGCTGGCGTGAATATCGTCGATTACGGCATGTATTTGATCAATGCCAATTAAATAATTTACTATATCGACAATGATTTGTGGATCTGTTTCTGTGCCTGTAAGTATATAATTCAATTTTGTCCCAGCGATAATAATTTCATTAAGTGCGGTTTCTAATGTCTCTATGTTGTTAGCTGGTTTATTTATGTCAGATCTTTGTATGGCTTTATAAAGAATATCAAGTTCAGCATATTTATAATGCGGGTTCTTTGCTTTTCTCATTTCTTCATATCTTGCTGCTCTTAAAGTGTGCATAAGTAATTCAAAATTATGTGGGTTAAGTGTTTTTGTGGCTTTAATTACCTCAGATGCGTATTTTTTGTCAATTTGTGATTCTGCAAGTTGACTTTGATAAGATCCGATATCGTGTAATGAAATAAGCTCATATACAAATTGTTCAGATTGTTCTATTTTATCAAGAATAAAATCCGTAGGATAGTCACTATTTGGTTGGTTAAGGGCTATGGCTAACTCTGTTTTAAGATGAGAATAATTGCCGGTTAATTCGTTTATGTTCTCTAACAATATATTAGAATGTGAATCTTTAAAATTACTTGCGAAGAATCTTTTCATAAGATTCAAAACATTTAATTTACTTTCGTTAGGAAATATTTTATACATTTTATCTTCATTAGAGGGCTTTTTTTTGCCTAGAGCTGATACTATTGAACCTTCATATACAAGCGTTTCTGCTTGTTTGTTCATTGCTTCTGGAAATGGCGTAGTATTCAGAGTTTGAGAATTAAGTTCTTTTTGTCCACAGGCAAGAAGTCCAGCAGTAGTGCAAACTGCTATGAATTTTTTTAATTTGTCTTTTGTCATTAAAATAAGTCTAGACATTAAAAGTCTAAAAGTCAATGTTTCAAAATTATATTAAGTGTTATTATTTTGATATGATATAATAAAAGAATGCAAATCGAGGGCGTAATTTCTTCTGTATTATTTCAAAATCCTGACACGGAATATTGTGTTATGCGATTAAATAATGATATTGTTGTTGTGGGATATGCGCCATTTGTGTCTGTTGGGGTCGAATATAAATTTATTGGTGAATTTAGAAATAATGCTAAACACGGCAAGCAATTTGCGTTTACGGAAATGGTTTTATTGCCACCAAATACAGAAAGTAAAATTATACATTTTTTGGGTGGTGGGTTGATCCCTGGAATTGGTCCAGCTACGGCCAAAAAAATTGTTAAAGAGTTTGGTATTCAAAGTATGGAAATAATACAAAGTAACCCGGAAGAGTTGTCCAGGGTTCGCGGTATATCTTTGGATAAAGCAAGGAAAATTTCCAGCGGTTACGCAGAGGTCAGAGAAATGCAAGCCGTGATTATGTGGCTATATAAGTTTAACTTGGGGCTTAATACTGCAATAAAAATCTATAAAGAATATGGGTCTGAGTCTATACAGAAAATTTCTAAGAACCCATATAATATGATTGAGCGTGTAGACGGTATAGGTTTTATTACAGCAGATAAAATGGCAAAGGATCTGGGCGTAAGTTATAATGGTACATTTCGTGTGCGTGCTGGGGTAGTGCATATTCTTAAAGAAAGTGCGGAAATGGACGGAGATACTTTTGTTACTTTGTCTGAGCTTATAAAAAAAGTATGCAGATTGCTTCGAATAAATATGGTAGATTTAACGCCCACATTTAATTCAATAATAAACGAACTTTGTATGGACAGAATAGTAGTACCTGTGGAAATTGATGGTCAGCAGGGAATTCAACTTATGAAATTTTTTGTTGCTGAAAAAAGTATAGCTCAGAAGTTATTGCTTTTAGCTAATGAAAAAAAAGAGGTTAAAAATCTTGATAATTTAATTACACACTATGAACAATTAAAAGGTATTACTTTTCACGAGAATCAAAAGTTGGCAATTAAGTCAGCGGTAAATAATGGTGTGACAATTATAACGGGTGGACCCGGCACAGGTAAAACAACGATAATAAATGCTATATTTTATATAAATCAAGCCAGTGATCTTTCTACCCAAATGCTTGCGCCTACGGGACGGGCCGCAAAACGCATAGAGGAAACAACGGGACAGGAAGCCATGACAATTCACAGATGCTTAGATATAGATTACAAGAATACAGGCGGTAAGGCCTTTATATACGAAGACCCAAACAACTTTATTAAAAAAGATATAGTCATATTGGATGAAGTTTCAATGTGTGATTGTATGCTTATGGCATCGCTGCTTCGTAAAATTATGCACGGAACAAAGGTTATTTTTATAGGCGACATAGATCAGTTGGCTTCTGTAGGTGCGGGTAATGTTCTTTCGGATATGATAACTTCGGGAGTGTTACCTGTTATACAACTTACTCAAATATATAGAACGGGTGAGGATTCTACAATTGCTGTAAATGCCTATAAAATAAACAAAGGTGAGATGCCACTTCTTAATAATAAAAGCATAGACTTCTTTTATGACAGAGCTGAGACGCCGCTTGAAATAAAAAATAAAGTGGTGGATTTATTATCTGTAAGATTGCCTGAATATCTAAAAACAGATAGCTCTAAAATCCAAGTGCTTGCTCCGATGAAGTTAGGTGAAGCAGGTGTAAATAATTTGAACACTGTATTGCAAGATGTTCTTAATCCACAAAGAGGTCAAAGTCAGTATACATATGGAGAGACTATATTTAGATTGGGCGATAGGGTAATGCATACTGTTAATAATTATAAGCAAGAATGGAAGAAGGGTGGTGAAGAAGGTAAAGGTATATTTAATGGTGATATTGGAAAGATAATTGATATCAATCCTGAAAGCGGCGAAACCACAGTTGAACTTGAAGATGGGCGAGTAAGTATTTATTCACGAAGCGATTTGGTTGCATTGACGCTTAGCTACGCTATTACGGTACATAAAAGTCAGGGATGTGAATTTGATGCCGTGGTTATTCCCGTGGTATCTGGCGCGTATATGATTTTAACAAGAAACTTGCTTTATACCGCTGTTACCCGTGCAAAGAAGTTGGTGGTATTAGTTGGGAAGGAAGAGAACATAAAAAAGATGGTAGAAAATACATATACTAAAAAGCGAAATAGTTGTTTAAGTAAATATTTACAACATTTTAATACTATGTCATAATTGATATTATGTTAGATATAGAAGCAGAAATAAGTAAAATTTCATCGCAAGAAGGGTTGCAAGATTTTCATCAAAAATATTTATCTAAGTCGGGCGAGATAACCAAGATGCTACTTGGTATTAAAGACTTACCTGCGGATAAACGTGGCAGTGAAGGGGCAAGACTCAACCAATTAAAAAGAAATATAGAAGCTTCTTTTTTTAAGAAGCAAGCGGAAATAAAAGAAAATGAAATCAATGAAAAATTAAAAGCAGATAAATTAATTGATATAACTGTACCCAAATTAAATGCCAGTGTAGGCAGTCTTCATCCAATTACATATATGATAAGAAAGATATCAGATATTTGTAAATCTATGGGGTTTTATGTTGTGGATGGAAATGAAGTGGTTACAGAGTTTGAAAACTTTGACTCTGTAAATGTGCCGGCAGACCACCCAGCCAGAGACATGCAAGATACTTTTTGGCTATCTAATGGACAAGTTCTAAAAACTCAAACTTCTGCTCTTCAAAATGCGATATTAAAAAAATATGGACCTGTTGTGTCTGCGGTATTCCCAGGCAGATGTTACAGAAATGAAGCAACAGATATGAGTCACGAATTTTCTTTCTTTCAATGCGAGGGACTTATGGTGAGCGAGGATATATCCATTGCCAATTTAATTTATGTAATGAAGAAATTACTTTCCGAATTGTTTGAAAAGGAAATAGATGTAAGATTGCGTCCGGGCTTCTTTCCATTTGTTGAACCTGGATTTGAATTAGATGCAAGTTGCTCTTTCTGTGATGGGAAGGGGTGTAGCGTATGCAAGCAATCAGGTTGGATAGAGTTTTGTGGTTGCGGTATGATTCACGAAAACGTGCTTAAAATGGCAAATATAGATCCAAAAAAATATCAAGGTTTTGCCTTTGGTTTTGGACTTACAAGAATGGCGATGCTCCATTATAACATCAATGATGTAAGGTTATTTAATTCAGGGAATGTTGAATTCTTAAAAGGTATAAAGCGATGAAAATATCTATAAATTGGTTAAAAGAATATGTTGATTTGCGTGGGATAAGCGCGGAAGAAATTGCGGATAAGTTAACAAAAATAACATGCGAAGTAGAAGAAATAGAGCATAAGGGACGCGGTCTTGATAAAGTTGTTGTGGGTAAAATTCTTACATGTGATAAACATCCAAAAAGTGATCACCTACATTGTTTAACTGTGGACATTGCAAAAGGTAAACCATTAACTATTGTTTGTGGGGCTCCAAATGCAAGAGCTGGTCTTTATGTTGCCGTGGCTACCATAGGTGCAAGTCTGCCTAATGGTTTGGAAATACAGAAGACAGAAATTCGTGGTGAACAAAGTCATGGTATGTGTTGCTCTTATGATGAGCTAGGGTATAAGGGCGAAAGCGCAGGAATAATTGAATTACCTGAAAACATTAAAATTGGTGATAAAATTGCCAATGTCTTAATAGGACTTGAAGATAGCATTATTGATATAGATAATAAAAGTATAACTAATCGTCCTGATCTTTGGGGGCATTATGGAATAGCCAGAGAGTTATCCGTAATTTTTGATAGAGAGCTTAAACCCATAAATTTAGAAATAATTTCCAAATATGATAATTTGCCGAAATTAGATATTCAAATTGAAAATGATAAATGTCTTTCATATGGTGCAATAAAGATTCAAAACCTTGGTGGGGTAGTATCACCAGATATTATACAAAACAGATTGTATTACCTTGGGCATAACAGCCACGGATTTTTGGTTGATTTAACAAATTATGTAATGCTTTTACATGGTAATCCCGTGCATTCTTTTGATGCCAAGACAATAGATAAGTTATCAATAGGGAACATCAAGGAAGGGCAGAAATTTGTAACTCTAAAAGATAACGAAATAGTTGCAGGCAAAGAAATGCTATTTATAAAAAGTAACAAAGAGCCAGTAGCGCTTGCGGGTATTATGGGTGGTAAAGATAGCGAAATAAAAGAAGATACACAGGACGCAGTTTTTGAAATAGCAACCTTTGATGCTTCTAATATAAGACAGAGTTCAGCAAAGTTAGGGATAAGAACAGACGCAAGTACAAGATATGAAAAAGCTCTTGATCCTCAAACAAATTACCTTGCTTGCGCGGAGCTTCTAAATTTAATAAATACTTATGCAGAAAATGCAAAAGTGGTTTCTGCGTTCACAATGGCAGAAGGAAAAAAGCTTAATAAGAAAGCAAAGAAAATAACAGTAAATAAAAAATATCTTGAAACCTTTACCGGAATAAACTTTGCAGGGCAGTACAAGAAAGTAGAAAAAAATCTAAAAAAATTGGGCTTTGCTCCGGTTATGAATGACGACGAAATCGTGGTAACAGTTCCAACATATAGATCCTACAAAGATGTAACTACGGTTGCTGATGTAATCGAAGAAATTACAAGAAATTATGGTTATGAAAATATTGTGCCAGTAGCCCCTAATGTAGCAGTGAAGCCAATTCCTGTTGATAAGGCTGCAGTAGCTGAAAATAAAATAAAAGGACTTATGGCTCTTAAATATGCATTTAACGAAGTGCATACTCATATTTGGTATGATGCAAAAAGTGTTAAATCTTTAGGTATTGATGTCGTGTCTTATTTAACCGTAGTAAATCCATTTGTTAAAAGTGATGACAAGGTTCGCAGTGATATGTTGACCAGTATGTTATCAATGGCATTGGTTAACAAAGGTCAAGCCAGCGTGTTTGAAATTGGCAGAGTAGTTAATCAAAAACATTTAGAGGAAAAACATTTTTCAGGAGTGACCAGTAATCATTCATATAAAGAAATAAGCGAAATGCTGGTTGATATTTTTGGCATATTAGGTATGCGTGTGCAGTATGAATTATCAGGCTGCCAGTCTAATAAATTTCATCCTGTAAATAATGCTGTGATTATAATTGACGGTAAGAAAGTGGGGCAGATTGGGATTATTCATCCTAGAATTTTTAAAGATTCCGTAGGTTTTGAAGTTAACTTATCAGCATTAGATTGGGGATCTATTGATAAAACGGTTGCACCTGTATTATCTAAATTTCCTAAGGTGGAATTGGATTTTACATTTGTTTATAATGGTATATATTCAGATCTTGATGCTATATTTTCTAAATATAAAAATGCCTTAGTAATAGACAGAAAGTTGTCTGGTATATACGAAAACAAATATACGCTTACATTTACCCTTTGTTCTATGCAAAAAACGCTAGAAAAAGAAGAAATTGGTAATATTCACAAAGAAATAATTGACTTTGCAAGTGGAAATGGTGTAAACCTAAATTAGGGTGAATGAAAATATTTTTTACATTGATGCAAAGATGAGAATAGTCGATTTTTTATCGACAGAATTTGTAGGATCATTCCCAATAAAATTACAAAATCGTTTCTTAAACTTCTTCCCGCAGATCGCTAATTACGAAGAAGAAGGCCAAAAATATAAACCAGCAATCTTTTTAACCAGCAATATAGACGCGGTTGTTAAGTCTGTGCCTAATGCTATGAAGATAGTTTTGTTTAATGACATAAATGAAAATATGTTCGCATCCAGACTTAAAAGTCTTATACCTTTTTGTAACCTTAATTGGTGCGTATATATATCTGTATCCGAAGGTAAAACCGAATATGGTATTTTCCGTATTGTAAACAGTATCAAAGATGAAACGCTGGAAGCTTCATTATTTAATTCTCAAATACTTGCTGACAAAAGTGACAAGATTTTTGGCATATATGTTTACGCTGAAAATACATGGACAATAACAATGAGAAGTTTGAAGGGTAGAGTGGTAAATGTAAACTTTGCATTGGATATTAAAGTTGTAAATAATTGGGAAGATGAAATAAAAGAATTTGTTGATGCTAGTTTTTCTAAATTAAAAACCAGTTCTAAAAAATTACATGATATTAAGAATATGTATAAAAACATATTCAAAAAGGTTATGCGATCTGTTGATGGTACAATTTGTGTGGTTGTAGATGCCAATTATAAACCTGATGCTTTTCTTGAAGATGGGATATGGTTATCTGAACCAATAAACCTGTCTAAGTTATTTGCTCAAACAAATCAATATAATGAACAGAAATTAAATACAATGGCCGATGTCTTTATTACAATGCTTAATTTTGATGGTATTACCGTTGTGGATAACATTGGACAAATCAGAGCATACAATGTCTTTGTAGAGGCTAATATGAAGGTTGTAGGAAACATTATCGGTGGAGCAAGAAAACGTGCCGCATATACAATAATAAACAGTAAGCGTTCAAATATAGTAGGTGTGTATTTCCAAAGTCACGAGGGCGAAATGTTTTATGCGCCACTTAAAAAATAAATTAAATTTTTAATTTTATTCATTATGTTTGGAAGCTCTTGCTCTGTTATGGGGTGGGGCAGGTTATCATCGCCAAGTTCAAGTGTAAATGCAGGAATACCAAATTTAAGTGCTAAAAAATCAGTTAATCCACCAAATGAATTTTCGGATAATTGTATTGGGAAAGTTGTTTGCTTGGAAAGTTCAAGTGCCAAATTTTTATCTTTGGGATTGCTATAATATATAAGCTCGCCTTTGCTGTGAAAAGCCAAGCTGTATGTTGGCATAAAGTTATAAATGAATTTAATCAGGGCTTTGTTTTCGGGTTGATCACATGGATGTTTGCCAATATAATTTGCTGGGGCGGGTGCGGTTATGTTGCTTTGTCCCGTACCCCAATAGATGTCAAAATTCACATTAAGATCAACTGCATTAGAATTGGCTTTCCATAAGGTAAAGTCGTTGCTGTAATTATTTATCTTAAGTAGAAAATTTTTTTTCTTTTTAAAAAAGTCTGTTAGCCCTTGGGTAGCTAATCTAATTCCATCGGGATTGCATTCTGGAATAAATGCTATGTAAGTATCATTGGGTGGATTTTTAATATGTTGATGCATAAGTGATTTAATCGCAAATGAGGAAATCCATTCTCTTGCATGCATACCACCTGTAATCAGTATGCGCTTTTTTGCCTGTGGGTTTCCAATATAATAGCAGAGCAACGGTTGCTTTAAGGCGCTATATCCAATTATGATTGCTTCAAAAAGTTGAATTAAATCACTATAATCTTTGATGCCGTAAGGCAAGGTATCTGTCCCGAAAAAATCTGAACCAAGAAAAAGATTATTAGTACCAAATCTTTTTTTGAAACTATATATATGTTTTATTACATCATTAAAACCACAATCTGTTGATGATGTAAGAAATTTAGGAACAAGACAAAGTCCAATTTTGCCACCTGATTTAATTATTATTTTTATTTGTTTATTTGTTATATTTCTTTTATGCCTTCGTATATTGGTAAATGCGGTATGTGTGCAAACCATTGGTCGAGTGGTGATTTTTGCAAATGAATAAAAACTTTTTTTATTTAGATGCGCGGTGTCTATTTGTATATTATTCTTTTCAAGAATGCTTACGACTTGTTTCCCAAATTTAGTTAATTTGCCATTGCTCATACATCCGCCCGCAAGATTATTTTTGTTATTCCAGGTTAAGCCGGCAGAGTGGGGTTTAAGATCAATCAAGTTTTGGATATTGTCTTTTGTTATAAACCCTAGGTCTTCTATGTGCAGTCTGCAAGTTGGATAACGGTCGTCATCTTTGATTTTATCTAAAATCTTCTTTTTTCTTTTAATTATCTTTAAGGGGTTTGAAAGCTCGGTTGTCCAAACAGACAGCCAAATTTCATTTATTCCGTCTGTTTTGGCTTTCCGTAAATAGGGCAGTAGCTTGGACTCTGGTAGCTCAAGTAATGCATCATTGTGTAAATCGATCATACCTTATATATGAAAGAACAATTGCAAAAGTCCTGTTTTTTTGATATAATGAATATGGACAATCTGTTATGGGGGCGATTTGGCTTCGACGATTGGCAGACGGTCTGTTAAGCATATCGGCGGGGTGGACATACGTTAATTGTTCACAATAAAGACAAATGCAAGTCCAAAAAATGCAAACCTTGCTTTAGCTGCTTAGTTGCATCTTAAAGATTGAGGCGAATGACGCGTTTAACTCTTTATAATGATCATTCGAAAACAAAGAGTCAATGGAGCAGTATATCCCCGACAGATGGAAATATTGCCCGACACCAAAATCTGTTCGTTATCGAATACTTTGTCGTTAATTTATCGATAATGAAAAAACATAACGACTATGTATGTAGAAAAACAGACAATAAACCATTCGGACCCGGGTTCAATTCCCGGCGCTTCCACCAATTTCCGATAAGCAGAATATAAACATTTGATTAACTTTTTCTTGTGTGCTAATTTGATTTAGATTGCCATAAAAAATGGTGATTGTTTGGGAGAGAAGTTATGAAAGAAAAATTCAAAAAAGTTTTATCATATATAAACAGATACGGTACAATTATGATTTTAGTAGCAGTGCTTGTTGTATCTGCATTAGCAGGCATTTTAATTCTTAAACCGCCAGCTATTGATTCTTCTATAGCTTATAGTAATTTTGATCCTGAAATAGCAATTGATCATATATATAATATTTCAAAACAGCCGCATTCTTCATTGCCAGAAGATGAGACTGCGCATACAGAGGTACGTGAATACTTGGTTGATACGGCTACTGACTATATAGCTTCGAATCCGGCTGCAAGTGTAGAGGTTAGAACCTATGATAATACTTACTCTATTATTAATACTGATGGTGAAGAAGAATATATGCCATATGATATAGATAATGTTTTGGTCAAGATACCTGGAAAAAGCGATACTGGGATTTTGCTAATGTCGCATTATGACTCTCGTGGACATATTGGAAGAGGCGGTGAACTTGGCGGAAGTTATGGAGCGATTGATGATGGTTATGGTTTGGCCACTCTTTTAGAAATATTAAGAACATATGGTGCAGAAACAGATTTAGAAAACAGCATTTATATCCTGTTTACAGATGGAGAAGAAACGGGTCTTTATGGTGCTTCAGCGGAATTGAAATATAATCAAGCACTTATGGATAATGTTAATTTTGTTATAAATATAGAGGCTAGAGGTGCAAGTGGTGTGGCTTATATGTTTGAAACTGGAAAAAACAATTTAAAAACTATGCAGTTTTATAATACAACCAAAAATAAAATTACATACTCATTGGCAACTGCGGTTTATCAGATTATGCCTAACTATACGGATTTTACACCTTATATAGAGGCAGGATATGCTGGTATGAATTTTTGTGCACTTGATGACTTTTATGTATATCATACCCCAGATGATAATTATTCAAATATAAATGCATCAACACTTGCACATTATTCGGCGCAAATATTGCCGCTGGTTGAAGAATATGCATTTAACTCAGAGTATTCAGATATTAATTATTTTAATGGATCTTCGGATGCGATATCATTTAACTATATGCCAGGTGAGATAGTAGTTTATGATTTTATATTTGCTATTATTTTATTGGGATTGGGAATTGCTGCTTTTGCTTTCTTGGTTTTTATTAAAAATAAAAAAGAAAAAATAGCTATTAAAAATATATTCATAAAATCTGCCAAGGTCGGTGGAGTGATGCTGTTATTTGCTGTTTTTGGATTTATTATTTCACAGGTATTAGCATCTATATATGCGGTAACTTTTTCGTTAACATATACCAGAATAACAGGTATTAACTCTGTTTTATATTTATCTATTTTGGGCTTATTCATTGCTGCGGGGGCTTATTTAAAGAAAAAGAGCAATCAAGAAAGATTAGAATATCAATTGGCTATAAATGTGATTAATTTTATATTTGCAACACTTACAACATTTATTTTGCCGGGTGCAAGTTTCCTGTTTTTAATTCCTGCTTTGGCAAGCACCTTATCTTTGATAGGTTCACATTACATTAAAAACAGATTCAAAACTATGCCGCAAATGCTTTCAATTATGGTTATCTGTATTTTCTTTATCCCAATATTATATTCTTTATATATTGCATTGACCGTAGGGGCGTTGGCAGTTATTTTGTTACTAGCAGTTATGCCAGTAATAAGTATGCTTGCTACAATTTTAGATTTACATAATGATAATGAAGTTTCTATTATTGAAAATGTTGCAATGAAGAAATAATAAAAAACAGTTTACTTATAATTTTAATAGTAGTATTTTATTATTATAAATTAAATATTGGAGGTATCTAGATGGGAATTACTTCAAATAGATTAAGAGGCACGATGACGATGATGCGAGGAAAGTACAATAAGTATTTAATGTTTAAAAATCAAGATCGCAAATCTAAAATGATTAAAAGTAACATTTTGTTCACTGTACTGGGTATTATATCATCAATTGTATTCTATTTATCATTGGTAGCGGTAGCAGTTATGGCGACTTTATGGTTCTTGTTGGCGTTACTTACTTTGTTTTCTTTCCAATGGAATGAACTTGGTCCAATGATGATCATGGGATCATTAATTGCTCTGGGATCGTTGGTCGTATTATTGTTTTCGAATGTATTTAAATTCTTAATAGAATATAACTATATGCGTAAAGAACATAAAGAATTGCAAGAAATGCCAGAAGAAAATCAACATTATATTGATATAGCAAAAATTATTCTTCAAACTATAAAAATGGATTTAATTGCAATTGCTGTATTCTTCTTGTTGCCTGCTGCTGGTTTTGGAATTGGTATAATTTTTGATTTTAATACAGCAATGTTAATTGCTATATTAGGTTTGATTGTTGCAATAATTTGGTACTTTGTTAATAGATTTAGAAAATTATTCTTATATAGAAAAATTGCAGAACCTGCTGCTAGGGTAGTAGAAGAGCGTAGAGAACTTAAAAAACTTATGAAAGCAGAAGATTTAAAATAAAATAATTAATGAAAAAGGGATTTGAAATAATCCCTTTTTTTTATTAATGGTGGCCGAGGTGGGACTTGAACCCACACGAGTGTTACCTCATCGGATTTTGAGTCCGACGCGTCTGCCAATTTCACCACCCGGCCAATAATAAATTATTATACTCCATAAACCTGATTTTGTCATCTTTCTTTTTGCTTTACAAAAATGTAATTTATATGGTATATTATATAAGTTGCGGGAGTTTAGCTCAGTTGGTTAGAGCAACCGGCTCATAACCGGTCGGTCCGCGGTTCAAGTCCGTGAACTCCCACCACATAATATCAGTTAAATTATTGTTGCAAGTTAACAGGTATTATGTTACTTTATAAAGAGGGCCGAGAAGGTCCGTTTTTTTAATTATAGGGGAGGTAATATGGAATCTTTGTTTAACGAGCTATGTAAAACAGTTATTGAAGATGCAGGATACAATTTAGAAAAAGTATCTTGGAAAAACAATGAACTTTGTTTTTATATATCTAAAGATGGCAACATTGAACATGCAGATTGTAAAATTGTTACTAAACTTATCGAACCAATTATTGATGCCAACGATGCCAAACTCGGGGAGAATTATAGTCTGTCCGTAAGCAGTGTTGGGGTTGATGGAAAAGATTGGGAATAAAAGGAGAGTATAAAAAATGATATCAAAGGATTTTTTCTTAGCATTAAGTGTAATGGCGAATGAAAGAGGTATGGAAGTCGCTGAAATAATAAAGGATTTAGAAGAGGCACTATCTGTTGCTTTCAGAAAAGCTCACGGAGAAGCAATGAATGCTCGTGTGGCTCTTAACCCTGAAAAAAGAACTATTCGTGTTTACAGTTTCAAAACCGTAGTAGCGGATGAAGAAGAGAAGTTGGACACAGAAGAAGGTGTTGTTCCTTTTGATTATGATAAATTAATTACTTTGTCTGAGGCAAAAGAAATTAAAAAATCTATCAAAGTTGGAGATGTAATTGAACAAGAAGAAAACATTAAAGATTTTGGTCGCGTGGCGGCAGTAGCTGTTAAACAAGTATTAAATCAAAAACTAAAAGAACGTGGAAGAATGGCTGCAATGGAAGAAATATCAACAAGAGAAGATAAAATTGTTACTGCTAAGGTAAATAGATTTGAAGGTGGAATGTATTTCCTTGAAATACCTGGCAGTCATTTAGAAGGTATTTTAGATGAAAGAAACAATATTACAGGTCAAAATTTTAAAATCAATGACTTTGTAAAGGTTTATGTTCCAAAGCTTAAAGACCTTGGGTTTGTTGATGGTATTTTTGTAACAAGAACAAGAGCTGAATTTGTTCGTGCATTATTCAGTATTGAAGTACCAGAAATAGAAAAGGGTGAAATTGAAATTAAATCAATTGCTCGTGAAGCTGGATATAGAACAAAAATTGCGGTTGCTTCGACTATTGCAAATATTGATCCAATTGGTGCCTGTGTTGGAGCAAAGGGTTCAAGAATAAATAATATCTTGGATGAAATCCGTCCAGAGAAGGTTGACATTATTCCTTGGAGTGAAGATCCACTTGAATTTATTGCCTCTGCAATTGCACCTGCTACGGTATTGCGTGTAGAAGCTAATGAAGAAGAAAAACGTGTTCGTGTTGTTGTTCCAAATGACAAATTATCTCTTGCTATTGGTAAGGCTGGTATGAATGTAAGATTGGCTGCAAAATTAACAGGTTGGAAAATAGATGTTAAGAGCGAAGAAAAAGCTAACGAAGAAGATGCTGCATTCGTAGAGGAGTTTACGCTAGGTGGCGAATAAAAGCCCTATACAGCGAATTTGTGCAGTTTGTAGAAAAAAGCAAGACACAAATAATATGACCAGAGTAGTGCGATTAAACGGCGATTTTGTTATACAAAAAGATAAAAGACTTAATGGGCGGGGCGCTCATATTTGCTCCGCCTGCGTTATTAAAGCTGTGCAAACTAAAGCCTTAAATAAAAGTTTTCGATCTAAGTTGCCCGATAAAATCTATGATGAATTATTGGCAAATAAAATTGATACATAAATTCTTGCATGATATAATAATTTGTTTGTGGAAGGGTGTCAGAGTGGTTGAATGTACCTGTCTCGAAAACAGGTGATCCGTAAGGATTCGCAGGTTCAAATCCTGTCCCTTCCGCCAA
>CAYJJH010000018.1:0-8119 GCA_964370495.1 uncultured Prevotella sp.
TTCTCTTTCACTCCCCTCCCGGGGTGCTTTTCACCTTTCCCTCACGGTACTATACACTATCGGTCAATTGGTCGTATTTAGCCTTAGGAGATGGTCCTCCTATATTCACACCGGGTTTCACGTGCCCTGTGCTACTCTGGATACTGCTCGGTGCTCTTCAATTTCGACTACGAGACTGTTACTCTATATTGTCCACCTTTCCAAGTGTGTTCGTCTATCGTTGAGCAATCCTAAATGCAGTCCTAAACCCTTTCAAGGTTACCCCTGAAAGTTTGGGCTCTTCCGCGTTCGCTCGCCACTACTAACGGAATCATTGTTTTATTTTCTTTTCCTCTGCTTACTTAGATGTTTCAATTCAGCAGGTTCCCTTCATTACGACTATGAATTCATCGTATGATACCCAGAAATTACTCTGGGTGAGTTTCCTCATTCGGAGATCTACGGTTCACAGGTTACTTACACCTACCCGTAGCTTATCGCAGTTAATCACGTCCTTCTTCGGCGCCAATTGCCAAGGCATCCACTATACGCTCTTTATAGCTTGATCTTTGTTCTTTTTTATACATGTTTTTGGATTCCTAAGCACACACAATTTCTTGTGTGCATTTACAGAAATATTTATTTGCATGAGTTTAATATTATTGTTAATTTTTAACTCAGCGTAATTGTAGTTTTAATGGTTAAATTAAAATACGTATTACACTTTTCTAAATTTTATATTAGATATTTGTTTTACTCTTACATATATGCAGTTGTCAATGTTCACTGCTATCTTTTCCCGAGAGAAAAGACAACGAACTAATAATAACAAATCCTAACACCAATGTCAACAGTTATTTAAAAGTTTTTTAAATATTTTTTTATTTTAAAATAGCCATAACATAAAGAAAAATAGTGCTATTTTAATCTAATATTAATTAGCTTAATCTAATCACTATTTTCTTGTTTATTTTTATTTATCTTTATACTATAATAATTATATATGACAGACGTAAACCCCCTGCTGGGACAACTAACAAACAAAATTAAAGACTTAGTTAACAATGGATATTTATTAGAAGACGCGATAGAAGAAATACGGAAATCTAATCCCGAAATTCAAGAATTAAATCTTGATCAAATCTTAACTATAATCGAACAAGAATATCACAATGATTTATCCGTGTCGGAAAAGCTTTTATAACTAGCTGGATTTGATTGTTTTTTTACTTCAGCTTTGAATTTATTTATTATGCCTTCATGCTCACAGCTGTAACATTGAAATATAGCCTGCCCACAAATACGTTGATAAAAATCATTCATATCCATTTTAGATAATAGTTTTAAATTTTGCTCAACTTCCTTATCCAGTTCTTTTAATTCAACATTTTGCTTATCAATAACATCTTGGTGCCTAGTAGATATTTCTTCGTAAACTTTATTTATTATATCCGAGCTACCTTCATATATTTCAAAATCTTGTAGTACATCTTTTTTCTCCATTTCGGAAAGCCATTTCCAGTAATCATCAAATACTCCGTAGAAGTGCATCTCAATAGCACTCTTCTCCTCTCTTTTCTCTATTTTACGGTGTTCTTCATATCCTATTTTTTCATTATGCAAGAAGAAGATCAATGAAGCTTCATTTATTAAAATCTCACTATCAATAAATTTCATCACTTCTACAAATCTATCTTGCTCTTCTTCTGTAAATTTAGAGACATCACCTTCGATCAATTTGAAGTCAAAGATTTTTTTGAATCTGGCTATACGATGCTCTCTGCTAAATCTGTGAGGACCATACCAAACATCCACATCTTCTTCAACAGGCTCATCAACTTTTTCTTTTACTTCTTCTTTTTCTTTCTTAAATAATGAAGCCGAAAAAGTTTTTAATTTATCCAATGTCCCATTTAATATGGTAGGTTTTTCCTCAGATTGCTCTTTTAAATTAGATGGAAGCGATTCCAACATAAATGATGTCAACTCAACCGCCTTTGCTATTTTTTCCATATTATAATTATAGGTTTTCCTCATTGCTTCTTTTTCTCTTGGTGCAGCTTTTTTCATTAAATTCAAAGCCTCTCTAAGTCTTGGGTTAAAAGTCAAAAACTTATCCTCTTTGCTCTTCTTTTCATAGCCATCAAGTGTATTTAATTCAAGTTTTGCTTTTTCTTCTAATTTACGAGCAACAACATCTCGTAATGAAAATTGTATTTCTTTTAAATCATCGTTCACTATAATAACCCCCTAAAATAAATAATTTTAATTTATTATATTTTAACTCTAAATATATTTTTTTTCAAGATTTTAGTCAAAATTTAATAAAATAATTTTTATATTCTGGCAGCTTAAATTAGATCTTTTTCAAAGATAGTATTTTCGGATTCAAAGCTTAACGATTTATCAAGCAACTTTTGACTCATCTCTTCAACAAAATATCTTGCAGACACAGCATGTAAATATTCCAACTTCTCATTCACCTCTTTACTCAGATCATTAAAGTTCTTTTTATTTACTGCATCTTTCCTTTTATATTCATCTGTTACCTCAAGAGAAACATTATTTATTATATTAGACACGGCCCCTATTACATAGCCTTCTCTTCCAACATATTGCAAAGGAGCCCAATTTGCCAGTTCATCAAAAAGCCCTAAATAAAAAATTTCTAAATCTAGTCTTTCCTTTTCAAACTTAACTAGCCTATTTTTTTCATAATTAATTCTTTCATTATATAACTTATTTTTTAAACTTTCGTCTTCTAATGCACCATTTAGAATTAACATGCTAGTTTCTTTTAAATCATCTTTGTTTTGTTCTGTTAGTCCAGATATATCATCATCAAGCATTCCCCAATTAAAAAGTTCTTTAAACCTAACCAACTCCTTACTTTCACCTTTAATTCTTGAGATAACAGAAGAGCCCGCAAACACTCTATCCTTTAATACATTATGATTTGGTTCAATCGCGCCACCAATAAAGGTTGTTAACTTACCATTTTCCTTTTTTGCTTTCTTAGCCGGAAGATCTTTTAATAATACGGCTATAATTTCAGATAAATTATTATTCACTGTATTATTTTGACTTCCTTTTTCACCATTCTTTTCAAGCGAAAAAAATTTTCTGGAAGTCAAATAACTTTCCTCGAAATTTTTTATTTCTTCATCCGATACAGACAAATGCCTTTTAATAGATTTTATTACAAAATCTCTAAGTGTAGTTTTTGTATTTTCATTTTTTAAACTCATTCTATCCCCTATTTAACAACTTCAAATTCCTGCATCATATTCTCATCATCTCTTTCAACTTTATATTCACCACGACTCAATAATTCCTGGTAGCGGGCATATAGCTCCAACTCTACTGTTTCATCAATAAATGATTCCACGGAAATAGTATATATTCGCTTTAGTTTAGTAGAAACTTCTTTTCTTACTTTTTCTAATTCTATTTCAACCGGACGCAAATCTCTTTCTTTAATCTTTTCTATTTCACTAGACACTGACGCAATTACGTTTGGCAGAATATCAATATTATATTTTTTGTGTTTTTTGTTATTAAGCGTATCTTGCCAAACTGAAAAATCATCAACCAATGTCAAACGATTATTTTCCAATTCCTCATGCTTAGTTTCTATTTTTTTAACTTTATCGTTTTCATAATTCAACCTTTCATTACATAGATAGAAATTAAAGGCTACATCTTCCATGATGCCATAATTCATTAGTTTAACTAGTTTCGCAATTTTATCTTTCTCTACCCCAGTTAACTCGTCTATATCTTTTTCTAACATTTCATAATTAAAAACTTCTTTGAATTTATTTATACTTTCTAATTTATCCTTTGGCGTAAATTGATCCATTTCAGCGATAGACACAGTCTCATCTTTTTCCTTCTTTTTGAAGATATCAATAAGCTTTGAAAACTTATTTTTACTCTTCTCCACTATTGTTTCTTCTTTTTCTCCCGGCATTGCATTTAATGCCGACATAACAAAGTTAATTGAATCTTCTGCTTTTAACGAACAGCTAAGATACTCTTTTTTATATTTATCAACTTCGTCAAATCTAAGTTTCATTATTTCATCTTCTGATCTTCTACGAACCTCTATAAAATTATTATCATCTTCGTTTAGCAAGTCACAGAGTTTCCCACGTTCAATAAAACTTAAAACCATATATTTATCAAGATACATTAATACCGCTTCTAAATAGGCAATTCTTGGATTCAAAAGCTTAGCTTTTTCCTGCATACTTTTATTCTCAAACCCATTAAGCTCACCCTTATTTAATCCTAGTTGCTCCTCTAATGCTGACCTAACTAAAGTCTTTAATGAAATTAATTCTTTTTTATTATTTGCTAATTGCATAATAACCCCCTATATCCCTACAGAGTTTGTAGCATCCATTTGATCTTTTTCAGGAAAAACATATTCATTTCTAGCCACAAGTTCAGAGTATCTTGCCAATATTGTTGGTTCCACACAAGAGTCAACAAAGGACACATTAGCAGTTTGCAATTCATATAGTCTTGCTAAATTAGTAGACACTTCTTCTCTTGTTTTTCTCATTTTTTCAGCAGCTGGGGCAAGATCATTAGACATTATAGCTTGTATATCATTTAAAACTGTTGCTTTTATATTCCTTAAAACTAATTCATTCTTTTTAATTTCCTCTGGGGTCTTTCCCATAGTCATTTGACTTTCTGGATCCCAGAACCAAAACTTATCTAATAATCCGAAGTTGAAATCTTGTAAATTTTTATATTCTGTTTCGGCTTGCTCCATTTTACCTTCTTCGTGTGCTATGATTCCAGAAGTTAAATATGATCTAATTTCAAAATTCTTAAGCACACCCTTTCTAACAAGTTCCACTAAATCGGCAATAATATCTTTATCTTTTCCAGACATTTCATCCAGATTAGTTTCAAGTAATTTATAGTTAAATAGCTGTTTGAATTTTACAACTTCTTCAGGTTCAATTTCTTCTTCAAGTTCTTCATTGCTTTCTTGTATATTTGCCTTGTTTTTATCTTTTTTAAGAAGACCTTTAAAAGCGTCTACCAGT
Organism: uncultured Prevotella sp.; assembly: GCA_964370495.1. Lineage (GTDB taxonomy): Bacteria > Bacillota > Clostridia > Christensenellales > UBA1242 > RGIG8050. Next base: position 5,046 of record CAYJJH010000018.1, read on the forward strand.
TCAGATAACTTTGATTTACTTTGCGAAGTAGCAGACAATTCTTTATTTGGCAAAGAGTTTAATAAAGCAAATATAAAACTAGCAACTTCTTCAGACTCAAGCAAACATTCACGATATTCTTTTCTATATTTCTCAACTTCTTCAAAACGTATTTTTTCAATTTCTTCTCTTGATCTGCCAGGAACGTCAATGAAATTATTATTTTCTTTATTAAGTAACTCGCATAGTTTTCCGTATTCTACAAACTTTAGAATTTCATACTCATCAAGGTACCATATAATATTTCTAAGTCTTGCAGCTTTTGGATGCAATATATCAGCTCTTTCTACAATATCCTTGCTTTCAAAATCTTTCAATACCCCTGCATTTAAATTCAATCCTTTTTCAATTGCAGACGTAACTATAGATTTAAATGTTAGTTCCTCTTTTTTATTTTTTAATTTCATAATTGTCTCCTATTTTATATTTCAATAAGTAGTATACAATTATGACTTATGAATTTCAATAGTTTGGCAAAAATTTATTAAATATTTTTATTTTAAATGGCGCGTTAAAACGCTAAATTATATTCGATATATTATTTTGGTGATCCGCCCGCGACTCGAACGCGGGACAACATCATTAAAAGTGATGTGCTCTACCAACTGAGCTAGCGGACCATAGCATTATATTATCATATATTATTTATTTGTGTCAACTCTTAAAGGGTTCAAAATATTTGCAATAATTTGTCTTAGTTCATCTATGTTATATGTATCACTATACTTTAAATCAAGTACAGGAACCCCACTGTTCTTCATAATTGTTTTTGTTATTCTTTTGACTTTATTTACTTCATCCAAATTTATAATAGACATATCAAAAAGGTCAATGATAAGTATTGGCATCCTGCTGGGTGAGAATACAACAAAATCTGCATACTGCCCCTGCAGTTGCAAACCCAACCTGGAAGTAGTATCTAATAATTTCTCGACAGCCACATTTGGATAGATTATAAAATTAGACGGCAAGGCTTGCTTCAATGCATTATAAAACTCGGTCGCTTTATAATCCATATATGAAATTAAGGTTATAGCCTTATTGCTTTTAACTGCATTATTTTTATTATCATTTATCGTTGCAGAAGTTCCCTTGCCTTGTTTAGAATGCAAGAACCAAATATAAACACCAGACAACCCAGCGATTATTATAAGAGGTAAAATTAAATTAAGAATTTGCTCCATCTTTTTCAGCTACCTTTTTAGTTGTAGTTGCTTTTTTAACAGCAGGCTTAGTAGCCGCAGTAGTTGTTGTTTTCTTAGCAGCAGGCTTAGCGGCTGTTTTTTTCTTAACAGTTGCCTTTGCTTTGTTAGCCTTCATCAATGCTAACTTTTCTTCTTCGCCGCGAACTTTTTTCTTAACAGCATTAACTTTAACTTTTTCTTTAACATTAACACCAGCCTTACCACTTAGTTCACGAATATAATAAAGTTTAGCACGACGAACTTTACCTTCACGTACTACTTCAATTTTTTCTATTCTTGGTGAATAAATTGGGAATGTTCTTTCTACACCAATTCCAAAGCTGATTTTTCTTACGGTAAATGTTTCACGAACCCCACCATTTTTTCTAGCGATAACAAGACCCTCAAAAACTTGGACTCTTTCTTTTGTTCCTTCCACGATTTTGAAGAATACTTTAACTGTATCCCCGACACTAAAATGCGTAATTTCTTTCTGCGCATTTTCCTTTTCAATAAGTTCTACTAAATTCATAACATTCATTATACCACAAACCATTTTTTTTGCAAGGGATTATTTACCTAAACTCAAATAATTGACAAGGCGTATATTTGGGTATATCCTAATTGTGCGTGGCCCATTAGCTCAGTTGGTAGAGCAAGAGACTCTTAATCTCTGTGTCGATGGTTCGAGCCCATCATGGGTCACCAAAACAAGCCTTCTGGATCGAGGGCTTTTTTAATGCAATATTATTTATCCGTATTTAGTTTTTGCATCCATTTTTTTCTCACGAAAAGCACCATACATATAGCAAAGTCAATTATTGTTACGGCTATCATTATTCCATATATAATAAACAAATTGCTGGGGATAAAATCCGAAACCAAAAATAATATTATATAAAATACAGTTTTACAAATCTCTATAAAAGAAATCAGTTTTGTTTTACCGCCCTGCACCAAAATATATGAGCTAATATTCCAATTAAATAATCTAATCACAGCAAGTATTAAATAAAGTATCAATGCTAGTTGTACACTCTGTAATATGTCTACATTCATTCCCATAAAGATGAGTGGCCCAAGTGCAAGTCCAAGCCCCATTAAACCAGCAGACACAACCACCGTATACCACATAGAATTTTTACCTGTTTTATATGCGCTGTCAAAGTCGCCATCTCCAAGATGCCTGCAAATTGCAATAGAAGAAAGTTGTATCACCGGGAAATAAAATATTCTAAAAATAGGCATAACATCATCAAAGTAATTATATTGGTTAAAGTATACTTCACTTAAATTCAAAATAAAGAATCCTATAAAGATATTACATATTTGCCACATTGATTCCATAACACTTAAATTTATAATATTTGAAATTTCGTCTTTTTTAAGTTTCGTTTTTCTTGGAGAAAAAATATTTATTTCATGATCTTTATTGCATAAATAAATTTGATACAGATAAATCATTCGAACCACATTAATTGATATATAAACAACTGCAACACTGATTAAATCAAGATTAAACAGCCACCACGATAATCCTAGGCCCCCTACTGTGCCCACTGCCCTTATGATCGAGCCAACAAACTGCTCCTTAAATCTTTTCAAATGCCTGAGTATATGATCAAAATATGTAGCCAATGCTTCTATAAACATATAAATCAACATAAGGAAATAAAATTTATAATCAATAGAGGTTGGCAAATCCAGGACATCATGCAAAATAAATTTATAAGAAACACCCAAAGCGATTATTCCGATCACGGCTATCACAAAAATTATTTTTCTTCCAGCAAGAATATAATTTTCAATTTTGTTTTTATTTTTATGATTTTGATTTATATGAATACCCAA
>CAYJJH010000018.1:8219-10076 GCA_964370495.1 uncultured Prevotella sp.
AAAGCATACAAAAAAGCCTTTCGGCTTTTCTTTATATATGGGGCGGAAGATGGGAATCGAACCCACGTATAACGGAGCCACAGACCGTTGCCTTACCACTTGGCGACTCCCGCCGTAATATAACGATTATAATACAGTTATATTTTTTTGTCTATCCCCTATCTACGTATGCACCTGTTCTTGTATCTATACGAACAGCATCTCCGCTATTTATAAACATAGGAACCTTGGTTTCTATACCACTGCTTAGTTTTGCATTTTTAAGTGCGTTTCTTGCTGTATCACCAGCAACACTTGGTTCAGTTTCTGAAACAGTTAACATTACAAATGTTGGTGGAACAATGTTTGCTATTTGACCATCAATATAATTAAACATACAAAGTATAGGATCTCCAGATGGATCATTGTATTTTAATACATGCTCACATAGGTCACGATTAACTACGATATCGTCATAAGTTTCTGTATCCATAAAATGGATTATATCGCCATCTTCATATGAAAATTGCAATTCTTTCTTTTCAATTTCTACTTCTTCAAGAGTAGGATTTCCTTTGAAATTTTCTACACTTATTGCTCCACTTTTTATATTTTTAATTTTTGCGCTGATAGCAGCGGCCAATCTTGGCTGTTGACGGAATTCATAGTCTATAACTTCATAAACTACTCCGTTCATTTTAAATAATTTTCCAGGTCTTAAATTTTTTGCTTCCATGCAAATATAATATAATAATTATTTATTTTTGTCGACTTGTTATTTGCTTACTCCATTAATCACTGGAACAGCAATAGCAAATATTTTCCCAAGCAATGTTGAAACTGGAGGAATATTCATTACTGTTTCTAATATAGAAGGCAACATTTTAACCGTAGCAGGTGCCGCCCATTGCTGGGTTATTAACGCTTGCCCCACCGCCATTATAGACATTGTGGTCTGTGTGTTAGTGTTGCTTATTATTTTAAGCATGTCTCCAATAATGTCATCCTTGTCCCCGAGCATTGCCTTAGATTTCCCATAAATTTTTAATATAATAGAAGCAGCTGTTCCATATACAGGTGGAGTCGCCATAAGTGTATTTGTAACAGCTTCATTGGCAGCAACAATAAATGGCTTAACAGCAGGTATAGATGAAGCCTTATTCCATACTTGTTCTAACAATTTAATTGTTATTTTATCACCCTCTTTCCAGTTAACTTTTTTCTTCCCACCTGAGGGACGCCCCATAGGTCCTGATTCTTGCCTAGAGCCTTCACCTTCTTCCTGCTCTGTATCTTCCCCTGGTTCTTGCTCTTCATCATCTTGCTCTTCCCTGTCTTCCCCAAATTGATTAGTATATGGATCTGTACTATCATCATCGGTAAACTCGTTACTTAAATCATTATTATATCCATCATCAGGCACAGCTGATTCGTCGGCACTATAACCATATTGCTGGCCACCAAATTGACTGGCATATGGATCAGATTCATCACCTGTAAATTGTCCACTTAGACTTGCATCTTGATAGCCAGTTTTTACAGCACCATTATCATCATCTTCTGGATTATATCTGTACGATTGATCCATATCAGGGTCTACGCCTGTACCATGTTGATATTGTTCAAAGGCTTGGTCTTCAGCTGCTTTTTTATCTTCATCTGTTTCTGGATTATAATTATAAGATTGATCTCTATCTGGGTCTACGCCTGTACCGTGCGGGTATTGTTGCATTGCTTGATCTTCAGCCGCTTGTCTTTCATCATCTTCATCTGGCGAATTATATCCATATGCTGGCCCTTCATTAGGAGTTATATTTTTATTATCTATAGGTTCATCATCTTGAATATTTTTGCCTTCATCAAATTGATTTGCAAATT
>CAYJJH010000018.1:10176-12231 GCA_964370495.1 uncultured Prevotella sp.
AGATTTCTTTTTCTTCTTTTTTTCTTTCTCGTCTTCACTCATATTATAAATTAACCTTTTTAATAAATTTAAGCAAATAATTTCATGCTGGCAGTATTTAAAAATAACTTTAATAAATGCTTGAAAAAAAAATATACTTATTATATAATTTATATGTAATGGATTGTAGCTCAGTTGGTTAGAGCACCGCTCTGATAAGGCGGGGGTCGGTGGTTCAAGTCCACCCAGTCCAACCAAGACACAAGGTTTGGAAAGTCAAAATTTTATCAACCCAACATATAGTGGACCTCACATTCGTTTTCCATTGTTTTCTTAATTTTTTCGTAATTTTTAGGGGCAGATTTAGGGGCGAACATTTTATCCACCAATTCGATCTGGCTTCGCTCGTGTTCGCTTGTTAAATGAGTATAGACCTTATCATTTATAGTGCTGTTCTCGCTATGCCCCATCCAAGCCTTTCTGGCCTTCTCGTCCACACCATTTTCATACCACCTTGTATTGCAACTGTGCCTTGCGCTGTAAAGCACAAAGCCCTTACCAGCAAGTCCAATCGCCTCAATGATTTTATGAAACGCAAGTCGCAAGGTTTTCTCCATAGCAGTAAACACAAAATCATCATCGTTTAAATCTTTAATCATCTTTTCAAGATACCAAAGCGATGCGAACAATGGAATGCGTCTGCTGGATAATACGGTTTTTGTTCCGTCTATGAATACGGACTTATTCCCTGCTGTAAAATCGAAATCTCGTTTGCGAATGCGTCTTATCTCGGCTGGACGACAACCCGTATGGAAATAAAACATAAAGTAATCGTGATACCTGCTGTGTTTCTTTGAATAATCCAAAAACGCATTTTGCTCGGCTACGGTAAATACAGGCGTCTGTTTACGCACAGATTTATATTTATCAAAGTGCTGGACGATGTTAGTTCTAATAAAACCTTTCTTGTGTGCATAAGTCAATGATTGACCAATAAGAGCATCTACGCTTTCTCTTGTGCGTCCCATCTCTATTTGGCGTGAGGCAGATTCAAGTTCGAATACCGTAAATTCATTTAATAATTTATTTGGAAAATTCTTTTTAACATTGCCTATCGCCCATTTGGTTTTATTAGCATAAGATTTACTAACCTTACCCTTCTCTTTTTTGTCGCCTGTCCTTATCCGTGCTTTAACCTCGGTCTCGAACCACAAGTCCAGAAAATCAAATAACTTCAAGTTTTTCATTGCATAGTTTTCATCTCGTAAATTTTTGTCTCGCAATTTTAATCTCTCGTAATGTTTTTTGATAACCTCTTGCTGATTCTTTCCACAAGCCGTTGAACCTTGTTTTTTGTTTTCTAGCATCCCTCTGGTTTCCCATCTGCCATCTGGTCTGTATCGTATTGTTCCTTCTCTCAAATATGGCATAATTATTTCCTCCTTTTTCAAGGGAGCAGTTTTGCCGTCATTAAGATAATTGCTTATTTGATTGTCAATGAACGCTTGGTTAGCACCGTCATACTTTAACTCTGGTTGCCTATCGTTTGCAAGTCTTTGGTAAGATAAAACTCTTGCCAGCATCTTGGTCAAATCCGCAATCTGTTTATTTTGAAATTCAATCACTTTTTCAATTTGTTTCATACCTACCTCGCCAGCCAACTAAGTTGCCCATAGGCATCAATGTTGTTTAATCTATCATTTGCAATCTTATGAAAGTGTGGATCAATCTCCATACCAATAAAGTTTCGCCCTGTTTCTTTGCAGGCCAGCGCCGTTGTGCCACTGCCCATAAAAGGATCAAGTATAGTGTCGCCTTCATTCGTAGCGTGTTTTATGTGCCGCTCTACAAGATCAAGTGGCTTAATTGTCGGGTGAATAAATGATTCTTTATCACGCTTATTTGTTTGACTGCAATACCATTTGCTTTTAAGTTCATAGCCGTCATTAAGACGAACCCCCTTCTCGCGAAAATATAAACAGTATTCAAGATCAGACAAAAACACATTATGTGTCATCGGGGTTGGATTAGACTTTGCCCAAATCAAGATATCAAAATTGCAACCCAGATTTTTGA
>CAYJJH010000019.1:0-9225 GCA_964370495.1 uncultured Prevotella sp.
TAAAAAAACGAACCCGCAAAGGTTCGTTTTTGTTTTATCGAATTATTTTTATTTTATTATAAACCGGGATTGATTTTGCTCTGTTCAAACATACATTAACAATTCCATAGATAATTGCTATAAGATACGGGAATACAAAAATATATTGGGGAAGCAATACAAGAACCAATGGAAGCATTATATTCACAAGTGACAATGCTATGTTTATAAATACAATAATAACAAGACCAATTAATGTTATAAGAAACATATTAAGTGATTGCTTAGAATGAAATCTAAGTGTGCTTTCTTTTTTAGAAAATAAAAATGTGAAAATACATATAAACGGTAAATATGCAATTATCCCCCAAAATTTATTCATGCTATTTGATTTTTGTTTGTTTGCCATAAAATTCTCCTTTGTATATAAATTATATTTACACTGTAATAAATTAATGTCAATTTATTTTGCGTCCGCAGACAACACAGAAGGTGGCGTCAGGTTCAATTTGCGCGCCACAGTGTTTGCAATACTTTCGTGTTTGGTTTTCTGTTTGTGGTTGAGATTGTGACTTTATTAAATTGCTAAGTTGGTTGGCTGTTTCGGGGTTATCTTTCAAAAAGCTTTCAATCATTGGTCTGGCTGCTTCCATTCTTTTCTTCATCATCTCTGGCATACGAGAATACATTAATAAAGCGATCCCGGTAAACAGTGGCAAGACAGAAAAAGTAGCAAGCATAACATAAAAAATATCATCCGTGCTGGCATATAAAAGCCAAAATACCAGACTGGAACCCAGTCCAAGAAAAATAAAAAATATGCCTGCATTGCGTAACTGCTTTTGCGTTTCTGGTTTCATATTCATAAGATTCATAAAATACCACCTTTGTGCTTACTATAACATATGTTTTAGGTTTTCAAAATATAAAAAAATAGCACGGTGATTCGTGCTATTTTTGTTTACGGTTATTGGTTATTATTATCTTGTGGAAAACTCGGCATATACAACCCAATCTCTGGTTGCTGGATCGCCATGGTAAAGAAATTGTGTATAGTCATTATGCATAGGTGTATAGTAATACCAGAAAACATCTCTGCCTGCTGCTTCTTCTGGAACGCTGCCGTCATATACAAGGTCTTCGCCATTTGCTACGGTTTGTGTATGGTGTAATCTGTCCCCTACATAGTATGTAATTGTGTATTCTGTTTTTTCGATTAACTTACCATATACACGAACCTTTGCCGTAATTGGTTGTGTGAAATCAAATGCTATTGTATGCGCTTCGTCCGCGTACCATTCTACGGTTTCGTATTGATATTTCATATCATCAAGAATATCCGAAAAATCATCTTCTGTTGCGATTTCAGCAATTGTTAATGCTGGTGCCAGCTTGCCTTCTTCAATATATTCATTTGTTGTTCCGTCCCAGTTGCCGTTATTTGTCATATAGTATTCAACCTGATATTTGGTTGGATCTTTTGGTGGTTCCCCACATCCTATAAGTACTATGCTTACCACAAACAGAAGTGCAATTGTTAATATGTTTTTTAATTTCATATTTTTATCTCCTTTTATAAGCATAGTATACAACTATGTTATAAATTAAACAACTTATATGAGATCTCGAAAATAATAATTAAATTTCCATATCCAAAGACAAATCGGATTTTTGTTTTTCAATTATATTATCTAATGCATTTGTTCGGCATTTAAAAACATTGCTTATCCATTTTGCTACATCGTCATTAAAGATGGTATGCTCTTCGTGGTTTATTTGTTGTATAAGCGCCTTTATGTCTATTTGTTTGAACTTGTTGAATAGATCCTGCAATTCTTCGTTTACCAATATTTCCAGAGCCAGCTCTTGTTCGAATGTTCTTAAGAACTCGCTTACGCATTCTTCTTCGTAACCTTCCGCATCCAGATAATCATCATATGTAACAAATTGGTATGTAGTATCAACGGGCGATGATATCCCAAACATAGGTACGCGTACGGTAGAGTAGGTGTGTATAATCTGATGTTTTTCTTTGTCTGTATAACCTGGCATCTCTTTCAGCAGGTTATCAAGTTTTTCTTGGTTCATTGAACAAAAAGCAAATGTGTTATCAAAAATTGGTGCAAGTTCCAGCTTCTTACCCATTCTTAAAAATGAAATATTTTTTGGGTGTCTATCCGTTTGTGTAACCATATAATCGGCCAAAGAAAGTTTAAGTAAATCTTGCCTTAATTTTTCCATATCTGTTTCAGGGTATATTAATCCAATAGCATCAAGATAATTATTTATTGTATTGTTTACAAGATTAACCTTGAACTCTTCTTTGTTTTGACGCCTGCTGTAAGCCCTTAATATTATGTCGCCCGAAATTTCTTCCATTAAATCCGGTTTATCAAGTTTGAAATTTTCTGTGATTACGCCTCTGTGATTGATTGATCCTAATTTATAATTTGCAATACTATACTTTGCGCAATTAAGTCCTACGCTTTCAAAAAGTCTGTATGCAAGTACCTCCATATCATTTCCAAACAAAAAACAATCTGGTGATTCTTTGAACATTAGCTTGTTATTATTAAACCAAAACTTTGGGCTGGCCCCACGCTTATCAAGATTAACAGGGTAGCGTTGGTCATTATAAATAATGGTAGAAGGGCTTACCTGTATTAAAGAGTGTTTTGGTTGGGGCCTTGCTTCATTTGTCATAGAGAATAGTATGCCAAATTTTAAGCAATATAACAAGAGTAATTGGAAAAATTATAATTAAATTTATCTTTGAATTTCTATGTCTAATTCAGATTTTTGTTTTTCAATAGTTTTACTTAATATGTTCATACGACATTGATAGATACTGCATATCCAATTAATGACTTCATCATTAAACATTGTGTCTTCTGTGGTGTTTAGTTCTTTTATAAATTCGGCTATGTTTATTGATTGGAAGTTTTGAAAAATTTCTGCAAGTTCTGAATCCTTTATAATTTCATTCGCCAACTCTTTTTCGTATCTTGATAAATATTCGCATACGCATTTATCAGTAAACGAGTTTAATTCGGATTTCTCTTGCATTGGGACATAATCATAACTTTTATCAACCGGCGAGGATATACCCAAGATAGGCATATTTATTGAAGAGTAGGAATCAATAAAATGATCCTTTTCGTCTTCGTTATAGCAAGTTAGTCTTTTTAATACGTTTGTAAATTTATCTTGTTCAAGTGATATAAAAGCAAATGAGTTATCAAATATAGAAGCTAGTTCTATTTTATTATCCACCCTTAAAAAAGAGATGTTTCTCGAATGTCTATCTGTTTGTGTTACTAAATAATCAGCCAGTGAAAGTTTAAGCATATCTTGTTTTAGTTTTGTTAGATCGGTTTCAGGGAATAAGGTCGCTACCGCAAGAAGATAGGTCTTTACGGTATTGTTGGCTCCATTCACAAAAGAGCTGGGTTTCTTTGTTGATTTAGCATAGGCTTCAAGAAGACTGTTCCCGGATACCTCTTCCAGACAACCTGCTTTTTTCATTCTATAATTTTCTGTTATAACGCCTCTGGCTATGTTATCCTTATTTTTATAATCTGCTATGCTATATTTAGCACAATCCAGGCCAGCTTTTGTAAGTAGTCTAGAAATTAATACTTCTATGTCATTTCCATAATAAAAACAATCAAGGGTCTCTTTATACATTAAAGTATTGTTATTAAACCAAAATTTTATATTTGCACCACGAGTATCAACTTCTATATCTTGGGGCGTATTATTATAAAGAATAGAACCATCTGTTAGTTCGACAAGAGAATGTTTAGAATTAGGTTGAATTGACATTTAATTATTATACCTAAATTAGAATGCTAAAACAAGACTATTCTATTTATTATCTTAATATTTCTGTGTCGATAATTGATTTTTGTTTTTCTATGATATTAGCAAGTCTATTTGTTTTGTGTTCAAAAAGCTGGCTGATCCATTCTGATGTTACTTCATCAAAGTCCGTATTGTCGTGCGCGTTCGTATAATTTATAAACTTTCGTATGTTTACGGATTGGAAATTTTTAAAGACTTGGGCAAGTTCATCGTTGTGTAGAATCTCTATTGCCATTTCTCTTTCAAAGTTACATAGATAGTTGCAAATACAATCATTTTCAACTGGTTCTATTTGATCGTCTTTTTTTGCTGGTTTGAAAGTATATCCTTGATTAACAGGAGCTTTTATGCCCAAAGATGGGGCATGGGTAGCAGAGATATTATTAAAAACCTTTGTTCTTTCTTCATCAATGCTAAGATCGGTAGAGTTCCAAATTTCAATATCTTTATCATTTATAGCAAAGAAAGAATAAGCATTATCAAAAATAGGGGCTAACTCTATTTTATTATCTATCTTTAAAAAAGATAAATTGCCTGCGTGCCTGTCAGTTTGTCCAATCAAATAATCTGCTAGCGCCATTTTATGTAAATCTGATTTTAATGCGCTTATGTCGCTTTCTGGAAATAAATATTTAATCGATTTAATATAATATTCGATTGTATTGTGGCCGGTACATTCATATTCAAGTTCTCTGTTTATTCTTTTAAAGTAAGCAGATAGTAAATCATAACCTGAAATCTCTTGTGTATCTTTTGGTTTATCCATTTTAAAATTTGTGGTTATTACCCCTTTCTGTTCTTGCATTTTCTGTCTGGTGATTTTATTAATAGTAGATTTAATTATTGTTTTGTAACTGGCCAAAGTATAATTTGCACAGTTAAGTCCAACAAGGTCAAAAAGTCTAGAAGCAAGTACTTCTATATCGTTTCCAAATAGCAAATGTTCGGAAGCATCTTTATACATTAATTGGTCTCTATCAAACCAAAATTTAGTATTGTCCCCGCGCGTCTCAATATTAATAAAATAATTTTTATTATTATGAGAAATTGCAAAAGGGTTTAACTTAATAATATTATGTTTATATTTTGAAGTAAGTTGATCCGACATAAAAATATTATATCAAATAAAAATCAACATAACAAGATTAAGAGATATTTTATATATGGCTTTTTACCCAGAAGCCATTATTTATGAAGTTAAGTTGTCCAAGTTTAAGCAGTCTTGTGTATTCATCATCGTCTTCTGTAACTTGTGCTTGATCAATTATATCTTGTCTTTTTGTATCATTAATTATTTTTTTGAATATTGTAAATAATTCTTCGCTGCCAAAATCTTGTTTGTTGTACAAGTCATATTCAAACATACCAAAGTATTTACCTTTTGCAATTGCTTCATTTTCTTCTTTTGAATTATATAAAAAGCAGTCTGCATGCTTTGTTAATTCCCCTAAGCAAATTTCATTAAAATATAGTTCAACCATTATATTTCTATCCCCCTATCTAATGTTACTACTTCTTTATTCATAGTTTCAAGAAGTGTTTGTCTTTTGTAATCAAAGATTGAAACAATCCATTGGGTTGCTCTTTCATCGATTTCTGTATGCTCTTCTATGTTAACTCTTTCAATTAATTCTCGCAAATTAATATTTCCTAATGCTTCGAATAATCGCCTAAGCTCTCTATCTTTTAGCAACTCGTCTGCTAACTCTTTTTCAAAGGTTTGGAGTAGCTCTTCATTTCTGGCATGTAATGAATTGTAAAGGTCTCCTGTTCTTAAATTAGTTGTAAGAAGTTTGCTTGTAACCGTTTTTATCCCCAGCATTGGAACTACTTTGGATCGGTCAATCATGGTATTCTTTTTTGCATTTCTATTTGCTTTCATATAGTTATCCAAAAAGATATTACATTTATCCCCGTGAAGCAGACAAAAAGCATTTGAATTATCATACATAGGTACAAGTTCAAGTTGATTATCTTGTTTAAAGAAAGAAATATTTTGAAAGTGTCTGTCTGTTTGTAATACTAAATAATCAACAAGTACTATTTTTAAAAGCCCTTGGCGTAATGCGTGTAAATCTGTTTCGGGGAAAAACATTTCAGCCATCGCAACATAATCATCCACAGTGTGTTCAAAAGTAATTTCATTGCCTTTTGAATTATCATAGGTAAAGTTTCTTGAATACATAAGCAAAGATTTGCCAGATATTTCTTCTATGTCATTAGGTCTGCCCGTTTTATAGTTTTGTGTAACTACGCCTGATTGTTGCTTATTACCATCTTCAAGTGATGCCATTTTATATTTAGCACAATCAACATCAACTTCTTTTAATATATTATAAATCAATACTTCTACTTGTGGTTCCCAGACGTTGTGTTTGTATCTGCCTTTGAACATATATTTATCATCATCAAACCAAAATTTACTTCTGCAACCCCTGTGGTCAATGTCTGCATTATAACTTTTGCCTTTGTACATGACATGTGCATCATCTATCCTGACAAGGGTAGGGATCTGTTCTTCTTTTTCGTTTTTAAATGTGTTATCCATATTTTTATATTATAGCAAGTTCAAAGGTCATTTTCAATTTATATTTTATTTTTGGTAAAAAGTTTTTATTTAAAACTAATTTAACAATAATGTGTTTATATATTAAGATAAAACAAAGAGGAGAAGTAATGATAGAACTTAAAGGAATTGTTAAAGAGTACACTTTGGCTGAAGAGAAGTTGAAGGCGCTCAATAATATATCATTGACATTTAGGGACAGTGAATTTGTTTCTATTCTGGGGCCAAGTGGTTGTGGTAAAACTACGCTGCTTAATATTATTGGCGGTCTGGATAAATTTACAGCCGGGGAGCTTTTGATCGACAACAAGACAACCATGGGCTTCAAAGAAAAAGAATGGGATAGCTACAGAAACAGTTCGGTTGGTTTTGTCTTCCAAAATTATAACTTAATTCCACATTTAAGTATTTTAGAAAATGTTACAATGGCATTATCTTTAAGTGGTATAAGTACAAAGGAAGCCAAGCAAAGAGCAATAAAAGCTTTGAAAGAAGTAGAGCTTGAAAAACATATTAAAAAAAGACCAAACCAACTTTCTGGTGGGCAAATGCAAAGGGTAGCGATTGCAAGAGCTATTGTAAATAATCCAAAGATATTATTAGCTGATGAACCAACGGGCGCATTGGATACAGATACCAGCGTTAAAATTATGGAGCTTATAAAAAAGATAAGCAAAAATATGTTGGTTATTATGGTTACACATAATCCAGAGCTTGCCGAGAAATATTCTGATAGAATTATAAATATATTAGACGGCCAGATTATGGGGGACAGCAATCCATATAAATTTGTAAAAAGCAAAAAGCAGACAGAAGAAAAATTAGAAACCACAAAGACAACTATGCCGTATACTACAGCATTAAAATCCAGTTTTAAAAATCTATCTAATAAAAAAGGTAGAACCATTATGACTTCAATAGCAGGCAGCATTGGTATAATAGGTATAGCTATTGTTCTTGCAATCTCAAATGGGATGACAGCTTTTATCACACAAACAGAAAGAGAAGTTCTTGCAAGTTCTGCTGTTGAAATAACAGAAAATGTAATGATTCAAACCGGAGTTAATCAAGAACAAGTAATCAAAGATACATATCCAGATGATCTTATATTTCATCCAACCAAGGAAGAGCAAAGCAGGGTAGAGATGCATACAAATAATTTAAGTGCAGAATTCCTGGCTTATATTGATGCAATGCCAGAAAATTTATATAACTCTATCACTTATGAAAACAGAACAAATTTAAATTTAATAAATTATGACGGAGTAACCTACAAGGACATAAGCTCATTATCAGGGTATACAAATGTTATGAGCAATGATGTTGAATATGTTAAAACCCAATATGATAAATTAGCGGGAGAATATCCAACAAATAAAAATGAAATATTACTTGTAGCTAGCAGCGACAATGAAATTAATCCAGAGATTTTAACAGCACTAGGATTAACTGGAGAAGATATAAATTCTACCGACTTAATTGGTAAAACAATTAGATCTGCAAGTAACAATGATTATTATCACAAAGATGGTGAACTTTATAGAGCATCCGCATCTCAGACAGAATTAGAGGCTTCATACAACAATGCTACAGAATTAAAAGTAGTTGGTATTTTAAGAGCCAAGCAAGAAGCTACATCAAATATATTAACTCATAGCATAATATACACACAGGAGTTTATAGATGAGCAAGTAGCATTAAATTCGGTCTCTGACATTGTAATTGATCAAAAAGCTGAGGCTACTAAAAGCGTAATTGACGGAGAGCTTTTTATTAAATCAACACAAGAGCAAGAATTAAGAAGCTTAGGGGCATATACATTCCCATCCGCAATAAAAATATACCCAGCTGGTTTTGATGAAAGTGAATCAATTAAAGTTTACCTAGATGATTACAACATAGGTAAAGCAGAAAGTGATCAAGTTATATATTCAGTTAACTTTATAGAAATGATGCTTGAATCGCTTGGTACAATGATAGACGCAATAAGTTTATTATTAACAGCATTTGCGGCAATATCTCTTGTTGTATCTAGTCTTATGATTGGTATAATAACATATGTATCTGTTGTAGAAAGAACCAAGGAAATTGGAATACTTCGTGCCATGGGAGCAAGGAAAAAAGACATAGGCAGAATCTTCAATGCAGAAAGTTTAATTATAGGATTCTTTGCAGGTGCTCTGGGTGTGGTTACTACCGTATTAATCAGTCTTGTTGCTACGCCAATAATCTCTGGCTTAGTAGGTGCGACCTTTGTTGTATCACTTGGTGCGATTCAAGGATTAACATTGTTATTGCTATCTATGGGGCTTACATTTATAGCTGGGCTTATACCATCAAGAATAGCTTCAAAGAAAGATCCAATTATAGCTCTTCGTTCAGAGTAATTATAAAAACAAAGGAAGTAAAATATGTTTAAAATTTTAATAGCAGAAGACGATAAAAATTTAAGAAACCTGATTAGTATAAATCTAAAAAATCAAGGATATGAGGTTACTGCTTTTGACAACGGTGAAGATGCGTTGGATTCGTTTATGGCAAATCATTACGATCTTGTTGTCTCAGATATTATGATGCCAAAGAAAGATGGACTTCAAATGGCTAAAGAAATACGAGAAGTTAAAAGAGAGACGCCAATAATATTGCTTACAGCACTAGGCGGCATAGAAGACAAAGAAAAAGGTTATGGCCTTGCTATTGATGATTACTTGGTAAAGCCTGTTGATATGAAAGAATTATTATTAAAGATCAAGGCGGTCTTGCGCAGATGCAAATGAATAGCGAACAAAAGATTAAAATTGGTAATACTGTCGTAG
>CAYJJH010000020.1:0-6766 GCA_964370495.1 uncultured Prevotella sp.
GTATTTGCAGGCCTACTTCTTATGAATTTTATATCTACCAGTATTGTAAATAAAACAAAAGAAATTGGTGTCCTTCGTGCCATAGGAGCTAGTGGTAAAAATGTTTTTGCAATATTTTTTACCGAAGCACTTTTGATTGCAGCCATAAGTATTGTTTTGGCTATTACAGGGACCTTTGTTACTTCACTGCTTATTAACAACGTAATAGCATCAGATCTTGGCTATGCCCTATCCATCATGAACTTTACAATAAGACAAGTTGGACTTATTACTCTTGTTGGTTCGGGCGTTGCCATACTTGCCAGTCTACTACCAATAATCAAAATTTCACGAAAAACACCAATCGACAGTATAAATAAAAGATAATTAACTATTGACATCAATTTAGTAATATCATATAATCATATCATTATATAATGATATATGAGGAGTATTGCTATGCAGAAATTATGTTGTAAAACATCAGAGAAGGTTAAGGATTTAATTTCGAACGAAACCGCTTCGGAAAACCTATCCTTTTTCTTTAAAACATTTAGCGAGCCCATTAGGATCAAAATACTGTTGGCAATGCTACATAACGAAATATGCGTAAATGATTTATCAATTTTATTAGGGGTATCTCAACCCCGAGTATCCAATCAACTTAAATTATTAAAGATGAATAATATTGTTAAAATCAGAAAATCTAAAAAAAATATTTATTACAGTTTAGATGATGATCATATTCATGACATTATTAATATTGGGATTAACCACTTAAATCATCAACAGGAGGATCTATGGAATTCTTAAATAATCTATGGACGCTATTTATTGATATGTCTTATTACATCGTAATAGGTTTAATTTTCACAGGTCTTTTACACGCATTTATAAACAAGGATGCTATATTAAAACACATTGGAAAAGACTCTACCTCCTCCGTAGTAAAGGCATCAATACTTGGAGTTCCATTGCCACTTTGCTCTTGCGGAGTCGTTCCTACTGCAATGTATCTTGGCAAAAATGGAGCTTCCAAAGGTGCGGTTGTAAGTTTCTTAACCTCTACCCCACAAACGGGCGTAGATAGTATTATTGCAACCTATGGACTTATGGGACCTTTATTTGCGGCATACAGAGCCGTATCTGCTTTTATCTCGGGAATTATTTCTGGCATTGCGACAAATATTTTTTGCAGAAAAGATGACAGTAATTATACACAGCCAGAAAAAAATTGTTGCTCTGTAAAAGAAAAAGACAAAGAAGCAACTACGCCAGCTTGTGCTTGTTCACAAACATACGAAGCCACGGTATCCGTCCCCGCTTGCAGTTGTTCAAACAAAGAAACTAAGCAAGTCGAATCCCCAACATGTGCTTGCTCATCAAGGAAATCTGTAGTTTCTAAGCCTACATTTATAAATAAAATTAAAAAAGGTTTTACATATGCCTTTGGGGACTTTCTTGACGAGATCGCATTAAACTTTGTAATAGGTTTAATTATAGCTGCACTAATCAGCACATTTATACCACAAGCTTGGTTATCCAGTTTCTCTAATCCATTTCTTAATATGTTGATGATGCTTATAATTGGAATACCAATGTATATTTGTTCGACTGCTTCTATCCCTATTGCACTTTCACTTATGATGAAAGGCATATCCCCTGGCGCTGCTTTCGTCTTCTTATTTGCGGGGCCAATTACAAATATTGCTTCATTAGCTATACTTGGCAAAACGCTAGGCAAAAAAGTTCTTATACTTTATTTAACCTGCGCTTCTGTATGTGCGATTTTGTTTGGCATGCTTCTTGATTTAATAATTGATATATCTGGATATACCGGAATATCAAATATGATACATAACGCACACTCTCATACATCACCAATTTATATGATTGTCATTGCATCACTGTTTGGCGTTTTAGTTTTAATAAGTTTATTAAAAAGAATTAAAATAACAAAAAAGAAAGCTTCCTGCTGCTCTCATTAATAACACAGATCACTTTTAGATTTTAGTTCTCTGCATATACTATTTTCAGTGAAAGTTATTATCAAAAAAGTTTCAATAATCTTAATAATGATATTGATAATTTTACCTATTATGGGATTTTCAAAAATAGAATCCAACACAATGGATCTACCTATAATTATGTATCATGCAGTTTCAAAAAATAAATCATCAAAATATGTGGTAACCGTGGACCAACTGGAAAATGATTTTCAAGCCATAAAGGACGCCGGTTTTACACCTGTTTTTATGAACGATGTCATAGATTGGTTAAATGGATCCGGCACGCTTCCCAAAAAACCAATTGTAATTACATTTGACGATGGACAATATAATAACCTCTCTTATGTACTACCTATAGCCAAAAAATATAATTTTAAGTATTTAATTAATCCAGTAACATCATTTTCAGAAGAAAGTATAATTAGACAAGAGACCGACAACAGTAACTATTCTTACCTTTCCTGGGCAAATATTAAAGAAGGGTTAGATTCTGGACTGGTAGAATTTGGTAATCATACGGCCAACCTACATAAACTTAGCCCAAGATATGGCATATCTAAACTTAAAAACGAGACAAATGAAGAATATAAAATTCTATTAAAAGAAGATATCAATAACGCTCAAAAACTCCTTACAGAAGCAGGAGTTAAAACACCAAATACTTTTGCGTATCCGTTTGGTAAATATACTTCGCAAGCACAAAACATTTTAATTGATATGGGCTTTAAAGCACTGCTTACATGCACCGAAGAAATAAATAAAATTCAAAAAAACAAACCCGAAAGTTTATATCAACTTGGAAGATTTAATCGCAGCGGTAACTATACCACCTCGCAATTTATCAAAAAAATCTCTGAATAGTTTATTATTTAAATTGCATATTCTTTGTCGGCTATTTCCAGCACGCGTTTATCATGTGAAATTACAATAACAATACTATTTTCTTTAAGTTTATTTAAATTATTCAAAACAAGTCTGACATTATAATTATCTAATTCATTTGTAGGCTCATCAAAAATATAAACATCAAAACCAGGTTTAGAGTTTCTAGCCAACATAATTCTCTTCTCCTCTCCTCCAGACAGCTTCAAACAACAGTCTTTATCTGATTGATTACGCTTAATTACAGATTCAATGTTGTAATCTTTAATTAATGTATTAAGGTAAATTAAATCTTCTGGCTTATCTGGATAGGCAATATTTTCTTCTATGCTTCTGTTAAATAAATATGCTGCTTGTTGTGCATAAGAAATATGACCCAGATATAAAGCCATATCAAGAGCTTCATTTGTTTTATTTATTATTATTTGTCCGCTATCTTTTTTTATAAGACCACATAATAAATTTGCAATGCTTGTTTTACCCGAACCGCTTACCCCAGATATAACAGTAAGTTCATTTTTTAAGAAGTTCATATTAACATTTGTTATTTTGAATTTTTCATCATAGGTTAAATTAACACCTCGAAGTTCTATGCTTTCTATTTTATTTATTTTTTTACTATTTATATATGATTCAAGATTATAACTTCTTCTTAATGCAAATACTCTTTTCAATGAAATATTAGCAATTTCAAGTTCTCCAGCCTTTATACCTAATAGTTTTAATGGATCAAAAATATTGTTTGTATATTGAAATAAAATCATAAGTGTACCTATACTTAAAACGCCGGCTAATACATTAGACAGTCCAATGCCTAAAACCATAACTATGGCAAGCCCCTGCAAGCCTTCTACAAGATACCAATACCTACGTAATATTTTATGTCTTTCAATCCAGTTATTTCGAATAGGAGATAACTTATTTTCATATTCCATTACCTCATATTCTTCTGCTTTCTTCAATGTAATCTCTGAATTATTTTGTAAACAGTTTATTGTATGATCATTTAATCCAGCATTTAAATCTTCTCTTACAATTGTCTGATGCCTTGTTTTGTCCATTCTATATTTGATACTTAAAATAAATGCAGTCATAATAATTAAAATAATTGGTAGATAAATTATATTAATAAGACAAAGATAAATGAAAGATATCAAACCAGCGATAAGATCAGGAACAAAATAATCCATAAGACCTTCTACAAAGGTATCTGCACTTTCAGTATTTTTTGTAATTCTATATGCAACATCACCAAGGTTCTCTGTTTTCTCTTTATTTGCTTTTGGCTGAATACTCCACTTATATGCTGTTTTCTTTAAATCTAATGTAACCTCGATAGACAGCTTCCAACTCCACCAGCTTTTAAACACTTCTATAAATATTTTTAACAAAACTAAGCCAAGCGCTATAGCACCAATCCCCCAAAAAGATAAACTATCTGGCAATCTAATTCCAAAAATATTTCCTACATCGCCATTAAATTTATCTATAAAAACTGCCACAAATTGAACAGGGATAAGCGTCAAAAATGCAGAAATAAAACTTAGTAAATAAATAGCTATCCATTCAAATTTTTGTTTACCGTTCATAAACTTGAATAGCATTTTAAATCCATTAAAATTATTTTGCTTTTCTTTTGTCATAAAATTCTAACTCAGTATATCATATATCTTTAGTTTCTATTTTATTTTTATATATCTTTTTACAACTGGCGAAAAGACTTTAACAACAGCAAAAGCAAGAATCACCCCAAAAACAATACCACCTAAAATATCGGTTGGATAATGAACAAGAAGGAAAACACGACTGAGTGCAATTAAAGTGGCTGGAATATAAAGTAAAATATATTTACCCTTCAATACTAATGCAATTATTGTAGCACTTAAAAAACTTACAAAAGTATGCCCACTTGGGAAGCTATGCAAACTTGGCGTATGCATATTTATGCTTTTTAAAAAATCTAAAAACAACGGCTCTTCTGTAAATGGTCTGGGCCTGGCAATTACTTCTTTTAATATCACATTAAAGCCAAGCATTATTATTAAACCTATCCCAAGCAGTACTCCACATCTTCTTGTTTTATTAAAGAATAAAAATATTATGGCCAACATCACCCAAAGCGCACCAGCATCCCCAAGATAGGTAATATACTTTACAATATGATTTACAATACTATTGCCGTGTAAATTTTCACTTATCCATCTCAGAAAATTTAATTCCATTTTTAAAATTAAACTGACCTTTTCTTATAATTTTTGATATCTGCCTTCTTAACACTAGACGAATACAAGGCCGTAACTGCTCCACCAAGCACTATGCTTATAATAATTGCAAATACTGTAACGCTCCAATCCATTGTTGCTTCAGTGTCTCCTATATTATTATCATCGTCATCATCACCACCATCTACAGGTGGGTCAGGTGGAAGCACAACTGCACTAAGATAGAATGGACTTGGACTGGTTTCAAATGTTTGCCCTTTATATTCCTCAGCCCATTTTGCATATTCATATTTATTAAAGTCTTCTTCATCTAAGCCTGATAATGCCAAGTAACTTGACCCGCCTCTTGCAAAACTATTTGCAATTGATCCTCCATCAGGATTGTTTAATGTTACTCTAACTGAAAGGTCTCCTAATATTGCCTCGAACACATATTCATCTGCATACAGATCCTTACTTTCTACTGTCATACCCACTTCATATTCTTGTCCATTTATTAACCATCCTTTAACATGTTTAAAATAATTACTATATGCTATATTTTCTTTAGTAGGCACATAAACACCATTTTCGCTGTGATGTATATTAACAGCACTTAATGCTGGTAAATATATTGTATCCCCAATAAGGACTTGTTGACCTTGCATACTTTCTTCAACATTATTTGTTATACCCCATACATGTTCTGAGTCACCATTTTCGTCAACAGTAACTTCAGATAACATTTCGTATGCTCCAATTATCCATCTAACTTTTCTAGTAATTTCTTCCTCTGCTACATATTGAGCATAAAGAGTTATAGATTTATCATCACTATATGTCAATGCATCATTTCTATATTCCGTCCCCATATCAGGATTACTTTTAGAAGTATTCCAACCATTTGGTTTCATTTCGCCTTTCATCATATTGTTTGTTGCCAGGGTAAAGTCTACTCCGTCCCACTTCCAATCTTGTTCTGGTACTTCGCCTTCCCCGCCATTTGCATCATATGTAACACTAAACACTTCGCTTATATATATATAGCTATCTGGATCTTCAAGTCCATTATTAACTGAAAGAACCTGACTGGATACCATGCTTTCATTTAGGCTTGCTCTTAATTCTTCAGTCTTTAATATAGTTTTAGTAGAAATATAATAGAATCTTGATTCGTTATTTTCGTACATAATACGAATAGATCCTTTATCACCTACACCCGAGCTGGTTATTCCTTCAAATATTATTTCTCTTTGTCCTGGTACTGTTTGAATTTTATGAGTAGCTTTTGTCCAATCCATATCACCTGTAAAGTCTATCCACACTTTCAATGAAGGAACAATAAATTCTGGATCATCTGATTTGATATCAATAGTCAATGAAGATCCTAAACTAAATGTTTGAATATTCCCCTCTTGCAGATACAAGGCAATACTGTTTTGACCTTCTACTCTTGCCCTTATTTCATAGTTACCAGACTTAACCGGAGACCCTTCCCACCTTTTCCAATCTGTTGTATTATATTCATCGGTTAAACGATATTCATAAGTAATATAATCTTCCCACGAACTTATAAATTCAGGTGAATAGTCAGCACCTTCGATTCTATAACTTGGCTCACCATTTTGTAATACTGCAACCACAGAATCAGCCGCCAACTCAGCCTGCATAATCTCGGCCGTAAACTGCCCCTCG
>CAYJJH010000021.1:0-4781 GCA_964370495.1 uncultured Prevotella sp.
TAATACTGTATCCGAATCTATCTGGTAGCTCACATTGTATTGGTTCCGGGTGTAACAGATATAAAGCCCTGCACCTTCTCCGGTTATCTCCGATATAACATCATAACGAATATCATAATAATTAAAGCCATCAATATCAATAATAAATGTATTATATAACAATGGGTCCATATATATATCCATATATTCACTATATGGTATTTTTATCCAGTCAAGTAATTCCTCTTTTTCTTCAAAATCATTTGAGTCACTTTCTTTATAGAGCAATATAAAAGATGCAATATTGTCTATACCTGTTTTTAAATACATTTCACCAATAGAATCTACATCTTGTAACAAATATTTTACTTTCATATTTATATCACTGTAATATTCAATATAAACATATTCACCGTACACGTTATACATCGTACCCGTTATAATATCTCCAACAACTTCTGTCCTATCTAATTGATTTCCACTAACACTAACAGGTACTTCATTCCAATAAGCGGTATTAAATCCTTCTTTTTGTATTAGATTAATCGTATAGTCTTCTCCAAGAAATATAGTTTGTTCTTCAGTTATTTCTTCTATAACTATTCCACCTAATCCTATACCCATTCCATTATAGACTTTCGACTGGTAATCTTCGGTTCCATCATTAATATAATTAGAATCATAATACATATGAACAACTGTAAGAGTTACCTCATTACCTTCATAATCAGGGTGCACGTCATATTGCGCTTTTACATTTATAATAAAATCTTCGGTTATTGGGTTTGGTATTACAATATCACTGCCGTCTAAATTCACATATTTACCTATAAATCCTGTTCTTTCATCTGGTACAGGCATAACAAAATCATCTGTTGCTGTATTGTAAAAATATTCCTCGTTTTTAAGAATATATCCATCTTCATCAATAATTTTTATTTCAACCGTTTTCTTATATAAGTACATAATTTCTTGATAGATACCATTCTCTCTTGTTCCTTCAAGCATATTTACACCCTTATACCCATCTATTATTTTTATATATTGTGTTGCTCCATATGAGCCACTAAAAATTTCAAAATATTCTAGATATTCAAATGACATTATCTCGGTTGGATATTCAGTTTTTTCTTCATAATAAATATCTTCATATAATGTACCTTGGTTTGTGCCATCTATATTTTGAAACAAATGTTTCATTCTTAAATTAATATTTGAATAATAATATAAATCAACCTCTTGGTTGCCTTCTGTCATTGTGCCTGTTAAATATTCTGTATAATATTCTGCAAGGAATGGAAAGCCGTCTTTTTCTTTCGTTTGCAGCGTATATGTATCTCCTAATGAATATTCATAAAAATACTCTGTCTCTATTTCAGTAAAAGCTTCTAACGCTCCACTTTCTGGATTCTCCGTTAGGTTATTCATATCAACATAATAATGATTAACAATAAGTATTGGTGTATATACAGCTTGCAGTGTCAAACGCTGTGTTGTACTTATTTGATTTGGAAGATGCGTTATAGTCTCTCCAGCATATAATGAACCATGGTCTTCCATTACAACCCACTTAGCAGTATAACCAGCCTTCTCTGGAACCTCTGGAAATTCATAATTGCCAACTACACCATTCTCGAAAAATTGTCTATTTATCTCACTGCCATTCTCATCCATAAATTTTATATTTGATTTGAACAGTACAGTTATTTGATCGGCAGTTAATCCAGAGTTAGTATTGTTAACAATATGATCACGTATATCAGCGTCATTTACGTAAAACATAACTTCTTCTTCAATTGCTGCTACTGGACTTATTATCGCACTATCTATTATAAGACCCGTATTATTTGGCAAATATACATTTGTAATATTAGTATAAGTAGATAAAATCGTACCCTCTATATTTGTTACACTATCTGGTATTATAAGCGTCGTTAATCCCGTATTTTGAAAAATATGCCATCCAATATGTTCAAGGGCATCTGGTAATTCGACCGAAGTAATAGGCAAATGAGCAAAAGCATGATGACCAATAGATTTTAAATTAGATGATAAGCTTAAATCTGTTAAATTTATACAGCCACTAAATGAGTTTCCACCAATATAAACTATTGTATCTGGTAATACAACATTTGTTAAATTTTGCTTTTTTTGAAATACTCCATCTTCTTCTAAATACTTACTATCATAAATTGCAACTATTGGTGCAGATCCATTTATACCATCATCTATGACTACTGGAATAATTGCTTCTGTAATATCTTCATCACTGTTAATTATTACATAACCGGCATATCCAATCTCACCCGAATGTGACCACCCCAAAGGGTATCCATATTCATTATGAAAATATTCATTATCCCATGAATAGTTTTCATAATATTTATATGTTATGCCGTCTTGCCTAACCACTGGGTTCCCTGTAATAAATTCTCCTGTCCCATGGTTAACATAAAACTTGCCCGATACTGTGTCATACATACCAACACCCGCCACAGGATGACTGGCTGGTACAAGATGCACATCGGCGACTGCTGTTTTAATAATTAATTCATAAATATTACCTTCCCAAGGTTCGCTAATAGAACTTGTAGCGTAAGTAATATTTTGTGCCCCAAGAAACATATTGGCTGTCATACCCTCGTCTAATGTTTCCGAAGTGGGAACTTTCAGGATCCCATCTTTATAGAATTCGTTATTACTATATTTAATGTTATATATTTTATTTGGTATAACCGCATTATCAACAGAATCATTATCATGAAAATATCCTGTGTTATTAGAAAGCCCATAATAAAGGTTATTGGTGTTTTCACCCCAAGTAATAAAAAAGGCAGAATTATTCGCGGGTGATGTATTTGTAGTCCATCCCGTTCTGGACCCTATAATTGTAGAGTGGGAACCTACAAGATTACCGCCAGAGAACCTAAGATCAAGTTCCATATCGTTAGTTGGCTTTACCCCAGTATCAATGTATTGCGTACCTGTAGACTCAATATAGTCATAAAATTCAAGCTGTTCTTCATTAACCTCCATTGGCCCGGCTTTAAATTCACCCGTTCCAGCGTTTGTGAAAAATTGTCCAGACACGGTATCTAGCATACCAACCTCACCCGTTTGCATATTCATACTAGGGACAAAATTTAAATTTAAATCTACTGATAAATCTCTCACAAAGAAAGAATAAATTCTCGAACTACTTTGTGAATGAACACCGCCATTATTATCATCATCTAATCCAAATAAAATTAATTCATTCTCTGAACGATACCCTGCCTCTAAAATATTTGCATTTTGATTAACATTATTTATATATAGATTTTTATTGTAAAGCTGATAATGATATTTAGTATTTATTGAAGGACTTATTCCAACTTGATCTACTTCCCCTGTAATTGTTGCTCTATTAAAATTTAGTAAGTCTATTCCATCCCTAAATATTTGATGAATAAAGAAATATGATATTTCTTGTCCCTCAATTGGATTAGAATAACCATGCCTAGCCCCCATTATAACAGTTGATGAATTTTTCTTAGTTATTTCAAATGTTATGTTCATATCCATTGAAGATGTAGGTACTATCCCCGTATTTATATATTGCGTACCTGTGGATTCGATGTAATCTAATGTTACATAACCGTCATTTTTTTCAGGTCCTGGAATAAATTCACCTTCTCCAAGGTTTGTAAACAAACGACCAGATACGGTATCATACATACCCACCTGTCCACTTTCATTCATTTTCACAGGGATAAGATTCAATACTGTATCATTTGTAATTAAATCCTCTATTGTAAATTCATATACCCGTGCGTCTGCTTCATTAGCAACCCTATTGTCAACATTCATTGCAAACAAATATTCTGTAAAACCAGTTTCGACAGTTCCAGTAGTATATGAATCATCAATTACTACCCTTCCATTATGCATAATTATATAATCACTATCATTTCTTATTTCAAAACTTGCATTAAATTTTTGATTCTCGGTTAATGTAACATCTGGAAGTACCCATTCTAAATCAGATACAATTCCAAAATATTCCCATCCGGCACCCATACCTATACCGCCCGACCTAATCATTTTTTCTACTCCCTCAACCTTTTTTGAGGCAAATAAAACTGGATTCCCATAATCATTTGTAAACGAGGCAGAAATCCTTTTTCTCATATCCCCAGTAGATATTATTCCAGTATCTATGTATTGCGTACCCGTAGATTCGATATAGTCAAGTTCGGTAAAGTTTTCGGGTTTTATTTCCATACCAGCGATAAAGTCACCCGTACCATTGTTTTCGAAAAATGTATCACTTACAACGTCATACATTCCTACCTTGCCTGTTGCATTTTGTTTTGCCGGCACAAAATGCACATGCTGGGTTGATGTTTTAATTATTACTTCATATATCCTTCCATTCCAAAACTCACTTAGACCAACTCCGGTAGACTTACCATTAAGTGCAGCAATATAAAGTTCAGTAGTATTAGTTTCATTTAAGACTATATCAAGAAACTCTATTTCTTGTAATACATCATCAACATAAACGTTTTTATTGTTATATTTAACATTATAAATTTTACCCTCAGGTACAAAATCAGTTATAGCGCCATATCCATTATTCACTAAACCAATGTGCAAGTTATTATTATATTCAATTGGGTTCCAAGTAAGAAAAAAAGCAGAATCAGTTGCACCTGCACCCCAACCAGTTCGTGAGCCAATTACAGTAGAATAATTACTTCTACTATTCCCCGTAAAAGTAATATCAAGTTGCATATCATTGGTTGGCTTCACGCCTGTGT
>CAYJJH010000022.1:0-4680 GCA_964370495.1 uncultured Prevotella sp.
TGTAGCATATTAAATTACTTTGTGTAGTGCTTTTTTATTTTTTTCTCATTGAATTAACTTTAAAAGGTATTTTGCTACGCCGTCATCTTCACATTCACCCACAATTACATCAGCCACGGATTTAAGTCCTTCACTTGCGCCCTTTACAACCACGGCTTCATTGGTGGCAATAAACATCGGCATATCATTTTTATCATTACCAAATGAAATTGTATCTTGGCTTTGCATATTAAGATGATTTAATAATTTTTTTATACCAATTCCTTTGTTTGCGAACTCTGACCCAAAATCAATAAAGTTAATTCCCATACTGTGCCCCTCGTGTGGGATTGTAATACCTTTGATGCTTAAAACTTTGGCTCTAACTTCGGTTAGCACTTTATCTGGGATTTGACTGAGTACCCCGCTGATTACCGAATACTTTTCCAAAACTTCATCAAGACTGGTAAGTTCTTTTTCCCCACCATCAAAATAAGTAATTCTAGATGCGAATCTAAAATCCGCATTTATATTAAGTATAAATTTAAGATCATATTTTTTTGCAATATCATACAATTCCTGCAAACTTTCCTTTGGAAGCGAAATAGCAAAAATAGATTTCCCGCTTTGAACATCTAAAACCTCGCCACCATTACATGTTACCAAATATCTGCAACCGCCGACCTGCTCCGCTATCTTACTCGCGTTTCTTCTGTTTCTACCTGTGGCTAAAATAAATTCATAACCCTTGGCTTTAACCTTCTTAATAACGTCTTTTGTAAAATCGCTTATCTCTTGTCCGTCTGGTTTAATTGTTCCATCAACATCGCTAAAAATAATTTTTTTCATATAAAATTATTGTAATACGAAATCTATACCTTTGGGAAATAAAACTTAGTCAAAAAAATCAACCGGCAAATAATCATTCAATGCCTCGTCATATTCACCAGAGAAAAATATCTCTATCATCCCTTCATATTCACTTAAATGAAAATCAGTTCGCATTTCAGCCATATATTTAGTTTCTGTATAATAAAATTTTGCATTAGTTGCGTCCAAAAATGATGTAGCAGATACAAATCTATTAGAATCGATATTGTCATTATATGCTACCTTTATATCTGTTGTTCTTGCAAATGCAAAGTCATGTATTTCGATAAATTTAGATTCCAAGACAACATGTCTTAATGCGGAAGCACCATCGAACGCACTTACTGATACATCTGTTTCTTCTATTGTAACTTTTGTGATTACTGTGTTGTCCTTGAAGGCACCTTCTTTAAGTTCCACATCAAAGCCATTGATTTCTTCTGGAATAAATATATCTGTAACCGTAGAGTCTGTTTTACTTTTTGCATATGCTGTATCACCACTGTATTCAAAATCCACACCGTCAACACCAAGCTTCGCATAAATTGTCATATCCCCTTTGAAGTCACTTGCTGAAAATTCCTGTGTAAATGCTTCATCTTTATAGAAACCTATTGTTTTATATCTAGAATCATTTTTATAATCTGGGTATCCATATGATGACCAAGTCCCAGAAAAATCACCAATTGTAGATGTTATAGTATCACTAGCATAATTCATTGTTCCTACTGTGCTTTTTATATATAATCTATATGGGGTTTTATCTTCCCCACCACCGCACGCTACCAACACGGTTGACAGCAATACCACGAACAACATACATATAATTGATTTACTTATTTTATTTAATATTTTCATTATTACCTCTGATTTAGAGATTAACATAATATATAAATTTTTTACAAGTTATTTTGTCTTCTTCCTTGTCTTAGGCTTTGCTTCTGGCTTTTCTTTTTCTTGGTTCTTATCATTCATTTCTTTCTCTTTATTCAGCTTAAGATTATTAAGAGCATCTAATAATGGCTTATCGTTATTTTCTATGGCTACTGCAATCATAGTATCATAATCATCTACTTTCTTAAGCATAAACTGGCTGAGGACATTTGATTCTACCTTTAATGAAAAATATCCAAGCGCACATCCCACCGCGGCTACAACTGTACTTAATACCAAGTCATTCATAGTATCTATAAGTCCATAACCCTGTTCAGGTGGGATAGGTTCTGCAAGTGCCGTTGGCGGAATGTATCTTTGCATATTTGTATTAAATAAACAGTCCATTGTATATTCAAAGATTTCCCAAAGAACGCCCATGGTGCAAGCAAATGCAAAAGCAAAGAATGCCACGAAAAAAGGGCTAAGTTTTTTGTGTGTATTTTGGTTAATGTTCCACAAATTTACCAGACTGAAGCCTATCATAGCAATTGCAAGTCCGCTTGTCGCATGTAATATTTTATCAAATATAGCGCTTGTTGAATAAACTCCACCTATCTCCCCAAGTACGAAATGAGCAGCGATAAATATAAGCGTAAATGCTTGTAATGAAGCAGGAATATAAATACCAAATTTCTTTTTAAAAAATATTGGAAAGTTATAAACTATAAGAGCAAATAAACCAATGAAGATATTAAAAATTGAAACATCCATAGGGGTATTCCCAAGGCCCAAAAACACTATACTAAGTACTATGCTAGCAAATATTAAAGATTGAGTACTCCAATAAAGAATTTTCATTCCTTTTGTTTCTAATAGTCTTATATCAACTTTTTCTATGTTTTTTTTACTGAGTTTTTTCTTCTCTTGTTTCATATACAATATTAAATCTTTATAAGAAAAAGGTCAACCTAAATACATTTATTTTTACTTATATTTTTCTATGTTATATCTTTTTCTGTTCTTGGTTTTCTTGCCATATTGTATGGACTGCTTTGGACAATTATTTATACAGCTTGTACACATATAGCAATCTCCACCCCAGCAGGGTTTCCCCTCTTTCATCTGTATGGCGCTTGCTGGACAGCTTCTAGCACATAAACCACAAGAAATACAATTATCATCTACCCAGAAAGATTTAGTGTTTCGTGCAAACTTATTAAATAATTTATTAATAATATTTGTTTTAACAAAGCCCATACCACCTTGGCGGACAATATATCCTGTCTCTTTGTTTTTTATAATATTTGCATACTCTTGTATCTTGACTTTAGCTGTTTCAATTTTAAAATTTATTATCTCATCATTTTCTATATCCGCACCTAAAACATAGTTACTTGGCATTATTACAGAAAAGCAACTTTGCATCTTATAATCTTTTTTTAGCATCTTCATTGCACTGCCACAATCCTGACCACAAGTAGCAACGGCAAATTTATAAGCCGTACTAATTGGAAATTGCTTTATAAAATTCATCATAGGTTCTGCAACTCCCCATGCATATATTGGAAATACAAAACCAATTCTTGCTTCATCTTTAATTTTATCTAAATCAATTTTTTCTGTAACAGTCACAACTTTATCATTTAATATTTTCCCTAGTTCCTCTGCCACCCATTTC
The DNA here is from genome assembly GCA_964370495.1 of uncultured Prevotella sp. Lineage (GTDB taxonomy): Bacteria > Bacillota > Clostridia > Christensenellales > UBA1242 > RGIG8050. The sequence continues at coordinate 3,404 of CAYJJH010000022.1, forward strand.
GAATTCCCTGTTCCTGTAAAATAAAAAATCATAATCTTACCTCTTTGCTAAAATATAACATAACTCAAATAAAATAGCACTTACATAATCCAAAACGTTTGACAAAATTCGACACTCTTATAATATGGATATAAGGATACATTATGGTAATCACACTTATATGCGATGTTTTTGGTGCAGAGAATAATGGAACCACTATAACAGCCAAAAGGCTTATAGAGGGTCTTCAAAAACGTGGACATAGTGTAAGAATGGTTTCCACATTTGAAAGCGATGATGAAATGTTTTATACAGTCCCAAAAAGAAGCTTTGGCCCATTTGATAATTACGTAGCCAAAAATGGAGTAAGTCTGGCAAAGAAAGATGAAGACACAATTCGCAAAGCGATAACAGGCGCAGACATTGTACATATACTTCTGCCCTTTGTTTGTGGAGCTGTAGCTGTTAAGATTTGTAAAGAATTAAATGTTCCTTTTACAACGGCTTTTCATGCGCAGGCAGAAAACGTAACCACGCATTTTGGTATGAAAAATTTTAGATTGGCAAATAAATTGGTATATCATATTTTCAAAAATAAATTATTTGCGCATACCAACTATATTCACTGCCCTACAAAATTTATTGCAGACACAATAGAAAAAGAAGGCTATACAGCAAAAAAATATATTATTTCAAACGGCGTGTCCAAAGTATTCAAAAGAAGCAAGGTATCAAAACCCAAAGAGTTTTCAGATAAATTTGTTATCTTAACAAGTGGCAGATACTCCAAAGAGAAATGCCATGATCTTATCATAAAAGCCATGAAGTATTCTAAGCACGCTGAAAAAATACAATTAATATTTGCGGGACACGGCCCACTTAAAGAAAAATATCAAAAACTTTCCAAGAAATTAAAAAACCCATTAAGACTATGCTTCTTAAAAAAAGAGGAACTTAATCAAACAATAAATTACAGTGATTTATATGTACACCCAGCCGACATAGAAATCGAAGGCATTTCTTGTATAGAAGCTTTGACCTGTGGCAAGGTTCCCATTGTCAGCGACAGCGACCGAGCAGCAACAAAGTTTTTTGCATTGGATAATAGAAGTATTTTCAAAAAAGGCAACGCCAAAGATTTAGCCCAAAAAATTGATTATTTCATTGAAAATCCAAATGTATTAAAAGACCTAAGTAATAAATACGAAGAGATGGCAAAGCAATTTGATATCGATGCTTGCCACGACAAAATCGTCCAAATGTTTGAAGACTGCATCAATGAAAGTAAATAAAATTTA
>CAYJJH010000023.1:0-4585 GCA_964370495.1 uncultured Prevotella sp.
TGATGATTTAACTTTTACTGGTGTTACAAAAAACCAAGATAGAAGATTTGATAATAATGAAATCCTTTGGGGAACATACGGAACAATTGAAGCGCAAGTAACATTAGAAAATGGTATTCCAATTGAAATCCCTGCGGATCAATTTAAGGGTGGATTTAAATGGGCCCTGCATGGATCTAATACTCTTGATGGAGTTAAGCTTTCATTTGGAGCCTTTGATGATTTAAAAATAAAAGAGGCGGGGATATATTATCTATGGATTGAATGGTCTGGCTCCGATCTTATTGGCGATCATTATAAATGCTATGATAGTGAAAACCCTCTTGTAATAAGTAAGGCAGAGGCAGATAGTATAAGTGTCACAAGCACAAGCTTTGTTCTTAAGCAGGAAGTAGATAGAATATATAGTGGAGAACCTATTGCATTATATTTAGATGCTGGACTAAGACTTAGTGTTTATGGGGGACCAGAATATTCAACAGAAGCAGATATTAAGTATGCTTTGACAGATTCAAGTATAGAGGCACCAGGTATAGAATATGAAGGATGGAAAGATAATTTAGAGGACGCAACCCAAATTAATGTTATTTGGGATGGTGAAATAATTCGTGGGAATGAAAGTGGATATTATCTTTGGATTATGATAGATTCATCAGATGAAAATATTGCAGGAAAGATAATATGTATAAATGGACCAGAAGGCGCGAATTCATCAGATGGTCCCGCTAAAATATTTCAAAAAGAGTCAGGTTATACTATTACTGATGAACCAAAGCCTGCCGATCCTATGTGGGGCGGCGAAGGTGTAAGTGTTAATTTAATAAAGGGATCTGGTTCTCTTCAAACCAACCCGCCTATTGAGTATTCACTTGCTGGGGCAGATGGTGAGCCAACCGAATGGAAATCTGCTGAAGAGATAGTTGCGACGAATGAGGGGACTTATAAAATATTTTTCAGAGGTGGATTTGATAATAATCATTATACAGAAGAACCTGGTCTAGATGGTTACTCGTGTATCTATTCTGAAATTCGACCACTTACTGCTGGTATAAAAACTTTTCCAGTTGCAACTAATCCAATTTATAATATGACTGATCAAGTATTATTTACAAGTGGTGAAGGTCAAGTTTTCCCAGGTGGGGTTGAAAAAATTATTCCATTGGAATATAGACTTGTTACAGGTTCTTCCTATACTGTATGGACAGAAAATCCAAGCGAATTAAAAAGAATGGATGCAGGAGATTATAAATTAGAATTTAGATCAATTGCCAGTGACGGTATAATTGCTGGAGATATTGGCTACCTTGATCTTACAATAGCTAAAGCTCCAATTGAAATCCCTGAAGGCGGGACACCAGATTTATTGGAAAATAGATCTTATACAGGATCTGATCAAGGATTTATGACCGGAGGTTTAACTTTTGGTATATATTCAATACAAGGATTTATTACTAATAATATTACTGGAGAAGGGGGCTTTGGAGAAGCTGGACGCATTCAATATAGTATATCAACGGATCCTGCTATAGCAGGTGATGCTTTTGATAATTTTACAGATGTAAAAGCAAAGGAGATGGGTTCATACTATCTTTGGTATAGGGTATGGGCTGGGGCTAATCATTTAGGGACAGGGGCTTATCAATATTCGTATGAATCTGATGAGAGTAATGTAACTACTCCAGAGTGGGTGTGTTTTAATTTAAGTAACCCAGTATTGATCACACAGGCTAATGGTTCTGTGGTTCAATTTTCTGGAATGAGTTGGGAACAAGAAGGTGTTGCATACAATGGATTATATCAATCTCTATTAACAGGAGATCTTGTGCAAGAGATAAGTGGTGTTAGAGTAAATCAATTATCTAAAGTTTGGTATGCTTTAATGAATCATACTGGTGCTTTACTTGCAGATGATCCTAATTGGACAAGAGAAGTAAATATGTTACAGGCAAAAGACGTAGGGAATTATTATTTGCATATAAAAATAGAAGGTGATAATACTACAAACTTACCTCAAATAATTAGGGTATATAATAGTTATGAAACTCCAATAAAAATTAATAAAGCTGAGATGAATAGTCAGACTTTCTCAGGAATTACTACTGAAGGACGAGATAGACTTTATAATGGTGCAGCTCAATCTCTTGGTTCTGGTAGCTTAGTTGTTGCCATAGATGGTACTTCTGTGCCTTATGGGGAAGATTGGTATTTCTTGTCAACTAGCCCAGACCAAATACCTGAATCCTCTGACTGGAAAAATACATTAGCAGAAGCAACGGCAAGCAATGTAGGCAGTTATTATTTGTGGATAAAAGTAGATGAAAGCAATAATTTATTAGAAGCAATTTATAATATAAGTTATACTTTGGATGAAACTCAAAACAAGATTTTCAGTCCGGTTAAGATTTTAAAAACCAATGAGGAGTTTATGAATATCACAGCACCTGGGCTTCGTAATAAATATTACAATGGTGAAGCGCAAAGTGTAATTGGAAGTGACGTATATTTTGCATTGAAGAATGGTAATGAAATAAGCGGAAATTTTGAAACTAAATATTATTTTATCACAAAGGACCCTAACTTAGTTCCTACAGATGATTCTGATTGGAAGATTTTAATGAGTGAGGTAGTTGCTACTGAAGTAGGAGACTATTATGTTTGGTATAAATTTGATGCCGGTCAAAATTATGAAGGTATAACAGCTAGACTTGCAGGAGTTGTAAGTATATTAAAATCTACTGCAGGGGAATTAACTTTAGAAGGGCTTTCGTTGGAGTCTAAATCGTATAATGGATTACCACAGACGATGATTGTTGGGGCATTATCTGCTACTGTAGGTGGGGTGGAAATAGAGGGGCTAAATGTAAAATACTTTATTAGTAGGTTCAATGGAATACCGGCTAATGATGCTGTATGGTATTCAGATATTAATGACCAAGGTTTAAAACAAACAGAAGTAGCAGCATATTATTTGTGGGTACAAATTGAAGCTACTGATAACACTGATGAAATAGTTCAATTAATAAATGCAATTCCTGTTTGGATTGAAAAAACATCTAACGTTATTTATACAGGATTGGAGTTGACAGAAAAAGAGTATAATGGATATGATCAATCATTAGCCACTGGTACACTAGAACAAAAAATACTTGGGAGTGAAATAGTTATTACAGGTCCTGTAATTTGGTATACATATGGGACACAGCTTCCAAATGATGACTTTAGTAACGGTCCATTGTTCTCAAGCGGTATTGGATGGTCACAAAATCTAGATGAAATAATGCGCACTGATGTAGGTACATATTATTTGTGGATTTATTCAGAAGGAAGTAATAATATAGCAGCTCATCGTTGGGCAATGAATACTCCAGTTAATATAACAAAAGGTCAAGCAAGAATAGATGAAATTAATAGACCAACAGGATTTTCTGGTCTAGAATATAATTTTGAGGCTCAATTATTAATTCAAAGTGCAGGCTCTTCAAACTTTTATATTTTTGGAGGGGATGTTGTCTTTACGTTAAGTGAAGCGGCACAGTTAAATAATCCTGCTGAATGGACCAATGACATTACAGACATAAATCGTTTATCAAGAACAAATGCAGGTACATATACTATCTATTATGCAGTATTAGATAATGCTAATTGGGTAGGGGTAAGATATAGTTTTGATGTAGTTATTTCTCCTAGACAAGTTCAGTTTGTACAAACCCCAAGGCAAGCTGGTGAATTTATAGATGATAGGTGGGTACTAATATATAATGATGAAGCTCAAGAACTAATAACTGCTGGAGAGCTTGAAGATAGTGCTAAAGCAGAAGGGATGAAAATTCAATATAAAGTTGAAAAAGTTGGAGAAATTGAACAAAATAATTGGGCAGATAGTGTTGCCACTGCTGAGTTAGTTGGTGACTATAAAGTATATTATAGAGTAACTGGGAATAGTTCCTCTAACTTCGCGGATTTTGGTGCAAATGGGATTGAATTAGATATTACTATAACGAAAAGAATAATAGAGTGGATATCTGCCCCTATGCCTAAGCAAGGATTAAAAGAAACAGGGTATGCACAGGATTTACTTTCTTATGCGGGTGATATGACTTCAGGTGGTACAATATGGTATTCCGGAAATAACGGAGAGACTTGGTCACCTGAAATCCCTGTTGGATATCTAGAAGGTCCATATTCTGTTATGTATAAAGTAGTTTATGACGAAATAAATAATGAATATAATGGACCTCAAGAAATCTTAATTCCTGTTCAAATGGAAAAATATGGGTTGTATCTTGAATTCGAACCAACCGGTGTGCAAACAATTTATAATGGGGAACTACAATCATTGTTATATGTTGGGCAACTATCAGACGTCTATCATATAGAAATGCCAAAAATACAATACAGTCTTGATATTAATCCTATATGGAATAGTAAATTGTGGGTAGAAGAAGACGAAATAATGGTTAAAGATGCAGGAGTATATACTGTTTTCTATAGAGTATTAAACACAGATAACTTTATTTATACGGATCAAACCGAGGGGCAGTTTACGGCCGAGATTATGCAGGCTGAGTTGGCGGCTGATTCTGTG
>CAYJJH010000024.1:0-4465 GCA_964370495.1 uncultured Prevotella sp.
GGGGGGAGGGAAAAGAATGCGGCGGCTGGCAATAATTTAAATCTTTAATTAAATGTTGTTTGCGTTGTATTCTCTTAACTCATTTTGTTTTATCGATTTTAACTTCTTTTTTCTTGAACCTAATGACATTGAAACACCTATCCAAGATATTAATACTAGACCAGCTACTCCAGCTAGCGCTATCATCATACTGTTATTATCTTCTACGACTACTATACTTTTCTCTCTTACTGTAAATGCATAAAAACCATTTAAGTTAATTTCTATTTTTCCATTTAATGACGCAAGCTTCTCTAACTTATCCAATCCGTCAACATTATACATAAGTTCCAACTCTTTATCTACAAGGGTATCTGGCAATGTAATAATAACTTTAGCATTTTTTGCAATACTTTGCGTTACATCTTGCCCCAATATATCAAATACCATAATTGAATATTTTCCATTTATTTCTTCTACAACTAAGTTAGTTTCAATATTTATTGGATCTTTCAAAATTAACTCTACATTTTCTGCTTTTAATGTAGCATATTTTTCAACAAATATTGCATTGTATACAATTCTGTTTCCTATTTCTTCTGCTAATTCCCAACCAATAAATTCAAATATAGAAGTTTCGGTAGCTTCTCTTGCTGGTGTTGCTCCAGTATATTTTGGTACTGCTTCATATTTTATTCCCATTGTAGATATTATAGCACCATCACTTTTCCATTCTACTGTATACATCTCTCTAACATAATAAAGCTCTAATACAAGACTTCCATCTTCTACTACTTCCCCTGACAATTTACTCTTATCTGTGTTTGGATCAAATCCTTCGAAAACCCTCATGACAGTTTTTATATTACTTCCTATATCAGCTTCCTTAGTTACTGTAAGAGTTTGGTCTAGTGTATATTCGTCATCATTTATATTTTCAAAATAATATTTTTCTGTATAAATTGCTTTTCGAACCTCTAACGTAAATGATGTAAATCCATCAAGTTCTATTGAAGCTATTTTATTAACTGCTGGATCTATTGCCTTTGTTTTTGTAACTTGTTCATTATTCTCTAAAACTGTGTATCTTATGTTTAAGTTCTTTGTACTAAAATAATCATCTAATTCGATTTTAAGTGTTGCACCGACTTCACTAAGCACTATATTCTCTGGATTATTTGTTAATGTTACATTAACATAATCATCATCTATCAATACACTTATTTTTGTATTAGGATGAACTTTCTTTGCAAATTCAATACTATGCTTTTTGTTTGCTGTCCATACTTCTTGTATTTTTTCTATCTGCGTAAAATTAGCAGTATAAGTAACTTCTTCATCTACTGGGACTATACTCCAAGAATTAAAAGTCCAAACATATTCATTGTCTATTTCATTATCAATTACTTTAACTGGCGTCTCGCCTGTATATTCTGGGGTTACTCCATATTTGACCTTTACTTCAGATAATAAAATTCCATCACTCATCCATTTATGAGTATATATTTTTCTGTTATAATAAGCTTCTAACACTAATCCATTGCCTTCTTGTATTTTCCCAGATATTATATTCGTACTTTCTTCAAAGCCTGTTTTATTTATGGCTGTAGCATATACTGTATCACCTATGTATCCTGTAAAAGTTCGAATTTCAAGTATTTCATATGTGCCATCTACTTTTTCATAATAATGCTTTACTGTATAATCTGCTTTTCTTATTTCAATTTTGAAATTATTAAATCCTTGCAATGGAACAGTTACAATACCAGATTCTTCCGTTATTGAATACTTCTCTTCATTAACAATAAGATCTAAAATTCTTCCATTAAATTCTGGTAATGTTAATTTCAAGATTGTATTTTGAATTACTGTATCCGTTATATCTGTTCCGTCTTTACTTAGTACTATTACTGTGTAAAGTCCATCTGCGTCTTTATTTACAGACAGTGTTGTTCCCATTTCTACTGCCTTTGCTTCTGGAATCTCTAATCTTGCCTCTATCTCTGCTCCTTCTTCTGTTTTTACAAGTATTAACTTTTCTATATAATTTGCTGTATATGTTACTGCTTCTGTTACTGGGGCAAAGGCTGGTGTCCAGTTTACAAATTCATATATACTTGTTTCTGTGTTTGGTCTTGTTGTACTCGGTGCCCAGTCTTCTGGGTTAGCTTGGTATTTTAACGACTTTGTTTCACTGCTACTTCCGTCGTCATTTACGTATGTTACCTCATATAACTCTCTGTCATAATATAACACTAATACTAAACTTCCATCTTCTGTTACTATGCCTTCTGGGTCATCTGCATTTGTATCTATATTGTGCTTAAATCCTGTTATACCTGTTAATGCTAAAGCGGTTACCTCATAGTTTATTTTCCCACGCATTACTTGAGCGCGTGCTGCGTCCTCTATATATTCGTCTCCTGCTATATTTTCAAAGTAATGTCTTACTATATAATCGGCTTCTCTTTCTTTTATCATAAAGTTTGTAAACCCATCTAATTTTATACTAACTCTTCCTGCTACTTGTGTTATGTCATTTCTATTGTCTTCTGCATTCTTTGTATAATCTAACACGCCATTTCTTATTTCTGTTGGCAACAGTAATGTTATAATACTGCTATCTGGAATTATCATATTTGTCAATGGCGTTCCTGGCACATCACCAACCATTGTTTTCACAACAATATTATATTCATAAACTTTATCTGGATGCACTGTTTCAGTTACCTCTAATACTGTGTCTGGATGAACTTTATCTATAAAATAAATTGAATACGCACCATCATCAGTTCTTATTTCATTTTCCTTTTCTCTTTCATTAAATTGTGCAACATATATTACATCGCCCGTAATAGAAGCCACTGAGCCTACTTGAGAGCGCCATCCACTGAATTCATACACTAATTCAGTTGTTTGAGTCTTTATAGGAGTAGATCCTGGATATACCGGCATAGCTCCATATTTAAGACCACTTTGGGGTATGTTTATATCATTAGAATTATTTATTATATCATCATGAACCCATGTTACAGTATGACGAGTTAACGCATAGTAAACACTTAACACTAACGGCTCTTCACCTTCGGCTGCAACTATACCGGATAATAATTCATTTGCATGATATATCTTTTCATATCCAACTTCATTTAGTTCTACTACCTGTACTTCCTTACCAACCAATCCTTCTATTGATTCATGTCTTACTGTAAACTCATCGTTTTCTAAATTCTCAAAATAATGAGCAACAGTATATCCATTCTTCCTCTTTTCTACTATGAACTTATCAAAGCCATTTAATGTTACTTGGATTCTATTATTCAGTTGTTCCATTTGGTTTGTTGAACCTAGATATATTGCATCTACTAATTCACCTCTTAAATCTGTTGGCAACAATACCGTAACGGTCGCACCATCTAATGATATACCTCTTGGATTTGAAGATAAATTTATAAAATATTCATATCCATTTAATATTACTTCCAATGCTGTATCTGGATGTACTTTTTCTGGAAATGATATACTATGCTCTCCGTATGTAAGACTTGATTTTTTTTCTCTTATTAAAAAATCGGCAATATATTCTATATCAGCAGAAACTACTTCCAATGTTTTATCCCAATTCCCTTCAAACTCATATACATAATCTACATCATCTGCCTTAGATGGAATTACGGAACCTTTATATATTGGCATCAAACCATATCTATAATTTTCAGTATCTAAAATTTCATCTCCATTTTTCCATGTTACGGTATATACAACTCTATTATAATAAAATTTAATCACGCTAGATCCATCTTCATTTATTACATCTTCTGCACCTAACTTATATGTATATATAAAGTGTTCTATTGTTAATTCACTTGCTATACCAAGATACCCTATCTTGCCCGTTTTTAATTCGGTTAGATTTATATCTAATACATAATCATCATTATCTGGGTTTTGAAACCAATGTTCAACTGTATAGTTTGCTGTTCTTTCTCTAATTGTAAAATTGCTTAACCCTGTCACAGCAAATTTTCTATCTACAACATTAATTGAATTCTCTCCTACTATCTCTATATAATTACTGCAATCTGCTTCTAAACTTATCGTTATAATTGCATCTACTGGCATAACTATTTCTTCATTATTTTCATTATATAATGTTATTACATAATTAAAGTCATCTCCTGTCCTTGTTAAGGTTACCTCTAACCTTGTATCTGGATGCATTAAACTGCTAAATAATATTGAATGATTTCCATCATTAAATGTATCTTCTTTTTCTCTTACATTAAATCTTGCTGTATATACGGTATCTCCCGCAACAGCAACTTGCTCCTTGTCCCAGCCAATAAATTCATATATATATCCTGGACTTTCTTTTGTTGGGGTTGCTCCTGTATATGTTGGCATTACTCCATATGGAACAGTATGGCTTTCTAATACTGTATCCGAATCTATCTGGTAGCTCACATTGTATTGGTTCCGGGTGTAA
>CAYJJH010000025.1:0-4248 GCA_964370495.1 uncultured Prevotella sp.
ACGCGCTGGTCTTAGGAACCAGTTTCTGCAGGTTCAAGTCCTGTCGCTGACACCAAACAAAAAAAGCATCTTTTAATTAAGATGCTTTTTATTTGTAAAAATTTATTTATGCCTTTTTTGTTGCAACTTGTTTTGGGGCTGCTTCGATAGTATTTCTTCTGCTTGCGATTTCCCAAACAATACACAAAGCATAGATAACAGGCTTAATTATGTATGGTAAGAAATATGATTCAAAATCACTTGTCATATAACTTGTTCCTTCTATAATTTCAAAGACTAAGTTAATTACAATAAATAAAGTACTTAAACAAATAAGTCTTATTATAGTCCCCTTATTATCTTTGTCTTTTTGTGTAAGCAAATAACCAACAGAAAGCGCACAAAGTGTAGTGCTTGTGAAGCTTATTACATACATAAAAACTTTAAGTAACGTATCGTTATTGTTTTTCATTTTGTATCTCCTTTTATACGTTGAATTATAATAAATAGAACTTGATACTGCAAGTAAAATAAAACAAGCAAAATATCTTTGGACAATAGCTTTAAGAAAAGGTATTAAATAGATATGGCAAAAAAAAGAGAATATACAAGAGGCGAAGAAATTTTTAATTGGGTAAGTCATCTTGTGGGCGTGGTTATGGGTGTTATTGCTTTGGTAATTGGCATAGTTTTTGCTGTATTGGGAAGCGATATATATGCAATCATTTCAATGAGTATTTATGGTGTAAGTTTGATTATTTTATATACAATGAGTTTTGTTTATCATTTTTTAAAAGCGGGGCGTGGAAAAAATCTGTTTCGTATATTTGATCACTGTGGAATATTTCTTTTAATTGCGGGGACGTATACACCATATTGCCTTATAGCTTTGCGTGAGCAAGGTGCATGGGGCTGGGCCATTTTAGGATTTGTTTGGTCAATGGCAATACTTGGTATTACATTTAATGCGATAGATATGCATAATAAAATTGTAAAAAGACTTAGTATGGCGGCCTATATTATTATGGGGTGGTGCGTTGTTGTTGCTTTTATTCCTCTTATTAATGTATTAGCCTTGGAAGGGTTTATATTGCTTTTGGCTGGTGGGGTAGCGTATACGGTAGGTGCAATATTTTATGCGTTCGGAAGAAAGGTGAAGTATATTCATAGCGTTTGGCATCTTTTTGTTTTATTGGGATCGATATTGCAATATCTGTCTGTAATTTTATATGTGTTGTAGTTTAATAAAAGGTATACTGATTTTATGTTAAAAGATGAACTTCATAAATATAGTGAATCTAAGTATGCAAAATTTGCAGATGCACTTAATAAAACAAAGTGGAAAATTTTGGGCGTGCGTGTTCCAAAAATGCGTGAACTATGTAAAACAGAAGTTAGGGATAACGAGAATTGGTATAATAATTTTAAGCCCGAATGTTTCGAAGATGTTTTTTGTTATGGAATATGTATTGGCTATTCAAAGTTACCATTATCCCACAAAATAAAATTATTCGATGATTATTTGAAGTATTGCGATAGTTGGGCTCTTATAGATAATTGTATGATGACATTAAAAGTAAACAAAGATGAGATACCTGTGCTTTGGGAATGGGTACGGAAATTATCTCTTATGCCGGGCGAGTTTGAGAGAAGAACCGCAGTAGTGCTTTGTCTAAGTAAATTTCTTAATGATGAATATATAGAAAGAGTAGTAGAGTTATTTGATAATATAAAAAGCGGCGAATATTATGTGGATATGGCTATTGCTTGGGCAATTGCTGAAATGCTGGTTAAACAGCCCGATTATGCTTTGGAAATAATACAAAATAAAAAACTGCCTAAGTGGATACAAAATAAAAGCATACAAAAAGCGCGTGAAAGTTTCAGGATATCAGCCGAATTAAAAAACCAACTTTTAAGTTACAAATTATAAAACCTTTGATAGAATAAAATTAATATGGACATACAAACGATAATTTGGATTTTAGTAATTGCAGTTATTATATTAGTAATTGCAGTGGTTTTATTACTTCGTAGAAAACCAGATAGTATAATAGAAGTAGATGAAAAAAATGTGGGTGAACTTGCAGATTTTGTCAGAGCAATGAAGAGAGAACAAGAAGAAAAGCAGAGTATGGCTGCAATTAGAAAAACCGAACTTAAAAGCAAGTTGGAGCACTTTAAGCAAACAAAGGATGAACTTCGTGATAGACTGTCTGCTAAGTTTAATATGAAGGGGTGGACACCTTTATCAAATATTTTGAATTCTACGGATAAGGGCACGGTAGGCATTTATGTTCTTTATAATAGAAGCAAAAATAAATATTATGTAGGGCAAGCCAAAGCGCTTATATCTCGAATAAAAAAACATTTTGATGTGGAAAGCATTGCAAAAGATTTTTTACAGGGCGATAGTATAGATGTAAAAGTTCTTACGGCAACCGAGCTTGGCAATGACTACAGAATGGATCATATCGAAAAAATGGGCATTGAAATATTTGATGCCAATAATTCCGGATATAATAAAACAGCTGGAAATCTTTAATTCTTATTTACACATATTATAAATTTCAACTATGTCATTTTTAGATAAACTATAAAAGTTTCCAAGTGTCTTTCCAGCAAATAATACGGCTTCGGCCATATCATTGATATCTTCCTCTGTTGCATTTATTTCAAGATTGCTAAGCGTTTTTGGCATTTCAAGATCTTTATAGAATTGTTCCAATTTTGGAAGAGTTATAACATTTTTGAAAAATCTGTTAAGTACGGCTTGTTGTTTTTCATTTCCATGTGCTTTTAAGAATTTAAGCCAAGCAGGGTAGACGATGGCTAATCCTGCTCCGTGTGAGATATTCCATTTAGCGCTCATTTCGTGTTCTAACTTATGTGATGACCAATCTTGAATTCTGCCTATGCCAAGGCTGTTATTATGAGCAATAGATCCAGCAAGTACGATTTCCGCTAATGCATTCATATCTTTTCTGTCTTGATAAGCCTTTCTTCCTTGTTCAATAATTGTTCGCATAGCAGATTCTGCCATACCATTAATAAGTTCTGTATTCTCGGTTAAAGAGAAATATCTTTCAATTATATGACCCAACATATCTACGATTCCACTGGCTAAATGAAAATTTGGAACAGACGCGCATACGCTTGGGTTTACAATAGAGAAGTTGCAATAAACACGGGCTGGTGCAACAAGACTGCGTTTTTGCATAGTGGTATCATTTGTAATTACAGAAGATGCACTTACTTCGCTGCCTGCTGCTGGGATTGTTAGGATTGCGCCAAGTGGCAATGATTTTTCTACTGGCATACCTTTGATATAAAAATCGTTCCAAACATCATTGCTATAAAATCCTGCTGCAATTGCTTTGGCACTGTCTATAACAGATCCTCCACCAATCGCAAGAACAAAGTCGCATTTTTTTTGTTTACATATATCTATGCCAACAAGTACTTGGGATAAAACCGGATTTGGCACTACGCCAGATAATTCTGTAAATACTATATTTGCATCATTTAATATCTTTCGTATTTTTGGTAGATAGCCATTTTTCTCTAAACTGTTTCCTCCTGTATGAACAAGAACATTTGTTCCGCCATATTTCTTTATAAGTTCTGGCAGTTTTTCTTCTGTTCCTTCACCGAATACAAGTTCTGGTGGGGCATTATATATAAAATTTTCCATAATACATAAATATAATAAATGAATGTAAATGTCTATGAAATAATATAAAAAATAATGTTGACATAGTCCGCGATTATATCGCATAATAAAAGACTTTGTAATAAAAAAAAGGAGATTTTAAGAAATGGCAGAAAAACAAAAATTTGACAGGAGTAAAGCCCACGTAAACATTGGGACAATTGGACACGTTGACCACGGTAAAACAACATTAACCGCGGCTATTTGTACCACATTAGCTTTGGACGGTAACGCTACCGCTGCAAAGTATGATGAAATTGATAAGGCTCCAGAAGAAAAGGCGCGTGGAATTACAATTAACACAGCGCACGTAGAATATCAAACAAACAATAGACACTATGCTCATGTTGATTGTCCTGGGCATGCTGACTATGTTAAAAACATGATTACTGGTGCTGCACAAATGGACGGCGCTATATTGGTTGTTGCGGCTACTGATGGTCCAATGCCACAAACAAGAGAACACATCCTACTTGCTCGTCAAGTTGGTGTTCCATACATCGTTGTATTTATGAACAAATGTGAATTAGCTGCGGATGCTGAATTACAAGAATTAG
>CAYJJH010000026.1:0-4230 GCA_964370495.1 uncultured Prevotella sp.
CTTGACCGTAGTGTGTATATTGGGGGATAATGTTTTATGGAAAAAAAAGAAATTGTTGAAAGCATAAGAAAAGGCGTAGCGGAACAACTTGGGAAAAGTTTTGAAGAAGTTACAGCTGACAAAAAGCTTAAAGAAGATTTAGGCGCGGACAGTTTGGATATGGTTGAACTTATGATGGGACTTGAAGAAAAATATAACATGAGTATCGCGGATGAATCGTTAGAAACTATAAAGACAATTGATGATGTAGCGAATTATATTGTAGATACATTTAAGAAATAATTAACATATATATATTATGTGCTGACAGTAACGGCCGTATTAGGTTTTATATTAGGAATTTATCTGTGCATTAAGGGCGCAGATTTTCTTATGACTTTTGCGGGTATAATTAAACAGCGCACAGGTATGGCGGATTTTTATATTGGTGTTACGCTTATGACCGTGGTAACTACCTTGCCAGAAACCATAGTGTCGCTTTTGTCCGCTATGTCAGGGGATATGGATCTAAGTATAGGCAGTGCGATAGGCAGTATGATATTTAATATCTGTGTTGTGTTGGCGATTTATTTATTGGGTAAGCGGGTGCATATTCAAAGAAATGAAATGCTGTGGCAAAGTCTTTTTTTGTTTATTGTATTGGGGTTAGTTATAATATTTTCACTTAATAATTTTCTTGGTGTGGGCGAGTGTATATTTTTGTTTTTAATGTTTGCAGTTTTTTTGGTCTTTAATAATCCAGAGCTTCAGAAAAAAGAGAAAACAAATTTGGCAGAGTTAGTGGTAGAAATAAAAAGCAAGGTTCCGGTTTGGCTTTTAGTTGTACTGGGCGTATGTATGTTGCTTGTGGGTTCTGGATTGGTCGTGTCACAAAGTTTAGCACTTGGACAGGTTATTAATGTTCCACAAAACATTATGGCAATAGTATTGGTGGCGGGCGGGATATCATTGCCTGAATTTTTTATTGCTATATCAGCCGTTAAAAACAAACAAAGCAAAATAGGTTTTGGTAATATTGTAGGATCCTGTATTCTTAACTGCACTATGTTACTTGGTCTTTCGGGATTGGTATCTGGTGGGTTGGTTATATCATATACAACATTGATGTTATCTTTGCCGTTTATTATGTTAGTCAGTTTGCTTGCGTTATTGCCAGTTTTAATCAGCAAAAAAACATCAAAAATTTGGGGAATCATATTAATGATACTTTATGTTGTTTATGTTGTTATTTTATGTGGTTAATAATTGCAGGTATATCATCTAGACTAAATTGTTTTTGCTCAGATGAAATCATATTTTTTATTTGAATAGTATTTGTATTTATTTCATTTTCACCAACTACGGTTACGAAATTTATTTTGGTAGCATTGGCGTATTCAAGTGCTTTTCCAACCTTTGCATTGGCTGTCCATTTCATAACAGAAATTTGGTTGCTTCTTAATTTATGCGCTAGCAAAGTGGATTGTTCTTCTGTATTCATTGGCATTATTAAAAGCTTAATTGGGTTGCTGGCTTCCTTTTTGCCAAGCAGAGCGGAAATAGGTTCAAGACCAAATGACATACCAACAGCGGGGTAGTCCACGCCATTAGAAAGAAAGTTTGTGATAATATCATCGTATCTGCCGCCGCCGCCAAGTGAAGATGTATAGATGCCGCTTGCATCGAAGACCTCCCATACTGCGCCAGTATATACATTAAGTCCGCGTGCGAGTGATGGTGTAAATTTGCAAAAGCTTGCAAGACCAAGTTTAGATAACATAGCAAATAATTCCTTGGTTTGCGTAATACCTTCATTATCCCCGAGTATCTTTTCAAGAGCAGTTAGATCAAGGTTAATATATTTAATAAGCATTTCTGCTTGCTCCACAGTTAAATATTTTTTAAGACTGGTAAGTGTTTGGGATGGCTCTACTTTTTTTACTTTATCAATGATGCCAATTATTTCGTCAAAGTGTTTGGTTGCCCCAATAAATTTTATTAAAGATAAAAGTAATTTACGGTTGCCGATTTCAATAATTACATTTATGCCAAGTTCTGTATAGGCTTTGATTGCAAGCTCGATAAGTTCGGCTTCGATGTTTCTGCTTTTGTCGCCTACTACATCAATATCACATTGAATGAATTCTCGAAGTCTGCCGGATTTAACAGGGCCATTACGGAAAACTTTTCCAATTTCATATCTTTTGAATGGTAACTTCATGCCACGATTAAGAGATATGTATTTACAAAAAGGAACTGTTAAATCAAAGCGTAGTCCAAGGTCGCGTTCGCCCTGGTCAGATAGGTTATATATTTCTTTTACTATTTCTGCGCTGTCAGTGTATTTATAGGTTAAAAGTTCGCGATAATTTAGCATTGGAGTATCAATTGGTTGATAACCATAAAGTTCAAAATTATTTCGTAATGTGTCTACCACTTTGTTTCTTATTATCATTTCGGCTGGGCTAAAGTCGCTGGCACCTTTGATATTTCTTAATTCCATTTTCGCTCCTTTATTTCGGTTAAATCAAGTTTTTTGAACAAGACCCCAATTTCACCAAGCTCGTTTGTTTTTATCCAATCAAGAACCTTGATAGTAGATTTAGGTATAAAATATTTTAGACACTGGCAAGAGGCCCTTATTATTTCTACGCATTCTGCTATGGTTTGTTTGCTTAATGTTTTCCATGGGGCAAGATCGTTGAACCACTTGTTGCCAAAAGCTACAAGTTCCATTGCGGATAGTAGTGCTTTGTTGCAGTATCCATTTTCAATATTTTTATTTACTTCGTTTGTTGTATTTTTTATTTGGTCTGTAATTGTTTTGTTAGGCTCCATTTCTGGGATTTGATTATCAAATTTGTTTTTTATAAATGTAAGTGTTCTGTTTATAAGATTTCCAAAGTTATCTATCAATTCTCCGTTTATTGTGTTTACAAAATCTTCAAAAGAGAAGTTAGCATCTTTTTTATCACTTATGTTTCTAAGCAGGTAATAACGGATAAAGTCTACATCAAAGTTATTTATAAGTTGCTCGGCTGTAATATAGTTCCCCGATGATTTGGATATTTTTTTACCGTTCATTGTTATGTATTCGCTGCTGATAATTTTATCGGGCAAGTGCCATTTCTCTTTGTTGTTTGCAAGAAGAAGTCCAGGTAAAATTATGCTGTGAAATGGGATGTTATCTTTTGCATGTACATAATAATGAATCTTATTGGATTTTGTATTATCAATTAAAAACTCTTGCCAGTCGGGTTTTATTTCCTTTGTGGCAGATAAATAGCCGAGTACGTTTTCTGCCCATATATATATTTTTTTATCCGTGGTGTCGCCTAACATTTTATTTGCGCTTTCAGGTAGATCTATTCCCCATTTAATATTACGGGTGATCGCACGGTCAATTAGACCTTCTTTCAAATATTTTTGCGTCATACCTATGGCATTATTTGTCCAATCTTTTGATTTGTCCGCTGCGTTTTTTTCTATTTGTGGTTGTAACTTAGACAAAGATAAATAGATTTGTTTAGTATCTTTTAATACAGGTGTACTTCCGCATAGTTTACATTTTGGATCTTTAAGTTCTTCGGGCTCTAGCATCTTGCCACAGTGATCACAAGAATCTCCTTTGGCGGGCTTTCCACAGTGTGGACAAATACCTTCTACATAACGATCAGGCAAATATTGTTTACAGTTAGGGCAGTATAGTTGTGTAACCTCTTTTACGAAGACATTGTCTGTATCATACATATTAGAATGAAAATCTCTGCAAAAGTCTAAATGGTTTTGTGCTAATGTTTTTGTATAATTATCATGCGTGAACATAAGATTAAGATAATCACTTTTATGGCTTTCAAAATATTTGTTTGCGATCTCTTCTGGGGTAGTGCCTTCTTGTTTGGCCGCAACCAAAATTGGTGTGCCAAAGCAATCGCTTCCGCTTACAAAGCTTACATCTGCATTATTATCTCTCCAGTATCTTGCTATGACATCGGCTGGCAAAGATGATGCTATATGACCAATATGTAATTTGCCATTAGCATAAGGCCAGGATAAACCAATTAAAATTTTCGAATTCACAGGTATAGTATACATTAAAAAATCTTTATTAAGAAACTAATTTATTAAATTGCAAAATCATATAAGTTGTTATATACTATATATATGTCGATTTGTCAGCGTGGCGGAATTGGCATACGCGCTGGTCTTAGGAACCAGTTTCTGCAGGTTCAAGTCCTGTCGCTGACACCA
>CAYJJH010000027.1:0-3613 GCA_964370495.1 uncultured Prevotella sp.
CATCTTGCTCTTCAAATTAAGTGTTAACCCTGCATGGATTCTCACCGGCACAGGCACTAAGTATTTACAACCAAGCAGCGAAACAAAACCTCAAACATTATACACCATGAGCCATAATGAAACAGACAAAACAGATACAACACATTCCTCCCAATGATTTAAAACGCATCCCCGGTGTTGGAAAAGCTATAGAACAACACTTTTTTAATATCGGGGTACACGGAAACACACTTTGCACATAAAAGACAGCGGCGACATCCTTAAAATCATAAACATGCAAAGTACAGATGGATGCAATATCAGTATCAGTAACTTGTATTTTACACATGAGCGCATCACACAATAAGTTAAAGCAAATCTCAACATAACCTTGCTTTAAAAGGATAAATTTTTAATTAATAACTTGAAACCCTAAGTTATTGCGCGTAGTATGAAAACGTAAATAATCAACATTTGTGTTTATTGTTTTAACATTTAGCACAAGTCAACTGTTCTTAGGAGGATTTATGTCAAACATAAAAGATTACCTCACAAATTTGAACTCCCAAACTGTAGAAAGCACTTTTGACGATAGCATGCTTGAAGTCATAGAAACACAAGAAAAATATCAAAATATTACATATGACAAGCTGGGAGCATGGCTTTGCAAAAAAGGACTTCCCCGCGAAGTTTCAGATAGGCTGATTGAATTTGCTGAAAAAGCTGAAAAAGTTGGCGGTAAAGTTATTTATTACGGAAAAATACTTATATGTAAAATCATAGAGTTTCTAGCAAATAACCCCAAAACTGCCATCGGCGTAGCCGTGGGAGCAATACTTGGTGGATCACTCTTATTTATACCATTTCTTGGACCATACATTATGCCTATTTTAACTGTTCTTGGCGCTTTATATGGATTTAAATTAGATAACAATCTCAATTCATTACCTGAAGCTCTTATTTTAGCTATTGAAAAATCCTTTGTTTCATTATATCGAGCACTAAAAGTTGTATTACAAAGTGCATTTGTATAACTCGCCACTTGATTAACTATTATGGAGAGACAACTATGCAGAATAAATCATCAAAAAATAATGACGATGCAGTAACTACAGAATTCGACCTCAATGATATTTTAGAACACGAAGTTTCAGAAAGCGACATAGAAAAATATCAAAAAAATGACAGTAAAAAAGATAGAGTAGGTCTTTTAGGTAATTGGGGGGTACTTATAATTGCTGCTGTAATTGGCTACACAAGCGTTGGGGCACTACTAGCTACTATTTCTGGTCAGGCAACGATTTTAGGTAGTACTTTTTTAGGTGGCATTTTACAGAACTTTATTGTCGCTGAAACACCTATCGTATTTGCTATATTCGGTACGCTCATTTCAGCACTAATTGCTTATGTTTTTATTAAATTTATCCGCAGTGGACAACACTACGACACTAAAAAAGAAATTCGCAAAAGAAGTAGAGAGTTAGAAGAATAGCAACCTGTTATATATAGTTATAGCTTTTCATTTGTAACATATTTTTGAGTGTCATATTATGCAAGTTTTTGATATTAAAAAATTAACATGTTTCAATGATAGATGGGGTAATTTATGCGAAAATCATGTCAACGCCCTTAATGTGTTATGTACTACTACAAATCAAATTTGCAAAGATTATTGTGAAGCCCAAAAACAGCATGAACCATTAGGTTTTAATGTATTCACTTTAGTTTCTGACAGATACTACTTAGAGAATTATCATAGTGATATTTTAAATGCATTTTTGGATCCGAATGGTGGGCATCATGAAAATAGTTTATATTTGAATTTATTTATTGAAATGCTTGGCTTAGCACCTCAACACTATAGAGGGGCAATGGTTATTCGCGAAGAAAGTAAGATTGACATCCTTATCAAAAACAATGTCACTCAACGAGCTATAATTATAGAAAATAAGATTAATAATGCACTAGATATGATTAATCAACTCCCGAGATATTATGAAAAATTAACGCAAGAGGGGTATTTAGTAGAAAAAATTGTTTATATTCCACTTGATAATAGTAAACGCCCTGATTCTAGTTCTTGGAATACAGACACGAAAGATAAAGTTATGTCTCTTGTTACAATAATACCCGCAGTTGCTATTAAGCACGATGAGTTATCTATAACCAAGTGGATTGAAAAAAGTATTTTGTCTTCTAATAACATAGATAATATATCTATCTTGAGACAGTACCTGAAGTTGATAAAATTTTTGCGAGGTAGAACAATGGATTATATCATTATGGAAAAATTTCATGCAGAACTATTAAAAAATGATACCTTACAAAACGCTATTTCAATAAGCAATATGTTACACGATTTACCAAACTATCTTGCATACAAGATTCATGCTAGATATTCAAATAGATTCTCACCGTTCACAAAGTTATGGATATATAAATCAACTGACACGGTTTTTGAAGGATACAAGTTCAATGGCTATGAATTTAAATGTGACGTATGGTGTGAAAAGGATAAATATAATGTATATTTTTGGGAACAAAATAGTAACTCGATCTGTGATATTAAAAATATGTTTTCATCATTAGATTCTCTAAAGAATTTCTCTCAAGAACGAGGGATAAATTACAGCATGGAGAAAGTGTTTAGTTCCAATCAATAATCCCATCTATATAATTTTATTGATAACTTGCTAATAGATCTTACAGAATTTCAGAATCAATGTAATACAGAATAGATTAATTTTTATCTATCGTAAAAAACTCTTTTGATAACAAAAACATTTTCATAAGGAGAATAAGCATGGCTAAAAAATCAAAATCTGATGATCTCGGATTAGTATATATTGTTGGAGCCATAATTTTATTACCTATTATTTTTATTTCTTTGTTTTATTATCTTTTCCTAAAAATTAGATATTTAAAGGGTGATGCTATCAGGGTTGTTGATATAAAAGGATGTGTTCCCTTCGCGCTAAAGTCTGTATCTACAATTGTTATAACTTTTTGGGGAATTGCAGTGATGCGTGATAATCCAGATTTCGGACATTTCATTGGCTTAATTGG
Organism: uncultured Prevotella sp.; assembly: GCA_964370495.1. Lineage (GTDB taxonomy): Bacteria > Bacillota > Clostridia > Christensenellales > UBA1242 > RGIG8050. Next base: position 3,046 of record CAYJJH010000027.1, read on the forward strand.
AGTTGTTTTTATCTTTGTTTTGACAATCGCAATAGCAATGCGTTTAGCAGTTAAATATTTATGTTTCGTAGTAAGCCTAGAAAAGAATCATGTTGTGATTCCAGCTGATATGCAGAGCTATACAATTTCTGATTATATAACATTGAGATTTATATTTGACCTCATGACACCATCTGTATTTTCACTATCATCGATTGATAGCGCATCTAGAGGTAGAGGGACAGAGTTATATTTGCATGGAGATTTTGGATCAAGGGGAGCATACTTCTCAAGTAAACAAAAAAGAGACGAAGCTTTATTTTTGATAAAAAGAAAAAATAAGAACACAGGAACAATTATGGATTTGGAAGGCTATTAGCGTGCTAGAACATTGCCCTAGCCCAATATTTTAAAAAATTAAGAAAAATAGTAATTGCCCAAAAGCATCTACATACTAGCAGGCCCCAATGGTGCAGTTGCATGACTTTGTAAATGCTGACCTTATTGCCGCAGGGCTTTCACCTTTTGCACCAGAGAAAGAATCTGTGCAAGCGGGTAAGCTTATGCTTAGGCAGATTGACAAGTTAGT
>CAYJJH010000028.1:0-3158 GCA_964370495.1 uncultured Prevotella sp.
ATTCATTTTTAACTATGCATCCTTTGTCCGTTTCCATACGAACACCTTCATTTATTTTTGTATCACTAGATACATTATAATAAGAAATTAAAGACTGATTATACTTGCCCTTCTTCTCATAAAATTCCTCAGAGATACAAAACAACTTCTCTACTTTTATATCAACATCTATTTCTTCTTTAATCTCACGAACCAAAGCCCGATCCGAGGTTTCACCCAACATAATATGTCCACCGGGCAAATGATAATACTCAGCATCATTGACCTTCATAATTAAAAATTTATCATCCTGTTTCAAAACCCCACGAACACAATTATGAAAATCTATCCCACCATCTACATTTTTAATCTTAATGTCCATATTATATAATAACTTGATTAGTTAATTTCGTCATACAAAAGATATAAATATTAGATTTACATCTATCCAATTTTATACATTCAAATATTACGAAAAGACACTACATTTACATTCTTAATTAAAAACCATGCCACCGTCGATGATAAGGGTTTGTCCGATCATAACTTCGGAGTCTGGGCCAGCAAGGAATGAAACGCCTGCTGCTACTTCTTCGGATGTGCTTACTCTGCCCTGAGCGATCCCTGGCACAAATTGATCAACGCCCCAGTCAAGATCTTTGCCCGCTGCATCCGCAACTTTTTGAGCTAGACCTTCTAGCATTGGTGTTCTTACTATACCAGGAGCAAATGCGTTAACATTTATTTTAAGTGGAGCTAGATCTCTGCCTGCTACCTGTGTAAGACCTCTAACCGCGAATTTACTTGCGCAATACATTGGAAGACCTGGATATCCATCAACACCCGCTTGTGATGTTGCGTTGATGATTCTACCTCCGTGACCAAGTTCTCTAAACTTATTGCTGGCTGCTTGAATACCCCAAACCACACCACCAACATTGACATCAAGAATCAAAGAATATTCTTTTTCGTCTACTTCACCAACAGGTGTATTCAAACATACTCCTGCGTTGTTTACCATTACGTTAAAGTCACCGAACGCTTTGTAAGTGTCCTCAACGGCTTTTGTTACTTCTTTACGGCTAGAAACATCAAGTTTTAATGCGATGGCCTTGCCACCATTGTTATTGATTTCGTCTGCTACTTTTTTCGCGTTAACCAAATCTAGATCTGCTACTGCTACTGCGAATCCATCCCGTGAGAGTCTTTTGCAAATTGCTTCGCCGATCCCTTTTGCTCCACCTGTTACCAATGCTGATTTAGTATATTTTTCCATTTTTACACCCCTTTATTTTTTAATTAAAATCTAATTAAATGTACCTGCATATCAAAGCAAGTGTCAATTCAATCTTTGGCTTCATTTTACTATTATTAAGTATTTCCAAAAATCCTACCTTTTAATTGTTATATATTATTTTTTGGATATGTTATAATTATAAAATCAAAGGCACATCCGAAAGATACGAGAATATTTATTTAAGTGGAGGATTTTATGCACGCAATAGAAATTGATAATCTGGTTAAAAACTATGGAGACTTCACCGCTGTTAACGGAATAAATCTTGTCATACCAAAAGGACAGATTGTTGGTTTTGTTGGTAAAAATGGAGCAGGCAAAAGTACAACACTTAGAGCCATTCTTAATATGATAAATCCAACGCAAGGGCAAATAAAGGTTTTGGGTCTTGATAGCATGAAAGATAACAAAGAAATAAAAAGCAAGATAAGTTACATTCCCAGCGAATCCTCTTTTTACGAAAACATCACATGCGAGCAATTATTGAAATTTGCATTAGGATTCACGCAAACTTCAATCGAGAATATGAAGAAACTCAGTGATTATTTCGAACTTGATTTATCAAAAAAAATAAACGAACTTAGCTTTGGGAATAAAAAGAAACTATCATTAATCCAAGGGTTTATTAAAGATGCCGAACTGCTAATATTTGATGAACCAACAAACGGGTTGGATCCACTTATGCAAAACAAGTTTTTTGAATTACTGCTTAAAGAGAAAAAAGCGGGCAAAACAATTTTCTTGTCCAGCCACAACTTAATGGAGATTGAAAAATACTGTGATAAAGTCGCAATCATAATGGACAGCAAAATCGCAGATTACTTCGACATGAAAGATGTAAAAATCAAACACAAACAAATTGTTTCCTATACTACAAAAGATGGGACTTCAGAAAGTTACGAGGTAGAAGGTGACATTAATGCTCTTATAAAAAACCTTGCAAAGATGAAATTAGAAAGTCTTGAAATCAAGGCCAAAACCGTAGAAGATGAATTCATTTCATATTACAAAAGGAGTAAATAAAATGGAAGCAAAGAAAACCATGAAAAACATAGAATTCAAAAACATTTTCAAATTATGCTCATTTAATTTAATGACACAAAGAAAAGTAATAGTAGGCTGGAGCGTGGCCATCTTTTTGATAATGACATTATATATGATACTGTTCCCATTTATACAAGACCTGGCTCAAGCAGAGTTTGATGCAATGCCAGAAGAATTATTACAATTTATGGGTATGGAAAAATTTTCAGATATGTCCAACTATGTCACATACTTTGGTATGATTTTTAATATCATTTTAATTGCTATTTCGATATTTGCTGCGACCTTCTCTGCTGGGTTAATTACAAAAGAAGAAAAATCAAAATCTATAGAATTTCTAAACTCTCTTTCGGTAAGCAGATCCGAAATATATATTTCAAAATATCTTACATCTTTGATCGCCATTTTAATAGTATTAACAGGATCAATACTTACAACTATTGCTTGCGGTTTTATTGGCGGAGGAACCACCTTTGTTTTAGGCAACATTATTACGATTGCATTTGTTAGCGGTTTCGCTGCACTGTTCTTTGGTGGCATTGGATTTATGCTTGCTGGCATCAAATCCAAACTTGGATCAGGCTCTATTGTTTCGTCCGTTGTACTTGCAAGTTATATGATTGGATACCTGGGAGAATTACTAACCAGCAAAGCAGACTTGCTAACATACTTCTCGCCTTTTGTTATGCTAAACCCAGCAGAAGCCATTAGCTTCTCTTCCACCACAATGCTAAGTCTTATTGCGTATGTTCTTGTTTATATCGCGGCGTTATTCATCGGCCACACAATCTATAAAAAAAGAGATCTAGAAATATAAATTATTTCAAGAAGCCTTTTA
>CAYJJH010000029.1:0-3130 GCA_964370495.1 uncultured Prevotella sp.
ATTATCAAATCTTCTATCTTGGTTTTTTGTAACACCAGTAAAAGTTAAATCATCAAAATTATTTTTCTTTATAATTTCAAATGGGACAAAGCCCACCATTCGCCCGTTTGATCCTTCTACATTTTGACTACCCGACCATCTAATCCAAAGGTAATAACTTCCTACTTCTACTGCCTCAGGAATTTCTTTTTGCCACAATCCTTCAATAATAAATTCTCCTGTTCTTTCATTAAAAATACCTAAACTATATTCAACATCAAATACGTCTCCTGGTTGTAAATTTGAAGAAGTTCTATCTGTATTTGGCATAAATTTAGGAATATTAACATCACTTATTACTTCCCCGACAGAATTGATAACTTTACCTTCTTCATTTAATATACTATCTTCAATAATATGAATCCCCACAGAATTACCATTATAAACGTAATTTTCTGGAACAATAAGACCCGACCACTCTAATTCATCAGATGGTTTTTGTGTAATAGTAAATGTTTGATTATATACAACATTCCCTCCATTTATATTATTACTTGTTGGCACCTCAAACCATAAATAATATTTTCCAACATTTTTGGCTATCAAGTCCGAATATGAAAGTTCCTGACTATATGAATACATTCCATCCGGACCATCCTCTCTCATACTAATTACTTTACGAAAAGTATAAGCTTCAGTAACTCCTAAAACATTTGTGATATCTTGGTTAGTACTTTTAACTTTAACCTTTATTGAATTATCACTATTGGTAATCATTGGATAACCTTCTATTCCATTATAATATTTCCAATCTTGATCTCCTTGAATATCAAGCCCATAAATATGAAATTCTGAACTTGTTGCCTCTAGCTGCCCAATTTTAAACCCCCCACTGACTTGGAAAACATCTTCATTAGGCTCGCTTTCCGACAACTTATATGCTCTTTCATTAGGGTATTCACCTACTAACGGATCACCTAAAAGTTTTTTGTAACCACCTTCAACATTTGCATTAGTTTCCCATCTAACAAGTACATTATATAAACCTGATTGACTAAATTTTATTTGACCATTATCAATAGCATCTTTTACAAACTGGGTATAAACCTCAACTTCTGCATCAACAGGATAAGCTGGTTTATAAGTAAATACATATTCTAATTCAGCAACATCAATACCCCAGGTCGACGTTACATTACCATTAAGTATTTGCCCCGAACTTGCATTATAAACCCATCTTTCACTTTGAGTTACTTCTGTTATAGTATTTAAAAAATTACCAGTAGAACGACCAATGGTTGTAGACACTCCAGAATATTTCCATTCTTTAGACGACTCAAAGTTATTGTTTGGACTTTCTCCACTGTTAAGTTTATACCATAAATAATACGTTCCACCATACATACCTTTAAACTTAGTTACATCATCAACATATTCACCACCATAATCTTTATATCCATCCTCCGCGGAATCAAGACTCATTGTAACCCGAAACCTTGTGGAAGTAGGTATGGTATATTTTGAAACAGTTGTAACACCTTTAAAAAGATTTTGGAGTCCTAGATCTTTGTCAAATATTAATGCTTCTCTCCCTTGTATAGTGCCCCTATTCCAAACTAGAGTATCTTTCGTTATTTCTGCTGATATAGTAGAGTATGTCCATCCCCTGGCCCCTAAAAGATTAGAATCATTGTTTGTTCCTATATTGTACCATAAATAATATGTTCCCACATCACTAACTAGAAGTTTTGCTAAATCACTGCTTTCTTTTATCATCTGATTAGTATTTGTTGAAGATTTACTTATTCCAAAGGTCATAGTTGCATCATGTAAATTAATATCCGCAGACCCTGTAAATAATTGCCTTAGATTTGAATTATATGTAACGCTACTTCCACTAATCCCTTTCTTATTCCATTCCACAGTTATTTTGTTTACTATAAGTTTATATTCACCTGTTGCATAAGGCTTACTTTTAGCATTCTCTTTTGATTCCGCTATCGCCCATTTTACATTAGTTGTTCCAGCCGTTGATCTACTTGGAGCGGTCTGCGTATAAGAAACTCCATTGTCTATACTATACCAGAAAGAACTGTTTGGAAATATGTCTTTTCCAGCAGTCGTAATTGCTTTTACAGGATAATTAGTTGTACTTCCTTTTGGCTCTGTCCAAGTCCCTACGTGAGAAATAATTACACTACCCACGCGCGAAGTAGCATTGCTATGACCGTCATCAGGATTTACATATGTATTAGTAGAAGATGATCCAGCATTACCTCCATTACCACCATGTCCCCACATACTTCCAGCTGCACCACCGGCTCCAGCCTCAAAACCATCACCACCACCTCCGCCGGTACCTCCCCAGCCCCAATAATAAGTAGTCTCTTTGTTAGTTGCCTCATATGCACTCCAGTGATGCTTATTTGTAGTAGTAGAGCCTCCATTCATATTCCCGCCCGTAGCATTATTACCAACAATACCATTTGAGCTTTGTCCATTTGTACCAGCATAATAATGCCTTTTATCTAATTCCTGTTTTGGAACATCATAAGGGACATCTACATAATATGTTTCAGTATATGCATTTTTACCACTACCTACCTGCCGTGTCCTTTTTTCTTTTCTAGTATGAATTTCCGTCCAATATCTATCATAGTGCTGACTACCTACTCCGCCGCCACCGCCGCCACCGCCCGCGATACCAGCTCCCGCACTTGTCCCAGTTGGTAATTCTGCATTTATAAAACTAAACTCGGCTCTTCCTCCACCTGCCCCAGAATGCCATCGTGCATATTCTGCAGATGATTCATTGTTTGAATTTCCTGCTGCGCCACCTACGGTCAATATTGCTTCCGCCTCTACAGTTTTATCAGTTGTTATTGCATAACCAATTCGGGATGCACCTTTCCCACCAATCTGTGAGTAACCATTATCTCCTTTACCGCCATTTAATGTTATTTTATAAAAACTATTAGCCTGTAAAACAACATCAAGCGTTCCAGAAGTATTATGGGTTACGGCCTCGACCACGGGTTGGTTGGCTAGGTCATCTTGTTTTTTGATAAATACCGCAAGCGAAGTGGAAACAATTGTGATAGCAGAAAATGCTATCCCAAGAACAATTGCGATTATTCTTCTTTTGTTCCCC
>CAYJJH010000030.1:0-2284 GCA_964370495.1 uncultured Prevotella sp.
TTCTCCCGTTGGCCTTAGAATTCTCTTCCTGTCTACCTGTGTCGGTTTGCGGTACGGGCACCTTGAATATTCATATAGCTTTTCTCGCCCCAATCTAAACATACTTCCCTACTTAATTTCGGTCCCTTACGCCCGGGAAAACCAACTCCCGGGATATGCCCTTCTCAGGTGTCCCTATACTTAAATTCTTCGGTGGTTACGGAATATCTACCGTATGTGCATCGACTACGCCTTTCGGCCTCGCCTTAGCTCCCGACTTACTTGGAGCGGACGAACCTTCCTCCAAAAACCTTAGACTTTCGGCCAATATGATTCTCACATATTTCTCGCTACTCATTCCGGCATTCTCACTTGTGTAAAGTCCACCGCCGCTTTCGCTACGACTTCTCCCCTTACACAACGCTCTCCTACCATAGTACATTGTACTATCCCAAGCTTCGGTGTATAGTTTAGCCCCGTTAAATTTTCGGCGCAGAATCACTCGACCAGTGAGCTATTACGCACTCTTTTAATGTATGGCTGCTTCTAAGCCAACATCCTGGTTGTCTGGGCAATTCCACATCCTTTTCCACTTAACTATACTTTGGGACCTTAGCTGTGGGTCTGGGCTGTTTCCCTTTCGACAATGAAACTTATCTCCCACTGTCTGACTCCCAAAAAACAATTATCCGGTATTCTTAGTTTGATAAGGTTCAGTAACCTCTCGGCCCCTAGCCTATTCAGTGCTTTACCTCCGGTAATCTATTTTGAGGCTAGCCCTAAAGCTATTTCGGAGAGAACCAGCTATCTCCGGGTTCGATTGGAATTTCTCCGCTATCCACATCTCATCCGCTACCATTTCAACGGGAGTCGGTTCGGTCCTCCATGGAGTTTTACCTCCACTTCAACCTGGACATGGATAGGTCACCCGGTTTCGGGTCAAATACATCTGACTTCATACGCCCTATTAAGACTTGCTTTCGCTACGGCTCCACACCTTAAGTGCTTAACCTTGCCAGATACATTTACTCGCCGGACCATTCTACAAAAGGTACCCGATCACCCATTGACGGGCTCTCGGTGCTTGTAAGCACAAGGTTTCAGGTTCTCTTTCACTCCCCTCCCGGGGTGCTTTTCACCTTTCCTTCACAGTACTTTTCTCTATCGGTCACCAAGTAGTATTTAGGCTTAGAGGATGGTCCCCCCACATTCCCACGGGGTTTCACGTGTCCCGCGGTACTCTGGATTCAGCTAGCCACTTTCTGTTTTCGAATACGAGACTCTCACTCTCTTCGGTTGGCCTTCCCATGCCATTCTTCTAACTTTCAGTGTACATATTGCTGTCCTAACCCCGTATGTATTACTACTTACGGTTTGGCCTCTTCCGATTTCGCTCGCCACTACTTTCGGAATCTCTTTTGATTTCTCTTCCTAGCCCTACTTAGATGTTTCAGTTCAGGCCGTTCCCCTCATATACCTATGTATTCAGTATATGATGACTAGACATGACTCTAGCCGGATTTCTCCATTCGGACATCCACGGATATAATGCCTACTTACGGCTCCCCGTGGCTTTTCGCAGTTAGTCGCGTCCTTCTTCGGCTCTTGGTGCCAAGGCATTCCCCTTGTGCTCTTTGTAGCTTGACCATATGGTTTCTCATTTGGTTATTTCTTTCTTGCGATTAATTGTAGTAATTACCTTAAACGAAAACTTTTAAGACTTTCTTAAAATTTTCCTCTTTGTCTATTGTCATTACTTTTGCTTTTTGTTTCTTTATTCAGTTTTCAAGGTGCACTTAAACACGTTCTTACGTGTTTTGGTGGGCTTAAGTGGACTCGAACCACCGACCTCACGCTTATCAGGCGTGCGCTCTAACCGGCTGAGCTATAAGCCCATATCTTTTTCTTATGCCGGCTTTGGTTTTTCTCCCTTAGCCTTTGTCAAGACTTCCTTTGATTTCTCATTTTCTGTCTTGTGGTGGAGATAAGCGGGATCGAACCGCTGACCCCCTGCTTGCAAAGCAGGTGCTCTCCCAGCTGAGCTATACCCCCATATCAAATTGTGCTTTTGAAGTTCTTTCTTATCAATAATTTAATTTATATTAAATTATCAATCTCTAATCAATTATCAATTATCAATTATGAATTATGATTTATCAATTAGTCAAAGACCTTCAAAATTAAACAACACTCTCATTTTTTATTATCCCATAACCGACCTTGGATTTAAGTTTATATCTCAAAACTTGTTTCTCCATAGAAAGGAGGTGATCCAGCCGCACCTTCCGATACGGCTACCTTGTTA
>CAYJJH010000031.1:0-2229 GCA_964370495.1 uncultured Prevotella sp.
TTTCTCTTATGTGATATATTGACCTTATGATTAAGGTCAATAATATAGTAAAAAAATATAAAACCGGAAAAGGCACATATGTAAACGCCCTTAACGGATTATCTATGGAATTTCCAAATACTGGTCTTGTATTCTTGCTTGGGAAATCTGGAAGTGGAAAGTCCACACTACTTAACTGTATTGGAGGGCTTGATATATTTGATGAAGGGAATATTGAAATAAATGGACGATCTTCCAAGGATTTTGGAAGTTCAGACTTTGATAGCTATCGCAATACCTATATTGGCTTCATATTCCAAGAATATAATATATTAGAAGAATTTACCGTAGAAAAAAATGTTAGTTTAGCACTTGAATTGCAAGGCAAGAAAGCAGATAAAGAAAGCGTAAATAAAATACTTGATGAGGTAGGATTAAATGAGCTAGGTAAGCGAAAGCCTAACCAATTATCAGGTGGACAAAAACAGCGTGTAGCAATAGCAAGAGCATTGGTTAAAGATCCTAAAATAATCATGGCAGACGAACCAACAGGTGCTTTGGATAGTGTGACAGGGCAACAAGTAATAGAAACATTAAAGGAACTTAGCAAAAGCAGACTTGTAATTATTGTATCTCATGATCGTGAATTTGCAATGGATTATGGGGACAGAATTATAGAGCTTAAAGATGGTAATATAATAAGTGATACTACCAAAACCACAGCAGAAGGAAAAAATTTATCCGAAGGCATAAACCTTGTGGGTGAAGAACTTATCCATATTAAAAAAGGGCATAAGTTGACAGAAAAAGATATAAAGTCTTTTCAAGCTTTCTTATCCAAAAAAATAAAAACACAAGATGCATTTATAAGTGTATCTAAAACGGAAAATGACAGTATCCGAAAATCTGCAAGAATAACAGATAAAAACGAGGCCATTGTCTTCAAGTCCAGCAAAGAAACTGATGTACTTGATTACAGTAAAAATGGTAAACAACTTGATCTTATCAAATCAAAAATGAGATATCGTGACAGTTTTAAAATCGGAGCAAGCAGCTTAAAAGTTAAACCCATTCGTTTAATTTTTACCATATTATTTTCTTTTATTGCATTTGCTATGTTTGGCGTCATAGATGTAATTAGTACATATAATAAAGCCGATACAATATATAATTCTATCAATCAAAGTAATGGCGATTTTTATTATATTGCTAATAAGCCTTATGATGCATTAGATTTAATATCAACCGAACAAGAAAAGCAAATAGAAAGCGCAGTCAAAGAATCAAAATTTCCTATTATCTATAAAGAAACAAGAATTGATATTGTCAATGCTTTCGGGACAGACATAGATCACAGCGGAATAACAAAATATAATACAAATATTGCTGATTTGAATTTGGAAGTTATAAAAGGTTCTGCCCCTGCGGATAATGAGATTTTAATTTCCAGATACATAGCAGATAATATAATTGAAAATACAAAATATTATATTGAAAAAATAACAGAAGATAATATCCTAGGTCAAAAAATAAAACTAGGAGCGGATGAATATACGATATCTGGCATTGTGTCTAATGGTGTTGATTTCGATGAAGACGCCATTTCCAAACTTCCTTTTGATCAGCAACAACCACTTATGGAATATTATTACAATCACACAGCAGTAAGACTTATGTATCTTAGCGAAACAGAGTTTGAAATAAAAAAAACTGAATACCGAAAAACAAATATTAATCTAAGTTTATATACAGAATCAAATGATAATAGTATTTGGCTAGATTTTTACAATGTTGATATTGATAACAGTCTTCCATTAGATACTTTTGTTGTACCACAAAATACATGGGTTTATTCTTTTAATAATGATCCATCAGGAGAAGTAAAAGACTTCTTCTTCCTTGACTGGAAAAAATCAATACCTGCTGGCGAAATTACATTTCAAAAAGGTTTTTCACTTGGCAGTAATTATACAATGAGCCAAGACACATATGATAAATATACAAAAGGTATTGATGGATATTTAGTTGAATTTATTGATGACGCATCAAAACAATCCATAGATGCACTTATTGGGGAAGATGCAAACCATCTTGGCTTAGATGTATTTATAAATGCATCTACTATAATAAATTTATTTGATGACCTTCTTGTTACTTTGTCCGAAATATTTTTATATGTTGGAATTGGATTTGCCGTATTTGCAGGCCTACTTCTTATGAATTTTATATCTACCAGTATTGTAAATAAAA
>CAYJJH010000032.1:0-1509 GCA_964370495.1 uncultured Prevotella sp.
AACGCTGTGATTGTGTTATTTTATTTGTCATTCTATTTCTCTACAAATTTATAATACTTGTCGGGGCTGTCTGTTGTGCCTATGAGGTGTTTTGTTTGGTCGTTAAATGGCAATAGTGGTGTGCAGGTATAATTATTATAACTTACAACTCCAAATGGCTCTTTATGATAAGAAAATACCTCTACCGACAACCTACCATTCATCTTGCAAATAAAAGGGTCGCCATCTTTCAATGTAAACTCCTCCACATCAAGCAACCTCATATTCTCTTTATCAAAGCACTTGCCTGCCTTTTCGAGAGCATCAAAGAGCTGTTTGCGTTGTTCGGGGGTGGCGATTATCCATTCGCCTTTAAAGTCTATTGCATATCCGTTTGTTTCATCTGTGCATAGTGTCCCATCTTTCCTATATATAGAGAGAGTATGCAGTATATTAGCCCCCTTGTTTTTGAAAATAACAATATTCCCAAATACATTATACACCTCTCCCTCAATCAACTCAACCTCCTCTTTTGGTGGGTCTACTTTGTGGAATTTGTCACCCTCCAATGGATTGATGAACATACTCTCACCTGCTACATCAAAGCAAATATCGCCATCTTTGTTTATCTCAACTACCTTATGGGGGTTGTGGTGGATTATTTTTCTTATATCGCAGTCTATTGTATTACTTGTCGGGATATTATCAACCCAAATCCAATCACCCACTTTAATATCAGTGGTCTGTGCATTTTCTTCACTAACCTCTTCGGGTAGGTGGAGTTCAATATTACAAGGCGTGTACCTCAAATCCTCTATTGCAGTAGATAGTATTACATTATCTTCGTGTCGAATACGGTAAATGATCCATGAGCGTGTCCCATCCCAATTAAATTTATTCACCCCTCCCAAATCCTCCAATATTTTTATTACCTCAGCACCTCGTGTTGGGTGTCCTTTTATGTAGACTTTTTTAGGGTCAAGTGTCGAGGATTCCTCGGTAGTTGAGTGAAGCGCTTCGAGCAGCTCCTCGAATTTTGCCGTCAAGGCTTTTTGCTCTGCTATGAGAGCTTGTAATTTATTTTTCATTTATTTTTAATTTAAAAATCACGTCTTTGTTGTCGGTGCGAAAGGGGACGTGTTCTTTTATTGCCCATAATTATTCAGAAGTTTTGTTGCGATAACTTTAGATATTTCACTTTGCAATTCTACCATGTCGATGGTCTTAATAACCTCGTCCAACACAACATCAGCGGCAAGTCTTTTTTGAACGTGTTTAACAATGTTTTCAAGGAAAGAGCCACTTTTCAATCGCTGCTCGATCTTGGTCTCCAACCTATTTGATATAGCTGAATCAATAGAAGACTTTACTAATTGCTGTATGTCTATCGTTGCTAAATGCTCTTTAATCTCAGCCTTAATATGGCTTTCTACTTGACTCCTCTCTAGTCTTGCTTTGAATTGTAATTCCATAATTCTATTCGCCCGATATTATCCTCGGTGCAGGGGTTAATAATTTAATCAAATAACG
>CAYJJH010000033.1:0-1490 GCA_964370495.1 uncultured Prevotella sp.
GCTTAGAAGCAGCCACTCATTTAAAGAGTGCGTAATAGCTCACTGGTCGAGTGATTGTGCGCCGAAGATTACCGGGGCTTAAACACATTACCGAAGCTTAGGATATAGTCGCAAGACTATGTGGTAGAGGAGCAATGTTTGCGGGCTGAAGCGATACCGTAAGGAGTCGTGGACTGCAAACAAGAGAGAATGCCGGCATGAGTAGCGAGAGCGAAGTGAGAATCTTCGCCGTCGAATACGCAAGGTTTCCTGGGGAAGGTTCGTCCTCCCAGGGTAAGTCAGGACCTAAGGCGAGACCGAAAGGTGTAGCCGATGGACAGCTGGTAGATATTCCAGCACCACCGTAATACGATAAAGACCGATGCAGGGACACAGGAGGATAGTAGACCCCGAGGGATGGAGATCTCGGGCCAAATAACGAGTGAGATTGGGTAGTGAAGTACGCCTGGTTATCAAATCATAAGTTAAATGGGTAATGAAATTTAGTAAGGAAATCTATGAATCCACACTGGCGAGAAAATCTGCTAAGGGGTATTAAGGTGCCTGTACCGCAAACCGACACAGGTGCGTGATGAGAGAATCATAAGACGGACGGGATAACCCTTGTTAAGGAACTCGGCAAATTGACCACATAACTTCGGGAGAAGTGGTGCCTGCCATTAAGTTGGTAGGTCTCAGTAAAATGGCCCAAGCAACTGTTTACCAAAAACACAGGTCTATGCAAACACGGAAGTGGAAGTATATAGGCTGACACCTGCCCGGTGCTGGAAGGTTAAGACGATTTGTTAGCGCAAGCGAAGCATTGAATTGAAGCCCCAGTGAACGGCGGCCGTAACTATAACGGTCCTAAGGTAGCGAAATTCCTTGTCGGGTAAATTCCGACCCGCATGAATGGTGTAATGACTTGGGCACTGTCTCGACAGGGGACCCGGCGAAATTGAAGTATACGTGAAGATGCGTATTACCTGCGACTGGACGGAAAGACCCCGTAGAGCTTTACTGTAAGTTCATATTGTTTTAGGAAAAAGTTTGCACAGGATAGGTGGGACGCTTTGAGATTGTGGTTTTGGCCATAATGGAGCGGTTGTTGGGATACCACCCTGATTTTTTCCCGATTCTAACACCATGCCGTGATCCGGGTGGTGGACAGTGTGTGCTGGACAGTTTGACTGGGGCGGTCGCCTCCTAAAAAGTAACGGAGGCGTTCAAAGGTTCCCTCAGCATGGTTGGAAACCATGCGAAGAGCGCAATAGTATAAGGGAGCTTTACTGTAAGGCCTACAAGCCAAGCAGTTACGAAAGTAGGATATAGTGATCCGGCGGTAGATTATGGAATTGCCGTCGCTTAACGGATAAAAGTTACCTCGGGGATAACAGGCTGATTCCTCCCAAGCGTCCACAGCGACGGGGGAGTTTGGCACCTCGATGTCGACTCGTCACATCCTGGGGCTGTAGAAGGTCCCAAGGGTTCGGCTGTTCGCCGATTAAAGT
>CAYJJH010000034.1:0-1340 GCA_964370495.1 uncultured Prevotella sp.
TGGTCATTTAAAGGGTTAGTAAATTTTGATGTTATTAAACAATGTTTATATTATAGTACAGTAGTTGATTTTGATACCGTAAATGGTAATTTATTTCTTATGAAATATGAACCGCCAAAAACGAAAGGACATGGATTAAAGACTGGGCAATCACAATCAAAGAAAGAAATTTCACGAATGGTTGAAGGACAATTCTATTTTCATAAAGATACACCAAACATCAATAAAAGTCTTGAAAGAATTACTAATATGTCGACAAATACTGATATCATTATAAGTAAAAAATATCATGGTACTTCAGGTATTGCTGGATATCTTCTTCATAATAAAGATATCGGCTTTTTCAAGCGTTTATGGTATAAATTTAGAAATATTCCATTAGTCGATTATGAATATGTAGCAAGTTCAAGAACAGTTATCCGTAAAATTGATAATAAACAGGAAGACACAATTTGGACTCTTGGATTAAAACATTTCCAGCCTTATCTTGTTAAAGGTATGACAATTTATTATGAGGCTGTTGGGTACAATCCAGGTACAAATACTTGTATTCAATCAGGATATGATTACGGGTGTGCTGAAGGGGAATTTAAATTCCTTATCTATCGTATTACTGATGTTGATATGATGGGTAATGTTAGAGAATATACAGCAAATGAAATTATAAATTTTGCTATAGAAAATAATTTATTATCAGTTTATCATAAAGACAGTGATAGTACATTTTATATAATCTGGCCTGACGAATTACAAACATGGTTAGGCGAAAAAATTAATAATTGTAATTTCAAAATCGATGATGAATGTAAAAATAAAGTACCTTTTGAAGGATATTGTTTCAGAATTGAAAGCGATATTAATGTAATCAATAATATATGGGAAGTTTATAAGTATAAAACTGATGAATTTCTTCTTAAAGAAACAAAAGAACTTGATAAAGGTGTAGAAATCTTAAATTAATTTCAAAAAAGACTTGACAACCTCAAGTCTTTTTGTTATTATCTTTTTATTGATTGAACAATTTATCCAAAAGAGCAAATATGACAACTGATACTCATATAATAAAGTTACAGCCGTTTAACGAAACATATAATTCAAATATAACAATAGATGTAATTTTTCATATAGAAAAATCTATGAATTTATATGAAATGCATATAATGAATTTTTTAGATGTAGTGGAAATTGTTGACAGTCAAGTTGTAGATAATATTGTTTTAGGTAATTTAAATATGCTTGATGAATTAAAATTACCTAACGAAAGGATGCATTCTTTATTTTCTGAAATATCCCAAAGATATATTAAAGATGTATGGACAAAATCTGAAATAATAAAACAA
>CAYJJH010000035.1:0-1072 GCA_964370495.1 uncultured Prevotella sp.
TTTATTGATGGTGTAACCTTTTATATTTTAGTTAGTTGTATCGTACTTAGGTGTACGTTAGCCAAATAACGTCTCTTTTACTTGTGATTTTATAAACATTTTCTCAAATATAGCAACCAGAACCGCCACCGTGATAGAGTTTCCTGCCATCTTATACTGTTGACTATTGCTTATCCCAGTACTTTGTATTTTTGCTATATCATCGTCAGATACATCTTGTAATCTAAAACACTCTTTGGGCGTGAGCTTACGAATATAAGCATCATTCTCAACAAATTGGTCGGTATTGCCACCGCTACCAGTAGAGGTGTGTATTGTGTTGGCTAAATCTTTTTCGTGATAACTTGATACCTTACCTTTGTTATCTCGGGTATATCCCAAAATTTTAGGCTCTAAGTTACCACCTCCATTATTAAAACCTCTGCCACGCTGGATAATGAAGTTGTCATCAGGTCTATTACCTGCAGCAGTAAGCACTGTTTTAGCAACACCCTCAATGTTTGAAGTCTTAAACTTAAATCCGTTGCCCTTAGCTTTGTTTACCTCGTTCCTGCGCATAAAACAATCAACCATTTTTTGCGATAGGTAATACTTCTCCTCAACCTCACTCTCCAACACATCGCCCAAACACTTTGTGAGCTTCATCGGCTTAGGAAAGTTATACCAATCATCACCCAAAATAGACACCATAAACACACGCTCTCTGTTCTGTGGTACTCCGAAATCTTTAGCGTTGAGCACCTGAGCAAAATTACTATACCCCAAACTTGATAGATAATCTTGCCACTTACGAAAGGTCGGCATAAACTTTTTTTCGGTTAAAGCCTTAACATTCTCCATAAGTAGATACTTAGGTCGCTTTGTCTCGATAGCCCGTTTACACTCCCACAACAATCCCGAACGTGTGCCACTATCCTCATCAAATCCTTTCTGCTGTCCTGCGCTTGAAATATCAGTACAAGGGAAAGAATAAGTCAGCAAATCGAAATCACCTACCTTAGACCAATCAATCAATGCAACATCACCTAAATTTGGCACATCTCCGTGCAAAGCCTCGTAAGCAGTATTAGCA
>CAYJJH010000036.1:0-1052 GCA_964370495.1 uncultured Prevotella sp.
AGTTAGACATTATCAACACTAATATTGTTCTTCAATATGAAGATAGTTCATTGCAGCCATTTTATTTGGAACATCTTAGCGGAAACAATACAAAAATTAATATTCCAGGATATTCATATAGAAACGAAACAGATACAGAAGGTATAACAACAATCGTTTACGATTACCCTATTAAATCCAGTGGTATAAGCAAAAATATTGAATGTAATGTTGATTTAATCAACACGAGTGGTTATATATATAGGACAAACTCTCTTATAGAGAGTATCATCACAAGTGAAGAGGGGAAATACCAATATATATATAGACGATTCGCAGAAGCATTTGACAAACTATATTCTAATAGATTAGAGTTTTATAATCCTACAACTTCTAATAAATTCTCAGAAGTTGTTAGTAGAAATCAATCTTTCTACAATGTTACGGAAGCGGATGTAGCATCTGTACGGATTGGTTATGAAAGACCCACTGTAATGGATAATGCATACATATCTCCATTCTGTATGATTAAGAATAGTACTAACCAAATATTAACTTTTAGTACCTATTATAGTGGATTATCATATTTTCTCTATCCCAACACTTATATGGTATTTGGACCGAGTAGCGATCCTATGCACGGAACTGAAACCCAATATAGAAGTGTAGCCAATAGAAACTTCATTAAAAATGTTACCTTAGGATATGTTTACAACGGTAAAGAATGCACGAAAGTAAACAGTGGTTTATTTACCGACAGACCAATAGAGAGGAGTAAAACATTTAATAATTACGGATATAATAATTCGTATGAAATAGATGCATACGATAATGTTGCATTTAAGGGTAATTACGTGTACATTTGTACTAAAAAGGGTACTACCGCAGCAGAAGATGTTGAATATCCAACAACATTTAACAGCATAGTTACTGATGGTACAGCAGAATTTGTGTGTGCTGGATTACTTCCTGAATTCACAAAACTAAAAACATATGCAACCACAGAAGAGTTAAACACTGCTATTGGTTCGATTGACAGCGTATTAGATGCGATTATTGTTCAACAAAACACG
>CAYJJH010000037.1:0-1005 GCA_964370495.1 uncultured Prevotella sp.
GCTTACCTCACAGCCAGAGCGATTGCCAAGAAATACGAAGAGCAGGAAAGGCAAAAGCAGACACACCCCGCTCCCCATCAGATACGGAATTTTCCTACTGGCTCTGCTACTGCTGCGTATCACACTCACTACGAAGATATACGCAAGCACTTAAATATTGATGACTTCTCACGTCTTGACGCCATGATTGCCGTGCGCATGAGAGCAACCGGTCATAGCCCCCAAGCCGTCATGGACGCCATAGCCGAATGCGCTCCTGCCATTAGAACAAAAGAAGGCCGTAATTGGCAACAATACGCTGAACGTACAGCGGCTTATGCCTTTGGCGTAGCCGGGGATTTGGCTTTGCAGCGATATGAAAAATACTTTAGACAGTGGCAAGATACTGAAAATCATATACAAGGCAATACATTTAAAGCACGACAACGTTAATTGTTGGATATTTCGTAAAATTCATATATTTGCATCTATTGTATTTTTAATAAGAACAATGTATATTTTTTGCAAGAAGTGAGACATAGATTAAACATCTTGTGAGAAATATGAATACAAAAAAAACAGTCGCATTCAGCGGATATCGCCCTATAAAGCTTGACGAAAATGTGAAGCTCGATGTTTTGCGTCAAAATTTATCTGCGGCTATTTTTGAAGCTATATCTCAAGGTTTTAATACTTTTCTTGTGGGCATGGCGGAGGGGTTTGACACATGGGCAGGCGAAGCTGTTATTGAGTGTAAAAAACAAAGCCATAATATAAAGCTTATTTGTGTTGTCCCTGTAAAGGAACGTCTTTCACATGTAGCAGATGTTTTGCTAAAAAATGCTGATGATATTATTTACCTTTCTGAGAACTATCACCCCGGTGCTTACCACATACGCAACCGCTACCTTGTAAATAACAGCGAACTTCTAATTTGCTATTATGATGGGCAAGACGGGGGTACTTCTTACACTGTAGACTATGCCACCAAGGAAAAGAAGCAAGTAGTAAATCTCTGTGAACATA